>NZ_WOEY01000098.1 GCF_013177695.1 Paraburkholderia solitsugae | reverse complement strand
GCCTGAGCCGCCTGTGATGCTTTAACCCAGGCGCTCGCGGCGTCCAAACCCACCCTTGTGCAGGTCGCTCAATCGTGCAGGTCGCGAGGACAACTCGCGCCCGTAAATTGCTCCCTGCGGCTGACAGCTGCCACCTTGAACACCGGTTCGCCGCTTGACTTCCAATACGGTTGCTTTTCTTTGCGGCAGGCAAAGAAAAGTAGGTGCCTGCCCCGCACAGGGGCGACGCTAATAGTCCAATATCAAATCAAGGAAAGGCCAACGCCGTAGGCACACAGAAAAAAAAGCGCCGCGCAGGCAAAAAAACCAGGTAAACCTAACTCCGCGGAGCGCACAACCCCCGCCCCGCGGGCAAAACCCTTTCAAATCCTCACAGCCGGAGGCACATACTTACACTCATACCGCTTCCTAACCGTGCCGTTTTCATCAACGCTTTCCAGGAAAACGTCAAACTGCCACAAGCGCGCCATGTGCTTCAGCACCTCATCGCTATCACCAGACAAATGCCGGTTGTCGCTCATAAAATGCCGCAGCGTCAGACTCCGGTCACCACGCGTATTCACCGCCCACACCTGAATATTCGGCTCCCGATGATGCATGTCATACTGCCGCGACAACGCCTGACGCACATACTGATACCCACTGTCGTCATGAATCGCCGACACCTCAAGCGCATCACGCATATCATCATCCAGCACCGAGAATAAACGCATCTCGCGAATCAAATGAGGCGACAAATACTGAGCAACGAAACTCTCGTCCTTAAAATTCCGCATCGCATAGTGCATCGCCGGTAGCCACGGACTGCCGGCCAGCTCGGGGAACCACTTGCGGTCCTCCTCAGTCGGCGCTTCACAGATCCGGCGGATATCGCTCATCATCGAAAAACCGAGCGCATACGGGTTGATGCCGCTGTAGTACGGTTTCGTGACCGGCGGCTGGTAAACCACATTGCTGTGCGAATGGAGAAACTCCATCATGAAGCCGTCTTCCAGCTTGCCCTGGGCGTACATCGTGTTGAGCAAGGTGTAATGCCAGAACGTGGCCCAGCCTTCGTTCATGACCTGGGTTTGCCGTTGCGGATAGAAATACTGCCCGACCTTCCGCACGATACGGATCACTTCCCGCTCCCACGGCTCGAGAAACGGCGCGTTCTTCTCCGCGAAATACAACAGGTTTTCCTGCGGCTCCGGCGGATAACGCTCCTCGATTTCCTCCGGCAACGGCGTATGCCGGGTCGGCAAGGTGCGCCATAGTTCGTTGACCTGCGATTGCAGATAAGCCTCACGTTCGCGGCGTGCCGCAAACTCCTTTTCCAGCGAGAGTTTCTGCGGCCGTTTGTAACGGTCCACGCCGTAGTTCATCAACGCGTGACACGAGTCGAGCAGTTCCTCCACCCGGTCAAGTCCGAAGCGCTCCTCGCACTCCGCGATGTAATTCTTCGCGTAGACAAGGTAATCGATGATCGCGTGCGCATCCGTCCACAGCTTGAACAGATAGTTGCCCTTGAAGAACGAGTTGTGCCCATAGGCCGCGTGCGCGATGACGAGTGCCTGCATCGTCATCGTGTTCTCTTCCATCAGGTACGCGATGCAGGGGTTCGAGTTGATGACGATCTCATACGCCAGCCCCATCTGCCCCCGACGGTAGCTCTTTTCGGTGGAGAGAAAGTGTTTGCCGAACGACCAGTGACGGTAGTTCACCGGCATGCCGACGGATGCGTAAGCGTCCATCATCTGTTCGGCGCTGATGAGTTCGAGCTGGATCGGATACACGTCGAGTTCATATTGCTCTGCAACACGAGCAATATGCGTGTCGTACTCTTCGATCAATTCGAAGGTCCAGTCGGACGGGCACGGCAAAGGCCGTCTATCGGCTACGTTCATACGGACTTCCCTTTGCCCCTCAGTGGGCGTTCCGGTGTGTCCCCGTGCTGCAGCGGTGTCGACTGCTCCGGCTGTGGCGGCTCCCGTATCGTCCGCCTTCGCCTCGGCATGCCCCGACTGTTGCTGCTGCGGCACGCCTTTTCCACGCTCCGGCTGATAGCCGCGCGCTTCGTTGTGCAGGTGCTTTGTCGTCATGAAGACGCCACCTGCTTTTCAAACAACTCCCGAAACACCGGATAGATGTCAGCCGCCGTTTCGACCTTCTTCATCGCCATGTGCGGCTGGCTTAGCGCCAACTGGGCATATTCGAGCCACAAGTTCTGCTCTTCCGGCGTAACCTGGATATACGCAAAATAGCGCACCTTCTCCAGGATGTCATCCGAAAGTATCTTGCGGCACTTGGGCGAATCGTCGGTCCAATTGTCGCCGTCAGAAGCCTGAGCGCCGTAAATATTCCATTCAGTCGGCGAATAGCGCTCGTCCATCACCTTCTGCATCAACTCCAGCGCGCTCGACACCACCGTGCCGCCGCTTTCCGTCGAATGAAAGAACGTGTCTTCGTCGACTTCTTCGGCGCGGGTGTGGTGACGAACGAACACCACTTCGATCTTTTCGTAGTTACGCTTGAGGAACAGATACAGCAGGATGAAGAAGCGCTTGGCGAGATCCTTGCGCTGCTCGTCCATGGAACCGGACACATCCATCAGACAGAACATCACCGCCTGGCTCGACGGCGTAGGCTGCTTCACCCGGTTCACATAGCGCAGATCGAACGGATCGATAAACGGAATGCGCCAGATGCGCCCGCGCAAATGGTGGATTTCCTCTTCGAGCAGTTTGATTTCTTCGCGACGGTCGTCTGGATCGGCCTTCATCACGTCCAGTTGCCGTTCCATCTCGTGCAACTGATTGACGAGCGGTGCTCCGAGCGCGATGCGGCGGCCGAGCGCGCTGCGCAGCGAACGGACCACGTCGATATTGTTCGGCGTGCCTTCAGCGGCCCAGCCGGCGCGGATGCTTTTCCACGTCGGCACGGCCATCAGATGGGTTTTGACGAGACGGGGGAGTTCGAGGTCGTCGAAGAAATACTGCATGAATTCTTCGCGGCTCAACTCGAACACGAAGTCGTCCTGACCCTCGCCCTCGTTGCTGGCCTGGTTGCCCCCGCCTCCGCCGCCGCCGCCTTGCGGGCGCTGGATCTTGTCGCCGCGAATGTAGTCCGAGTTGCCCGGATGCACCATTTCCCGCTTGCCGCCGGGACCATGCCGGAACGACGGTTCCGCAATGTCCTTGCGCGGGATGGTGATGCTCTGGGTGTTCTGGATGTCTTTGATGCTGCGGTCGCGCACCGCCTCCGAAACGGCGCGACGAATGTAGTTCTTAACGCGACGCAAAAAGCGCTCGCGGTTTGCAATGCTCTTGTTCTTACCAGCTAACCTGCGGTCGATGATTTGATGAAGCACGCCCGGTCTCCCGCTGTAATGTCCGCTGCGCGAGACGCACGTTGCATAGGCATGTTTGCGACTACAACGCTATGTCCATGCAGCTTGCGCCTCGCAAGGTGCCCGCGCGGTCGGACCGCGCGGGCGGCACGCAGTGCGTATCATGACGACTTGCGCACGCGCAGATACCAGTCACATAGCAAGCGCACCTGCTTCGGCGTATAGCCCTTCGTCACCATCCGGTTGACGAAGTCTTCGTGCTTGCGTTGCTCTTCCGCCGAACCCTTGGCGTTGAACGAGATCACCGGCAGCAGTTCCTCCGTGTTCGAGAACATCTTCTTTTCGATCACGACGCGCAGCTTCTCGTAGCTGATCCAGGCAGGATTTTTCCCCGCATTGGCAGCACGCGCACGCAGCACGAAGTTGACGATCTCGTTGCGGAAGTCCTTCGGGTTGCTGATGCCAGCAGGTTTCTCGATCTTCTCCAATTCGGCGTTCAGTGCCGCGCGGTCGAAACTCTCGCCGGTGTCGTGGTCGCGGAACTCCTGATCCTGAATCCAGAAGTCCGCATACGTCACGTAGCGATCGAAAATATTCTGACCGTACTCGGAATACGACTCCAGATACGCGGTCTGAATCTCCTTGCCGATGAACTCGGCATAACGCGATGCCAGCACGTCCTTGATAAACGACAGATACTTCTGTTCGGTTTCCGGTGGGAACTGCTCGCGCTCGATCTGCTGTTCGAGCACATACATCAGGTGCACCGGATTCGCCGCGACTTCGGTCGAATCGAAGTTGAATACACGCGACAGAATCTTGAACGCGAAGCGGGTCGACACGCCGGTCATCCCTTCATCCACACCCGCGAAGTCACGGTACTCCTGATACGACTTGGCCTTCGGATCGGTGTCCTTGAGATTCTCGCCGTCGTACACCTGCATCTTCGAAAAGAGGCTGGAGTTTTCCGGCTCCTGCAAGCGCGTAAGCACCGACATCTGCGCCATCATCTTCAGCGTACCCGGCGCGCATATCGCGCTGGCCAGCGACGAATTACGCAGCAGCTTCTCGTAGATCTTGACCTCTTCGCCGTAGCGCAGGCAGTACGGCACCTTCACGACGAAGATCCGGTCGAGGAGTGCTTCGTTGTTGCGGTTGTTGCGGAACGCCTTCCATTCCGACTCGTTCGAGTGGGCGAGGATCACGCCGTCGAACGGGATCGCGCCGAAGCCTTCCGTGCCCTTGAAGTTGCCTTCCTGAGTCGCGGTGAGCAGCGGGTGCAAGACCTTGATCGGCGCCTTGAACATTTCGACGAACTCGAGCAAGCCCTGATTCGCAAGACACAGGCCACCGGAGTAGCTGTATGCGTCCGCATCGTCTTGTGCGTACTGTTCGAGCTTGCGGATGTCGACCTTGCCGACCAGCGACGAAATGTCCTGATTGTTTTCGTCACCCGGCTCGGTCTTGGCAATGCCGATCTGACGAAGGATCGATGGGTAGCGGCGCACCACACGGAACTTGCGGATGTCGCCGTTGTATTCGTGCAGGCGCTTCACTGCCCACGGACTCAGAATATTTTTCAGGTAGCGGCGTGGAATACCATACTGTTCTTCGAGGATCGGACCGTCCTCGTCGTAGTCGAACAAACCGAGGGGTGACTCGTTGACGGGCGAGCCCTTGATCGCGTAGAACGGCACGCGTTCCATGAGTTGCTTCAGACGTTCCGCAATCGACGATTTACCGCCGCCGACCGGCCCTAACAGATACAGAATCTGCTTCCTTTCTTCAAGCCCCTGGGCCGAGTGCCGGAAGTACGCGACCACCTGCTCGATCACATCTTCCATTCCGTAGAACTCACGGAATGCGGGGTATACCTTGATGACCTTGTTCGCGAAGATACGTGACATGCGCGGATCGTTGCGAGTGTCGATCTGTTCTGGTTCACCGATTGCCGTCAACATGCGTTCGCCAGCCGTGGCGTACGCGGCGGGATTGTCTTTGCAGAGCGCGAGATACTCCTCGAGCGAGAGTTCATCTTCTCGCGTTTTCTCGAAGCGGGTCGCGAAACTGCTGTAGATATCCATGCTACCTCCTCGCCGAAGTCTAGACCGATGTCGTGCGCGGCGCGCTATTCGGAAACGACATCGCTCGAATTCATCCTAAACCCTTTTAAATTTTTTTTCACGAACTACGTTGCGAAAATCGCGCCGTACCCGCCTCCCGACATTCATCACTTGGAATCACAGATTCGCTCACCTACAATTTTGCGCTCGCATAACAACGATTGCGCAGCGCTTGCAGGGCCACGTTGCTGCCTCTCCACTGCCGTCCTGGTCTGGCGGCATCCTCTTGCTTGCTGTGCTGCTCCGCACAGTTCGTCATGCTCCGTTACACGAATCGTCTTGTTCATCGAACAATCTCACTGCTGCACCGGACGGCCTGTCTGCACACGCACACTTTGTTGCATCGAGCGCGGACGTTATGCGCTTTCCTGTGCCCCGGTACTTTTTTGATCAACGCGCGGCGTCACCATTCGGTCTACAGCAACACGCGCTGTGTTACATGTTCGTTCACCGTGCGGACCTGAGGCACGGTCCACCGGCGCATCATCAAGCGGTTCGTCAACGCACCGGCGGTTTTGTTCCGCGCCATTTCACATTGGGTGCGGCGAAGCGCCACGCGCTTGCCGCTCACGCCGGGCCTTTGGTATTAACCGCGTCGGCGATATGGTTAGCCGCGCGTATAACTGGATCACGGCCGCGCAACGGGCCGCTTCATAGGTGTATACGGCACAGCACCCAGTGCGGATGCGACAAATGTAAAACGGCCGCCCGCGGGCAGCCGTTTGCTTGTAGCTTCGTAATGAACCGTTACAGGCGGACAGTGACAATTGCACCGTTACAAGTACACGGTGACACGCTCAGGTCAGTTCAATCTCCACTTCCCCGAGACCGTCGATGTGGCCGCTTACGATGCCCGGCTTGTCCACATTGTGCGCACCGACGTACGAACCGGTGGTGAGCGTCCATTCCGGCTCGATCGTAATGCCCATGGCAGCACAATGGTTGACGAACCACACCAGCAGTTCGCGCGGATCGCCGGCCGGATTACCGGTGGCTTCCGGCACCAGCGAATTGCCGTTGAAACTCAGCTCCAGTTCGGGCGATACGAAATCGAAGCCGCGGGCGAGGCCCGCATAGGCAACCGGATGGCCCGTGATCAAGGCGCCGCTGTTCTGTGCGTCGGCCAGTTGCGCAAGGGGCGCGACATTGGGCCATTCGGTAAACCGGCTATCGACGATCTCGATGGTCGGCAGCACGACGCCGACCTTCGAGAGCACCTCGTCGCGCGCATAAGCCCGGCCGCGCGGCTCGATCGCCTCGGCGAAACGAAAGGCGATCTCCAGCTCCGCCAGCACCCGGAAGAAGCCGGTATGGGCCACCCGCGCGGGCGACGGCAGGACCAGCGAAGCCGGAATCGGCGCGCCCGCGGCGGCCCCGCCCGGCGCTCTGGCACCGATCTTCCACGCCCCCGTCGAGTCGCCGAGGCCCACAATGACAGCCTGCTGGATCGCGTACGCGGTTGCCGCGTCAGGCGGCAAGCTGTCGGGTGGGGGCGCATCGATCGGGCGATGCTGCCGGCGGGCTTCGACGAGGCGGTGCGCGAGGTCGTATGGCGTCATGTCGGTCCTTTATGGCTGGCGCGTTGAGCGGCGGGTTGCCGCGCTGAGTTGCAGCAGTTGAAGATAGCGGGCTCACGGTCCGCGCGCTGACAGCCTGCAGCGGCGATGTTACCGATGCAAGCCGTAGTCGCGCCCGTCAATGTACCGGATCACGACACTCGCCAGGGGGTGGACAACGTTCATGAACGTGACTTAGTCGGCAAACCACGAAAAAAGACCGCGGCTGCACACGCAATCGCGGTCTTTGTCGTTATGCGGCCGAGCCGCATAAGCGTGGTTCCGTCTGATACATCGCCGGGAACGAATGTTACGGCGTGGTGGCCGCTGCCGTCACCGATCAGAAGGTTTCCCAATCCTGATCGCTGCCCGCGCTGGCCGTTGCTCTCGCCGGGGTTCTCGTCGGCGCGGCGGCCGGCGCTGCTGCCGGTGCCGCAGATGCTCTCGCGCCCGTGGCGGGCTGCGCACCGGCGTGTGACGCGGGTTGCGACACCTTACGTGCCGCCACCGGGCGAACCGGCGCGGCAGCGCGCTTCGGCGCCGCGCTCACCGGCGCCTTGAAGCCGCTTTCGTCGAGCTGGAACACCGCGACCGCGGTACGCAGCTTGCCGGCCTGATCTTCGAGTGAAGACGCTGCCGCGGCGGCTTCTTCCACCAGCGCGGCATTTTGCTGCGTGACTTCGTCCATCTGCGTGACCGCGCGCGCCACCTGGTCGATGCCGCTGCTTTGCTCTTCCGAGGCCGCCGCGATCTCGCCCATGATGTCGGTTACGCGCTGCACCGCACCGATGATCTCGGTCATCGTGCGGCCGGCTTCGTCGACCAGCGCCGAGCCGGACTGCACACGCTCCACTGAGGTGTCGATCAGTTCCTTGATTTCCTTGGCCGCCGCCGACGAACGCTGTGCGAGGCTGCGCACTTCACCGGCCACCACCGCGAACCCGCGCCCCTCTTCGCCGGCTCGCGCGGCTTCGACGGCCGCATTCAGGGCCAGGATGTTGGTCTGGAACGCAATCCCTTCGATGATCGAGATGATGTCGGCAATCTTCGCCGAGCTCTGATTGATGTCGCCCATCGTGCCGACCACCTGGCCGACCACCGCGCTGCCCTTGTTGGCGATCTCCGACGCATTGGCCGCGAGCGAGCTCGCCTGGCGGGCGTTGTCGGCGTTCTGCTTGACCGTGCCGGTCAGCTCTTCCATGCTCGACGCGGTTTCCTGCAATGCCGACGCCTGCTCTTCCGTGCGCGAGGACAGGTCGATATTGCCAGCCGCGATCTGGCGCGTGGCCGTTGCGATCGATTCACTGCCGCTGCGCACCGTACGCACCGTTTCGGTGAGACTGCGCTGCATTTTGGCGATGCCTTCAAGCAACTGCCCCATTTCGTCGCGCGAGGTGATCACGACCGGGCGGCGCAGATCGCCCGCGGAGATCTCGTCGAAATGACCCAGGGCTGCGTCGAGCGGACGGGCAATCGCGCGGCTCAACGTCAGGTAGGACATTACAGCGGCGAGCACGCCGACCAGCAGGGCGACTGCGCTCACCGTGCGGAACACTTCGAAGCTGTTTTGCGCGGAGTCGTAACCTTGCTTGGCCGATACGAACTGGAACTTGCGCAGCGCGTCGTCGGAGGTGGCGAGATCGGTGTACGTCATCTGCAGGCGCTTGGCGCTGTCGACGATCTTGGTCTGGTCATTCGCCGCGATCGTTGCCGAAAATAGGTCCAATTGCTGATGCAGCGCGTCACGCTTGGCAATAACGTCCTGCGCGAGACGATCTTCGTCGGCGTCGCGCGGCAGGTCCATATACTTTTTCCACCACATGTCGGACGTGACACGCATCGACCGCGCGCGCTCGAGCGTCGACGCGGCATCTGGCGTGCCGGCCATGAACGCGGCCCGGTCGAGTGCCAACCGCTCGCGCGCAGCAAAGAGTTCGGCGTTGCCGATATCGACCGCACTCGGCATGGCGTTAGTGAACGTGTCCTGGTAAGCGTCGTTCGAACGGCTCATGCCGAACAGACCGAAAACGCCGTTGGCGACTAGCAGCGCGGCGAGAAAAGCCATCGTGAGGCCAATCCGCCCCTTGATCGTGATGCCCTTGTTCAACATGCTTGTTCCTGTACTTAGCAAATGAGAGGCTGCGTACGCAGCGCGGGGGTAACGTGCGGCGTCTGCGTGCATGGCGCTGATTTGAGGCCGCGCTCTAATACTCACGTTTACGGCATTCCATTTGCATACTTGAAGGTCTTATATGGTATGAAGAAATGCGTTGTAAGGAATTGGTAGAAATTACAAATTGCCGAAAGACCACGCCTGCGCGGAGGTCACGCAGTGTCTTTGGCGTTCAGGGAATCGAGTTTGAACGCCCCCCGATGGCAAAACGAGGACGTAAAAGACAGGCTCAAGCGGAAGGATCGACTGGCGGTAAGGCACCGACGCGCTGATGAGCGCGGTCGATCGACTTTGAGGAAGCGGAGCTTGGACGCTGCATGGGCCCGGGTCTACTCGGGGCATACCTCGGTGACGGGCGCAAAGCTTTCGCGCCCGACTCTGTGTCCGACTTTGGCGCACGTTCAGCAGAGCACCGAAGCGGCACGAAAGACCGGACGTCAAGCCCTGCGGCTTGCACCCGGCAACACAGTGCGTGATATCAGGCTGCCAGATCGCGCCTCGCCGCGCCGGCCCATGTCGCGGTCGATTCCCGCACGATCAGGCGCGGCGACACGACCCGCCGGCGGCCCAGCGCGCGCGGATTGCCCGACGACGTCCCGGCGATGCGCTCGATCAACGTCTGCGCGGCCATATCGCCGAGCGCGCGGACCGACTGCCCCACGGTCGAGAGCGACGGATACGTGAATCGCCCCAGTTCGATATCGTCGAACCCGATGATCGAACAGTCGCGCGGCACGCTGATATTGCGCTCCGCCGCGGCGCGCAGCGCGCCGATGCCCATCATGTCGTTGCCGGCAAAAATCGCCGACGGCTTCACGGTGTCGAACAGCTGTGCGGCCGCGCGATGGCCGCCCGCCCCCGAAAAATCGCTTTCGACAATCGCCCCGGCCGGAATCTCGATACCACGCTCCGCCATCGCGCGAATGAAGCCGTGCACCCGCATGGCGCTCACCGCCGTCTTCACGGGCCCGGTGATGCAGCCGATCCGCACGTGCCCCAGTTCGAGCAAATGACGCGTCGCGAGATAGCCGCCCTTCTCATGGTCGATCTGCACCAGATCCGCGTTCACGCCTTCGATATTGCGGTCCACGACGACCAGCGGCTCGCGGGCGTCAGCGAGCGTCTGCGCCAGCACCGCGTCGTCGCCGGCGGAGGCGACGATCAGTCCGTCGATGCGCTTTTCCTGCAGCACGCGCAGATAATTACGCTGCTTGGCCGGATCGTCGTCGGAATTGCAGAAGAACAGGCAGTAGCCGTTGCGCGAGCAACCATCCTCGATGCCGCGTGCCATCTCCGCGAAATACGGGTTCGTGCTGTTCGGCACCACCAGACCGATCGTCGCCGTCGCCCGCGCCTTGAGCGAGCGGGCCACCGCCGACGGTACATAGTGAAGCTGACGGATCGCGTGTTCGACCTTCGCGCGCACGTCGGCCGACACCGGCCGTGAGTTGTTCACCACGTGCGATACCGTCGTGAACGACACGCCTGCCACGGCCGCTACATCCTTGATCGTCGCCATATTCTGTTGCTCTCCTGCCTGTTGTTCCCGCCGGCCACGCCACCTGGCGACCCACCGGACGTCTTCATCGAAGACAGACCAAACCCATGAATACTTACGCGGCGCAGCGCAGGCAGGCGCGACGGTCGCGCCGCCCGCCGATCCGCTGGCGCCGCTCGAAAACGGCAGCCACGCACCCTCCCGCCGCGCAGCCACCGTCATGACGCTTACCTCTGGATTTAACGGCGGCGCGGCAGCTTTCTTGAGCGCTTATTGAATTGGCGCGGATTCACGTGTTTTTTTCATGCATCCAGCATGCAGCGGCATGAGCGCGAACCCGCGTGCCTGGGTGTGTCGCTGTGCTCCTCGCGGCACGCAGACTGCCCAAACGCCTATTTGGTCACCAGGTCGCAAGGCGTTTCCACCACGCCGGACAACTGCGACTGCTTCTTGTGCTCACTGATTGCCTTCAGCGCGGTGTCGATGCCGAACACGGCCTGCTTGGCGGCGTACTGGTCGGCCGTGGCAAGGACGCGGCCGTCCTTGAGCATCGGCTTGATCGCGTTGATGTTGTCGTAGCCGACCACCAGCACTTTGCCCTGCTTGCCTGCCGCGCGAATGGCGGAGACTGCGCCGATCGCCATATTGTCGTTGCCAGCCAAGAGCGCCTTCAGGTTCGGATACTCATTGAGCATTGCCGACGCCACCGCGTTGCCCTTGTCGATTTCCCATTCGCCCGACTGCACTGACACGACCTTGGCGCCGACAGCCTGCATGGCATCCTTGAAGCCCGCGGTGCGTTGCTGCGCGTTGGTGGTGGTCGACACGCCTTCGATAATGCCGACTTCATCGCCCGCCTTCAGTTTCTTGGCCAGGTAATCGCCGACCTTCTGCGCGCCCTTGCGGTTATCCGGGCCGACGAACGGCACGTTCAGGTCTTTCGACTTGAGCACGTCCGGGTCGAGCCGGTTGTCGATATTCACGACGATGATGCCCGCGTCGATGGCTTTCTTGACGACCGGCACCAGCGCCTTCGAGTCAGCCGGCGCCAGCACGATCGCATCGACCTTGGAGACGATCATCTGTTCGACGATCCGGATCTGGTTCGCCGTATCGGTTTCGTCCTTGATGCCGTTGGTAATCAGGTCGAACTGGGAGGCATTATGTTTCTGGTAGTCCTTGGCGCCGGTTTCCATGGTCAGGAAGAACTCGTTCGCGAGCGACTTCATCACCAGCGCGACCCTCGGCTTATGGCCGGGCGTGGTTTGCGCGTACGCCGAGGAAAACGGCAAAGCGGCGGCGGCGGTGACAATGACGGCGGCCGCCAGCATGCGGCGGCGAATGCGATGGCTCATGCCTATCTCCAGGGTTTGTCAGGCTCGCGGTCGAGCCGTATTCTTAGTTGTGCGCAAACGTTTGCGAGGCCTATTCTCAGCGTGCCCTGGCTGGACTGTCAACGATTCGCCGTGTTGCGGCACACCGGTACGCAGGAAGTGCGTCGATGCAATGCGCTCGGTGAATTCGGCTCGATGAATTCGACCCGGCGCGACGGATAGGCGCACCGGCAGGCTGCGTTTTGGCAAAGGTCCCTCGCTTGGTCCGTGCGTGGCAAATTTACCGCCGGCTGCAAGCTTTGCGGCCGGCCAACCGCCTATCCTGGACTTTTATTGCGCACGGTGCAAGCGGGAACAGCGCGCAGCGATGGGCTCACGGCTTGTCAAAGCCAGCCGGCCTTGCGGAAACGCCAGTACAAGATCACGTCCACGGTCAGCATCACGGCCAGGCAGATTGGATAACCGAACTTGTAATGCAGTTCGGGGATGGCCTCGAAGTTCATCCCGTAGATACCGGCGATCATGGTCGGTACCGCGAACAACGCGGCGAACGAACCGAGCCGCTTGGTCACCTCGCTTTCGGCCAGCGAGATCATCCCCAGATTGACTTGTACCGCGGTAACGACCATTTCGCGCCGGCCGTCGATGGTTTTGACGATCCGCTGGAGGTGGTCGTAGACGTCGCGAAAATAGGCTTGCATGCCTTCGCAGAGGCTCGGAATGCGGCCGCCCGTCAATTTGCCGATCGCTTCCTGCAACGGCGTAACGTGGTGCTGCAAGATCACGAGGCGGCGTTTCAACGAGTACAGATCCTCGATGATCACGCGCGATGCCGCCGAATTGTTGCGCTCGAAGATCCGGTCTTCGAGTGCTTCGATCTCGGTGCTCATCGCCTCGATAACCGGAAAATAGCGGTCGACGATGTCGTCCGCCAGCGCGTACAGCACGAACGCCGAGCCTTCCTTGAGCAAGTGCGGGTCGCGTTCGCAGCGGGCGCGAACGTTCTGGAACCCGGTGCGCGTGCCGCGTCGCACCGACAGGACATAGTTGTGCCCCACAAACACGTCGACTTCGCCGATCAGCAGTTCGCCCGCTTCGTCCATCTCCACCGTATGCATGACGGCGAATAGCGACTCGCCGTACTCTTCGATTTTTGGACGCTGATGGCCGTTTTGCGCGTCTTCGATCGCCAGTTCGTGCAGGCCGAATTCGTCTTTCATCACGGCAAGCTCGTCCGGCTCCGGGTCTTTCAGCGCGACCCAGACGAAGCACTCGGGCCGCGCCACGTAGTCGCTGATGCTGTCGATATCGATGTCAGCCAGCTTCCGGCCGTCCTGATAGGCGGCACAATTGATCAGCATGTTGGATTACCTTGAAAACGGAACAGACCGGCCGGCTTCGCACCGTGCGTAAGCCCGGTAGCCGATCTGCATGAACGAATACACAACAGCCGCCATGTTAAGGGCTATGCGTGAACGTCATGTCGCCAATTGTTAAACCCTGCTTGCGGCGGCGGTGGATACGGTTTGGCGTTACCCGGCGCATTCCGGCGCTGTCAGGCCCTGCGCTGCGCTATCGGGCAACCCTGCGCAAAGCGATGCGGTTATCTTCGCCGAAGGTGACCGACGCGCGGTTCGTATAGCGCGTATCGGCTGTCACCGTGAAGTGCATTTCCACGACCGGATCGAATTGCGTGGAGACACCGATGCGATGCACGCCCGGGCTCAGATAGAAGACCACATGTTCGCCGTTCATCAGGTCGGTGACCTGCTCGCCGTCGATATACACCAAGGCATCGCGGAACCGCACGATCACGTCGCGGGAACGTTCGCGCCGCACGTCGACGGCGACCAGCCCGGCCCCGGGCTGCGTGTAACCGGGCTGGACGATGCGCGCTTGCGGCACCTCCTTGAACGGGACGGGTTCGGCCGGCGTCGAGGCGCAGCCGGCGAGCGACGCGATAGCAAACGCAAGCAGCGCGGCTTTGCAGTGGAAGTACTGGCGCATCGGCATGCTGGGTCTCCCATGTCGCTGGTGGTGTCGTTGGTGATGGTGTTCTTGTTATAGGCGCATTGCGCCGTCATGGCCGAGCGGCCAGACGCCGTGTCCCTCTTGCACCGGGCCGCGTTCTTCTTCATGATCGCTGCAAAGCGCTGCGCTGTGGGCGCCGCGCGCTGCGGATTTACCCTCGGATCCGCCGCGTGCTACCTTTGTTTTTGCCAGCAAGTTTGCTTCTCTGTACCGGTTATGCGCAACGCTTCATCGCCTGCCGCGCCGGACCTACGATCAAGGAGACTGCAATGTGGTACTTCACCTGGATTCTCGGCATCGGCGTGGCGTTGGGCTTCGGCATCATCAATGTAATGTGGCTGGAAGCAGGCGACAAATTTGCGCGTGACCCGCAACTCGCCAGCACCCCGCCCGCCACGCCTGAGGACACGTCTTCGTGACTCATCTGGTTTTCTTCTGCGGTCACGCAGGCACCGGCAAGACGACCTTGGCGAAGAAGCTGATCGGCCCGCTGATGCAAGCGAGCGCGTCGCCCTTCTGCCTGCTCGATAAAGATACGCTGTTCGGCGGCTACAGCGCAGCCGCCATGGCCATGCTGACCGGCGATCCGAACGATCGCGACAGCCCGCTCTTCCTGCAGCATCTGCGCGATCCCGAGTATCGCGGCCTGCTCGATACCGCCCGCGACAATCTCGAACTCGGCATTAGCGCGCTGGTCGTCGGGCCGCTGTCGCGCGAAGTACGCGAACGGCGCCTGTTCGATCGCGCATGGCTGGGCATCGGCGCGGACGTGACGCTGCGAGTCGTATGGGTCTACACGTCCGAAGAGATGGCGCGTCAACGCATCATCGCGCGCGGCAATCCGAACGATGCCTACAAACTCGCGCATTGGGATGAGTATCGGCAGCGCCGCTTCGTGCCGAGCGGCGAGATTTGCGACGATCTGCTGATGTTCGACAACACCGCGCCAACCCGCGCGGATTACGAAGCGTTGCTCGCGCGCCTGGTTGGCGAGCATGCGTCGTCCGCCATGCCGCCGCTGCCTGTGTAGCGGCCGGTGGTGCCGGTGGTAATAGCAACCCGTGCAGCAGCCCGTTCAGCACCGCTGTTTCAAACGCACAACGCCCCGCAATGCGGGGCGTTGGCATTCATAACACGGCCTTCTACGAGGCTTTCTTCGTTACTCGCGGCAGTCACTGCCGCGTGGTCGCACGGCCCTCGGTTTTGAGCCTCATTTGAACCTTAACGCGACAGTCGCGGCTTACACCGTTGCCATCGCATCCAGCGTCTGCCCTTCATACAACTGGCCAAAGCGGTTCGCGAGGAAGTCGCGCAGCGACACCTGCTCCTGACGCACGAAACCGCTTTGCGGCAGCTTCTTCTCGCGGAACAGATCGAGCACCGCGCACATCGCGCCGGCCGTGGTGATCTGGATCGCGCTCATCGGCACGCCGCACACCGTCTTTGCGAAAATCTTGCGGGTGAACACTTCCTGCACCAGTTGCCCGTCACGCATACCGCTCACGGTGATGAACACCAGCACGACGTCTTGCGCGGTCGATGGCACCGAACGGCGCATGATGGTCTTGAGCGTGTCGCGGTCGCTCGAAAGACGCAGGTCTTCCAGCAGGAACTGCATCAGATTGCGGTGACCCGGATAGCGCACCGACTTGTAGTCGAGCGATTCGACCCGGCCCGACAGCGTTTCGCATAGCGTACCCAGGCCACCGGACGTATTGAAGGCTTCGTATTCGGTACCGTCGAGCGAGAAATGTTCGAGGCCTTCCAGCGGCTGCACCCATTGCGTGCGGCTATCGCGGATCGCTTCGCACGGCTGGCAATACTCGTTGATCAGGCCATCGACGCTCCACGTCAAGTTGTACTTCAGCGCGTTGGTCGGGAATTCCGGCAGCGCGCCGACGCGCATCTTGACGTCGCGGATTTCGGTGAAACGGTTCGCCAGTTCATGCGCGGCGATACCGATGAAGCCCGGCGCCAGACCGCACTGCGGCATGAAGGCGTGGTCGGCGGTGTCGGCGATCTCGCGGATCGCGCTAGTGGCGCGCACGTCTTCGGTCAGGTCGAAGTAATGGACGCCCGCGCCCTTGGCGGCCGAGGCCACGTTCACCGCCAGGTAATACGGCAGCGCGTTGATGAGCGCGTCGAAGCCTTGAATCGCGGCGCGCAGCGCTGCGGCATCGGCGGAATCGACGCGGCGGGTCGGGATGCCCTGGGCGGCGAGCTTATCGAGTGCATGCTGATCGCGGTCGAATGCCACGACGTCGTAGTCGCCGGTTTCGCGCAACATGTGGGCGATGGTGTGACCGATCAAACCTGCGCCAACGATGGCTACTTTCATGCGCTTCTCCTAGTTTTATGTCTGCTGTCTCTAGCTTGGGAAGTGCGCTGCGCTTAGGCGCGGCGCCCGGCGGGCTGAACCCTTGAGACACAGTTTAGGGAGAAGCAAAAACAGTTCATATACGCAAAATGCTGCGCTATGACCATGAGTTTCGACGTTATGACGACGCAATCAGTCGATATGTCGAAAACGTGTCAAAACGGCGTAAAAATCAGGCACCTGGATCACACCGTGCCGCGGTCGATCTTGCGCGCAAGAATGATCGACGTCGTGGTTCGCTCCACCCCTTCCAGGCCGCCGATCTCGTCGAGCAGATCGTTGAGGCGATCGGGAGAATCGGCACGCAGCCAAGCCACATAGTCGAACTCGCCGCTCACCGCGCATAGCAGTTGCACTTCGGGCATCTTGCCGAGACGTTTCTGCACGGCCGGCCCGTACTTCGGCGCGATGATGATGCCGACGTACGCCTGAATGCTCGAGTCGAGTACGTCCTGACCGAGCCGCACGCTATAGCCGCCGATCACATTGCTGCGCTCGAGCCGGGCGATCCGTGCGATCACGGTGGTGCGCGCCACATCCAGTTGACGCGCGAGATTGGCAACGCTCTCACGGGCGTTGGCTTGCAGCAGCGCAACGAGGTTGCGGTCGAGGTCGTCGAGTTGGTCGAGGCGCGGAGGTCTCATCGAGGGCGAAAGAGGTTGGTCAGCAATGGAGCGGATTATCACACCCCAAACCGCTCGATCACGAAATCGATGAAGCTGGTGAGCTTGGGCGTGGCGCGGCGGTCGCGTGGGTAGACCAGATGGACGGGCGCGCCCTCGGGCAGATAGTCTTCCAGCACGGACACCAGTTCGCCGCTGGCGATCTCTCTCGCAAGCAGCGCCTCCGGCTGCAACACCAGCCCGAAGCCACGTAATGCAGCAACCTTGAGCGCCTGGCCGTTGTTCGCCCGGAACCGTCCGGCGCGCAGCTGGTTTTCGTTCGCGTTCTCGCCGTCTAGCCGCCACAAACCTTCGCGGCCCCAATGCAGAAAGCCCAGACATTCGTGCTGCATGAGATCGGCCGGCGTGCGCGGCGTGCCGGCCCGCTCCAGATAGGCCGGCGACGCGCACGCGCGCATCCGGTAAGGCTTCAACGGCCGCGCGACGAAACTGGAATCCGGCAGATGGCCGATTCGCACCGACGCATCGAAGCCCTCTTCCACCAGGTCGATCACACGATTCGACAGATCCAGTTCGAGGCTCACGTCCGGCCATGCGCTCAGGTAGTCGGTCATCGCCGGGGCAAAGACTTCGACGCCGTAGGTCAGCGGCACCGTCACCTTCAGCACCCCACGCGGCGCGGCCGCCATTGCCTCGGCGAGAGACTCCGCCGCCTTGACGTCGGCTAGAATGCGCCTGCATTGCTCGTAGTATTGCCGGCCGATTTCAGTCAGACTCTGGCGGCGCGTGGTGCGCGTCAGAAGCCGCGTCGCGAGCCGTGTTTCGAGCGAGCGGATATGCTTGCCCACCATCGCCGACGAAATGTCGAAGCGCTCGGCGGCCGCAGTCAGGCTGCCCGCCTCGACTACCGCGACGAAGATTTCCATGCTGACGAATTTGTCCACCCGCTATTTCCTGTTCGTTTCGGTTGTAAGCGTTTGTCGCACAAGAGCCGCATTGTAGGGATATCGTGATACAAATAGCGACGACGGCGAAGTGGGCAGCCGGCCGCCATGCGTCGCTATGCCGACGCGCGTTGGGCCGCTCGCCATGCTCGCCTTGTCACAATTCGAACAGACATCAGGAGTTTCGATGAAAAAAGCACTCGTCATGTTGGCCACCGCAGTCGCCATGAGCGGCGCGTTCGCACAAACTTCCGCACCGGCTTCGGCACCGATGAGCGCCTCGGCGCCCGGCACCTCGGCCCCCGTCGCAAAAGCTGGCCACGAGCGCAATGTCGAAGACCGCATCGCCTACCTGCACACGACGTTGAAGATCACTTCGGCGCAGGAATCGCAATGGAACGCATTCGCCGATGTCATGCGCAACAATGGCCAGACGATGGGCCAGTTGTTCCAGCAGCGCAAGGCCGATACGAACCTGTCGGCAATCGACGACATGAAGCAATACGCGACGATCGCGCAAGCGCATGCGGACGGCATGAAGAAACTGGTCGATGCGTTCGATCCGCTGTACAGCAGCTTCTCGCCGGAGCAGAAGAAACTGGCCGACGTAACGTTCCATCAGGGCGGCCCGGAAAGCGGCAAGCATCACCATGGCAAGGGCGGCAAGAAGGCCCCGGCGGCTGAGTGATGCGGTTGTGAAGCCGTAAGCGCTTCACTGCACGTTAAGTTGATTGCGCGCGGCGCGGGTTTCCGCACCGCGCGCTCAGTTCTTCTGCCTTTGCGGACAACCCCCAGCCGCCGCCAATGGCAAAAGAAGCCGATGCTCAAATGCATCTGGCATGATTGCGAGTATGTGGCGTCGAGACGCAAAGTCCCGGCGCGGCTGTCAATCTCTCACCACCCACTCGCTTCATGACCGAACTCAAAAATCTCGACCTGAGTAACGATACCGACGCCCAGCGCGTCGTCAAAAACGAAACCGTGAGCGTGGAGTTCGCTGCGGCCGAAGGCGAACTGATGAGCCTGGAAGGCCCGAACCGCTATGCCCGCGGCGACGCGCTGATCACCGGATCGACCGGCGATCGCTGGGTCGTCTCCCGCGAACGCTTCGACGCCAAATACCTGCCGGAAGACACCGCCCTCGCTCACGGTGAACCAGGCGCATACCGCAACCGGCCTGCCGTCGTGCTGGCCAAACAGATGAATGAAGCGTTTTCACTGGCCCGCTCAGCGAGTGGCGGCGACGTACTGCACGGCGCCGCCGGCGACTGGATCATGCAGTACGCCCCCGGCGACTACGGCGTGGTGCAAGCCACACGCTTCGCGAAGGTCTATCGGCTTGCCGATTGAGTTAAGCAAACTCGTCGCCGAGATCCACCGTCACATCACGCGGCACCGCCTCGCCGTTCGCATACTGCTCTTCGAGCGAACCAATGCTCGCTTCGACATACGCCCGCAGCACCGCGAAACTTCGGCCACGCAGCCGCGCCGGTAACGCGCGATAACGCGCCAACGCCGTCGGCGCAATCACCACGGTCATGACAATGCGGCGCGCGGTCGAGCCGAAACGCATGGCAACCCAGTGAATCGCCAGCGTCGGTGTGCCGTCTTCGCCCGCACGCTGGATGAACTGCGTCTGCTCGGGAAACAGATCGCTGATGACGCGCGCCAATTCCTCGAACTCGGGATTCGCGCAGTCGTATTGGTAAGCTTCTTCCATGAGGTGTGCCGAAAGGATGAGCCTGAACGGCGTACCGAAAGGGTACGCCGAAAGTTAGAGAATCACGGGTTGTCTGTGTAGCAAGCGGCTCACAAATGGTTCAAAGCGGCTCACGCGGCAACCGCCGGCCGACGGAACACGCTGAACAGCAGGCCCGCGACAATCACCGCCCCCACCGCATACACACCGTCCACCGCGGCAAGCGGCACGAGCTGCGCCTGGAACAAGGCAGCCGGCACGTCGACCAGCGCGTGCAGCGCAATCGCTAGCGGCAGGATGCCACGCCAGCCCGCCCGCATGCCGCGCCACATCAGCACCGACAAGCCGATCTGGAACACCAGCGCGGCCACCCGTTCGAGTGCGAAAATACCAGCCGTCTGCGGCGTCAGGCTGGCGAGAATCAGGTGGATGCGCATCACCGAGTCGGTCGGCAGATTGCTCAGGTAGCCGTCCAGTTCGCCGCGGTTTTCGAAGACGGCGAACAGGATCCATTGAATCTGTACCAGCACGCCAACCAGCCAGGCTTCCGCGCCGCCGTGGCCGAGGCCATAAGTCAGTGCCGTGCCGTCGCCGTTGCCCGCCGCGGCGGATGCAGACTTCGCTGCCGCGCGTTTGAGCAGCAGGCGCATGCCAATGAAACGCCCCACTTCCTCGCAGATACCCGCGGCCAGCGCGCCATACACCACGAAGGCCAGTGGATTGGACAGGAAGGTGGCGGTCGCTTCGTTCCGGTGCAGCACGTAATCGTTCAGCGCGCGCTCGATCACCATCGCGAACAGCGCGAATATGGCAACGCCGGTGATCGCATCGCGAGGGTTCAGCGCGAGCGGCCGGCGCAGACGGCGGTAGATCACGAACGGTAAGGCGGCGACCAACAGGGTCGCGACGGCGAGGCTCGAGAGGGTAAGCGGTGCTACAACCATGAGTTTCCTTGCGATGACCGGCGCGCACCCGCTGCGCGCCGCAGCCCGAATGATCGCAGATCAGCGCGAAGTTGACGCGCGGACGATCAATTCGCCTGGCAAGAGGCAGTCGCGCGCGGTGGTTTGAACCCCTTCGATGCGCTCATGGAGGAACTCGACCGCGCGGTAGCCGATCTCGTAGGTCGGCTGGCGGATCGTGGTGATGCCGGTCAATTCCGCCCATTCGGGATCGTCGATCGACAGCAGCGCGACACGCGCCTGCCAATCCGCGCCGTAGCGCGCTTTCAGATGAAGGGCGAGGCATAGCGCGACCGGCGCATTGGCCGCGAACAAGGCGATGCGACTGGCCTTGCCGGCGCCATCGATTGCGCGGTCCAGTTCGGCGAGGGCGCGCTCCACGGCCGCCGGCTCCCCAAGGTTCAACACCAGCGTATGTCCACGCGCGCCGCCCTTGCTGCCTTCGCCCTTTGCGCCGCTTGTGCCGCCTTCGCCTGTCCCGCCAGTCCTGCCCTCGTGGCCCTTACCGCCCTCGCCGCGCATCACCTCGCGAAACGCCGCCTCGCGCAGTTGCCGCGAACTGACCTGCTCGAAGGGTTGCACGACGAACCAGATGTCGTCGAAACCATGGTCCAGCAGATGCCGCGTGCCGAGTTCAGCCGCGGCCCGGTTGTCCAGCCCGACCATATCGGCGACAAGCCCCTCCACCGAACGATCGACCAGCACCGCCGGAATCCCGCCGCCGCCCACCGGCCGCAGCGTTTCTTCACGCACCCCGAGCGCATTGACGATCACGCCTTCCACGCGATACGTGGTCAGCAGTTGCAGATAGCGCCGCTCCATTTCGACTTCATTGGCCGCGTGGCAGATCAGCGGCATCAACCCCAACGCGTGGCAGGCGGCTTCCACGCCTTGCAGCACTTCCACGGTGTACGGGTTGGTCAAGTCGGCGAGCAGCATCCCGATCAAGCGATTGCGGCCACGCTTGAGGCCACGCGCCATCTGGTTCGGCTGATAGTCGAGACGCTCGATGGCGGCCTCGATGCGCGCGCGCAATTCCGGCGACAGCACGCTCATCTCACCATTCAGATAGCGTGAGATGCTGGTCTTGCCCGTGCCGGCTTCGCGCGCGACGTCGGTGATCGTTGCGCGGCGCGCGGCGGCAAGCGGCGTCGTGCTCATTTCTTCAACACTTCGCGGTTGACGATGTTGGTTGCGAGCGTCCCGTCGAGCGCGGCGACGAGGTTTTCCGCCGCATTGCGCGCCATCGCGTGACGGGTCTCGTGCGTCGCCGAACCGATATGCGGCAACGCGACCACGTTCGCCATTTTCAGGAGCGGCGAATCGGCCGGCAGCGGTTCGGTCTCGAACACGTCGAGACCTGCCCCGCGGATCGTGCCGTTTTGCAGGGCTTCTATCAGCGCCTGTTCATCGACCGTAGCGCCGCGCGACGCGTTGATCAGAATCGCACTCGTCTTCATTGACTTGAACTCGGCCGCACCGATCATGTGCTTCGTCTCGGGCGTCAAAGGCACTTGCAGACACACGAAGTCGGCCGTGGCGAGCAATTCTGCCAGTTCCACACGACGCGCACCGTAAGCCTGCTCGGCCTGCGGATTCGCGCTGCGATTCGTGTACAACACCTTCATGTTGAAACCGAGCGCCGCGCGCCGTGCAACCGCGCCGCCGATCCGTCCCAGCCCGACGATGCCGAGCGTCTTGCACTGCACATCGACGCCGAAATGTGCCGGTCCGATGCTGTGCTTCCACTGGCCCGCCTTCACCCACTCCGCGAGTTCGACCACTCGCCGCGCCGACGCGAGGATCAGCGAGAACACCGTGTCCGCCGTGGACTCGGTCAGCACGTCCGGCGTGTGCGCGAGCACGATGCCGCGGCGCGTGAGGTCGGCAACATCGAACTGGTCGAAGCCCACCGAGATGGTCGACAAAGCCTTCAGCCGGCTCGCGCCTTCGAGCACCGCCGGCGTGATTTTCACGCTCGAACCGATGCCGCCATCCGCGTCATTCAAGGCGGCGACGAACGTGTCGTGCTGCGCGGGGTCGACCTGCACGACTTCCACATGCTGTTGCAGATACGCGAGCACATCCTCCGGCAGCGACTTCCAGGCGACGATCTTCTTCATCAGCTTATTTTCCTTGCAACGGTGTAGCGAGCGTGGCGGCCTTGTTCAGCGGCTCTGCTTGTGGCTGCGGTTTGACGATCAGCGTCAGAATCACCGCGGCGACCAACGCCACGCTCATGAACGCATAGGATGCCGCAGGCGAGCCGGTCGCGCCATTCAGATAGCCGACCACGTACGAGCCGACGAACGAACCGAGCGCGCCCATGCTGTTGATCAGCGCCATCGCGCCGCCCGCGACGTTCCTCGGCAGCAGCTCCGGCACGATCGCAAAGAACGGCCCATACGGCGCATACATCGCACCGCCGGCGATCACCAGCAGCGCGTACGACATCCAGAAGTGCGTGGAGCCGAGCGCGTACGACGCGGCGAACGCGATCGCGCCGATCAGCAGGAACGGCCACACGAACACTTTGCGGCGGTTGAGTTTATCCGATGCCCACGATGCCGCAAGCATGGCGATCGTTGCGGCCAGATACGGCAGCGCCGAGAGCCAGCCGGTTTCGACCATACCGAGCGTCGAACCGTTCTTCAGGATCGACGGCAGCCACAGCACGAAACCATACACGCCGATGCTCCAGCAGAAATATTGCGCGCACAGCTTGATCACGGCGGGCGTACGGAACGCTTCGCGGTAATTGCGCATCGGTTTGATGGCGGCCTGTTCGGCGCGCAAGGTTTCAGCGAGATCGTCCTTCTGTTGCTGCGTGAGCCACGATACCTGCTGCGGCTTGTCCTGCACGATGAACCACCAGCACACCGCCCAGATGATCGCGGGCGCGCCTTCGGCGATGAACATATGGCGCCAGCCGAACGAGTGCACCAGATAGCCGGATACCACCGACATCCACAGCACCGTCACCGGATTGCCGAGAATCAGGAAAGTGTTGGCTCGCGAGCGCTCGCTCTTCGTGAACCAGTTGCTGATGAAAATCAGCATCGCCGGCATCACCGCGGCTTCGACGACGCCGAGCACGAAGCGGATCACCATCAGCGAGGGAATATTGCTGACCATGCCGGTCAGCGCCGCGCATCCGCCCCACAGGATCAGGCTCCAGAACACGAGCTTTTTCACGCTGCGGCGTTCTGCGTAAATCGCGCCGGGAAGCTGAAAGAAGAAATAGCCGAGGAAAAACAACGCGCCGATCAACGACGACAGTCCCTTGCTGATGCCGAGATCCTGATTGATGCCGGCGGCCGACGCGAAACCGAAGTTCGCGCGGTCGAGATAAGCCAGGCTGTACGTGATGAATACGATCGGCATGATCGTCCACCAGCGGCGGATTGCAAGCGATGAGGTCATGGGAGTCTCCTTTGTCGACCAGAGTTGGTGCAAAGCGCTTACTCTGGTCCCATGCAAGATAGTTGCTAACGGCTTCCCGAAGCGATGATGGGCGGTCATGGGGCGCTGTTCGAGCGCTCTTGCTGTTATCGAGCTAGCTAATGCTGAATGCGCTGGATGCGTCGAATGCGGCCTTGTGCATGGCTCACCCGCGCTCAGACCGCAGTGGCGACGCGCGGCACATCGGTCCGTTCGAGCGCGTCGAGTTCGGCGCCGCTCGGCAGGCCTTCCGAATCGCCGATCACCTGGATCGCCAGTGCGCCGATGCGGTTGCCGCGCGCGACCGCTTGCGGCAGCGTCTTGCCTTCGAGCAGCGCGCTGACCACGCCGACAGCAAAGCCATCGCCCGCGCCAACCGTGTCCACCACCTTCACGACCGGTTGGCCGGCGATCACGGCCGCATCGTCGGCGGTGCGGAAGTAAGCGCCTTCTGCGCCGAGCTTGATGATCACGCCGCGCGCGCCGTGATCGAGATAAAACTTTGCGATGTCGTCCGGCTGCGTATAGCCGGTCAGAATCTCGCCTTCGCCGATGCCGGGCAGCACCCAGTCGGCCAGTGCGGCGAGCGCATTCAGTCCTTCGACCATCGCGTCACGCGAGGGCCACAGCGTCGGGCGCAGATTCGGATCGAACGAAATGGTCTTGCCTGCGGCACGCATTTCACGCGCCAGATGGAATGCGAGTTCGCGCGAGCTCGCCGAGATGGCCGGCGCCACGCCCGTCAGATGCAAGTGACGCGCGAGCAGCACGTAATCGGCCGCGTAGTCGGCCAGCGAGAGATGGCTTGCCGCCGACCCCTTGCGGAAGTACTCGACGGCCGGATCGCTGCCGTCGTCGTTCTTCGACTTCAGCTGGAAACCGGTCGGGTAGCGCTCGTCGGTGGTGACGCAGCGCTGGTCGATGCCTTCTTTCGTCAGCGTGTCGCGCACGTACTGGCCGAACGAATCGTTGCCGACCCGGCTCATCCAACCCACCTTGAAACCCAATCGCGACAAACCGATCGCCACATTCAGATCGGCGCCCGCGACGCGCTTGGTGAATTGCCCGACACCAGCGAGTGCCCCGGTTTCGGCGGCCACGAACATGGCCATCGCTTCGCCGTAGGTGATGACGTCGAGTGCTGCGTTTGTGTTGCTCATGCTTCGCTCCTGCGTATTTTTTCAGGTCCTGCGCGCCGCTTACGCGGCGGCCAGCCACGCGACGTAGTGCGCCGCGTCCGCGTCGATACGGCTCGCATCGAACGGAAATTCAATGCCGCGCGGCACGTGGCGCGGCAGCGCGTCGAGCACCGCGGCGAACTGCGTGTCGCCGGCGGCCGGGGTGCCGGGCGGGTGCAGCGCCTCGGGCCGGGCCACTACGCACTCGGCTCCGGCCGGGACACCGTCCTGCCACTCGACGACCCCGGCGTCCCACCGGTCGTCGCGTACCTCGACGTCGACATCGCCGGCCAGGTGCGCATCACGCCCGAGCCGTCGATTGTCGGCGTCACCCGGCCCGCGCCCGGCCGAATCACCCCGCTACCCGGACCGATCGTCGTCCCGCGCGATGCCACCGGCGAGACCTCGCCGAAGCGGCGCCGCCGCGGCCTCGACCCGGTCGACGACCAGGAGAACATCGACCCGCAGGCCCCGGTACCCCTCGTCCACCTCGACCGTCGACCGCTCACCACCCCCACCGGCTGGCCGCCCGGAGCCGCCCTGGTCGTCGGGGACCTGCTGCT
>NZ_WOEY01000097.1 GCF_013177695.1 Paraburkholderia solitsugae | reverse complement strand
GCCAGCGGCCCGGCAGCGTCGAGCGGCGCGACATCGCGCCATGCCCAGTTGCCGATGTCGAAGGTCATGCCGAGCAGATCGGCGTGACCTTCGCGCTTCAGCGCATCGAACAGACCGGTGAATTGCGCAAGCGAG
The DNA here is from genome assembly GCF_013177695.1 of Paraburkholderia solitsugae. Lineage (GTDB taxonomy): Bacteria > Pseudomonadota > Gammaproteobacteria > Burkholderiales > Burkholderiaceae > Paraburkholderia > Paraburkholderia solitsugae. The sequence continues at coordinate 1,760 of NZ_WOEY01000097.1, read as the reverse complement.
CCGCCTTCGGCCAGTTGGCCGTTTTCAACGACAAGCCGCACGTTCGCGCCGCGCAGGTGGTCCGCAATCGCTGCGCCGTTGGCCTCCGAGGCGAAACCACCGAGTTGCAGCTTCACGAAGCGCGCGCCGAACGACGTCGCTTCGTCGAGCGCGAGACGCAGTGCGTCGGCGTCGAGGTGTCCGTCGGAGGTGTACAGCGAAGCGGGAGTCGAATACACCGACCACAAACCCAGTTCGGCGATCGACTTGCCGAGTTCGCGCAATGCCTGCGGCGCGGCATCGGTTTCGTCCGCGAATAGTTCGCGGCGCACTTCGAACGCCGCCGCGCCCGCCTGTTTGCTCGTGTCGGCCCATCTCAGATGACCGCCCTTGCGAACCGCGTCCATCCCGAAGGCGCTTGCGACGATCACCACGTCCACTGTGCCCACTGCGTCAGTCATGTCGAATTTACTCAAACCAGTCTCATGATCGGCGTTTGGAACCGGTTCCAAACACGTTTCGAAAAAAAGCGCCGAGGCGCTTGAATGACCGAATAGTGCGCCGAGCCAGCCGTCTCGCACCATAGTGGAAATCCCCTGGCAAACGTGATCAGGGCCCATCGGCCAGACACAACGCGAGGAACTGCTCGACCACCCGCGATGGCGCACTCGCGTGGGGCACCAGAATCGACAGCCGCCGCGTCAGCGGCTCGGGGCTCAATGAGAACCGGCACAGCGCCCCGTCCTCATGCCGCATCGACATCGCCGACACGAAACCGACGCCCATCCCCGCCCGCACCGCCTCCTTGACGCCTTCGACGCCGGCAATCTCCAACGCCACACGCATCGGCACGCCCGCGCGCGCAAAGGCCCGCTCGACGATCTGCCGCACGCCCGACCCGGCTTCGCGCAGCACCAGCGGATACGGGCCGAATGCTGCCAGGTCTGCCCGCCCGCCATTGCTGCCTACCCCGTCCGCACCGCTCGCCTGCGCCAACGGATGCGTACGCGGCATGATCGCGACAATCTCGTCCTCGCGCCACGCATGCACCGCGGTGTCCGGTGGCAGATCCACGCCGACCGGCCCTTCGATCATCGCGATATCCACCGAGCCCAGCGCGCCGACGATTTCCGTGGTGTTGCCATCGGCGGTATGCAACGTCACGTCGGGATGACGGCGGTGAAAGTCGGCAATCAGGTACGGCAGCAGATAGCTCGCCGGGGTGGTGCTTGCGCCGATGCGCAAGGTGCCTTGCTCGAGGCCGCGCAGGGCGTCGCGATACGCATGCGCCTGCCGCCAGGTATCCCGCAGCCGGGTGGCATAGCTGGCGAGTTGCTCGCCAGCGGGCGTGAGGCGTACGCCACGGCCGTCGCGCTGGTAAAGCGGCTCGCCGAATTCGTCCTGCAACTGGCGCAACTGTCCGGACACGGCCGGCTGCGATAAATGCAGCGCAACCGCCGCGCGGCTGATGTTGCGATGCTCGGCGACGGCGGCGAACGTTATAAGTTGATCCGGGGTCATGGCGGTCGAAATATCCGTGGAACCGATACTTTACATTCTAAATCACGATTTTTCATATCGATATATCTAATTTAGGATTAGCCCTATCGAATCAAAACAGTCATAGGAAGGCGCTACGCCATGTCCACCGCTCATCTCACTGCTTCTGCCACACCCGCCGGGTCGTCGGGGTCATCCACCCGCGGCCAGCTCAACGGCATTCTCTTCGTTGCGCTGTTCGCCGCTGCCGTGACGCGTATCGCGGCGATCCCGGCCATCGC
>NZ_WOEY01000096.1 GCF_013177695.1 Paraburkholderia solitsugae | reverse complement strand
CGCGCTCCCGGCCATCGCCGGCCTGGGTTTGAGCCCGCTGATCGTCGGCATCGTGGCCGGCGCCATTTACGGCAACGCACTGCGCGACGGCATGCCCGAAAGCTGGGCGGCCGGTGTCAACTTCTCGGCGCGCAAACTCCTGCGCATCGCGGTGGCGTTTTTCGGGCTGCGCGTGAGTCTGCAGGAAATCGCCCAGGTCGGCTTGCCCGGTCTGGCTGAGTCGGTGCTGATCGTCGTGAGCACGCTGGTGATCGGCACGTGGGCCGGTATGAAGATCATGAAGCTCGATCGCGACACAGCACTGCTAACGGCTGCGGGCAGCGCGATCTGCGGTGCGGCGGCCGTGCTGGCATTCGAGTCGACGCTGCAATCGAAGCCGCACAAGAGCGCCATGGCCGTGGGCAGCGTGGTGCTGTTCGGCACCCTCTCGATGTTCCTCTACCCGGTGCTGTTCAAGGCGGGCTGGCTGCATCTCGACACGGTGGGCGCGGGTCTGTTCTTCGGCGGCACGATTCATGAAGTGGCGCAGGTGGTCGGCGCAGCCAGCAATGTGAGCCCGGAAGCGACCCACATCGCGACCATCGTCAAGATGACCCGCGTGATGCTGCTGGTGCCGGTGCTGCTGGTTGTCGGCGTGTGGGTGAACCGCTCGGCACGTGGCGCGGCCGCCACCGCAACCGCCGAAGACGGCAAGCAACACGCCCCGCGCAAGCTGGCCATTCCCTGGTTCGCGCTCGGCTTCCTGGCCTTCGTCGTGATCAACTCTCTGCATGTCTTGCCCGAAAGCGCGACCAGCACGCTGAACATGCTCGACACCTTCGCGCTCACCATGGCCATGACGGCGCTCGGTATCGAAACCCGCATCTCGCAGATCCGTCAGGCCGGCCCCCGCGCATTGACGACCGGCTTCATCCTGTATGTGTGGTTGATTGCCGGCGGACTGGGTATCACATGGACCGTCCAGCACCTGTTCGGCTAAACCGCCCTCGCCTCCTGACCAACCCCGCCGCGTGCGGGGTTTTGTGCGTTCAGGAAGCCCATCTGACACGCATGCGCGGCATACTGGTTGCTGACGTCACCCGTTCACGCAAACCGGTTCATGCAACCGGAATGAGGACCGATCGATGAGCCTGGAACTTTACTATTGGGACGGCCTGCAAGGTCGCGGCGAATTCGTGCGGCTGGCGCTGGAAGAAGCCGGCGCGGACTACGTGGAAGTAGCACGCGGCGACCCGCTGGAGGGTCTTGGCACGAACGCGATGATGGCAATAATGAAGAGTAAGGACGAGCCCTATCCGCCATTCGCGCCGCCGTTTCTGAAAGACGGCGATCTGGTCATCGCGCAGACCGCCAACATCCTGTTCTACCTTGGCCGGAAGCTCAATCTCGCGCCATCGGTTGAAAGCCTGCGCTATGTCGCCAACGGGCTGCAACTGACGATCGCCGATATGGTGACCGAAGCGCACGACACGCATCATCCGCTCGCCAGTGCGCTGTATTACGAAGACCAGAAAGACGCCGCCAAAGTGCGCGCGCACGACTTCATCGACAACCGGATTCCGAAGTTCATGAAGTACTTCGAGCGCGTGCTGAAACAGAACCCGGCCGGCGACACGTTCATGGTGGGCGACGCGCTCACTTACGTCGACTTGTCGATGTTCCAGCTGATCGACGGTCTGCTGTACGCTTTTCCGCGCGCGCTCAAGCGTTTTGGCGAACACTATCCGCGCCTCGCGGCGCTGCACGACGCGGTGATCGAGCGGCCGAAGATCGCCGCTTATCTCCAGTCCGACCGGCGCATCGAACATAACGAAGCCTGCGTCTTCCGGCACTACCCGGAACTCGACAAGGCGGTGACTTGATCCGCACCGCCCTCCTTCGCGAACGCTCCGCATTGCGCCCGCTTCCAATAGCAGGCGCAATGCTGTTACCGTACGCGCATCTCATCCACCCATCACGCCCTCTCCTGCCGACGTGCTTTCATTCCTGCTGAAGCTGCGCACCCGCGCTCAAACCCTGTTCCGTCTGTCCGATGCCCATACGATGCTGGTCTGGTCGGTGGTGGTCGGCGTCGCGGGCGCATTCGCGACGATTGCCTTTCGCGAATGCATCGCGTTGCTGCAGCTGGTGTTTGTCGGCAAGTCCGGCAGCTTCGTCGAAATGTCGCGCAGCTTGCCGTGGACGGTGCGTGTGTGGCTGCCCGCCGCGGGCGGCCTGATCGCCGGTTGTTTGCTGCTGGTCGCACAACGTCACGTCGACAAGAACAATCACGTCGACTACATGGAAGCGGTCGCCATCGGCGATGGCGTGGTGCCGGTCAAGCTGAGCTTCTGGCGCAGCGTGTCGTCGCTGTTCACGATTTCGAGCGGCGGCTCGATCGGCCGCGAAGGTCCGATGGTGCAACTGGCGGCGCTGGCCGCGTCGCTGATCGGCCGCTGGGTGCATTTCGATCCGCCGCGTCTGCGCCTGCTGGTCGCGTGCGGTGCGGCGGCCGGGATTACCGCTGCGTACAGTGCGCCGATCGCCGGGGCGTTTTTCGTCACTGAAATCGTGCTTGGCTCGATCGTGATGGAAAGCTTCGGCCCTGTAGTGGTCTCGGCGGTGGTCGCCAACATCACGATGCGCGAGTTCACCAGCTACAAGCCGCCGTACGAAATGCCGGTGTTTCCGCCCGTGGCGGGTGCTGAAGTCCTGCTGTTCGTCGCGCTCGGGCTGCTATGCGGTGCAACCGCGCCGCAGTTTCTGCGGCTGATGGACTTCTCGAAAGCAAACTTTCGCAAGCTGCCGGTGCCGTTGCCCATCCGGCTGGCGTTAGGCGGTCTGGTAGTCGGCATTCTGTCGGTGTGGACGCCCGAGGTGTGGGGCAACGGCTATAGCGTCGTGAATTCCATCCTGCATTCGCCGTGGACGTGGAGCGCGCTCGTCCTCGTGCTGGTGTTCAAGATCGTCGCGACGTCGGCAACCGTGGGCTCAGGCGCGGTCGGCGGGGTGTTCACGCCGACGCTCTTCGTCGGCGCGGTGGTCGGTTGCGTGTTCGGCCAGGGCATGCACGCGTTGTGGCCGCACGGCACCTCGGCGCCGTTCGCCTATGCGATGGTCGGCATGGGCGCGTTCCTGGCCGGCGCCACGCAGGCGCCGCTGATGGCGATCCTGATGATCTTCGAAATGACGCTCAGCTATCAGGTGGTGCTGCCGCTGATGCTGTCGTGCGTGGTCGCGTATTTCGTGTCGCGCGCGATCGGCAAGACGTCGATGTACGAAATCACGCTGCGCCGCAATCAGGAGGAGCAGGAGCGCACTCGCCTGCGCGCGACGCAGATGCGCGAGCTGATCCGTCCCGCCGAAACCGTCGTGCCGCCGAACGCGACCGTACATGACATGACGCGTGTGTTCCTCGAATATCCCGTGAAGTATCTGTACGTCGCCAACGAGTCCGGCGCGTTCCTCGGCGTGGTCGCACTCAAGGACATCACCTCCGACCTGCTCGACGAGCGCGACACCGCCACGAAAACCGCTGCGGATTATCTGCAGCCGCATTTCGATGTGCTCACGCCGGATATGTCGCTTGGCGTTGCGTTGCAGCACTTCATGGCGTTTCAGGGCGAGCGGCTGCCAGTCGTCGAAAGCGCTTCGGATCCGAAGCTGGCGGGGGTCGTGTACAAGACTTCGCTGCTCGATGCGTATTTCCGCATGAATCCGACGCGCTAGACCAAGGTTCGGGTGTTCGGCACCCGGACGCTCAATCGCCGAGTCATTGGTTGAGCCCGCGCGGCAATGCGCGGTGCCTCACCCACGCGCCCGCCTCAGCCGATGCAAAGCGCGGCAGATTCTCTACAATGGGAAAACCGCTGCAGCGATTGCGAGCAGCGCGCGTTACGCCAAGACGGGCGCACCGAGACGCCCGCCCTTCGATCGGAGCGAAGATGAGCGAACCGTCCCTCGATGCCGTACGCCGCGACCAGGCGGGCTGGATTTTCCTGCATATCGAAGGTGAGCCGTACGATCGCGGCGAGCAGCACGGCCAGTTGCTCGCCACTGAAATCCAGAACGCGATCCGCACCGCCCGCTACCTCGCGAAATGGGATACCGGCGAAGACTTCGATACTTTCGTCGGCGCCGCCGTGTCCCAGTTCGCCAACAAACTCGACACTGAATTCGCCGACGAAATCCAGGGCATCGCCGACGGCGCGAAGCTGCCGTTCGCCGAAGTGCTGGCCTGGAACGGTTACATGGATCTGCTGCAAAGCTGGTGGCCGAGCCATGCGGCAGCCCAGCAACCGCAGCTCGGCCTGAAACCGTGGCGCGGACGCCGCGGCCATCACTGCAGCGCGTTCATCGCCACCGGCAATGCCACCCGGGACGGCCGCATCGTCATGGCGCACAACTCGTGGGACCGCTACGCCGCGGGCGACGCGTTCAACGTCGTGTTCGACATCGTGCCGGATCGCGGCAACCGCATCCTGATGCAAGGCTTGCCGGGCTGCATCTCCAGCCTCACCGATTTCTGGGTCACCGAAGCCGGCCTGATGGTCACTGAAACCACCATCTCCAACTTTGCCGGCTACAACGCAGCGGGTGCGCCGGAGTTCTATCGCTCGCGGCGCGCGTCGCAATACGCCAACAACATCGGCGAATGGTGCGAGATGTTCGCAGTCGCCAATAACGGCGGCTATGCAAACAGCTGGCTGCTCGGCGACACCAAGACCGGCGAGATCGCGCGCTACGAACTCGGGCTGCACTATTCCGGTTTCGAGAGTACGAAAAACGGCTTCTATAGCGGTTACAACACCGCGACCGACCTGAAGATCCGCAACCAGGAATGCATTGGCGAAGGCGAAGACTATACGGACGTGCGCAAGAACGGCGCGCGCCGGTTGCGCTTCATGCAGCTCGAAGAAATGCATCACGGCAAGATCGACGTCGAACTCGCGAAAGAGATGATTGCCGACCATCACGACGTTTATCTCGACCGCAACGACAACCCGTGCTCGCGCACCATCTGCGGGCACCTGGAACTGGACGACGCGCGCTTCGGCGGTTCCGATCAGGGGCCATTCAATCCGTGGGGCGCCAACGACGGCAAAGTGATCGACAGCGACATGGCGCGCACCATGGCCTTCACCGCGCGCTGGGGACATCCATGCGGCCGCCCTTTCGATGCCCAGGCATTCATGAAGCGCCATCCGCAGTGGAACTGGCTCAACGGCTATATGCGCGACCGGCCGTCGTGGCCGTGGACGCGGTTCGAGGTGCTGCGCTAGACGAGGGGCTTATTGCGCCGCACCATAAATGCTGTACGACCGTTCGCGACGGCGTTGCCTTTTTCCTGCCATCATGTGAAATCTACAATGAGGTTTTGTCTCTTTTGCGCGCGCGCCGCAGCCGTTTGCCATCTAAGATGGTAGATGCACGCCGCCCGCATAGGGCAACGCCACGTGTAGGTTGCGCCTTCCTTTCGACGCGGGGACGGCACAGCGCTCGCTCAACTGTTAGCGCCGCATGAGCTTAGGAGGTCGGGCGATGAAAACCTCGACACTGTTGACCATGGTGACGCTGTCAGCCTCGTGTTTTGCCGCGCCGGTTCATACCGCGACGGACAGCACGGCCGCCAATAGCCTTGCCGAACGCGCCAACGCTGCACCCGTCGCCCCCGCGGCGCCGGACGTCGCTGTCACGGACGACAATCGTCCGCGACAATGGCAATACATCGCGTTGCCCAAGTCGCGGCATCTGGAGCGAAGCTTCGCGGGCCAGAACGAACACCTACAGACCTGAAAAAGACCTGAAAACCGCCCCCAGGAGCGCTTGCATGACCGCATCGGCTATTCCCGGCGAATCGATTGATCTCCAGATCGCCGACATTCTGCAAGAAGTCCGTTTCCCGACTTACAAGGATGCGCTAGTCGAGGCCGCGCGCGAAGCCGGCGCGAGTAACGAACTGGTGTCGATGCTCGACGGGTTGCCGGAACAGGATTACGCCGACGTGACGTCGATCACGCGCCTGATCGGCGGCAATTACGGGCCGGGTCTGGGGGCATGAGCGGAAAGTCCCGCTTGTCGCCGGGTTCGTCGCTGGGTTCGTGTTCATCAGACTCGCAACGCACAGCCGACTGGATTCATCGCTCGCCGCATTCGGGCGGCGCGAGCGGCATTGAGCGGATCGAAGCATTCTTTCATCATGCCGGCTATGCCATGCACCGGCACGATACCTATGCGATCGGCCGCACGCTGGCAGGCGTGCAGAGCTTCCGCTATCGCGGCAGCATGCGTAACAGCTTGCCGGGCGGCACGATGGTATTGCATCCCGATGAACCGCATGACGGCCAGGCCGGCACCCGCGACGGCTTTCATTACCGGATGATTTACGTCGACCCGGCGCTGTTCCAGCAGGCGCTCGGCGGCAAGCCGCTGCCATTCCTCGAAGGCGGCTTGTCGAGCGACCCGCGTCTCTTTGCTGCCACCGAAAGCCTGTTGCGCACGATGGACCGGGCTATCGATTCGCTCGAACAGGACGACGCGCTCTACGATCTGGCCATCGCGCTCGACGCCGTGGCAGGTGCGGCGACGGCGACGCGCCGGCCGGTAGATTACGGCGCGGCGGAGCGGGCCCGCGAGTATATGCTTGGCTCGCTCGATCGCGCGGTGACGCTCGACGAACTGGCGGCAGCCGCTGGCCGCGATCGCTGGAGTCTGTCGCGGGATTTTCGTGCGCTGTTCGGCACGAGTCCGCACCGTTATCTGACCATGCGCCGACTCGATCTCGTGCGCCGCCTCGCGGTTCAGGGCGTGTCGCTCGCCGACGCATCGGCGGCGGCCGGCTTCACCGACCAGAGCCATATGACGCGGCACTTCAAGCGCGCGTGGGGCGTGGCGCCAGCACATTGGCTCAAGATGCTGGGCCCTTCGACGCGCGGCACGCGCTAAGCGGCAACGCGACGGATAGCCCAGCGCCGGGCAGCCGCGCACACAAACGTACAAGACCCGATAGCGCCTTCCGCCCTACGCTCGTGCCTGACACCTAACACTCAGGAGGAGCACCTCGATGTCCACCCATCAAACGATTCAACGGCCTCACCGCGCCATCAACTTTGCTGAAAAGCTGCAGCTCATCAACGACCAATGGCAACCGCGCGTCGTCGCGGAAATGAACGACTACCAGTTCAAGCTGGTGCGCATTGAAGGCGACTTTGTCTGGCACGAACATGCCGACACGGACGAAACGTTTATCGTGCTCGACGGGCAGTTGCGCATCGACATGCGCGATGGATCCGTGCTGCTCTCGGCTGGAGAAATGTTCGTGGTGCCCAAAGGCACGGAGCACAAACCGTACGCCGAACGCGAGGTCAAGCTCCTGTTAATCGAGCCGCGTGGCGTGAAGAATACCGGCGAAGAAAACAACGAACGCACCGCGGCAAACGACGTGTGGATCTAGGCAGGCTTGCCGCACGCCCGTCAAAGCGGTGACGACGACGCCACCACGATTCGCGCGTGCGAAGCATGGGGCTTCGCCCGCGCCGCATCGCCCGGCAAGGCGGACACCGGCAGATCGGCGGCGTAAGCCGGCGAGCCGGCAACGGCGCGCCGCGGCATCCTGGCGCGTGGATCGCGCGCGTGCTCATCGGTCTGCTGGAAATGCGCGACGAGGTGATCGATAAAGGTACGCACTTTCGCCGGCAAATGAAGGCGGCTTGGATACGCAATCGTGATTTCGACTTGCGGCAGACGGTAGTCGGTGAGCAACGGCACAAGGCGCCCGGACGCCAGATCGCGGCCGATCAGGTAGCTCGGCAAAATCGCTACGCCCATGCCCAGCAGGGCGAACTGCCTCAGCATCTCGGTGTTGTTCGCCGCAATCGCATTGGTGGGCCTCACGCGGACTTCACCCTGCGGTCCGGTAAACACCTTTTCGTCGCCGCCCTGCTCGGCTGGCCGGCTCAGGCAAGGATGCGTCAACAGGTCCTCCGGGCGGGTCGGCGTACCGTGCTGGTCCAGATACGCGGGCGTCGCGCACACCGTCATATAACCGGTGGTCAGCCGCCGCGTGACGATGCTCGCGCTGCGCATCTGCCGCGCGACCATAATGCCGACGTCATAACCTTCTTCCACCAGATCGACGTGGCGATCCGCCAGCGTGACGTCAGGCTTCACATCCGGATAGCGCGCGGCGTACGTCTGCACCACCGGCGCCAGGCTATGCAGCCCGAACACCACCGGCGCGACGATGCGCAAGGTCCCGACCGGTTCGTGATTGCGCGCCACCACCATCTGCTCGACGCCTTCCAGGTCGTCGAGAATGTGGCGCACCCGTTCCAGATAGGTCGTGCCGGATTCGGTCAGAGATAGACGGCGCGTCGTGCGATTGAGCAGCCGCGTGCCGAGGCGCGCTTCCAGGTCTGCGACGTGGCGCGTGACGACAGCAGTGGAAAGATCCAGCGCACCGGCCGCGCGCACGAAACTGCCCAGGTCGGCCACCTTGACGAATACGCGCATCGACTGCAATTGATTCATGGACGACTCCTGCCTCGGTAACGCCGGGCCGGCGCAACGCTGCCGCCTGTGTCGACCCGCGCGACAAGGTGCGCGCGGATTTGCCCAACGATTCGATTGTATCGACCCGATCATGTCCCAACCCTGACCTGAACATGACAATCCCGTCAGGTTCCTGAGGCGCTCGCGACACTATTGCGAGGCTTATTGCGGGTATTAGGTAGGTATAAACCCGTAGATGCTGGTAACATAGCGCCCGAAAGGAAATCTATCGCTATGCCACATCGTTTTCAGCTTCTCGAAAAAATCGCGTTTTCACTGGTTTGCTGGTCCGCCGCGGCCTGTTCGGCCTTCATCGCTTACGAGCGGTGCCCGGACATCAAGGTCGTTTTGCACGTCGGTGAAGAGGCCCTGCGCTACAGCGGGCAATATTCGTTCGCCTGCACCACACCGGTTGCGGACGCCTGCGCGCAGTTGCCGTTGAACTGATTCGGCGGCATTCGTCACACCATTTGGTCACGTATCTAGCCGCGCAGCGTGCGCGGCGGCTCAACGCGCGTCAGCCAGTTGGCGTTGCTCGTTGCAGACCCGCTCCGCTGCGGTGATCTGAGCGCTTTAGCCGCGCGCCCTCTCACACCCCGATTACGCGTCGCGCCCGAACACCACGCGCGCGAAAAATCCCGCCAGTACCGTTTCAGCCATCTCCGCCGGCACGTTCTGCGGATCGACCGTGTAGAAAAACTGCACGCCGTCGCACAACCCCATCAAGCCCATCGCCAGTGTCTCCGCCGGCAGCGGCAGCGGTGTGCCCACTCGCAACGAAAATTCGCGGATGTATGCGCTCAACTGCTCGAGCTTCTCGTGCGTAAACGCGTTAAAGCGTATCCGGAAGCGGCCGTCACGCACGGCCAGCAGCTTCGCCTCCACCCACAGCAGGAAGCACTTGTTCTCGCGATGCAGGTTGCTGTAGTAGCGCAGCACGCGCTCCTCCATCTCCTCGCGCGACACAGCGTTTTCGAAGATAGAGTGCAAGCCCGCCTGCATGGTCTCGTGGTCGCGCCGCAGTAGTTCGAGGAACAGTTCGTTCTTGCTGCGGAAGTTCGAATAGAACGCGCCGCGTGTATAACCCGCCGCCCCGGCGATGTCTTCGACACTCGCCGCGACAAAGCCTTTCTTCATAAAAATCGCTTGTGCAGCATCGAGCAGACGCTGGCGCGTCTGGTCTTTACTCTGCTCGCGTGTAAGTCGTTGCCGTTTCATGGGCGCAAGTCTAGCACCGAAAAGAATTCCAATTCACGTCAACATTCAAATACATGTGTGTATTAGAATGCACTCAATCATTCGAAGTCAGACGCGTATGCCAATTGCATGTTTCGGCCCACGCGTCTTCGCTGGCGGGCCGCTGCGGCTTGCCGTGTTCGTTCGCTGTCTCCAGTTGGGGTAATTGTGAAGCGTCCCGGTCCTCCCGCATCGTCCGCGATGCGCCCGCAGTTCCATCGGTATGCCCGTCCCGCGCGCCTGCGCCGCGCAACCTTCGCCCTCACTCTCGCCGGTATCGTCACGCTAGCCGCGTGCTCGAAAAAAGAAGCGGCCGCGCCCGCGCCACGTCCGGTGGTCGCCGTCGCCGTATATGCGGACGGCAGCGCAACGGCGGCGGCATCGTTGCCCGGCGAAGTGCAGGCACGCTACTCCACCCCGTTATCGTTTCGCGTCGGCGGCAAGATCATCGAACGGCGCGTACGTTTGGGCGACGTGGTGAAGAACGGGCAGATCGTCGCCCGGCTCGACCCGGCGGATGCGCAGAAGAATGCCGCCAGTGCGCAGGCTCAACTCGAAGCCGCGCAGCACACGCTCGTGTATGCGAAGCAGCAACTCGATCGCGACCAGGCCCAGGCGAAAGAAAACCTGATCGCGCCCGCGCAGCTCGAACAGACCACCAACGCCTACGCGTCTGCCGCCGCGCAGCGCGACCAGGCCGCGCAGCAGGCGGCGCTGTCGAAAGACCAGTTGCAGTACACCACGCTCATTGCCGATCACGCCGGCGTGATCACCGCCGAACAGGCCGATACCGGCCAGAATGTGTCCGCGGGTCAGGCCGTCTACAACCTCGCATGGAGCGGCGATATCGACGTGGTCTGCGACGTGCCGGAAAGCGCGCTAGCCGCGCTCTCAATCGGGCAGAACGCGACGGTTACGCTGGCCGCACTGCCGGGCCGCAGCTTCAATGCGCGGGTGCGTGAACTGTCGCCCGCCGCCGATCCGCAAAGCCGCACTTACCGCGCCAAACTCACGCTCGACAATCCCGGCCCGGACGTGCGCCTCGGCATGACCGCCGACATCGCACTCGCCGCCCCGTCGCCCTCGAACTCATCGGCCAACTCATCGGCGAGCGAGAGCCGTTCCTTCACCGTCCCTGCCACCGCGCTGTTCCACGACGGCACGCAGCAGGCCGTGTGGGTCGTGCGCGCCATGGATAACGCGCCCGGAGCCGGTACGCCCGGGGCCAGTACGCCCGGGGCCGGTACGCCGGGCGTCGGCACACTGGAGCTGCGCCGTGTGACGGTCACGCGCTACAACGAGCGCACGATCGTGATCAGCCAGGGGCTCAAGGACGGTGAACGTGTCGTCCTGCAAGGCGTGCACACCGTGACCGCCGGTGAAAAAGTCCACGCGATCCCGCCGCTGCATCCCGAGGACTTCGCTTCATGAGCACCACGCATGAAGAAGGACGCTTCAACCTGTCCGCATGGGCGCTGCGTCATCAGGCGCTGGTCGTCTTCCTGATCGCGCTCGCTACCGCGTTCGGCGTCCTCGCCTATACCCGCCTCGCCCAATCCGAAGATCCACCCTTCACGTTCCGCGTCGTGGTGATCCAGACCTTCTGGCCCGGCGCGACCGCGCGCCAGGTGCAGGAACAGGTCACCGACCGCATCGGCCGGAAGTTGCAGGAAACGCCCGCCATTGATTTCGTGCGCAGTTACTCGCGCCCCGGCGAATCGCTGATGTTCTTCTCGATGAAAGACTCCGCGCCGGTCAAGGACGTACCCGAAACCTGGTATCAGGTGCGCAAGAAAGTCGGCGATATCGCGGCGACCTTGCCGCCAGGCATTCAAGGCCCGTTCTTCAACGACGAATTCGGCGACGTCTACACCAACATCTACACGCTCGAGGGCGACGGCTTTTCCGCCGCGCAACTACACGATTACGCGGACCAGTTACGCACCGTGCTGCTGCGTGTGCCGGGTGTCGGCAAGGTCGATTATTTCGGCGATCCGAATCAGCACATCTACATCGAGATCGCCAACACGCAACTCACACGTCTTGGCATCTCGCCGCAGCAACTGGGCCAGGCCATCAATTCACAGAACAGCGTCTCGCCAGCGGGCACGCTGACCACCACCGACGACCGCGTGTTCGTGCGCCCCACCGGTCAGTTCAAGGACGTCAACGCGCTCGCCGACACGCTGATTCGGATCAACAACCGCTCGTTCCGTCTCGGCGACATCGCGACCATCAAGCGCGGCTACGACGATCCGGTCGCCACGCAAATGCGCTCCGGCGGCAAGGCGGTGCTCGGCATCGGCGTCACGATGCAGCCGGGCGGCGATGTGATTCGTCTGGGCAAAGCGCTCGATCAGCAGATGGTCACGCTGCGGGCCTCCCTGCCCGTCGGTTTGCACCTGGTCGAAGTGTCGAGCATGCCGAACGCGGTCGCACGTTCTGTCGACGATTTTCTCGAAGCCGTCGCCGAGGCGATTGCGATCGTGCTGGTGGTCAGCCTTCTGTCGCTGGGCGTGCGCACCGGCATGGTGGTCGTGATCTCGATACCTGTCGTGCTCGCCGTCACGGCGTTGTGCATGTATCTGTTCGACATCGGGCTGCACAAGGTGTCGCTGGGGACGCTGGTGCTCGCTTTAGGGCTATTGGTGGACGACGCGATCATCGCGGTCGAAATGATGTCGGTGAAGCTCGAGCAAGGCTGGAGCCGCACGCGCGCCGCAGCCTTTGCGTACACCAGTACCGCCTTTCCGATGCTGACCGGGACGCTCGTGACCGTGTCCGGCTTCCTGCCGATTGCTTTGGCGAAGTCGAGCACTGGCGAATACACGCGCTCGATCTTCGAGGTGTCGGCGATCGCGCTGATCGCGTCGTGGCTCGCCGCTGTGGTGCTGATTCCGCTGCTCGGCTATCACATGCTGCCGGAACGCAAACGTCAGGAAAACGAAGCGGAAGATCACGAACACGATATCTACGACACCCGTTTCTATAAGCGGCTGCGTGGCTGGATCGGTTGGTGCATCGAGCGGCGTTTCGTCGTGCTGGCGATCACCGTCGTGCTGTTCATTCTGGCCATGGCCGGCTTCACGTTGGTGCCGCAGCAATTCTTCCCGAGCTCGGACCGTCCCGAGTTACTGGTGGATGTGCGCTTACCCGAAGGCGCATCGTTCGAAGCGACATTGCGGCAAGCGGATCGGTTGGAAAAAGCCCTGGTGGGCCGTCCGGAGATCGATCATACGGTGGATTTCGTCGGCACCGGTGCGCCGCGCTTCTATCTGCCGCTCGATCAGCAATTGCCGCAGCCCAATTTCGCGCAGTTCGTGATCACGGCGAAGTCCGTGAAAGATCGCGAGAAGCTCGCGCAATGGCTCGAACCGGAATTGCGCAACAACTTTCCGGCGATCCGCACTCGCCTGTCGCGCCTCGAGAATGGGCCGCCAGTCGGCTATCCCGTGCAGTTCCGAGTGAGCGGCGACGATATCGCCACCGTGCGTTCGATCGCCGAGCGCGTCGCCGCGACCATGCGCGCCGACGGCGGCACCCGCAACGTCCAGTTCGACTGGGACGAGCCCGCCGAACGCTCGGTGCGCTTCGAAGTCGATCAGAAGAAGGCACGCGAACTCGGTGTGACCTCCGGCGACATTTCGAGCTTCCTCGCAATGACGCTCTCCGGCTACACCGTCACGCAGTATCGCGAGCGCGACAAGCTGATCAGCGTCGATCTGCGCGCGCCCAAAGCGGAACGCGTCGACCCCTCGAAGCTCCTCACACTGGCGATGCCGACGCCGAACGGCCCGGTGCCGCTCGGCACGCTCGGTCATCTACGTAACGACCTCGAATACGGCGTGATCTGGGAACGCGACAGGCAACCCACCATCACCGTGCAGTCCGACGTCGCCCCTGGCGCGCAAGGGATCGACGTCACGCATGCGGTCGACAAAGCGCTCAGCCAGATTCGCGGCACGCTGCCGGTCGGCTACCGGATCGAAATCGGCGGCTCGGTCGAGGAAAGCGGCAAGGGGCAGACATCGATCAATGCGCAGATGCCGATCATGATCATCGCCGTACTGGTGCTCCTGATGGTCCAGTTGCAGAGTTTCGCACGCGTGCTGATGGTGGTGATGACCGCGCCGCTCGGCCTGATCGGCGTGGTCATCACGCTGCTGCTGTTCGGCCAGCCATTTGGCTTCGTCGCGATGCTCGGGGTGATCGCCATGTTCGGCATCATCATGCGCAACTCGGTCATTCTGGTGGATCAGATCGAGCAGGACATTGCCGCGGGACATAAGCGCTTCGACGCGATCGTCGGCGCGACGGTGCGGCGCTTCCGGCCAATCACGCTCACCGCGGCGGCCGCCGTGCTCGCGCTGATTCCGCTATTGCGCTCGAACTTTTTCGGCCCGATGGCCACTGCGCTGATGGGCGGCATTACGAGCGCGACCATTCTCACGCTGTTCTATCTGCCGGCCCTGTACGCCACATCGTTCAGAGTGCGCGACGACGAGCGCGAGCCGCCTGCGCCGTCCGGCACGACGCATACGGGGAACTGAGATCATGACTACCTTTCTATTCCCTCGACACTTGCGCCTCACACTTCTCAGCGGCGCCGCGCTGGCGCTGGCCGCCTGCTCGTTCGACCCGAATGGCGAGCCGCCCGCCATGCCGCAACCTGCCCACTACGGCGCCGAAGCGCAGCCGACGCAAACCGTGCCTGCCCAAGGCATTACCCAGCAATTCGTGGTCGGCGCGAAACCCGTGCCCGAATGGTGGAAGCTGTACCAATCGGACGCGCTGAACGCACTGGTCGACGAAGGCTTGCGCAACAGTCCGACGCTCGCCGCCACTGACAAGAGCCTTGCTGCCGCCCGCGAACAACTGCGCGCGCAGATCGGCAGTTCGATGCTGCCGACCATCGACCTGGGCGGCCAGGCCACCCGCAATCGTGCGTTGGCAATCCCCGAGGCCGGTCCGAATACGTTCCTGTACAACATCTTCGTCGGTCAATTGCAGGCGCACTACACGTTCGACCTGTTCGGCGCCTCGCGTCTCGCCGATGCTGCGCTCGCTGCTCGCGTGAACGTGCAGGCCTATCAGTTCGATGCCGCGCGCCGCGCGCTAGCCGCCAACATCGTGACGGCGGCGATCACGAGCGCGGCGCTGCATGCCCAGATCGAGACGACCGAACGGCTCGTGACGATTGCCAACGACCAGGCGCGCGACACGCAACGGCGCTACGCACTGGGCGCGGTCTCGCACGCCGATCAGTTGAGCGCGCAACAAAGTGCGGCGAGCCTGTCCGCGAGTTTGCCGGGTTTAAAGCAGCAATGGCTGACGACGCGCCATGCTTTGGCGGTGCTGCTTGGGCGCACGCCGGACGCGGCTCCGGACGACCTCGATCTTGCGCAATTGCATGTGCCTGAACAGGTGCCCGTGGTCGTGCCTTCCGAGTTGCTGCGCACCCGGCCCGACATTCAGGCTGCGGACGCCGCCCTGAAGGCCGCGGCGGCCGATGTCGGCGTCGCGACGGCGCAGATGCTCCCGAGCCTGTCGCTGAGTGCATCGATGGGACAAGGCGGCTTTAGCTGGCCGGTGGCGCTGTCCGGCGCGGGGGCCATCTGGAGCATTGGCGCGTCATTGTCACAACCGCTGTTTCATGGTGGCGCCCTGTTCGCGCAGCGCCGCGCGGCGGTCGACACGTATGACGCTACGGTTTCGCAGTACAAGCAGACCGTGCTGGCCGCGTTCCAGAACGTCGCCGATACGCTTGCAGCGCTGCAGCACGACGCGCAAGCGCTCGACGCGGCGAACATTGCCGCGCGCTCGGCGCAGGGAATTTTCGACGAGACCTCGGGACGCTACCGGCTGGGCGCGTTGCCGATCGCGTCGACGCGGTCGAGCGAACAGCAGTTCCGTAATGCGCAGCTTGATGAGATTCGCTATACGAGCGCGCGGCTGACGGACACGGCGGCCTTGTTCCAGGCGATGGGTAATCCGCCCCTGGAGTCGGGGCCGTCTGCGACGGCGGCGGTACCGGCGGTTCCTGCGGCGAACGTGGGCGTTTCCAACTAAACCTGGGATTCCGTAGTGATGGCTGCGGACTTATCCCCAGTTTATGTTGATGAGGCTGTTGAAAACTATCTGACAAGCGGGCTAACACGTTGAACGCGTGGGGTTTTCTGGTCGCGGTGCGGAATGAACCAGGTGGTGCTAAATGTGCCGTCTGGTTACGCTGGGGGCCGTTGGGAGGCCTCAATATGGATCAACGTTATCCCCAGTTTGTGTTGACAGGGTTGTTGATAACTATGGGGTTACGCGGTTAAGTGCTTGATGCAGATCGGTTTGTTGCACGCGGTGCGGGGAGATGCAGGCGTGATTGGCTGCGCTGCGCGCGGCTATGGGTGTATCGCTGCGGAGCGGTTTATCCACAGATTTTGTTGAAAGGCCTGTTGATAACGCCTGGACATCCGGGGTAAGTGCTTGAGGGCACAACGATTTGGCGCATAGCGCGTGGATGGTCTGTTTTGCCTGCGCGGCGCTTTGTGTCTGTTTGCCTGCGGCGTTGGCCTTTCCTTGTTTTTTTAGTGGTCTATTAGCGTTGCCTCTGCGTCTGTTTGCCTACGGCGTTGGCCTTTCCTTGAATTCTTATTGGTCTATTAGCGTTGCCCCTGTGCGGGGCGGCACTTACTTTCTTTGCCGCCGCAAAGAAAGATAAGCAAAGAAAGCGGCTCACACCGCTAATTTTTAAGCGGGTCCCTCGCGCAGTCACGGTCGTGGTGCATCTGGAATCGGCGCCCTCGCGCATTCGACGTTCGTGACAAAGCAGTCATGCTTCCCGCCTCGCACTGCGTGCTCGCCGGAAGGGTTCATCGTGCAAACCCATGGCTTCGCTTTGCGCAACGGGGACCATTGGCTTTGCCTCGGCAATGCGCTGAAAACGCCGGATGGCTTTGGCTGTGCTGCTGTGCGCGTCAAGTAGCTAGCTGCCACTAGCCTCCAAACACCGAAGGCAGTTAGTGGTTCAATGAAGCAGCAGTGAGCGCAGCGATCACTGGTGATTTGTAGGATTTTCGCTGCGTGTCGGGAACAACGCAAGGTTTGATCAAGTACCATTGAGCGCCGGCAACAGCGCGCGGTTTGAAGAACTACTGCGTCGGCGCGCGCAGCGCCGCCGGAAGTATGACTGCTTTGTCACCAGGGCTGAATGTGCGAGCGCACAGATTCCAGATGCACCACTACCGCAACTGCGCGGGGGGCCCGCTTATGGGCTGGCGGGTTGAGCCGCTTTCTTTGCTTATCTTTCTTTGCGGCGGCGTAACTATTCAGCAGTTAAGGGCGAAGGCACATGACCGGCGAAGCTCAGAGCGAGAGCATCAACAAGCGGACGGCGTTGTTTGCGTAAGGTAGCCAAGTACGATCGGATCGTGCAAAACGCCTGAAGCCCGAGTGCGGTGCGAAAGCATCCCGATACCTTTTGCTTGAGTTTCGGCATGCGAATATCGCGTTCGGCCTGGTTGTTGTCGAACGGCACGCGATGGTCGGCCACGAAACGCCACACCTGGGCCGCGTAGCGCTCCAGACGTCCCAGTAGATTATAGGCAGCGCTTTGCTTGATCCTGCCACGCAGGTCTTCTCGCGTGGGCTCGCGCGCCTGTTGCGGGTTGAGCGTGCGGCCTTCGGCGATTAGCGCCCGGCTGCGTCGCCGATAGTGATTTTTGCGCGCGGCGCTCAGAGCCGTCTTGCCATCGGCAATACTGCGGTCGACCTCGATCTTCGCGTCGCGTAGCAGCCTGATCATTCGCTCGGCCCAACGCTGTTGGGTGGACTCCCATACGAAGATGAGCTCGCGCAGGTGATGGGCGTTGCACAGCGCGTGTTCGCAGTCATAGTTTGCATACGGAACCCAGCCATCGTGCACGGCCACCCCGGCAAACGACGGCAGAATGCCGAAGCTGTCCAGCGCCTCCTGGCCGCGCCTGGTGTGCGAGCCATACCAGCTCAGCGCCTCGGTCGATGCCGTATGTAGCCAGTGCGTCGAGCGTCCAACGCGCATGCTCGTCTCGTCGAAGTGCACCACCGGCGCGCCCTGCAGCGCCTGGTTGATCTGTTCCACCGCCGGCCTCAAGTTGCGTGCAGCCTCGTCGATGCAGTTCTGCACCGTGCCGGCGCTCACACTCAGACCGAACAGGTCAGACAGCGCCTGGCGTGCACGGTCGATCGGCAACTGTTGGTATTGCGTCAGATAAACCGCTGCGGCCTTGATCTGGCAACCGTACTGCACCGCCTGGCTCACGTCCCGGGGGAACGTCGCGTGATGAATCTTGCCGCAGCGGCACTGCGCCGTCTCGATACGATGCGCTGTGACTTCAAAGCAAATGGCCGGCAGATCAATCACCTGACGCTCTTCGGGCAGCACCGAAACGCGATCGCGCCCGATCGCATGGCCGCAGGCATCGCATACCGCGGCGACCCGATGAATCTCAACGTGATCGGCCTGCGCGACGCGCTTGAGCGTCTTGCCCGGATGACCCGGCTGAGCCCCGGGACGTGCACCGCTCGCGCCGCGTAGCGACTTGGGCTTGCGCTTCAAACCATCTGATGACGGCGGCTTGCTCGAGTTGTGACTGTCCTTCTCGAGCTTCGCTTCCAGCTCGTTCAGACGCCTCACCAGATCGATGATGAGCGCGTCTTTTTGCTCGTGCGTCAGGTCTTCGATGTCAGGCATCTTCGTCATGTCCAGCACTATGCAGTGCCTGGCTCCGGTTTACAACTGCTGAATAGTTACGCGGCGGCAAAGAAAGTAAGTGCCGCCCCGCACAGGGGCAACGCTAATAGACCAATAAGAAATCAAGGAAAGGCCAACGCCGAAGGCATACAGGCGACCAAGCGCCGCAAAAGCAAAAACCCCAACCAGCCGCTACGCGCAACCCCAACCTCAATAAACCCCCGCCTCCCCAACCGGCCGGTTCTTAAACCTCTTATGCACCCAATAATATTGATCAGGAATCCGTCGCACTTGCGTCTCAAGAAACTCAGTAATCCGCAAAGCATCAACCGCAACATCATCCGAAGGAAAATCACTTAACGCATCAAAGATGGTCAGCTTATAACCGCGATAATCCGGCAACACCTCAGTCACAAACGGCACAACTCGCGCATTCCCCGCGCGAGCCATCCGCGAAACAGAAGTCAGCGTGCAAGCCGGCACGCCAAAAAACGGCACAAACACCGAATCCCGCAACCCAAAATCCATATCGGCAGCCAGCATCACCGGCTTGCCCTCACGTAACACGCGCAAAGCCCTCCGCACGCTATCGCTACGCGGAATCATTTCCGTGCCGAAGCGTCCGCGCTGCCGCTTGGCCATCGCGTCGAGCAAAAGATTCGACATCGGCGTGTACAGCGACGCAACCGGGTGCCGCGTCGAATACATCATGCAGCCCGCCTCGATACCGACAAAATGGAAGCCGACGAAAATCGTCGGCTTGCCCTCCATGTCGGTCAGATCGATCGCGCTCTCCACTTCGACAAGGCGCGCCAACGACTGCGCATTGCCGAACCACTGCGGCCCGCGCTCAACATAGCTGCGGATCACATGGCAGAAATGCGCGCGCGCGAGACGTTCGCGCGTCTCGTCGCTCATGTCGGGGAAACACAGTTTCAGATTGGTATGCACGACGCGCCGGCGCGTGCTAGGAATCCGGTACAGCAACGCACCGATGCCGGTGCCGATGCGCGCGACCACGCCATAGGGCAGGAACGCAAACATGCGCAGCAGACCTGTCATCAGACAGATGAGTATTCGACTTTTCAAGAGGCAGCGGCTCGGTGGATACTGGGTAACAAACACACCGGCCGCGGCAACCTGACAGTTGCCCACGGGCGAAGTGGCATGCGCGCGCGTCAAACGGGTCTCGCGCGGCGCGACTTTCGAAGATGGACGCCCCGCTCGCGGCGAGACACAGAGGTGTTGGAGGCCGAAATCTTTTAGGAATTAAGCGCCCGTATTGGACCCAATATAAAAGCACCGCACGCGTGATTAAAACACACTGCGGAGGACGGGCACAAAATCTGCTGCCGGGGTCTACCCGAACAGCGCCAGGAAATCCGCGCGAGGCAGCGATTCCCTGCCCGCTCAAAAACTTGCGTGCGCGGCCGAGGCAAGCCGCACACACTCGTTACGCCCTAGGCAATCCTCGAAGGAAGTCCCCTTGGGGATTAGGAGATCGGGGGCATCAAGGCTTGTTCGTCTCGAACAGATCCATGATCTGCTTCTTTTCATTCGACGAGACGCTCGGCGGCGGCACTGCCGGTGGCGTCATACCCGCCGGCCCCACGCCGCCGACTGCGTCGCTCACACCGGCCGTCGGATTTGCCGAATCCAGCCCGATGCTGGCCACGAAACCATTGCCCGGCGTCATGTCCGTATAGAACAGTTCGCCGTCGACCGCGGTCACGCCGTCCGGCTGCGCCGGCTCGCTTTCCGGCACGCCGCGCAGCGCGCGCTGCATGTACTCGACCCAGATCGGCAACGCGAGCTGAGCGCCGAACTCGCGGCTGCCGAGGCTCTTCGGCTGGTCATAACCCATCCACGCCACGGCCACCAGCGATTGCTGATAGCCGGCGAACCAGCCGTCCTTCGCATCGTTGGTCGTACCCGTCTTGCCCTGCAGATCCGAACGACGCAGCACGTTGGTGCCCGCGCCCGTGCCGGCCGTAGCCACCGAATGCAACAGGCTGTTCATGATGTACGCATTACGCGGTTCGAGCGTGCGCGGCGCATCGCGGCCAGCGGTCAGCGGCTGCGCTTTCGAGAGCGGCTCGCCGCGTGCGTCGGTCACCTCGTTGATCAGATACGGATTGATACGGTAGCCGCCGTTCGCGAACACCGAGTAGGCGCCCGCTGATTGCAGCGGCGTGACGAGGCCCGCGCCGAGCGCCATCGGCAGATACGGCGGGGTCTTGTCGGCGTCGAAACCAAAACGCTGCGTGACAAAATCTTGCGCGTACTTGGTGCCGATGAACGACAGGATGCGGATCGACACGAGGTTCTTCGACTTCTCCAGCGCGACACGCATCGGCATCGGACCGTCCGGCTGGTCGTCGTCCTTCGGCTCCCACGCGTCACCGCCCGGCGTGCTCGGCGGGAAGTACAGCGGCGCGTCGTTGATGATCGTTGCCGGTCCGAGGCCCCTGTCGAGCGCCGCCGAATAGATGAACGGCTTGAAGCTCGAACCCGGCTGACGCCACGCCTGCGTGACGTGGTTGAACTTGTTCTTGTTGAAGTCGAAGCCCCCCACCAGCGCGCGAATCGCACCGTCCTGCGGCGTCAGCGAGACCAGCGCACCTTCCACTTGCGGAAGCTGCGTGATCGACCAGTTGCCCTTGTCATCGGCGACGAGGCGCACGATCGAGCCCGGCTTGATCTTCGTGGCCGCCGTCGCGCGCGCGGAGAGCCCGCCGGCCGCAAAGCGCAGGCCGTCGCCGCTGATCGTCACTTCGGTGCCGTCGACCAGTTGCGCCTTCACCTGCTTCGGATTCGCGTCCGTCACCACGGCGGCGATGATTTCGCCATTGTCGGGGTGATCGGTGAGTGCGTCATCAATAGCCTGATCGCGGTCGTCACCCGGTGCGGGCAGTTCCACGAAACCTTCCGGTCCGCGGTAGCCATGGCGCCGCTCGTAGTCCATCACGCCCTTGCGCACCGCCTGATAGGCCGCGTCCTGATCGGCGGAATCGATCGTGGTGGTGACGTTCAGGCCGCGCGTATAGGTTTCGTCCTTGTATTGCGCGTACATCATCTGGCGAACCATTTCGGCGATGTACTCGGCATGCACGCTGTATTCGTTGCCCGGATTCTTGGTGTGAATCTCTTCCTTGACGGCCTGATCGTACTGGTCCTGGCTGATATATTTCAGCTCGAGCATGCGCTTCAGAATGTATTCCTGACGGATCTTCGCACGCTTCGGATTGACCACCGGGTTATACGCCGACGGCGCCTTCGGCAAGCCGGCCAGCATCGCGGCTTCAGCCAGCGTGATGTCTTTCAGATCCTTGCCGAAATACACGCGCGCGGCCGCGGCAAAACCGTACGAGCGCTCGCCCAGATAAATCTGGTTCATGTAGACCTCAAGGATCTGATCCTTGGTCATCGCGCGCTCGATTTTGTACGCCAGCATCATTTCGTAAATCTTGCGCGTATAGGTCTTCTCGCTCGACAGGAAGAAGTTGCGCGCCACCTGCATCGTGATCGTGCTCGCGCCCTGCGAGGCGCCGCCGTGCATCAGGTCGGAAATACCCGCGCGCAAAATGCCGACGAAGTCGACGCCGCCGTGCTCGTAGAAGCGATAGTCTTCGATCGCGAGCACCGCCTTCTTCATCTGGTCGGGAATGTCCTGGAAGCGCACGATGCTACGCCGCTCTTCGCCGAACTCGCCGATCAGCACGTGATCCGCGGTGTACACCCGCAACGGCACTTTTGGACGATAGTCGGTCAGCGCATCGAGCGACGGCAGTTGCGGCCCCATTACTACGAGCGCGTAACCGACGATCAGCGCACCCACCACGGCGATCGTCGCCAGCAGGCCGACAAACCAGATGGCGATGCTCGCACCGATCGAACGGCGGCCGGCCTCAGCGTCGCGCGAAGCAGCGTTGCGTCCTGGCGTGCGGTGGTAGCTGTCCCGGTCGTCACCTGCCGGAGAATTTGGAGAATGCGGTCGTTTGATGATTGGCATGACTGGAATAGTGGGCGCGTAACTGAACGCCTTGCTGCATGAGGCGCAAAACACCGCGCGGCCCTAGCCCCCGGGCGGCCGCACGGCACTCCTGGGACAGGCGTCCGGCGCAACGTAACAGCGCATTTTAAAGAAATCAAGCGCCGTCCAAGATAGTTTTTTTGTAAGAATTCCCTTCCCATCGCGTCACGACGGTAGATCGCGGCAATCGCGCAGGCGCCCGGCCCCGCCTGCCAGAGTTATCAACAGAAAATGTTGAAAGGCCTGTGGACAAGCCGCCCGGAAAGCCTACAACTCATTGATGTCACGGGATTTTCATGTCGCGCCCGTTCCGCAGCGGTGCAACTCGTCATATGATGGACTCGGCGCGCGAGTCCTCACCGACGCGCGCGACGGCGTACGCCAAATACACGCCTTGACCCGCCAATGCCAACAATCAAGTGTGCGAGCCGACCATGAACAAGCCCAGCGAACGCATCGTCGTATTCGTCACGACCGCGCAGAAACGCGCGATCGCCTCCACCGCCGAGAACCTGGGCATTAGTGTCAGCGAACTGATGCGGCGCGCGGTGTTGAGCTTTGGTGCGACCAGCGAGCAGGTAAAAGCGGCCAGCATCGTAGACCGGCTGCATGCGCCGCGCGCGCCGGACGCGCTCGACGCGGCGCTGCAGCGGGTCGCGCGCGGCACGCGCCACGCCCGGGCAGCGCTCCCGCCGGCCTTGCAAACCCACGGTGACAACGAATCCGCTGCGCCGGCGCAAGGCGCGGCCGCATCGCAAGCGGAGGAATTGTTGGGCACACCCGCGGGCGCAAGCCCGGCACCGTTGCTGCCGGCCGGTGTATTGGCCGCCCTCACCGCGACCCCCGAGGAAATAGAAGCCGCCGCGGCAGCCGAAGCCGTGGCGCGCGTCGCCGCGGCCAAGGCGGCGTCGATTGCAGACTCGGCGCTGGAACCAGGCGCCGTGGAAGCGCAGTTGCGCAAAGTGCTCAAGCGCCCGCGCCTTGACGCCGCGCGTGACGCAGACGATCCCCAAAGCGATCCGAGCGCGGAAGGCGGCCGCTTCGCCTGAATCGAAAGTGGCAGGGGCTAGCTGCCCTGCCCAACGTGAATCGACGCGCTGCTGCTGAAGCACCGGCACGCCGCCGACACGCCACATCTATTCATATTTCCGACACCCGCCGCGCGGACACTCACCGTCCAGATGCCCGCCGCCGGATGCCCGTCGCACGGATGCCCGCCGCGCGCAAAGTTGGCGATTGTGTCATCGCGCCCTTTAAGTCGGTTTTAAGAGAACGCGTGGTGTAATATCCGCGAACGGCTGAATGACCGGCCGCGCGTTTTAACCGCTAAGGCTGTTTGAATCTGGTTTCAAAAACGTAAATTTACGGCGCCGCTATTGCAATTAGCGCGTGTGCCCCGAACTCCGGTCCGAACGTTGCGCAGCTTCGCGCGCAGCGGCGTAAAGTAGCATTTGAAAGCAGTTAAAGCACGTGGGAATTATTCAGCGCCGATTTCATTCTTTGGAGGTTTTCATGTCGCTTTTTGACAGCATTTCGCGCACGCTTAAAGGTCTCCTGAACGACGCGGCCGATTCCGTGCAGGACCCGTCGCGCGATTCACGCCAGATCGTGCGCGAACTCGACGAGAGCATCGCTAAAGCTGAGAATTCGCTGATCGAGATTCAGGCGCAAGTCGCCACGCAGCAAAGCAAGCGCGATGTTGCCGCCGACAAGGCGAAGAAGTACGAAGACGGCGCGAAGCGCGCGCTGCAATCGGGCGACGAAGCGCTCGCGCGCGAAGCCCTCGGCGCGCAAGCCACGGCCGAAGCCGAGCGCGATGCGCTGGCGAGAGAATTGACCACGCTGGAGCCGTCGGTTGACCAGTTGAAGAGCCAGATTGACGACATGCGTGGCCGTCGTAATGACCTGAACGCACGTTCGAACATTCTGCAAGCCAAGCAGCAAATCGCTCAGGCCAAAGATGTTGCAGCGACTGCGTTGGGCGGTATCGGCGGCAAGAATCTGTCCGAAGATTTCCAGAAGCTGGAAGACAAGGTTGCGTTGTCCAATGCCCGTTCGGACGCGCGCCTGAATACGGCCGACGTGAAGAGCGGTAAGGCGCTCGACGACAAGCTCGCGGAGCTGAACCGCGGCCCGTCCGTCGAAGATCGTCTCGAAGCGTTGAAGAAGCAGATCAACACGCCGGCTCAGTAATTGCATTAGCAGTAAATACCGGCTGCCGTCGCAAGCGCAGCCGGTATACCGGTCACAGGTATCGACTGAAGGAGACGGGTGCATCGCACCCGGTCCGTAAATGAAAAAATTTCTCGCAAGCGCGTTCGCCTCGCTGATGTTCGTGTCGGCTGCGGCGTTCGCCGTACCGACGGTCCAGCAGATCGAATCCGCCATGTCGCAAGGCAACTGGCAGCAGGCCGACGCCGGGTTGAGCGAAGTGCTGCAGGCGCATCCGAACAATGCACGTGCGCGCTACCTGTACAGCCAGGTGCTCGATCGCGAAGGCCGTTATGCCGACGCCCTCGCTCAGGTACAACAGGCCAAGACACTCGACCCGCAAATCCGCTTTACCGACCCGACCCGCTTCGCGCAAACCGAAGCGCGGATCCGCAAGGACGCGGAACGTGCCGGTGGCAACACCACGAGCCGCGCGGCCAACCCGTTCGTGCAGCAGAATTCGCCAGCGGTGCAGCAGTCGGCGATGGTGCCGCAAGCGCCGCAACGGCATGGCCCTGGCATCGGCATGTGGGTCGGCATCATTCTCCTGATCGGCGTGATCGCGCTGGTGTTGCGCTGGACCTTGCGCCGCGCCCGCTCGCAAGACGATTCGCGCGCCGACGACGATCGTCGCGTGCAGCTCAAGCGCGCGACCGAGATGCTCAACGCCGTGCGCTCGTTGAAGCTCGACGTGAAGCTCTCCACCGCACAAGGTCATGAGGCGCTGGAGAAGGAAGTCGAGTCAACCGAAGACCAGTTGCGCGGTCTCGTCGAAACGCTGTCGAACGGCAAGAATCCGGTGCCGCCGTATCAGCTCGACGAACTCGAGCAGCGTCTCGGCAGCCTGCGCGCCCGCGCCGATGGGCGGCCCGATCCGTATGCCGCGCCGGCCGCTGCCACGCAGCAGTCGCCGTATGCGCAGGAAGCCGAGCGTTTCGGCAACCCGCCGCAGCCGTATCCGCAGCAGGGACCGTATCAGCAGCAGCCGCAGGTCATCGTGCAACAAGGTGGTGGCGGTTTCGGCGGCGGCATGGGTGGTTTGCTGACTGGTGTGCTGCTTGGCGAGGCACTGAATTCCGGGCGTGATCGCGTCGTGGAGCGCGACGTGATTGTCGATGACGAAACGCGTCGCCGCGGCGGTGACGGCGGCAATGGCGGCAATGGCGGCGGCCTCGACTTCGGCCAGGGCTCGAATGACTGGAGCGACAACAGCGGCGGCGGCGTCGACATGGGCAGCAACGACGATTCCGGCGGCTGGAGCGATACCTGAGAACCCCAGCGCGGCTTGAGATGCAGTCAATCAAACGCTGATCCCTCAAACTGCAATGAAAACAGGCTCCTGCACGGAGCCTGTTTTTTTATACTCACGTCCCTTTACGCCCTCACTGCGGCGGGTGCCCTCGCCGGCTCATGTTGGGCCAGCAGCACCGAACCCGCGAACAGCCGGACGATGAAACGTTCCGCATATGCGACCAGCGCTTCCCGGCGCGCGGCATCCCCGTCGATGTACTCCGCTGATAGATGAAACAGCTGCAGGACGATCTGCGTGCAGACTTCGTCGACAGTCGCGCGGGCGAGTGTCGGCATCACTTCCAGTTGCACGACGTCGTCCGCCATTTCCGCCGACACCTCGTGGAGGTTCGCCCGCACCGCGTCACGCAGCGCTCGCGAAGTGCCGTGATACTCGGCCAGCGCGCTCAAAAACGCCTCGCGATTCTCCAGCGCGAAAGCAAAGAACGCCACACACGCGCGACGCGGCACGCTCTGCGGCTCGTCGTGCGCGGCCAGCCAGCGCTCGCGCCGCAGCATCGGCCGCAAGCGGCGGCTGACCGATTCGACCGCCTCGCGCGCCAGGTCGTCGAGCGTGCCGAAATGGCGGTAGAACGTGTTGGGATTCAACCCCGCCTCGCGCGCCAGTTCGCGCAGACCCAGGCTTGCAAAGCTGCGGCCGCCCGCAGTCAGACGCAACGCGGCTTCGATCAGTTTGCGCTTGCCGGGCGGGAGGTCCTGCCCGGCAAAGGCGCCATGGTCGGCGGCGGCCGCCGCTTCGGGTACGGGGTTCATGAGCTTTCAGTCAGAGCGCGGCTCGCGCGTTTAATAGTCGTACTCTAAACGATCTTGACGCGAAGTGTACAGTTGTCTACCCTGCGCGTTATGCGGTGTAGACATATGTAGACACCCGAATTTGCCTACCCCGGAGACCCGCCGTGACACCAGCCTCATCTGCCCAACCCGCCGCGCCACGCATTGCCATTGTCGGCAGCGGGTTTGCGGGCATCGGCATGGCGATCCGCCTTCAGCAGATGGGCATCACGTCGTTCACGGTCTACGAGGCGGCCGGCGATATTGGCGGCACGTGGCGCGACAACATCTATCCCGGCGCGGCTTGTGATGTACCGTCGCATCTGTATTCGTTTTCGTTCGAGCCGAATCCGGCGTGGTCGCGTGCGTTCAGCGGCCAGGCGGAGATCTTCGCTTATCTGAAGCGTTGCGCGCGCAAGTACGGCGTCGATCGTTACGTGCGTTGCAATGCGCGCGTCGCCTCGGCGCGTTTTGACGAAGCGCGGCAGACCTGGCAAGTCGAGATCGATTCGAACGGCACACGCGAACGCATCGAGGCCGATGTGGTGATCGCCGCGAGCGGTCCACTATCGCGGCCGGCCATGCCGCAGATCGCCGGCCTCGACCGCTTCGAAGGCAAGCTGTTTCATTCGGCGCGCTGGGACCATGACTATCCGCTCGAAGGAAAGCGCGTCGCGGTGATCGGCACCGGCGCCAGCGCGATCCAGTTCGTGCCGCAGATCCAGCCGCGCGTCGCACAACTCGAACTGTTTCAGCGCACTGCGCCATGGATCATGCCCAAGCCAAACAAACCGGTCGGCCCACGCATGCGTTGGCTGTTCCGCCATCTGCCGTTTACGCAGCGCTTCGTGCGCAATGCGATCTACTGGCAACTCGAATCGCGTGCGATTGCGTTCGTCGTCAATCCGAAGCTGATGAAGTTCCCGATGAAGTTCGGCATGAGCTACCTGGAACGGCGCGTCAAGGACCCGGCGCTTCGCGCCAAGCTGACGCCGAACTACCGGCTCGGTTGCAAGCGCGTGCTGCTGTCGAGCGATTACTATCCGGCACTTGGTCAACCGAACGTCGACGTGGTAACGACCGGCATCCGCGAAATCGTCGCCGACGGTATCGTCACTGACGACGGCGCGCATCACCAAGCCGATGCAATCATCTGCGGCACGGGCTTCCAGGTGAACGACGTGGGCGCGCCATTCGACGTGACCGGCCTCGACGGCGCCGATCTCGGCGCGATGTGGCTGCGCGATGGGCCGGAGGCCTACCTCGGCGTCAGCGTCGCCAACTTCCCGAACTTCTTCATGATTGTCGGCCCGAACACCGGGCTCGGTCACAACTCGATGATCTACATGATCGAGTCGCAGGTGCAATACATCGCCGATTGCCTGCGCGTCTTGCAACGGCGCAAGGCGCGCACGATGAACCTGCGGCCCGACGTCCAGCGCGATTTCAATGAGCGTCTGCAGAAAGAGATGCAGCACTCCGTGTGGGCCAGTGGCTGCCATAGCTGGTATCAGACGAAGAGCGGCAAAGTCACAGCGCTGTGGCCGGGCTTCACATTCAGCTTTCGCAAACGCACGCGGCGTGTGCGGCCGCACGATTATCGCTTCGTGCCTTAGAAGCATGCGGCGGCTGAGTGGCTGCTCGCGATGCGGGGACGGAGGCGGACTCAGATGCTCATGCTGTCGCTGCCGCTAAGGCTAAGGCTAAGGCTAAGGCTGAGGCTAAGGCTAAGGCTAAGGCTAAGGCTAAGGCTAAGGCTGAGCCTAAGGCACAGGCTGACGTTGACGCTGACGCGAACTAATTCGAACTAAAGGGAGACAACAACCATGGCAAGCATCCAATCCGCGACGTCCGCATCAACAGCGCCACTGCCGCCCCGCTCGTTCGCCGCGCGTCTCGGCATCACCAGCGTGCCGCGCGCCGAACTGCAGCGGCGCTACACACAGAGCGGTTCGAAGTTCGTCAAGATCATGGGTGCCGACGTGCATTACGTCGATGAAGGCAGCGGCGACACGATCGTGATGATTCACGGTTTCGCGTCTTCGTTGCATACGTGGAATCGCGTTGCCGACGAACTCAAGCGCGAGCATCGCGTGATCCGCCTCGATCTGCCGCCCTTCGGCGTAACCGGGCCGCTGCGCTCGAGCACCGGCGAAATCGAAACAGTGAACCTGCCAACCTACCGGCGTTTCATCGACACATTCATGCAGGCGCTCGACATCTCGCGCGCGACGCTGATCGGCAACTCGCTCGGCGGCCTGATTTCGTGGGACTACGCGGTGCGCCATCGCGAAGCCGTCGAGCGGCTTGTATTGATCGACTCCGCCGGTTTTCCGATGAAGCTGCCGATTTACATCGGCCTCTTCAACAGCGCGCTGGTGCGCGTCAGTTCGCCGTGGTGGCTGCCCGAAGTCATTATCAAGAGCGCGGTGCGCAACGTGTATGGCGATCCGCGCAAGCTCGATGCGGTGACGCTGCGGCGTTACGTTGAATTCTTCCACGGCGAAGGCACGCGCACGGCGATCGGCAAGATGGTGCCGACGCTCGACTTCAAGGACGTCGATACCGACGTGCTGAAGACGCTGAACGTGCCGTCTCTGGTGCTGTGGGGCGCGAAGGATCGCTGGATTCCGCCTGCGCACGCGGCCGAATTTGCAAGCCGTATTCCAGGGGCGAAATCGGTGATGTACCCGGGACTCGGTCACATCCCGATGGAAGAAGCGCCCGAGCGCGTGATGACCGATCTGCGCGCGTTTCTCGGCACGAACGCCGCGGCTGCAGGCGCGTCGAAACGTTCCCCGACGTAAGGAAGCGCCCTCTCTGCATTGTTCATGACCGGCTGTCGCGCCGGCCGGGCGAACGTTTCACGTTAGCCCGGCCGCGCGGTCGACGCACGGCCGTCGCGTGACCATCCCCTTCAACCGCCCCCGAGCAAGCGCAACAGGCTCCAGAGAAACTTGCAGATCATCACGATCAGCTCCCACAGGTGATAGAGCTGTTGCCAGCCTGAAACGCGTGCGAAGGAATCGATCATGGTTGGCGGGTCGGAAAAAGAATGGCTGCGGGCTTGCACGGCGAGTGCACATCATAACGACTGCGGGATACCCCGTATCAAGTCGATTGAAAGTGTGCCGTAAACGCACTGAGAAGGCGCGGCATCCGCACTGGGTGACCGCGCCAATTGACTGCGCCAATCGCGCCATCAAGGAGACGAGCATGACGCGTTTCAGCTTTCGCCGCAGCGGCCGTTCGCAAACGATCGTCGGCGATATCGCCGCGCAAGCTGGCAAATTGGGCATTGAAATCTGCGACGTATCGGGTCACGTCGAAGAAGTTGCCGCACGCGTGCAGCACCAGGCGCAGGTATGCCGCGCGCTGCGCGAGTCCGCCGCGCAGACACTCGCCGGCAATCATCGCATTGCCACTGCCGCGCGCGCGATGCGCAGTGTATCGGCCGACGCCGCGACCAGCGTGCAGGCATCCCAGCAAACGTTGGAAGCGTCGCTGGCCGACATCCACGGGCTGGTGGAAGGCGTGACGGTGATCGAGAGCCAGATCGGCGCGTTGCGCAGCGCGTTGACGCATGTCAGCCGCGTCTCCGAGGAAATTTCGCTGATCGCCCGCCAGACGCATTTGCTGGCGCTGAACGCCGCGATCGAAGCCGCGCGTGCCGGCGACTCCGGTAGAAGTTTCGCGGTGGTGGCGGCCGAGGTGAAGAACCTGTCGGCGAAGACCGCACAGGCCACGGGCCAGATCGAGACGACGCTGGCGCAACTCACGCAACAGACCGAGCAATTGATCAACGAGGGTTCGGTGAACACAGCGCGCGCTCACCGGGTACGCGAAGGCACCCGCAAGATCGGCGACGTCGTGCATGCGACGGGGGATGCGATTACGCAGCTCAACGACGAGGCTGGGCAGATCGCTGCGTTGACCGGTGAGATCGAAACGCAATGCAAAGGGCTCGAGGCGCAGGTGCTGGAGATGGCGAGCGACGTCGAAGATTCGAGCGAGAACTTTGTCCAGGCGAAGGATCGGCTGGGGAATTTGCTCGGCGTGTCCGAGACGCTGATCGAGTTGACGACCGCCACGGGGGTCGAGACTGCGGATACGCGGTTTATTGATGCTGTGCAGCAGGCCGCGGCTACGGTGAGCAAGGTATTCGAAGCGGCGGTTGCTCGGGGCGAAGTGTCGATTGAGGATCTGTTCGATCAACGTTACGCGCCTGTTGCAGGGAGCAATCCGGCTCAGTTCGTTACCCGGTTTACTGCTTTTACTGATCGGGTTTTGCCCGCTATTCAGGAGCCCTTACTCGGGCTTGATCCACGCGTGGCGTTTTGTGCCGCGGTCGATGTGCGCGGGTATCTGCCTACTCACAATCTGAAGTTTTCTTTGCCGCAGCGCGAGGATGTGGTCTGGAATATGGCGAATTGCCGGAATCGGAGGATGTTCGATGACCGGACGGGGATTGCGGCTGCTTCGCATGTTAAGAAATTTTTGCTGCAGACGTATCGGCGCGATATGGGTGGCGGGCAGTTTGTTTTGATGAAGGACGCGTCGGCGCCTGTGTTTGTTGCCGGGCGGCATTGGGGTGGGGTTCGGGTTGGGTATAGGGTTTGATGGGTTTTTTTGCCTGCGCGGCGCTTTGTCTGTGTGCGTGCGGTGTTGGGCTTTTCTGGATCTGGTTGCCTGGGCGGCCCTTAGTGTCTGTTTGCCTGCGGCGTTGGCCTTTCCTTGATTTCTTATTGGTCTATTAGCGTTGCCCCTGTGCGGGGCAGCACTTACTTTCTTTGCCGCCGCAAAGAAAGATAAGCAAAGAAAGCGGCTCACACCGCTAATTTTTAAGCGGGTCCCTCGCGCAGTTGCGGTAGTGGTGCATCTGGAATCCGTGCCCTCGCACCTTCAGCGTCAGTGACAAAGGAATCATCAGCTCCCACTCCGCACTGCGTGCGTCGCGGATGGGCCTGCCAGGGAAACCGTGGGGCTTCGATTACGCGCGGCGGGAGCCATCGGCTTCGCCTCGGCGAAACGCCTCTGCTCGCATGGGCAAACTCATACCTCAAATGAAATGTCAGTGAGTCGCAGTGGCAGTGGCAGTGGCAGTGGCAGTGTTGACGTGGCCGCCGGCCGCGGTTCCGTGACAAACGCGGGAGCCGGAACACAACGGACGGTTTTATGAAATGCCCTTCGGCGCGCGCGGCGCCGCCGGAGGTATGACTGCTTTGTCACCAAGGCCGAATGTGCGAGGGCACAGATTCCAGATGCACCACTGCCCCCTCCGAGCTAGGGGACCCGCTTAAGAATTAGCGGTTGGAGCCGCTTTCTTTTGCCTACTTTTCTTTGCGGCATGCAAAGAAAAGTAGGTGCCTGCCCCGCACAGGGGCAACGCTAATAAACCAATAAAAATTCAAGGAAAGGCCAACACCGTAAGGGCACAACCAAATAGCGCCGCGCAGGCAAAAAACCCAGGCAAACCCCAACACCGTAGGCATACCACCAAACAAGCACCACCTTCCTTTAGTCAGACAAACAAAACAACGGGTTTCCCCTCCCCTGCGGAGCCAAGAACGAGAAGCCGTAAACACAGTAAGCGACAAGCCAATCGCTGCAAGCGAAAGAGTGAACGAGCACCCACCCTGACCGACCACCTCGCGAAAGCGAAAGCGAAAGCGAAAGCCCCCCTTGCTATGACTCTGAACAAAAAACTAGCCTCAATGATCGCGGTCCTCTGGATCGGCCTGATCCTGATCGGCGGCTTCGGCGCATGGCAAAACCGTGCGTCGATGATCCAGGACCGCCGCGATCAACTAACCTCGCTGATCGACCAGGCCAATCACATCGTCAACCGCTACTACACCCTCGCACAGCAGCACACGATCACCGAAGACGAAGCCAAAAAACAGGCGCTCGATACGCTCGCCGCCATGCGCTATGGCAAAGACGGCTACATCTCCGTCAACGACTCGCAGCCAGTCATGCTAATGCACCCGTTCAAGCCGGAAATGGTCGGCAAGAACTTCGCGCAATTCACCGACGCGGCCGGCAACCACCTATTCGTCGACATCGTCAAAGCAGGCAGCCGCGAAGGCGGCGGCTTCGTCGACTATCTGTGGGCCAAGCCAGGCAGCAACGAACCCGTGGCCAAAACCAGCTACGCAGGTCACTTCGCGCCATGGGACTGGTACCTCGTCACCGGCATGTACATGGACGACGTGCAAAGCGCGTTCTACGCCAGTCTGCTGCGCTGGCTCATCATCACCGTGACGCTCGGCGCGATCGCCACCGTCGTCATGCTGCTGGTGTTGCGCAGCATCCGCCGCACGCTCGGCGGCGATCTCGAAGTCGCGGTGGAAGCAGCCCAACTGATGGCGCGCGGCAACCTCGCCACGCGCGTGCCGGTGCAAGGGAACGACACCGGCAGTCTGCTGCACGCCCTCCACACCATGCAGGCCGGTCTCGTCGATACGGTCTCGCGCGTGCGTCTCGGCACCGAAAACATCAATATCGGCGCGACCGAAATCGCCGCCGGCAACACGGATCTGTCACAGCGCACGGAGGAACAGGCCGCGGCGCTCGTCGAAACGGCGTCGAGCATGGATCAGATGACGGTCAACGTGAAGCAGAACGCGGACAGCGCGCTGCAAGCGGCGCAACTTGCCGGTCAGGCTGCGGATGTGGCCACGCGCGGCAGCCGCGTCGTCGACGACGTGGTTCGCACCATGGGCGAAATCACCAGCAGCTCGCGGCAGATCGGCGACATCATCGGCGTGATCGACGGCATCGCGTTCCAGACCAACATCCTCGCGCTCAACGCAGCCGTCGAAGCAGCCCGCGCGGGCGAACAGGGTCGCGGTTTCGCGGTGGTCGCCGCGGAAGTGCGCAGCCTCGCGCAACGCTCGGCCACGGCCGCGAAGGAAATCAAGGCGTTGATCGAAACGTCGACCCATACCGTCGAAGCGGGCGCGTCGCTGGTCGCCAACGCCGGTTCGACCATGGGCGAGATCGTGCAGTCGGTGCGCCGAGTGAACGCAATCCTCGAGGAGATCAGCAACGCGTCGCGCGAACAGAGCGCGGGCATCGAACAGGTCAATCGCGCAGTCGGCGAAATGGATCAGGTCACGCAGCAAAATGCCGCGCTCGTCGAAGAAGCCGCCGCCGCAGCCCACTCGCTCAAGGATCAGGTGGGCGTGTTGCGCGAGGCAATCTCGAGCTTCGCTTTGCCGGCCTGAGGCCGCCCCCGCTCTTTTCAGGCAGCGGGACGCCATGAGAAGAGCGGCAGAGAAAAAGAAGGCGCTCGACAGGCAGGGAGCGCCTCTTTAACACGCCGCGTCGGAGTAGACGCATTAATCGAACGAACCAGCCGCGCGGATTTTCAAGTCGACGCGGCTTTTTTGTGGCCGCCTGTGTTTGCGCTCGCGGCTATGTCTTGCGGTTACAGCCGCCTCTGCCTCTGCCTCTGCCTCTGCCTCTGCCTCTGCCTCTGCCTCTGCCTCTGCCTCTGCCTCTGCCTCTGCCTCTGCCTCTGCGTCCGCGTCCGCGTCTGCGTCCGCGAAGGCCCCCGTCCTTCAGCGAACGCTTACCACGCCCGATCCCGCAACCAGGTTAAGCCGAATTTGGCATCGCCGAATTCGGCTTAAGGCATTTTCATCAGGCCGCGCCGCTTCCGATAATGGCCGCTTTCAAACGCGCGCCCCCGCGGCAAGCTCCAATGCGGAGCCTTTCCTCTCGCGAGCGCCGCCCCACCAAGGCTCGCCGTCATGTTGCTTCACCTCCTCTACCTCGTAGCGATCGTCGCTGAAGCCATGTCCGGCGCATTGATGGGCATGCGCCGCGGCATGGACCGCTTCGGCCTGTGCCTCGTCGGCACCGTCACGGCGCTCGGCGGCGGCACGGTGCGCGATGTGTTGCTCGGCCACTATCCCCTTGCATGGATCTCGCATCCGTATTACGTTCTGATTACAATCGGGGCAGCGTCGATTGCCGCGGCCAGCGCCAAGTGGCTGCGTAACTGGCAGTGGCTGTTCGTCACGGTCGACGCGATCGGCCTGATCGCGTTCACGGTCATCGGTTGCGATGTTGCCGCGACGCTGGAGGTGAGCCCCGCGATCGTCGTGCTGGCTGGCGCGATCACCGGCGTGTGCGGCGGCATGCTGCGCGACCTGCTGTGCAATCAGATGCCGCTCGTGTTGCGCGAAGAGTTGTACGCCAGCATCGCGCTTGGCGCGGGCGCGCTGTACGTGGCACTACAAGCCTGCGACGTGGCGCCGGGGCCGGCCTCCGTCGTGGTGCTGGCCTGCGGCTTCGCGGTGCGCATGCTGGCCGTGCGGTTCCGCTGGCAACTCAAGGTATTCACCGTCGCCGATTCGGGCGGCGCAAGCTAATCAAGCTGCACGCCACGCGCGTACGGCTTTCATTCGAGGAGCACGCTCGACAGTCACGCGCAACAAGCTGCCGGCTTCGCCGGTTTCAGCTCGTGACGCACTGCTGTTCGTTATCCGCACTCATGATCCAAAAGAAGAAATCGCAGTCGCACGATCCGTACGCGCCCGTCGCGAAGAACCAGCTGCTGGCCGCGCGCCTGCCGATGTGGCGCTCGAAACTTGTCATCCTGCTGGTGTTCAGCGCGTTCGCGTCGCTGGCGGCACGCGCGTTCTGGGTGCAGGTGGTCAACCAGGACTTCTACGTCGATCAGGGGCAAAAACGCTATCAGCGCACCCTCGAACTCGATGCGACGCGCGGGCGCATCGTCGACCGCAATGGCTCGATGCTCGCCGTCAGCCTCGCGACCTACGAGATCTGGGCCTCGCCCAAGCTGCTCGACGAAGCCTCGTTTGCGCCGCTTTCGAAGCTGCTCGACCTGCCGCTGGCGGAACTGCGCAGGCGTCTGAACGGCGACAAGACCTTCGTGCTGCTCAAGCGCCAGGTCAATGCCGACACCGCCGATCGCCTCAACAAACTGGGCCTCGCCGGCATCACGCAGATCGCGGATTCGAAGCGTTTTTACCCTGAAGGCGAATCGGCGGCGCACGTGGTCGGCTTCACCGATATCGAGGACAACGGTCAGGAAGGCGTCGAACTCGCCGCCAACGAGCAACTGCTCGGCGTACCGGGCCAGCGCGAAGTGATCCGCGACCGGCTGGGCCGGGTGGTGTCCGAGACCCGGCCGCTCGTGCCCGCGCAGAACGGCGACACCATCCACCTGACGATCGACCGGCGCATTCAGCAACTCGCTTATGCACAACTGAAGGACGCCATCGCCAAACATCACGCCGAAGCCGGCAGCGTCGTCGTGCTCGATGCGCGCAACGGCGAAATTCTCGCGCTTGCCAACTATCCGAGCTTCGATCCGAACGACCGCGCCCGACTCACCGGGCGGCAACTGCGTAATCGCGCGGTAGTCGACACCTTCGAGCCGGGCTCGACGATCAAACCGGTTGTCGTCGCACTGTCGATCGACGAAGGCAAGGTGCGGCCGCAAAGCATCATCGATACCGCGCCGGGCTGGTACAAGATCGGCCCGGCGGTGATTCACGACACGTCGAATCACGGTGCGATGACCGTCGCCGAAGCGGTGCAGAAGTCGAGCAATATCGCGCTCGCCAAGCTCGCCTTGAATCTGCCCGCTGAAAAAATCTGGAACAAGTATCAGGAATACGGGCTCGGGTTGAGACCCGATCTGACCTTTCCGGGTGTCGCGTCGGGCAAGGTGCACCCGTACAAACGCTGGCGTCCGATCGAACAGGCGACCATGGCGTATGGCTACGGTCTGTCCACGTCGTTGCTGCAGATCGCGCAGGTCTACACCGCCTATGCCGGCAACGGCACGATGCATCACGTGAGTTTGCTGCGGAAAGACGGCGACTCGAATAGAAGCGCGGACGGGAACGCGAGTGCGACCGCCGCGGCGCAGTCCGAGGATAAGGGCCATGCGGTCACCACGCCCGCCACCGCGCGCGCGATCCGCTCGATGCTAGAAATGGCTGCCGGCCCTGGCGGCACGGGGCGCGCTGCGGCGGTGGAAGGCTACCCGATCGGTGGCAAAACCGGCACGGCGCGCAAACAGGTCGGCGCGACTTACGCGAAAAACCGTTACCGGGCACTGTTCGTCGGCATGGCGCCGATGAGCGACCCACGGCTGATCGTCGCCGTCATGATCGACGACCCGGCCGGCAAGGCATTCTATGGTGGCACCGTGGCCGGGCCGGTGTTCAGCGGCGTGACGGGCGGTGCGCTGCAGTTACTGGGGGTGCCGCCGGATGCCTGATCTGCCGAGCCGCCTTAGCGCGGCGCGTTATCGCTGCCCGCTTTCGCCAGCGCCTCGATGCGATTGCGGCCATTACGCTTGGCCTGGTACATCGCCCGATCGGCTTCTTCCATCATCGCGTGGCCTTGCGCGGCCGCATCGGCCGGCGTGCCGGTAATCGTGCGCGCGGCCACGCCGATCGACACGGTCAATGCGATGCGTTCGCCGTGGTCGTCCTGCAAATCCAGCCTTTCAACAGCCAGCCGCACGCGCTCGGCGACCGTCAGCGCATCGGTCCGATCGCCTTGCAACAGCGCGGCAAACTCTTCCCCGCCGTAACGCGCCACGCTATCGCCCAGACGCACCTGCTGCCGCACACAGGCCGCTACCGCCGCCAGAGCGCGGTCGCCAGTCTGATGTCCGTAGGTGTCGTTGATACGCTTGAAGCTGTCGATATCGATGAAAAGACACGCGACCGGCACGCCATACCGGACGGCACGCATGATCTCCTCGCGCAGCCGTTCATCGAAGTAGCGGCGATTGGCGAGGCCGGTCAGCGAATCGGTCATACCGAGTTGCTTGAGCCGCTCGCGATGCGCGACATTGTCGAGACTCGCCGTGACGATGCTCGCAAAGCGCTCCAGAATATCCGTAGCCATGCCTTGAGCGAAACGGGCGGGGTCGTCGCTGCAGAGGCATAGAAAGCCGCTGACGGTGTCGCCTGCGGCAAGCGGCAGCAAGATCGCGCTCGCCGGCACGTCGGCGTCGCCGAAGAATGCGCGGCGCGCTGTTTCATCCAGCCCGCTCAGCTTGCCCAACCACGGCCGCCCCTCGTCGCATAGACCAAGGGCGGCGAGCCCCCCTTCGCGTGAGGTTCTCAGATTGGGCTGGCCGAGTGCATCCAGAGCGTCCGGCTCAAGGAGTTCGAGCAGCATCGGCGCGCGGTCGTCGAGCCACAACATCACGCTCGCCAGCGAGAACGCTTGCGGCAGATGGCTGAACAGCGTGTCGAGAAACGACGCGAAATCCTGCGCGCCGATCAACTTCAACTCGACGTTCTGAAAGCGGCGCAGCGTGCGCTCGTTGTGCTGCACGGTATCGACGAGCGAGCGAAGGCGGTCGGAAAGCGGCGTTTGAGCGAGATTCGTCACGTTATCAAGGATGCGGGCCCGGAGGCGAAGCGGGGTCGGCGGCCCCAACCGCTTTAATAACGGCCAATTCCGCGAGGTCTTGAGGGTTGGATCAGCGCGCACGCAAAACAGCGCTTTAACGGTGCGATCACGCAGAGGGATCACGCGCGGGAATTTTGAGCGCGATCTTAAGTTTGGCTTAATTCTTACCTGTAACTATGGCGCACAACATCCCCTGTTGAGCCGCCAGAACATCGGCGGCGCTTTTTTTCTCCAGGGGTGTCGCCGACGCGCCGATAGATGGACAGCATGCCTGCGAAAGAAGGAGTCAAACGATGGTGGAAGACACGGTATTCGAGCATTTGCGCGCGATGCCCGGCAACGAATGGGTGCGCCAGATCCACTCGTGCAAGGTCTCAGACCCCTTGCAACCCCCATGGGGACGCTCGTACAGACTCGTCGAATGGACCATGAAGCACACCCCGGAATCGAGCCGCCGCGTGGTGCCCGCGGAAAGCACACCACTCGAAATTGCCCAGGCGGTCGTGTCGCACATTCCGGGGCGCCGCTTCTGCCAGCAGAGCGACGACTAATCGCGCAACCGCAACCCGCCCTCAGCTTTTTGCGCGCTTCGCCACTTCTTCCTGAAACAGCGCGATTTCTTCCGCAGCGGCTTTTGCAACACTCGGCCGCTGCATCAACCGCTTGTAGTAAGCAGCAACCGCCGGCCATTCCGACAGATCGATGCCGCCATACTGCGCCCAGTTCAACACGGTGACCAGATAGGCGTCGCCCACGCTGAACGCGTCGAGCAAATACTCGTTTTGCGCCAGATGATCTTGCAGAACGCCCAGCCGCAACGCGGCCTTGTCGCGTGCATAGCGCTTCACGTCTTCCGGTGCGCGCGCATCGAGTAGTGGCACGAACACCCCCTTGTGCAACTCCGTGCTGATAAAACCCAGCCATTGCTGCAGCCGCGCGCGCTGCGCCGTACCCGCGGCGGGCGCAAGCCGTGCGGCCGGAAAATGATCGGCCACATACGGCAGGATCGCCGTGTTTTCGGTCAACAGCCAGCCTTCGTCCGTACGCAGCACCGGTACCTGCCCGAGCGGACTGATCGGATAGAAGTCCGAGCCGTCCGACAACTTTTTCGACTTCGTGTCGACCTGAATGTACCCAGCCTGTGCCCCCGCCTCGTACAACGCGATTCGGGTGGCCAGTGAACAAGCGAGCGGCGAGAAGTACAGATCCATGGGGAATCCCCTGTCGTTGGTGTTTTTGTACTATATTGCATTTAAATCATTTCAGCCATATTTTTATGCCGACCAGTACAAAAAAAGAAGTCCGCCCTCGCGGCCGCCCGCGCGCCTATGATTCCGACCAGGCCCTCGCCGATGCAAGAGACGTGTTCTGGCGCAGCGGCTATGCAGGCACCTCGCTGGATCAATTGAGCGCCGCGACCGGCATGAACCGCCCGAGCCTGTACGGCGCATTCGGCGACAAACACGCGTTGTATCTGACCACGCTCGAACGTTATATCGAAGCTGGCCGGCTCGCGATGGTTCATGCGCTCAGCGAAGACCTGCCATTGCCGCAGGCACTGCTGCGCGTTTATGAAGGCGCACTCACGTGGTACTTGCCCGCCGACGGCGATCCGCGCGGCTGCTTCATGATCGGCACCGCCGCGGTCGAAGCGGTGGATGACGCCGAGGTCCGCACAGCGCTTGCCGAAGGACTGCGTACCTACGACAAGGCCTTCGAGAAACGCCTCAAGCTGGCGCAGGCCACCGGCGAACTGGCAGCCGACGCACAACCGGCACTCCTCGCGAAGATCGCCTCGGCGATTTTGCACAGCCTCGCGTTGCGCGCCCGCGCGGGCGATTCACGCGCGTCGCTGCGGGCAACGGCGGTTGCGGGCGTAGCGTTGATATGCGGATAACCTCGGCTTTGCAATGCTTGACAGTCACGGGGAGCGGTTGTGCCTATGATGGGCTCATCCGCCCGAGGCGCTATGGTTTCGACATGAGCTATCCGTACGACCTGATTACCGCGACATGTCTTTTCATCATCGTGGTCTCCACCTCCATCATGCTCGCGCTCACCTGAGCGTTGTAACGCCCCCTCTTGCAGGGGTTGCGAGCCGGTCAACGCGCGCTCCGTGTTTCCGTAGAAAGACGGGATATACTGTACATATATACAGTATTTCTCGTCTGAACAATGCGCCTTCCTCCCTTCGAACCGCCCACGCTCGCCGAACTGCGCGCCTGGTGGCGCACGCGCGACGAACAGGCCATCCAGCGGCTCATCCTCGAAATCCAACGCCAG
Source organism: Paraburkholderia solitsugae (assembly GCF_013177695.1). Classification (GTDB taxonomy): domain Bacteria; phylum Pseudomonadota; class Gammaproteobacteria; order Burkholderiales; family Burkholderiaceae; genus Paraburkholderia; species Paraburkholderia solitsugae. The sequence continues at coordinate 34,651 of NZ_WOEY01000096.1, read as the reverse complement.
CGGCTCACGCTGCTTGAACTGCGCAACCTGATCGACAGCGGCGTCCAGCAGGCGCGCGCAAGCGACCGCACGCTGGTCGATCGCGGCGAACCCTTAATGACACTACGCATACGGATCGCGCAGGAAGTGCTGCGCGTTGGCGATATCGACGATACGCGGCAGATGAGCCGCGCCGAACAGGAAAGGCTTGCCGTGCGCACCCAGGGCCAGATGGAATACGCACGCGAAGGGCGCCTGAGACGCCAGCGCCGGAATATCTAGCGCAATCTAGCGCAATCTAGCGCAAGCACGGCAGCATGTTTCTGCGCGGCGGAATGAAACGGCGTGCAGAGGCGTGCAGATTCGTCAGCGCGTTTGCGTGGCGACGCGCAGGCCGAGCGAAATGAACAGCACGCCGATGATCTTGTTTTGCCAGCGGCCGAGCCATGTCAGGCGCTTGACGAGCTTGCCCAGCGGACGAATGGTCAGCACGATCGACGTTGTATAAAGCGCGCTCATGCCGACGAAGATGAGTCCGAGCATCGTGAACTGCAGGAACGAAGAACCATGCTCAGGGCGAACGAACTGCGGCAGGAACGCGAGGAAAAACAACGCGGTCTTGGGGTTCAACACTTCGGCGGGGATCGCCTGAAAGAAAGCCTTGGAAGCGGATACCGGTGCGACTGCCGGCAAATGCGCGCTCGCCTGCTTTTCGCGCAAGGCACGGATGCCCAGATAGACCAGATAGGCGGCACCGAGGAACTTCACGGCATTGAAGGCTAGCGCTGAGGTCATCAGCAGAGCCGACAGACCGACCGCGGCGCCTAACGCGTGGATGAAATCGCCAACCGCAATACCGAGACCGGTGAGTATGCCGGCCTTGCGCCCACCATGCACCGTGCGAGTCAACACCAGTAGCACGGCCGGCCCGGGAATCAGAAAGAGCCCTAGTACAACGGCAACGAATGTTCCTAGCGTGGAAAGATCAAGCATGTCGTCTCCTTGGTCGTGCGCCCTGTTCAGCGGACAGTCACGTGTTCAGCCAACGATTATAGACATTCGCCGATGACCCATCGACGATCCGTTACCATGGCGGGCACAGGGCCGCATGAGACTCCCATGAGGTCCGCATTTTTCGTCCACTGAAGTCTTTGCCTTGCCCACCTATACCTTGCCCGCACCGCTCTCTGCGGAACTCGAGATTCGCAAGAGCCGTTTCATCGCGCACGCGATACCGGTCGCCGACCGCGACGCCGCGATGGCCGAGTTGCGCCGTCTGCGCGACGCGCATCCCGGCGCGACGCATGTGTGCTGGGCGTTGCTCGCAGGCGGCCAGTCAGGCATGTCCGACGACGGCGAGCCGTCCGGAACAGCGGGCCGGCCGATTCTCGAAGTGCTGCGGCATCATGATCTGGACGGCGTGCTGGCCGCTGTCGTACGGTATTACGGCGGTGTGAAACTGGGCGCAGGCGGGTTGGTGCGCGCGTATACCGACGCGATTGCTACAGCGCTATTGGACGCGCCGCGCGTGGAGCGGATTGCTCAGGTCACGCTGAGCGTCGAAGTGAGCTACGCCGATGAAGCGAAAGTGCGCAGATGGATCGAGGCTGAAGGTTACGGACTCGTAGACAGTGCCTACGGGATGCTGGTGAAGATGACTGTCCGATTGCCCGTCAATGCGGTAGATGATGCCCGGCTAGCCCTGGTGGATATGACCCAGGGGAAGGCCGGGTTTTCCAGCTAAGAAGATGCACGGGATCGGCTCGCTGTTACCATGCTGTTCTGTACCGGGATGATTCAACCTGAAAGGCAACTCCTCTGACCTCGAACGCCGCTTTTTCCAGCACAGCGCCCGAGTCGCCGCAACAGAGTCAGTCTCTGCGGCCATCGCTCGGTCCCCAGCGTCCGGCCCTGAGATCCACTGTGATCAAGGGTTGCGGCGTCGTCGCACTGCCGTTGATGCTATCGGCCTGCTCCTGGTCGTGGTTCGGCCTGAACTCCCCACCGCGCGCGGCCGCGCATCCAACCGGCTGGCTCAGCGTCGCCCCCGCCAGCGATTTCGCCTACATGCCGGCCCGCACCGGCCAGGTTTCGCCGAACCGGATCGAAAACACGGCAATGACCGGCATCGTGCTAAAAACCGATATCAATGAGACCGTGCGCAATAGCATCGCAAGCAGCTTGCGGATCGCCGGCTTTCATCTCACCGAAGGCAGGAAGGTTCTGAGCGGCAGCATTGAGACGTTCACGGTAGACGACTCGCGGTCGCCGGCATTCTGGACACTGAAAATGCGCTACGTCGTGACCGATGCCGCGACCCAGAAGGTTGTGTTCTCAACCACCAAGACGGTCCGGCAGAAGTCGCCTAAATTCACCAGCAATACCATCGCCATTGAAGACACGGTCAAGCTGAGCGTCGATGCGTTGATCAGCGACCCGGGCTTCGTCGAATCGGTGAACTGAGCGGGCGGCTGAACCGGCACGGTCTGCCGATTCGCTACAATTGGGAAATATCGGGAAAGCGCAGAATCAGGGCGTCACTGGCGTCTGCTGTTCCGCGCGCCCGATTCTGCAATTCCGTCCCCCTCTCCGTGCGAGCCGTCATGTCTATCACCGCCTGGCTGTTCTTCCTGCCCGCCTGCTTCGCGATCAACCTCGCGCCCGGCCCGAACAATCTTCTATCGATCAACGTCGCCGCGCGTCACGGCTTCATGACGGCGTTCGTCGGTGGCACTGGCCGGCTGGTTGCGTTCGCGTTGATGCTGGTGTTGGCGGCGACCGGCCTCGCCGTCGTGTTGCACGCATCCGAGTGGTTCTTTCTTGCGATCAAACTGGCCGGCGCCGCGTATCTGATCTGGCTTGCCATCCAGTTGTGGCGCAGCGACGCGCCGGCCATCGATACGACCCAGCAGGACGATGCGTCGCTCTGGCGAATTGCGCGGCAGGAGTGTCTCGTGGCGGCAGGCAATCCCAAGGCGATTCTGGTTTTCACCGCATTTTTACCGCAGTTCGTCGATATCGCCAAACCGATGCTGCCGCAGTTCGCGGTGCTCGGCGCGAGCTTTCTGGTGCTCGAATGGGTGGCGATCGCGCTTTATTCCTGGGCTGGCATGCACCTTGGCAAGTGGCTGGTTCGCGCCAAGGTTCGCCGGTGGTTCAATCGCTGCTGCGGGGCGTTTCTGGCGGTGATCGGCGCGAGCTTTTTGCTGGTGCGGCGGACCTAACACGCCAGTTCCGAAACACGATATTAAGCTTACCGAACTATCTATCCGGTAACGCCTTGACTGCAAGGCATCCTTTCGCTCCGTCGAAACCTTCATGATAGCCGCCCATTGGCGCATCTATAAACGATAGCTAATGCACGGCCGCAGAAACTTTAACTATCTGCAATCGTCCTGCACCCCTATGCTCGAAGAGTGACCCGCCGCCGCGGCAAGACGAGATGCGGCATTGGGCAAACGATTTCTCATCGTCACAGGGGCGGCATCATGAAGGTCTGTATCTTCGGAGCAGGAGCGATTGGCGGTTTGATGGGCGTGCAACTGGCGCGTGCCGGCGCGAATGTGAGCTTCGTTGCGCGAGGCCCGCATCTTGCGGCGATGCGCGAACACGGCGCGCGCCTGATCATGGATGGCGAAACGTTCAGCGCGCCGGTGCGCTGCACGTCCGACCCGCGCGAACTCGGTGTGCAGGACTTCGTGATCGTCACGCTGAAGGCGCATTCGCTGCCTGGCGTGGTCGATACCATGCAGCCGCTCCTCGGCAAGCACACGGCCATCGTCACCGGCGTCAACGGCATCCCTTATTGGTACTTTTACCGGCACAGCGGAAAATTCGCCGGCACGCGCCTCGCCAGCATCGACCCGGACGGCAGCCAATGGACCCGGCTCGGTCCCGAACGCGCGATCGGCTGCGTGCTCTATCCCGCCGCGGAGATCGTCGAACCGGGCGTCATCAAGCACGTGTACGGCAAGAAATTCCCGATCGGCGAGCCGAGCGGCGAACGCACGCCGCGCATTCAACAATTGCACGAAATCATGCAGGCAGCAGGATTCGACGCGCCGATCCGCGACAACATCCGCGATGAAATCTGGCTCAAGCTGTGGGGCAACCTATGCTTCAATCCGATCAGCGCATTGACCCACGCTACGCTCGATGTCCTCACCAGCGACCCCGGCACGCGTGCGGTATCGCGCACGATGATGCTGGAAGCCAAGCGCATTGCGGATCAGTTCGGCGTGCATTTTCGCGTCGACGTGGAAAAACGCATCGACGGTGCGGGTGCGGTCGGCGCACATAAGACCTCGACGCTGGTCGATCTGGAAAACCGCCGTCCGATGGAGATCGATCCGCTATTAACGGTCGTGCAGGAAATGGGCCGTCTCGTTGCCGAGCCCACGCCGACCATCGACGTCGTGCTTGCTCTCGTCAAACTGCGCGAGCGGATGGCATTGCAGGGCGATTGAGCGCCAACGCGCGCCGCGACCTACCTCTCAGGCGCTTCAGGAAAGGATCGAACGTCACGCGTTCGATCCTCTTTTTACACCGCTATTGATCGATCGCCAGCCACACCGCTTTCGGCTCGGTGAAGTTTTCAATCGCCACGTCGCCGTGCTCGCGGCCAAAGCCGGAATCGCCGGAGCCACCCCATGGCAAGCGCACATCGGTATAACCGTAGGTATTGATCCACACCGTTCCCGCTTTCAGGTCACGCGCAACCCGGTGCACCCGGCCGATATCCGCGCTCCACACGCCGGCCGCGAGGCTATACAACGTGCCATTGGCGATACGTATCGCATCGGCTTCGTCGTCAAAGCGGATCACGCTCGCCACCGGTCCAAAGATCTCCTCCTGCGAAATGCGCATTTCATGCTCGACGTTGGCGAACACCGTCGGCTCGACGAAGAATCCGCGCTCGCCGACCCGCGCACCGCCGGTCACGAGTGATGCCTCTTCGGATCGCCCACGCTCGACATAGCCGAGCACGGTCTTCATCTGCGCCGCGGAGATCAGCGGCCCCATCGCCGTTTCGCGCGCCGCCGGATCGCCGACCTTGATCGACTTCGCACGCGCTGCGAGACGCTCGACCACTTCGTCGTACACATCGCGATGAGCCAGAATCCGCGAGCCTGCCGAACAGACCTGGCCGGTGTTGAAGAAAATGCCCGACGCCGCGGCTCGCACCGCATTGTCGAGATTCGCATCCGGGAAGATCAGGTTCGCCGATTTGCCGCCGAGCTCCAGCGTGACGCGCTTGAAGTTGCCGGCGGCGCCCTGCAGAATGCCGCGCCCCACGGAAGGCGAGCCCGTGAACGTCACTTTGTCGATGCCGGGATGCGTCACGAGCGCATCGCCAACCACCCGCCCCTTGCCGGTGACGATGTTCAGGACTCCCGGCGGCACACCCGCTTCGAGCGCGAGTTCGCCGACGCGCAATGCGGTGAGCGGCGTGATCTCCGCCGGCTTGACGATCAGCGTGCAACCACACGCCAGCGCCGGTGCGATCTTCCACATCCCGATCATCAGCGGGAAATTCCACGGCACGATCGCGGCAACCACGCCGACCGGCTCACGCAACGTGTAGGTCAATGCATCGGGACGCACCGGCATCACCTGCCCGTTGATCTTGTCGCACCAGCCTGCGTAGTATTCGAGCGTATCGATCGCGGCCGGAATATCCTGGCGCATCACCGCGGAGATCGGTTTGCCGGCGTCGAGGCTTTCGAGCGCGGCGAGCTCCTCCAGATTTGCGCGCATCAGGCCGGCGAGACGCATCAGGATGCGGCCTCGCTCGGCTGCCCGAATCGAATTCCAAGCTTTCAACGCGGCGCGCGCCGCGTGTACCGCGATATCGACATCGGCGGCGCTACCTTGCGCAACCAGCGCAATCGGCTCTTCGGTCGCCGGGTTGATGTCGACGGAATATTCGCCGGTGCCAGGCGGTAAGCGCTTGCCGTCGATCAGCAGATCATGGTGCCTGAGGTCGGTTTCAGTTTCCATCATGAGGCTCCTTGCGTGGGATGTTGCATGGGCTGGGTGGGCTGACCGGCAGCGGATCGGCCAGCGCGGCGAACTGCGCCCATGCCGCCGCGGCGTTGGGTCTGAGGGAGCGGTTGCGGCGATGCACGAGCAGCGTCGTCAGAGTCATCTCGGGGACCAGCGGCCGGCTCACCAGTGACGCGCCGGGCGTGGGCCAATGTCCATCGACAGGTAAAACGCCGATGCCGATACCCAGCTCAACCATGCGCGACACCGCCGCGACGTGTCCGAGTTCCTGCACCGGCCGTCGCTTCAGGCCATACGCACTGAAGGCGAGTTCGAGCGCGGCGCGCACGCCCGCATCGGCATTCAGCGTGACGAGCGCGCATTCCTGCAACGCGCGCCATGCGACGCCGGCTTGCCGCGCCAGCGGATGCGCCGGCGGCATCACCACATGGAGTGGCGTCGTGAAAACCACTTGCGCGTGCAACTGATCGGCGACCAGGGGCTCCGCCACCGAGACCACGCCGAAGTCCACTTCCCCCTGTTCGACACTCGCGAGCACACTGCTTTGCGGTTGATCCTTGACGGACACGATCAGCTCGGGAAACGCCGACGCACAACGAGCAAGTCCTTGAGCCACCCAGCTCGACGACAACACGGGATTGCTCGCCAGCACAACCACGCCGGTGTGTCCGTCGAAAGCGGCACGCTCCTCGCGCAGCGTCAATTCGATTTCATCGAGCAGGCGGCCGATTCTGCGCTCCAGACTCGCGCCCGCATGAGTCAATTCGACCTGGCGCGTGGTGCGGTCGAATAGTTTCAATTCGACAGCGTCTTCCAGTTCGCGCACACAACGGCTCACCGCCGACTGCGTTAGATCGAACTGGCGCGCCGCGCGCGTAAAGCTCCGTTCACGCGCGACGGCGACAAACACCTTGAGTTGCTGTAGCGAGACATTCATGACGTCACTGCCGGGCTTGGGCAGCTCACCCTATTCCCCTGACTGCTCAGGCCAACGGCCAAGCCGCGAGGTCTTGCTGCCGGCCACGGCCAGCACGCCCTGCGGCTGGTTGTGCGCTTCGATCCAGCGCGAGCGCATTGGCGCGAGGACGAACTTCGCGGAAATGCCCGCGGCGATAGTAACCACGGCGGAGACGATAAAGACGAGACTCCATCCGCCCGTGGCCGACAGCACCGAAGCAATCGGTACGAGCAGTGAGGCCGTGCCCTTCGCGGTGTACAAGGTGCCCGCATTGGCCGCCGCATATTTGCTGCCGAAGGTGTCGGCGCAAATCGCCGGAAAGATCGAGAAGATTTCGCCCCAGAACAGGAAGATCAACGCGGCGAACGTCATGAACGCATACGGATTGGAGCCGTACTGCATGAGGCCGAGCAGCGCGAGGCCTTCACCGATGAAGATCACGAACATCGTATTTTCACGGCCGAGTTTGTCGGAGATGAAACCGCACAGCGGGCGGGTTAAGCCGTTGCAGACGTTGTCGATGGAAAGCGTGGCGGTGAGCAGCGGCAAGGTCATGCCGAAGATCGTCATCGGAATGCGCGTGAGCCCCCAGTCTTTCGCGATCGGGCCGATTTGCGCGGTCGCCATCAAGCCGCCCGCCGCCACTGCGACAAACGATACGTAGATCACCCAGAACACCGGTGTCCTGATCATCTGGCCCGGAGTGTAGTCGACTTTGGTGACGGCAAACTTCTTCTTCGGTGCAGCTTGCTGGCGCAAATTCGGCTTCTTCAACAGCAACGCGAGCGCGAGTATGCAAACACCCTGCAGGATGCCGAAGAACAGGAAGGTGTGCTCGTAACCCGAGCGCGTGATCATGCTGGCGATCGGAATCACCGTGACCGCCGCGCCGGCGCCAAAACCTGCTGCAGTCAGACCGGCCGCCAGGCCGCGGCGGTCCGGAAACCACTTCAAGGCATTGCCGACGCACGTACCGTACACCCCGCCCGCACCTATCCCGGCAATGACTGCTGATACATACAGCATCGGCAAGGTCGTCGCATACGAATTGATGACCCACGCGAGGCCGGCGCATACCGCGCCGCCGGCGACTACCGGACGTGGTCCGAACTTGTCGACCAGCCAGCCCTCCACCGGCACGAGCCACGTTTCAGTGAGGATAAAGATAGCGAAGGCGAGTTGAATGGATGCTTCACCCCAGTGATGCCGCGCATTCATCGGTGTGACGAACAACGTCCATGCATATTGCAGATTGGCCACCAATGCCATGCACATCATGCCGATGACGAGCTGCCACCAACGGTTCGCCCAGAATACGCGTGCCGTGGCTTGCTGAATGATATCGTCCATGCGCGTTGTCTCCGCTTTTTATCGGGTGCAACCGGCAGTCGCGCCGCACCGTATGCGTCTCACCTTTGGGTTGTGACCCGAATAGCCTTGCCACTCGGGAATATTTAATATTTGCGTCTTTAATTCGCATTTTTTAAAAAACCGCCGTGCCTGAATTACCGCTTTTCGGGTCAGTTCTTTATTCCGATCAATTAAGCATCGGCAGTGCCTGAACTTTTCGCTGCATCCCCCGCCGCGCCTCGAATCCAAGCGTTAACCCGAGCGCAGCGCCGACAATTCCGCTTCTTATACAGGCCCATGCTAGGGTCATTGCTGAATTACTAATAATTAAAGTTTGTTACTATGTTGATTCACGTTTGTTTATACATCGGTCATGACGATGCGCAATGCGACTCTGCGGCAACTCAAGGTCTTTGAAACGGTGGCGCGCCACCTGAGCTTCTCCCGTGCCGCGGAAGAATTGCATCTGACGCAGCCCGCCGTCTCCACCCAGGTCCGGCAACTCGAGGAACACGCCGGGCTGCCGCTGTTCGAACAGCTCGGCAAAAAAATCTATCTGACGCCGGCCGGCACCGAGATGCTTCACTACAGCCGCGCGATCATTCAGCAGTTCCACGAAGTCGATGAAGCGATGAGTCAGCTCAAGGGCGTCTCCGGCGGCAAGCTGAACGTCGCGGTGATCAGCGCCGGCGACTACTTCTTTCCGCGCCTGCTGGCTGAATTCACACAGCGCTACTCGGGCGTCGTGCTCAATCTCGCCGTGCACAATCGCGAGGAACTGTTGCATCAACTCGCGACCAACCAGACCGATCTCGCGGTGATGGTGCGCCCGCCGCACGAAACCGACGCGACCAACGAGCCGTTCGCGCCGCACCCTTATGTGATCGTGGCGGCGCCCACGCATCCGCTCGCGCACAAGCGCAACATCAAGATGAGCCAGTTGGCGAGCGAGGCCTTCATCGTGCGCGAGCGCGGCTCGGACACATGGAATTCGATGGAGGAAGGCTTCGCCGGCCGTCTTTCCAATCTTAAGATCGCGATGGAGATCAAGAGCACCGAGACGATCAAGCAAGCCGTGATCGCCGGCATGGGCATCGCATTCCTGTCCGCGCATACGATCAGTCTCGAGTTGCAGCTCGGTCATCTGGTCGTGCTCGACGTCGAGACCTTTCCAGTCATGCTCAACTGGTACGTCGTGCATCGGAAAAACAAGCGCCTGCCGCCGGTTGCGGTCGCCTTCAAACGCTTCCTGATGGAGGAAGGCGCGAATCTCATCGAGAAGATCACACGCGTGAAGGAATTGAGCGTGTATAAGCAGTAGGCGATGGAAAGCCAATAAAACTTTAACTACAGCGATTTCACGGCAACCGGCGAATAAAGGCTTCGGCGGGGCGATCCCGCCATTCGCGCTGCTTGCCGCTCGACGCGTCGGTCTATTCATCTTTGACGGCACATTGCGCAGTGAGTGGCCCGTTGGCGGACCGACCCGCGTTTTTGTGCGCCCATGTTCCCACTGCCACGCCAGCCGCGGCGGTGCCGGTATGCTGCCGCGCGCACCAAGCCTGGTGCGATCTCACGCAGCACCCATGCCTGCTCTTCGTCACCGTGCCATTCGATACGCGCCAATAGTCCGTGCCGCTCGAGCGCAAATCCCTGGCAATGTCCGGCAAACGCATGCGTGTGTGAGTCGCGTTCGTTCGAGTACGCGCGATTGATCGTCAGATGCATGCCTAGCGCAACGGCAAGCGCGCTCGTCGCAAGCAGCGCAGCGAGTCCGAACGGCTGCGCATGTTCAGTGACGAAACCGTAACCCAGCCATCCACACAGCAGCAGCGCCGACACATTGACAATGCCATGGCCCGGACGCGCTGCCGCGCTCAGGTCCAACGTGCCGCGCAGTTTGCAGAATGCGATTGCGGATGTGGCGAAGACCAGCGCACCAAAGAAGACCGCCGCATAGAGTTCAATGCGCTCGACATCCGCCTGCGCCGCCGCCGACAGATAGCGCGCAAACCCGCCCGCCATGCCAGCGAGCCCCATGGCGCCGCCCAGCAGCGCAACGAGCCGCGGCCGTCGCGTCATAGCGCTACCTCGCACGCAGCGGCCAACGTGTTGCTTAGCGTGCCGATCCCGTCGATCGTGATCGTTACCGTCGCGCCGTCCTTGATCGATCCAACGCCGACCGAGGTGCCGCAGGCGATCACGTCACCTGGTTCGAGCGTGATGTCCTGTGAAATCAGACGCACCTGCTCGGCCGGCGAAAACACCATATCCGCGAGCGGATAGTTCTGCCGCTCCACACCGTCGACTGTCGTCACGAGACGCGCTGCGCGCCAGTCGAAACCGGAGACGATCGAAGGTCCGATGCAGCAGAACGTGTCGAAGCCCTTCGCGCGGCACCATTGCGGGAAGTGGGGATTCTCGTTCAGCAGATCAGCGGCGGTCACGTCGTTGACAAGCGTGTAGCCAAAGATCGATTCCGCAGCCTGTTCAGCACTCGCATCGCGACAGCGCCGCCCGATCACAATGCCGAGCTCGCCTTCGTAGACGATCTTCCCCGCGTAACTGGGCGGCCGGCGGATCGCTTCACCCGAACCGATCACCGATTCCGCAGGCTTCAGCAGAAAAAGCGGATGCGCCGGCACAGGTTTGTCGAGCTTCGCCGCGAGCGCGTGAAAGTTATTCCACAACGCGACGATCTTGCCGGGTGCGCAAGGCGCGAGCGGCGTGAGGGCACGTGTCGACAACACCGCGCCGGTCGGCACCGGTTGATCGAGACTTTTGTACTCGTGCAGATAACCGCCTTCCACCCGGCCGAAAACGACTTCACCGTCGCTCGACATGAAACGCATCCATGCATCCATACGTCACTCCTTGACCTGTCACGTTGAACGCTCAGATTGCGCCGGCGGTCCGCAATGCGCTGATCTGCGCGGGCGAGTAGCCGAGTTCGGCCATCACCTCGTCGGTGTGTTCACCCAGCAGCGGTGAGCGCTTGACTTCGGTTGGGCTGTCGGACAGTTTGATAGGATTGCCGACCGTCAAATACTTGCCGCGGGTCGGATGATCTACTTCGACAATCGTGCCGGTTTTGCGCAGCGACGGCTCTTCGGCGATTTCCTTCATCGACAGAATCGGTCCGCACGGAATGTCGTATTTGTTGAGAATCTGCATGGCCTCGAACTTGGTCTTGGTCATGGTCCAGCGCTCGATCTCGGCAAAGATGTCCTTCAGATGCGGCAAGCGCGCGGCAGGTGTCGCGTAGTTTGGATCGGTGGCCCACTCTTCCTTGCCGATTACGTTGCAGATCTTCGCCCACACCGGCGCCTGCGTGATGAAGTAGATATACGCATTCGGATCCGTCTCCCAGCCCTTGCACTTCAGAATCCAGCCCGGCTGACCGCCGCCCGACGCGTTGCCCGCGCGCGGCACCGCCTCACCGAACTCCCCGTTCGGATATTGCGGATACTCTTTCATCGTGCCGGTGCGTTCGAGCCGCTGCTGGTCGCGCAGTTTCACGCGGCACAGGTTCAGCACGCCGTCCTGCATGGCCGCAAGCACCTTCTGCCCGCGCCCCGTTTGCGTGCGCTGATACAGCGCCGTGACAATGCCCAGCGCCAGATGCAAGCCCGTGCCGCTGTCGCCGATCTGCGCGCCGGTCACCACGGGTGGCCCATCGTCGAAACCGGTGGTCGAGGCCGCGCCGCCCGCGCATTGCGCGACGTTCTCATAGACCTTGCAGTCCTCGTAAGGGCCGGGGCCAAAGCCCTTCACCGAAGCCACGATCATGCGCGGATTCAATTCCTGAATCCGCTCCCAGGTGAAGCCCATCCGGTCCAGCGCACCCGGTGCGAAATTCTCCACCAGCACGTCGCATTTCTGGATCAACGTCTCGAGAACCTGCTTGCCTTCCGGGTTCTTGGTATCGATCGTGACCGAGCGTTTGTTGTGATTGAGCATCGTGAAGTACAAGCTGTCCACGTCGGGAATATCGCGTAGTTGCTCACGCGTGATATCGCCAGCTCCGGCCCGCTCCACCTTGATCACGTCGGCGCCGAACCACGCGAGCAACTGCGTGCAGGTCGGGCCCGATTGCACATGCGTGAAATCGAGAATGCGTACACCTTCGAGTGCTTTGCTCATTTTTCAAGTCTCCTGAAGATCAGCGCGTATTACTTGTACATGGTCTGATTCTTGGTCCCCGGCGCGTACTCGCGCGGGTCGACCCAGATATTCACGATCGCCGAGCGGCCCGTACGATGAATCGCTTCGCGAGCGCGCTGCAATGCGCCGGCTATCTGCGCCGGGTCGCGCACTTCTTCGCCATAGCCGCCGAGCATTTCCGCGAACTTGCTGAACGGCACGTCGCTCAACAGATTGCCGACATTGCCGCGCGCTTCACCGTACTTCGCGAGCTGGCCGTAGCGGATCTGGTTCATCGCCGAGTTGTTGCCGATCACCGCGAGATACGGCGCGCCGAAACGGTTGGCCGTTTCCATGTCGAACGCCGTCATGCCGAACGAGCCGTCGCCGTAGTAGCACAGCACTTCTTTGTGCGGATGCGCGAGCTTGGCGGCGAGTGCGAAGCCGGTGCCGACGCCGAGCGAGCCGAGTGCGCCCGGGTCCATCCATTGCCCCGGGCGGCGAGGACGCACCGCTTGCGCGGAAATCGTGACGACGTCGCCGCCATCGCCGATGTACACGGTGTCGTCTGAGAGGAATTCGTTGAGTTCGTAAGCGACGCGATAGGGATGGATCGGCGTGCTGTTGGACTTGAAAAGCGGCATCAGCTTTTCAGTCGCGACGGCTTCGGCGTCCTGCAACTGCGTCATCCATTTGCGTCGCGCCTGGCGCTTGTCGTCTTTGAGACGGCCGCTCGCCGCCTGCAACACGGCAGCCAGAATCGCGCCCGGATCGCCGACCAGACCAAGATCGATATCGCGGTTCTTGCCGACCGTGCGATAGTCCATGTCGATCTGCACCAGCGTCAACTCGCGGCTAATGCGCTTGCCGTAACCCATGCGGAAATCGAACGGCGTGCCGACAACGATCAGCACATCGGCATTCGCAAAAGCCTGTGAGCGGGTGCGGTCGAAGTGGTGCGGATCGCCCGGCGGCAATAGTCCACGGCTTGCACCGTTGAAGTAGCCGGGAATGTCGAGGCCGCGCAGCAGCGCAATCGCTTCTTCATGCCCGCGCGCGGTCCATACCTGCTGGCCGTACAGAATCGCGGGCCGCTCGGCATTGACGAGGATGTCGGCGAGTTTCTCGATATCGCGCGGATCGCCGATCGATCGGGTCGACGCCCGATAATGGCCCGGCTGCGGCACCACCGCGCGCGTCAACTCCACTTCGCGGTCGAGCACGTCACGCGGAATTTCGAGGTACGCCGGACCGGGCGCGCCGTTGAAGCATTCGCGCGCCGCCATCGAGATCATGTCGGCGACCCGCTCAGTGCTCGGCACGCTGGCCGCGAATTTGGTGATCGGCGCCATGATGTCGACATGCGGCAGATCTTGCAGCGAGCCCATCTTGTGCTGCGTCAGGGCGCCCTGCCCGCCGATATGCAGGACCGGACTTTCCGAGCGGAATGCCGTCGCGGTGCCCGTCACCGCGTTCATGCACCCCGGGCCCGCCGTCGTCACCACGCAGCCGAGCTTGCCGGTCTGCCGCGCGTAACCGTCCGCTGCGTGCGCGGCGACCTGCTCGTGGCGCACGTCGATGATGCGAATCCCTTCGTCGACACAACCGTCGTAGATATCGATGATGTGGCCACCGCACAGCGTGAAGATCGTGTCGACCCCTTCGTTTTTCAGCGCTTTGGCAACCAGATGGCCACCCGAGACGACACCGGCATTGCGGGTCTTCTGCTTGAGCGTGTCTTCGGCCGTCGTGCTGCCTGTGGCGGGATTTAGGGATGGAACAACTGCGGACATGGTCGTCTCCAAGTCAATCGGTCGTTGCAACGGCCGCTCTTTTGATATATCACATACCATATTTTGTGTGCCGTCAAGCAGAGCTTATCCCGTACTGCAAAAACGACAGCTTTCGAGCGACGAGACGGTGAACACTCACGGATATGAGTCGAAGACGCCGGCTGGACACGGCATTGGGGAGACGATTCTGGTGGTGCAGCGTTGAGCCATTTGCTTGCCAGCCTCGCCAGACGCATGCCGGTCGGAAAAGCAAAAAGGCCTGCGGTGATGACATCACCGCAGGCCTTTTTGCATTCGTGGCGCCAATCAGGCGCCTACGCAACCATCAATCCAGAAAATCGCAATTCGCTTCGACGAACGCCGCCAGATCGAGCGAATGCTGGCGAGTCAGGCGCTCAGCCAGTTCAGTGTCGCGCTGCTCCAGCGCCTCGATAATGCGCAGGTGGTCGACGATCGAACGCGACGCGCGGTCGCTCTGCGAAATGGTCATGCGGCGAATCGCCCGCACGTGGATGAAGATGTTCTTGATCGTGTCGAGAATGATCTGCGACTTCGACAACTCGACGATCGCCTGATGAAACGCGATGTTGGCGTCGGAATACTCGGCGATGTGCTCGGCCGGCGTGGCGTCGCGGAAATTGTCGAACATGTGCCGCAGGCGGGCAATTTCCTCGTCCGTGGCGTGCAACGTGGCCAGACGCGCCGCCATGCTTTCGAGCGCGGCCCACATCTGGATCATTTCAACGATCTCACGCTTGCTCTTGCGCACGATGTAGATGCCGCGCCGCGGCACCATGCGCAGAAAGCCCTCCTGCTCGAGCAGTGTCATCGCTTCGCGCACCGGCGTGCGGCTCACGCCCAGTGATTCGCTCAGCACGCGCTCGTCGAGGCGGATTTCTTCGCGAGTCTGGTAGATATCCGCGTCGGCAATGGCCTGGCGGAGCATGGCATACGCCTGGTCGCGCAAGCTCGCGCTCACGCCGATCGGCTGCAATGACAACATCAAGGGTGTGGCCACTGCTTCAGTTTGAAGTTCTGACGACATTCATCGCCTCTTGTTGAACATGTGCCCGATACGGCGCCGCCGCAGCCATGCCGCTATCTTGCTCGCCCAGGCCGACGAACCTGCCATGTTGCGCTGCAAGTTGCGCAACCGGCTGCGGGATCCAGCGGGTCAGCAGGACGGTGGCGGCAGAGCCTAACCCAACGACAGCAACGGCAAGCAGCGCGAGAGGAACAAATTCCATTTGTAACTCCGAATGATTGAATGAACAGATAGCTCAATCATATGCTGCAATGCCGCAACAATCAATATTCCGTATGTAGTATATCAGCCGATGTTGTTGTTTTTAGGTTTGCATGCTCAAGGTAGCACGGGCGACCCGCGAGCGGTTCCTCTACCTGTCCAAACAGACGAGGCTCGGTGTAAACGCGCAAAACGCGCGCTATTCGCGCAGCAACGTTCGATGATCGCGCAATTTCACCCGAATGCGGATTGTGTCAACCGCTTCACATCATTAACCTTCGGGGAATCCTGTGATAGGCCCGCAGCGGCCACTGCCCAGCATCTGCCGCGCGCGTCCAGACAGTACCCCGAAAGTTCGAAGGAGACATCGTCATGAGTACCACCATCCCCAAAGCGCCGAAAACGGCCATCGCCGACAACCGCACGGCGCGCAGCCGGGCACGCAAAGCGGCGCTCGGCAGCTTCATCGGCGCCGTGGTCGACTGGTACGACTTCCTGCTGTACGGCATTGTCGCCGCGCTCGTCTTCAACGCCGAGTTCTTCCCCAAGGTCAGCCCGGCGATGGGCACGCTCGCCGCATTCGCGACCTTCGGCGTTGGCTTTCTGTTCCGGCCGCTTGGCGGCTTCGTGTTCGGCCACTACGGTGACCGGCTTGGACGCAAGCGCATGCTGGTCCTCACGGTGATGATGATGGGCCTCTCAACCGCCGCGATCGGCCTGCTGCCAGCCTTCTCCAGCATCGGCTGGTGGGCGCCGGTGCTGCTCGTCACGTTGCGCGCGATCCAGGGCTTCGCGGTCGGCGGCGAATGGGGCGGCGCGGCGTTGATGGCGGTCGAAAGCGCGCCGGAGAAGAAGAAGGCGTTCTACAGCAGCGGCGTGCAGGTCGGCTATGGCGTGGGGCTGGTGCTCTCGACCGGCCTTATCGCGATCATCAGCCGCTCGATGGACAACGCGTCATTCCTGAGCTGGGGCTGGCGCCTGCCCTTCCTGTTCAGTGTGGTGCTGGTGCTGATCGCGCTGTGGATTCGCTCGAGCATGGAAGAATCAAAGGAGTTCGTCGAGAAAGTCGGCGAGCACGGTGAACGCAGCGTGCGGCTGCCGATCGTTGAGGCATTGCTGAAGCACCCCAAGGCTTTCCTGCTGATCATCGCGCTGCGGCTTGCCGAATTGTTCACGATGTATATCGTGACGGCGTTCGCACTGAACTACTCGACGGCGAATCTGCACATGCCGCGCGAGTTCTTCCTCTCGATCGGCCTGCTGGTCGGCGCGGTGAGCTGCGTGACGATCCCCTGTTTCGCGTGGCTTGCGGACCGCTTCGGCCGCCGGCGCGTGTATATCATCGGTGCGCTGATCGGTACGTTCAGCGCGGTGCCGTTCTTTCTCGCGCTCGAAGCCCGCTCGACGGTGTGGATCGTGATCTTCGCCGTCATGCTCGCCAACGTCGCCCACGACATGGTCGTGAGCGTGCAGCAACCGATGTTCACCGAACTGTTCGGCACCGAGTATCGCTATAGCGGCGCGGGCGTCGGCTATCAAGTGGCGAGCGTGGTCGGCGGCGGCTTCACACCGTTTATCGCGGTGGCGCTGGTCAGCTTTGCCGGCGGCTCCTGGCATCCGGTGGCGGCCTATCTGGCGATCGGCTGCCTGATCTCGGTGCTGGTGGCCGCGAAGATGAAGACCGGGCGCACGGTCGCCTGATTCTTGCCGGTAACGGTTGCGACGGGCCGGCTTGGCGAAAGTGCCAATGCCGGCCCGTTTCTTTTCGGGCTTCGGCTTCGGACTGGCTCGGCCGCAAGAACACCTACTTCATCTTCTTCGCGCTCGGCGCTGTGCTGTACTACCTCGTGCCCGGCTTCGTGGCTTCCGGCCAGATCGCCCTGTTCGTGCTCGCGTACTGCGTGATCCTGTCGATGTACGGTGGCGGCTTCTCAACGGTGCCCGCGTATCTCGCGGACATGTTCGGCACCGCGTTCGTCGGCGGCATTCACGGCCGTCTGCTGACCGCCTGGGCTGCAGCCGGTGTCGCGGGTCCCGTGCTGGTGAATTACATCCGTGCGTATGAAGTGGCGCACGGCGTTGCAAAGGCGGATGCCTACACGATGACGATCCACATCATGGTTGTGCTGCTGGTCAAGCGTGTCGACGACAAGCACCACATGACTGACGCACAACTCGCCAAAGGCGCCTAAGGAGACTCGCATGTCGACCATTCAAGCCGTTCATCCGACCAACAAGGTCAAGCTCGCCGTCTTCTGGCTGTATGTGACGCTGCCGCTGGCATGGGGCGTGATCAATACGCTCTCGCAAGCGATGAAGCTGTTCCGGTAAGTGTTGAACGGCACCCCGCACGATGCAATGTGCGGGGTGGGAAAAAAGCTTATCGACGCGCGCGCGACCGCGCGCGCTCTTACCCTTATTCCCCGGCTACCACTGGTACGCCATGTCGAGCGAGGCAGCCAATCTGCTGCCCACACCGCCCTCAGATCTTCTCGAACAGCACGTCTTGTGCGCCTTCCCACAGCACCTTGGTGCCGAGTTCGCGCAGCTTTTCGCGGCCTTCGACGATGGTCAGGAAGTGATTGCCCGCGAGCTGGCCCATCTTGCTTGCGAAACAGCACGAGCCGTACGCGAGGATGATCTCCGTTTCGCTGTAACCGCCCGGGTAGAACAGGATGTCTCCAACCGACGGGTGGCTCGTGTGATTCTCGAAGCCGACTGCCGCGCCATCGTTTTCGAGTTTGAAGTCGCCAAGCGGAACCCAGCAGCCCTCGCCGCTCCAGCGCACGTGGATGATCTTCTGCCGGTACGGCAGGAGTTTCAGAAAGGCGGCCACCGTTTCCGGCGCGTCAGGATGCGTTTCGGCGGTAAAGACGTGGCCGCAGGAGGTGATTCGAAGTCGGGTCATCGCTAGGTATCCAGTATGACGGGTTGAATGGAATGGTCGGTCAGACGCCGGCTGAGGCCAGGCTGAAGGCGCAACATTCTGTCGGCCGATGCAAGGCTTCGACAGATACAGTTGCCACCCAACTGGTCAGGCCAGTTGAACCAGTGACGCCGACGGTCGTGCATAAAGCAGGCCACCGCACCTCTATCACGAGCGCCGCGACCCTTCGTAAGCCAACAGTTGCAATGGGTGCTGCCGGCCCCTGCTTCATCATATAGTGAGCACGTCGGCTGCAAACCGGCCGGAACACCACCCAGGCCCCCGCGTGCCAGCTCCATCGCCTGTGACGCCACGAAACTTCGTAGTTTGCAAGCGATGCAATGCGCAGCAAACTGCGAAAAGTGCGCAATGCCCGTTTCGGCAATTCAACGGACAGCGAAGCCTGCAACGAAATCGGCATCACCGTGGAAGTTTCACGCGTCACCGCGAACGATCCTTGCCCTCGATGCCCCTGCGGCCGCCTTACTATGCCATGCCACGCGCGGCCAGGCATCGCATAGCCGCCTGGCAGAACAGCGTGTCGTAACCAGCGAATGCCCGCGCGCCGTCAAGTGTCGGCGTGCCGCTCAGGCATCGCATGCTGACGAACCGTTCACACGATCCAGCCGCGCAACCCGACGCTTAGCCACGCAGCCGGTAGGCAAGCGGCGTCACGCGGTAGCCACGCTTGAACTGCACGGAGAAATGACTGGCATTCTCGAAGCCAACCGCAATCGCGATTTGCAGCACCGGCTGATCGGTGGCGCGCAGCAGCCTCGCCGCTTCCTCAAGCCGCAAACGCGTAACGAACTGATGAGGTGTTTCACCGGTCTCGCGGCGAAACACACGAGCAAAATGAAAACTACTTAACCCGGCCTGCGCGGCCAGTTCGCCGATGGCCAGATCGGCGGCAAGATTAGCGCGAATGTAATCGGTTACACGGCGGATACGGCGCGGCACGAGGCGCTCGGGATGCGGCGGCAAGCCGGCCTTGGCGTCACGGCCGCGCGAGTAATGTTGCAACAGATGAGCGGCGAGCGCGTGGGCCAGCGCGTCGACATACAGCCGCGAGTCGGCGGGGTCGCCCGCGGCGCGATGCAGTGCGCCAAGCATCGCGGCGACCAGTGGATCGTGAAACTGCATCGCGTCGCCAAGCGACAGCTCGCGTGAGCCGCCCAGTTCCATCTGGTCGGCGACGCTGTCGATCAGGCTGCGCTCCAGGTGCAAATGGACGGTCGACAGCGGCTCATCGCTGATCGAACGCCAGCGCCACGAGATCGGCACGGGCGGCACGAACCAGACGTCGCCCATGCGCAGGTCGGCGCTCTCCCAGTGCCCATTCACGTTGCGCTCGAGGTGTTCGGCGCCGCTGCCGAGCGTCATCAACGTGACGTCCTGCAGGCCAGGTGCTTCTAACAGTTCCTGCTCGGCCGGTTCGAGATAGGAGCGCAGCACCAGGTGCCGCCACGGGCGATCCACGCTCGACACCAGTTTTTGTCCCGCCATATAGCGGTCGTAGGCAAGCGTTGTTGTCAGCCTTGGAATTTTTGCCATCACGTCTCTTCCTGGGAGGTCCCGTATGTACATGAGCAAACCCTGTCACACCCGCGTCGCCGGTTAGAGGTCAGCGCAAGATCTCAAAAATGATAGCAAGGAACCGGCTACCGTAATATTTGGAAATAGTTAATCATCCAGGTTGTCGTCTTTCACGCGTTTCGAACGCTGGAGCTACCGTTTCATGGAACACGAATGCGATACGCTGCCGCATTGGCTGACTGGCTCGCCGCAAGGCGAAGCCAGCCACGTGTCGGCGGCTTACAACTCTGCGGTTACCGCACAACCGGCTTACCCGGCCGGCACGCGGCAACCCGAGGAATCAGCCCACGCGGCTGAAGCATCCAGGGCATCCGCCCGCACCGCATCAGGCATCGCGCCCGCAGGTTTCCTCACGCTCTTCACTGAGGAGGAAATCGGCACGCCCTCGCCCGCCGCGCGGCGGGCCGCACCCATCATCAGTCCGCTGGTGCGCTTTGGCAGTGCGCAGGACCGCATGGAATTTGTGCGGCGGCGCATCAAGCAACTTGGCTTCGACTCGTTCAGCTATTCAGCCACGCGCACCACCGCGCATCACAAGACGATGTTCGTGCTGACCAGTTACGAGTCGCAGCAATGGCTCACGCGCTATTTCCGCGAGCGTTATTTCGAACTCGATCCGCGCGTCGCGCTGGCGTCGCCGACCGGCATGCCGTTCCTCTGGAACACCGGCGACATGCGCGCCGACCTGCCGCGTGCGCAGATGCGCAGCGAAAGGCTCGGCGGGCTGATCGACATGCTGGAGGCCACCGGCCGCAAAAGCGGGATTCTGACGCAGATGCCGCTGCCCGAGCCGGAGCTGAGCGCAAGCCTGTGCTTCAACTCGGAGATCGGCAACCCGCGCTGGATGACGGAGTCAATCGTGGCCGAGACTTTGATGTTCGCGCACACGATCCACGAATTCATCTGGACGCACGCGAAGAGCGTAATCGGCATCGCGCCCGCGCAGCAGCAGCGCGTCACGCTGAGCGAGTTGCAGCACGCGGTGCTGAAAGCGGTCGTGCAGGGGCAGCGCGACAAGGAAATTGCCTACTTCCTCGGGCTGTCGCCGCATAACGTCGACTATCACCTGCGGCGCTTGCGGCAGTTGTTCAACGTGCGCAATCGCGTGCAGCTGATCAACGTGGCACAGGGGTATGTGACGTAAGGGTGGTTGAAAAAGCACTGCAGCCGGCGCGCTTATCGCACCGGCCGCAGCCTTTAAACTTTAGTGCCGCACTCGCGCCGCCCGATAGGTGGCGCCCAGTCTCAAACGCTGCGCATGGTGCGCAGGCAATCCGCCGCGAGTTGCTGGTAAAGCCGGGTTCCGGACGATTTCGCCACGATCTCGTCTTCGCTCAGGGTGCGCACCACGCGCCCCGGCACCCCGGCCACCAGCACGCCCGCGGGCACCCGCCAATCCTTCTTGACGAACGCGCAAGCGGCCACGATGCTCGCCGCGCCGAGCACGACGCCGTCCATCACGACGGCATGCATGCCGACCATCGTGTTCGGCTCCAGGGTCGCGCCGTGAATGATCGCGCTGTGCCCGACATGACTGTCGACGCCAAGCCGGCAGGTATTCGCCACGCCGGTGTGCAGCACACAACTATCCTGCACGTTGCTGCCACGCTCCACCACCACCGCGCCGAAATCCCCACGCAGGCTCGCATGCGGCCCGATGTAACAGCAAGCGCCCACCGTCACGTCGCCGATCAGCACGGCGCTCGGATGCACGTACGCTGACGGATCGACGCGCGGCCGCTTGCCGTTGAACTCGTAGAGCGCCATCGCGCCGCCGTCCCGGTTCAGCTCGCGTCTGCGAGCACGTGATAGTCGTCCGCGCCCCAGTACGCACGCATGCGCACAATCTTGCCGGCAGCGTCGAAGTCCATCACGTCAGTCACGTCGATGTGCGCGGGCCGGCCGTCCTGCCCCGTGATATGCACGCGAAAGCTGATCGACGCGCTATTGCCGTGCGAGCCGCGCGGCGGCGCCATCAGTTCGAGCCGCGCGCCAACCGTCGTCGCGTACGTATAGAACGTTTCGATCTCGCTTTTGCCCTCTTTCAAGGGCGTGCCAACCGGGTCTTCGACGCTCGCGTTATCGGCGAACAGCGCGACGACGCGTGCAGCGTCGGCCGCATTGAACGCCTCGATATAGTCGACGAGGCGGGCCTTCATGTTTTCGCTGGTATTCATCTGCTCTCCTAGCGTGCGGTGTAGCCGCCGTCGATCACCAACTCCGCGCCGGTCACATAGCGGCCGGCCGGCGACACCAGATACAGAATGCCGGACGCGATATCCTGCGGATCGCCAATTTTCGCGAGCGGCACCAGCGTTTTCATATGCGCGAAAATCTGCTCCGGGTCACCGAGCTTTGCGAACGCCTCTTCCAGCAACGGCGTGCGGATAAAACCAGGATGCACGGAATTCGCGCGGATATTCTGCGTGGCATACAGCATCGCTTCGGTCTTCGCCATCAGCCGCACTGCACCCTTCGATGCGTGGTACGCCGGCACGTCCGGCCCGCCGACCAGCCCATACATCGACGACAGATTCACGATCGAGCCGCCGCCCGCCGCCACCATGTGCGGAATGGCGTACTTGGTGCAGAGGAACACGCCCGTCACATTGACGTCGATGACTTTCTGCCATTGCTGCAGTGTCATTTCGTGCGTCGGCAGATTCGCACCTTCGATCCCGGCGTTGTTCACTAGCGCGTCGAGGCGTCCAAAACGTGTGGCGATTTCGTCGAACACGCGCTGCACGTTGTCTTCCTGTGTGACGTCCATCTTCCAGAACGCCGCGCGGCCGCCCGACTCATTGATCTCGGCGACCAGTTGCCCGCCCGGTTCCGTCAGCACGTCGAGCACCGCGATCGCCGAACCGGCCGCCGCCAGCGTGCGTGCCGTCTGCGCACCGATGCCGCGTGCGCCGCCGGTGATGGCGGTCACTTTGCCGCTCATGTCGAACAGTTGATGGGGAAATGTCATGCCGTCTCCGTCTTGGTGTAGTTGGGTTTTATGCGGTGCCTCACCGTGGACCGGTCGCACCGGACACGCCGGTCATGCCGGCCGCGCCGCATCCGAAGCATGCCTCAAGTGGCATGCCGCTCCGCGAGAAATTCCAGACATTCGCGATTGAAATATCGCCGATGCTCGACCATCACCCAGTGGCCGCAGCGATTCATCAGGACAAAGCGCGTGTCGGCGCAATGCTCGAGAAAACGCATGGCGCCGCTGGCCGGATTGAACCGATCGTCCGTACCCCAGAAACCCAGCACCGGGCATTTGAGTTCACTGAGGCGGTCGGTCAGATTGGGCACGCGCATCGTCGACAGCACTTCCGGCGGCTGCTGCTCGCACACGCTCAGACGCTCTTCGACCAGCGCGTCCGTGACGAGGCTGCGATCGAACACCAGCAGTTCGAGCAATTGCCGCATCGTCAGACGATTCATCTGGCGGTTCGTGAAGAGCGACACCATCTTCTGGATGCCCTCCATCTTGAAGTAAGTCTCGCGCTCCTCGACACCGCCCGGCGCCATCATGATCAGGCTGTCGACGTCGTCGGGATAGTCGAGCGCGTATTGCAACGCGATCGCGCCGCCGAGCGAATTGCCGAGCAAGGTCGCCCGGCCGATGCCGTTCGCAACGAGCTGCGCGCGCAATGCGTCGACGAAGAAGTCGAGCGTGTAGTTCACGTCCGCGGGTTTCGACGACGCGCCATAGCCCGGCAGATCGACCACGATTGCCCGATGACCGGCTGCCGCGAACTGCGGGTAGTTGTGCTTGAAGTTGCTGAAGCCGCTCGCACCCGGGCCGCTGCCGTGAATGAACACAACGGGTGCGCCGCTGCCGGCTTCGAAGTGATGCAGCGTCAGGCCGCCGGGGACCTCGGTGAAAATCCCTTTGGGCGCCTGCAGGGTCGGCGGCGCGCTACGTGACTTACCTTGCGCGTCGGCGTGTTGGAACTCGGTGGGCGTTGCATTCATGCGCGCTTGTCTCCTTTGTCGCGCCGCGCTCTTCGACGCGGCAGATTGTGTGAGGGTCGCCAGCGAAAACATCATCCCTTCGAATTCACCGCGGAACATCGTCTTTTCAGACTACGAGGCAGCGCCGCATTTCTCCTACCATCGGCTCCACATGAACAGCGGGAGACAGCGGCAATGACAGGGTTTGATTTCAGCGGCAAGGTGGTGCTGGTCACGGGCGGCACCAAAGGGATCGGCGCGGGCATCGCGCAAGCTTTCCGAGAAGCGGGCGCCACGGTGTATGTATGCGGTCGCACGCCGCCCGCAAGCGTGGCTGTGAACGCCCCGGCAGATTTGCATGATGGCGCCAACGTGGATTCGCCTACGGATTCGCCTACGGATTCGCACGAGGGTTCGCATGAAGATTTGCCCGAGAACGCCCCGCGCTTCATCGCCGCGGACGTGCGCGACATCGACACCATCGACGCCATGCTCGCGCAGATCGAACGCGAAACCGGCCGGCTCGATGTGCTCGTCAGCAACGCGGGCGGTGCGCCGTTCGCGCTCGCTGCGCAAGCCTCTCCGCGCTTCACCGAAGCCATCATCCGCCTGAATCTGCTGGCGCCGCTGCAGATCGCGCAACGTGCGAATGCGCTGATGCAACAGCAAGCGGAAGGCGGCGTCCTGCTGTTCATCGGCAGCGTGAGCGGTTTGCGGGCGTCGCCGGGAACAGCGGCCTATGGCGCAGCGAAAGCCGGCCTGCTGAATGCGGTGCGCTCGCTCGCGGTGGAATGGGCCCCCAAGGTTCGCGTGTGCGCGGTGAGCCCGAGTCTGGTCGAAACCGAAGCCGCCACGCGCGGCCACACGGGGTCGTCCGCGGCAGACGGCGAGGCCGCGCTCGACAACATCACCGCGACGATTCCCGCCGGCCGGCTCGCGAGACCCGGCGATATCGCGTCCGCGTGTCTGTTCCTCGCCTCATCGCACGCCGCCTATGCATCGGGCAGCAACCTGATTCTCGAAGGCGGCGGCGAAGTGCCCGCCTTTCTCGCCGCCACCGACCTGCACAAGGCGTTCACCACCACGCCATAGACGCAGTCACACGCGCACACCTCGCATCCCCTGGGGCAAGCGACTAGTCCGTTTTGACGATTCTCGCGCCGCACGTGCCCCCTAACCTCTGATCACAACAAATTTCAGAAGTGACCACAGAGGAGACGGAATGCAGATCAACGGAACACAAGAGCGCGCACCCGCACTGCGCGCGGTGTGCGCGGCATGCAGATTCGCCGTGCTGGCAGCGGCGTCGGCAGCGACGATGACAACGTTCGCCACACCGGCTTACGCGGGCGACACAGTGAATCTCGGCACGGACACCACGCTCGATTACAACTTCACGCTCGGCTATGGCCTGGGGATGCGCACGCGCGCGCCGAGCGGCAATCTGCTGACGCCCGAAAACATCAACGGCGATGACGGCGACCGCAACTTCGCGAAGAACAAGCTGATCGAGAATCAGGTGAGCCTGCTCGGCGAAGTGAACCTCAAGCACGACGACTGGGGTGTCTTCGTGCGGGCCAACGTGTTCTACGATCAGGCCTACCAGCACCCGAACGACAACAACGCGCCCTTCACCGTCAACCATAGCGGCCCGTACAACCAGTTCACCAGCGACGCGAGCTACTTTGCCGGCGGATCCCCGCAGTTGCTCGCAGCCTACGCGTACGACACGATTCACATCGGCGGCACGAGTCTGAACGTCAAGGTCGGGGACCAAGTGGTCGCGTGGGGCGAAAGCGTGTTCTTTCCGAACATCGCGGGCGCTCAGGGACCCGCCAATGCGACCGCTAGTTATGTGGCCGGCGCGGAGGTCAAGGACATCCTGCTGCCCGTTCCGCAGATTTCGACCCAGTGGCAACTCGCACCGAATTTCAGCCTGCTCGGCTATTACCAGTTTGCGTTCGAGCCCAACCAACTCGTGCCGCCCGGCGCTTACTGGAGCTACTCGGATGTCGTCGGACCCGGCGCGCAATACATCATCGGGCCCGGCGGCATCAAGATTCCGCGCGGCAACGACATCCGGCCGAACGGCGACGATCAGTGGGGCCTAGGTGCACGCTGGCGCGTCTTCGGCGACACCGAAATCGGTGCGTACTACCTGCACTACAACGACATGAACCCGAGTGTCGTGACGACGTATTTCCCGTCGCTGCAGTACCAGGAGAAGTACTTCGACCACATCAAACTCACCGGCCTGAGCTTCTCGACCGATCTGAACGGCGTGAACGTCGCGGGTGAAACATCGTACCGGCAAGGCGCCGCGGTGCTCGTGAACACACCCACGGGTACGCAGTCGACGCGCGGCGACGTATGGCAATCGAATCTCTCGGCGATCTATTCGATCGGACCGACCTTCCTTGCCGCATCGCAAACGCTGGTGGGTGAAATCTCGTATGTGCACGCCGGCAACCTCACGCCGATTATGGGCTCGACGACGCTCGCCAACACGCGCAACTCCGCCGCCTTCGAGGTGGCATGGACGCTCAGCTACAAGAACGTCTTCAATGGCTGGGACCTCGACGTACCGCTCACCTATGCCGACGACTTCACCGGCCAATCCGCGCTATCCGGTGCACTGGGTTCATTGACCGGCGTGGGCGACCACCGCGTGACGGTCGGTGTCAACTTCACGCGCCTGAGCAACCTGAAACTCGGGCTCGTCTACGCGAAGTTCCTCGGCAACCCGAACCCGGTTAACCGGCCGCTCGCCGATCGCGATTATGTACTCGCCACGGCAACTTACTCGTTCTGATGCCGCAACGCGCCCTGCGTTCCGGGCGCCTTGCAGCCTGCATCACCCTTTGAATCAGCCGTCTTATTACTGCAAGAGGATTTGGTCATGAGTCGAATTTTCAATCCCGTAGTGCGCGTCTGCGTGTTCGCGGCAGGCGCCGCATTCGCCGCCGCACTAGGCGCGCCATCGTTCGCCAAAACCAGCCCGGAAGATATCGCCAAGCTCGAAGGTCCGCTCACGCCGATGGGCGCCGAGCGCGCGGGTAATGCCGACGGCACGATCCCCGCATGGACCGGCAAATGGTTCGGCACGCCGCCGGGCGTCGACTACAAACCGGGTCAGCGCTTCCCCGATCCGTACGCAAGCGAGAAGCCGCTCTTCGTGATCACGGCGCAGAACATGCAGCAGTACGAAGCGCGTCTCACCGACGGCGAGAAAGCTCTGCTCAAGAAGTATCCGGATACCTTCAAGATTCCGGTCTATCCGAGCCACCGCGATTTCAGCTATGGCGAAGCCGTGTACAAGGACATCCGTCTGTACGCGCCCACCACCACGATGACGAAAGACCAGAACGGCCTGAAGGATTTCCCGCCGGTCAGCCCGTTCCCGGTGCCGAAGAGCGGGGTCGAGGCGATGTGGAATCTGCGCTTCGCATCCGCGATCGAAGGCGAAACCGCGACCTACGACCAGGCCGTGGTCTACCC
The DNA here is from genome assembly GCF_013177695.1 of Paraburkholderia solitsugae. GTDB lineage: Bacteria > Pseudomonadota > Gammaproteobacteria > Burkholderiales > Burkholderiaceae > Paraburkholderia > Paraburkholderia solitsugae. The sequence continues at coordinate 7,208 of NZ_WOEY01000096.1, read as the reverse complement.
GGACGGCAATATTGCATGGGGTAAGGTTCAGTACGCGATCTACGGGCCGCGCAGCGGCGCTCCCTTCGATCCGAAGAACCCACTGGACGCGAAGAGCTTCTTCCGTCAGACCACCATGCTGCCGCTATCCGATCGCGGCACGATCATCACCGGCTATGAGATGTGGGACCAGGAAGGCTCCGACACCCGCCGCACGTGGTCCTATAACCCGGGCACGCGGCGCGTGCGTCAGGCGCCTGAGTTCGGCTTCGATCAACCGGAAGGTCCTGGCGGCTTTCGTACCGTCGACGACGACCGCCTCTTCAACGGCTCGGGCGAACGTTACGACTGGAAGATCCTCGGCAAGCGCGAAGTGTATGTGCCGTACGACAACTACAAGCTGATGGACCCGTCGATCAAATACACCGATATTCTGACCAAGGGCCATGAGAACACGCAGTACATGCGCTTCGAACTGCATCGCGTGTGGGTGTTGCAAGCCACGCTCAAGTCCGGCTATCGCCATCAATACGCGAAACGGGTGTTGTATCTCGACGAGGACACGTGGAACGCAGTCACCGCCGACAACTACGACGCACGCGGCACACTGTGGCGCACCAACCTCGCCCCGACCCTGTACGCGTACGACGCCAAATCGTTCTACTCGACCTCCGTGTTCTATCACGACCTGATCTCCGGCGCCTATTACGCGGACCGTCTGTCGAATCAGGAATCGATGCCGGTGCTCACACGCGGCTCGCAACTGACCGAAGCGTACTTCTCGCCGGATGCGATTCGCGGCGCGGGCAATTGATTTCGCAGCGCCTCGATTGAAACCACGGCCGGGGACGGATTCAGCGTCCGCCCCGGCGCTTTTCCCTTTCTATTTGCGGTCGCCATGACTTCGACACTTCACACCACCCTCGGCGACGAGCTTTACCACGCATGGCGCGAGCGCGCGCCGATTGCACCGTTCTCGGCGCGCGCCGGCGGGTTGTCGCTCGCCGACGCCTACCGCGTTCAGCAGCACTTCGTCGCACGCCGCATCGAAGCGGGTGAAACCATCGTCGGCAAGAAGATCGGCGTGACGAGCCAAGCCGTGCAGGACATGCTCGACGTGCGCCTGCCCGATTTCGGCGTGCTGCTTTCCGGCATGCACTACGTCGCTGGCGAGGACATCCCGATCGAGAAGCTGATCGCGCCGCGCGCGGAAGGCGAAATTGCGTTCTATCTGAAAGACGATCTGCGCGGACCCGGCATCACGCGAGAGGTGGTACTTGCCGCCACCGAAGCGGTCGGCGCGTGCTTCGAGATCGTCGATTCGCGCATCCGCGATTGGGCGATCCGCATCGGCGACACAGTGGCCGACAACGCGTCATGCGGCGTCTACGTGCTAGGCGATGAACGCGTCGCCCCACACTCACTCGATCTCGCCGCTTGCCGCATGACGCTCGATAAGAACGGCACGCGTGCGGCGGAAGGGGTCGGCGCAGCCGCGCTGGGTCACCCGGCCGATGCGGTCGCATGGCTCGCGAACACCCTAGGCGAACTCGGCGTGCCGCTGCTCGCCGGAGAAGTCGTGCTGTCGGGTTCGCTGGCGGCATTGATTCCAGTTGTTCGCGGCGACCAGTTGCACATGCAGATTGAAGGCATCGGCAGTTGTTCCGTGCGCTTCATCTGACCGTTTGACCGTCTTTTCCTTGAGGAAGCATTCAATGAGCAAGATCAAATGCGCGTTGATCGGGCCCGGCAATATCGGCACCGATCTGCTGTACAAACTGCGCCGCAGCGCGGTGCTCGAACCCGTGTGGATGGTCGGCGTCGACCCGGACTCGGACGGCCTCGCGCGCGCCCGCGAAATGGGCCTGAAGACGACGGCTGATGGCATTGACGGCCTGCTGCCGCATCTGGCCGCCGACGATATCCGCATCGCCTTCGACGCCACTTCCGCCTACGTGCACCGCGAGCATTCCGACAAGCTGACCGCGCGCGGCGTGCGCGTGATCGACCTGACGCCCGCCGCGATCGGTCCGTTCTGCGTGCCGCCGGTCAACCTTGCCGCGCAGATCGACCAGCAGGCGATGAACGTCAACATGGTCACGTGCGGCGGCCAGGCCACCATTCCGATGGTGTACGCGGTGTCGCGCGTGCAGCGCGTGGCGTATGGCGAGATCGTCGCGACCGTGTCGTCGCGTTCGGTCGGCCCCGGCACGCGCAAGAACATCGACGAGTTCACGCGCACCACGGCGCAGGCGATCGAACAGGTCGGCGGCGCGGCGGTGGGCAAGGCGATCATCGTGATCAATCCGGCCGAACCGCCGCTGATCATGCGCGACACGATCCATTGCCTGACCGAGACCGATCCGGACGTCGAGGCGATTACGGCCTCCGTGCACGCCATGATCGAGGAAGTACGCCAATACGTGCCTGGGTACACGTTGAAGAACGGCCCCGTGTTCGACGGCCGCCGCGTGTCCGTATTCATGGAAGTTGAAGGCCTCGGCGACTATTTGCCGAAATACGCCGGCAATCTCGACATCATGACTGCGGCCGCTGCGCGCACCGCCGAACTGTTTGCCCAACAGATGCTTGCCGCATCGCCTGCCACCGCGTGAGGAGCCGACTATGTCTTTAGCAGGAACCCGCATTACCGTGCACGACATGACGTTGCGTGACGGCATGCATCCCAAGCGTCACCAGATTTCACTTGAGCAGATGTGCTCGATTGCGCGCGGGCTCGACGCTGCCGGCGTACCGTTGATCGAAGTGACCCACGGCGACGGTCTGGGCGGCGCATCGGTCAATTATGGCTTTCCGGCACATACGGACGAAGCGTATCTGAGCGCTGTGATTGCGGAAGTGAAACAGGCCAAGGTATCGGCGCTATTGCTGCCGGGCATCGGCACGGTCGACCATTTGCGGCTCGCCCACGAGCTTGGCGTGCATACGATTCGTATTGCGACGCATTGCACGGAAGCCGATGTGTCTGAGCAGCACATTGGTCTTGCCCGCAAGCTGGAGATGGATACGGTTGGCTTTTTGATGATGGCGCATATGTCATCGCCTGAGCAGCTCGCAAGCCAAGCGAAGCTGATGGAATCGTACGGTGCCAACTGCATCTACATTACGGATTCAGCGGGTTACATGTTGCCTGATGACGTGACGGCACGCATTGGCCTTGTGCGTGCGGCGTTGAAGCCGGAGACGGAACTTGGCTTTCACGGGCACCACAATCTGGCGATGGGGGTGGCCAATTCGATTGCGGCTATCGCCGCGGGGGCCAATCGGATCGATGCCGCCGCGGCCGGTCTTGGGGCTGGCGCCGGCAATACGCCGATGGAGGTTTTTGTCGCGGTGTGCGAGCGGATGGGGATTCAGACTGGTGTGGATGTTTTTAAAATTTCGGACGTTGCGGAAGATCTCGTCGTTCCGATTATGGATGCACCGATCCGGATTGATCGCGATGCGTTGACGCTTGGGTATGCGGGGGTTTATTCGTCGTTTTTGCTGTTTGCCAAGCGGGCTGAAGCGAAGTATCGGGTTCCGGCGCGGGATATTCTCGTGGAGATGGGGAGGCAGCGGCTTGTCGGCGGGCAGGAGGATATGATTGAGGATACGGCTATTACTCTTGCCAGAGAGCGGGGATTAAGAGTTTAGGTTGTTTTTGCCTGCGCGGCGCTTTTTGGCTGTATGCCTACGGCGTTGGTCCTTGCTTTGGGTTTTTTGCCCGCGCGGCGCTTGGTTTCTGTGTGCCTATGGCGTTGGCCTTTCCTTGCTTTCTTATCGGTTTATTAGCGTTGCCCCTGTACGGGGCGGCACTTACTTCTCTTTGCCGGCCGCAAAGAGAAGTAAGCAAGAGAAAGCGGCTCAAACCGCCAGCTCATAAGCGGGTCCCCCGCGCAGCCACGGTAGTGGTGCATCTGGAATCTGTGTCCTCGCACATTCGGCGCCAGTGACAAAGGAGTCATACTTCCGGCGGCGCTGCGCGCGCCGAAGAGTACTTCACAAAACCATCCACTACGTTTTGGCTCTCGCATTTTGCCCAGTACAGTAACTCGCCATCTCCTGCCGAGTGCCGGTGCCGGTGCCGGTGTCGATGTCAGTGCCGGTGTCGGTGTCGGTGTCGATGTCAGTGCCGGTGTCGGTGTCAGTGCCGGTGTCGGTGTCGGTGTCGATGTCAGTTGCACTGCCACCGCCACCGCCAGTGCGACTGCGACTGCGACTGCGACTGCGACTGCGACTGCGACTGCGACTGCGACACATCGACATTTTATTAGAGGTGGGTGTTTATCCATTAGTGCGGGGCGCTTTCGCCGAGGCGAAGCCGACGACCCCCACTACGCCCGAACGAAGCCAAGGGTTTGCATGATGAACCCTTCCGGCGAGCACGCAGTGTGAGGTGGGAAGTATGACGGCTTTGTCACTGACGCCGAATGCGCGAGAGCTCAGATTCCAGATGCACCACTGCCACCTCCGAGCCAGGGGACCCGCTTAAGTGTTAGCGGTTTGAGCCGCTTTCTTTTGCCTACTTTTCTTTGCGGCAGGCAAAGAAAAGTAGGTGCCTGCCCCGCACAGGGGCGACGCTAATAGACCAATATCAAATCAAGGAGAGGCCAACGCCGTAGGCACACAGAAACGAGCGCCGCGAAGGCAAACAGATCAAGGAAAGCCCAACGCCGTAGGCAAACAGCCACCCAAACCGCCGAGCAGACCCACCCCCAAAACACTAAAATACAATCATGAACCTGAAAACATACAGAACCGCGGCACTCGGTGCCTTACTCGCAATAGTAACCATCACCGCGACAGCGCAGCCCGCCGCAACAGGCAAAGCCAAACCCAACACCGACACCGTCATCCAGATGGAAAAAATCCAAAACACCCGCGACCTAGCGGGCCTAACCACCACAGATGGCCGGCAAATCCAGCCCGGCCGCCTCTTCCGGAGCGGCAACCCAGCCTTCGCCACACCGGCCGACATCGCCAAACTCAAGGCGATGCACCTCGACGTCATCCTCGACTTCCGCGCAGAAAGCGAAAAGAAACCCGCCGAACAGGACTTCGCCACCCAATTCCCCTGGCAAGCCGACCCGATCCTCGCCGGCAACCTCTCACCGGAAGCCGTCATCCCCATGCTCAAGCGCTCGACACCCGCGCAAATGCATCAATTCATGGTGTCGCTCTACCAGCAATTCCCAAGCACCTATCAAGCCCAATTCGCCCGCTTCCTCAAGCTCGCCGAAGACAACAAAACCATCCTCTATCACTGCACCGCAGGTAAAGATCGCACAGGCTTCGCGACCGTCCTGCTGCTGTCCGCCCTGGGCGTCGATCGCGCAACAGTAATTGCCAATTACCTGGAGTCGAACCGCTACAACGCCGCAGGCAACGCACAAGCGACCGCGCAGTTGCAGAAGATCGGCGTCGCGCCCGATGTACTGGCACCGCTGCTCGCCGTCGACCCGGATTACATCGGTGCAGCCATGCAAGTCATCGATCAGCAGTACGGCGGGATGCAACACTACCTCGTCGATGTGCTGCACGTGAACGTGGAGAAGATCCAGCAGAACTATCTGGAACCGGCGACACACGCTGCGGCGACGAACCCGTAAGCGCTAAAGGCGTTGATTGACCCGCCTTGATTGACCCAATACGCGCGCTTCACGCCGCGACTCGCCTCGCCTGAAAAACAAAACCCCACGATCCGAAGAACATGGGGTTGGTCAGCAATCCAAAGGCGGTGCATGCGCCGCCTTTTCAACCGCTTTATCCCTCGAACACGTGCCGCAGCGGCGGCGGTTCCCCTCCCTCGCGCACATTGATCTCCACCACCTTTCTCGCAACACTCGACGGCCTCACGTCCGCCGTATCGACGTAAAACTGCGAGTACCAGTCACGCATCTGATACAGCGGCCCATCGCCCTCGCACAAAAGCGGATTGTCGATGCGCGTCTTGCTGTCCCAGATCACCACGTCTTCATAAAACGCGGCCTGCGCCTGCTTCGAATACGCACGCGCAATCTCCATGTTCTGCTCTTCCGACAAGCCCGGCACCTTCTTCACCATCACGCCGTAACGCAACTCGAAACTGTTCATGTCGGTCGGCACATGGCAGTTCAACAGAATCGAATGAATCGGATGGCCACCGCTCTGCCCCGTCATCTCGGTGATGTGATACGCCGGTCCAAAGTAGGTGGACAGCGCGATCAGCTCGTCGTCGCCAAGGCGCTCACTGCGGCCCACCAGCAGTTGCGTGGCCTTGTGTCCTTCGAACAGATTCGCGAAGTAATCGACCGGGGCGCCATGCACGGTCCCAAAGTGCGCCATGTCCGAGATGTTGTCGACCAGTTCGCGGCAGTTGGTGTCGATCTTCATCAGGTCGACCACCCAGTCCGACCATTCGTCGGAGAAACACGCATCGATACGGGGAATGGTCACTTCTTCAGGCGGCGGATTGCCCTCGGGGTCGTGCCAGATGAACAGCAACTGGTTCTGTTCGCAGGTCTGCCATGTGCCGATTTTAGCCTTCGGCGGAATCCGCTTGCAGTATGGAATCGATTGGCAGTTGCCCTCGCCGTCCCACTGCCAGCCATGAAACGGACACACCAGCGTGTCGCCGTCCACGCGGCCAGTGCTCAGATCGCCGCCCATGTGCGGGCAAAAGCCGTCCACGACGTTCACGCGCCCCTGCGAATCCATGAACGCAGCAAGGCGCTGGCCGAAAATGTTCAGCGTGTGCGGCTTGCCATCCTTGTAATCGCTGGCAAGACCAAGACAATGCCAGCCGCGTGCATATCGCTGCACCAGCGGCTGCGCTTCAATTCTGTAGGGACGTGCGGACATCTCTTATCTCCTCCAATGGAAAAGACGGCGCTTCTGAATAGCCGCCGTCATCAGTGTTGTTTCGAAGCGCGCAGACCTTCGCGCTCACGCCTGACGATAGACGTGGCGCACCTCACTTTCATCGTCCCGACGGACTAGTGTGATGCGTCACAAATAATGCAACTTAATCGCGATTTGTGAGTCTCCATGTACATGGAGGGAGAACTCATGAGAATCGCGGCGAAAGTTGAGCTGAGCGAAGCACAGCGCAAACAGTTGGAGACGTGGGCTACCGGCCGGACGATTCCGGTTCGACTGGCCGAGCGCGCCAAGATGATTTTGCTCGCAGCGCAGGGCAAGACGGACAAAGAGATCGGTGCGGACCTTGGTATCTGGCGAGGCACGGT
>NZ_WOEY01000095.1 GCF_013177695.1 Paraburkholderia solitsugae | reverse complement strand
AACCGGTTTGGGGACTATCTGCTGGATCTCCTACGCCCCGTTCCGCCGCTCGATCCGACCATCGATTTTGCATTCAAATCAGCTGCTTAGACTGAGATGTGGCGGATTTTTTACGAATCCCGGTCAAGCCTCTATTGCGGCCGGCGCCGGCGCGGCGAGCGTGCTGGTTGTGTCCACACGTCGGCGCGCAGTTGTCCGTTATACGCGCCGAATAGCGAATGCGTGGTCGAGGTTGCCGTGAACACGAGTCGGTTATGACGCGAGCGGCGTGGTCTGTGTATCCAACGGTGCTTCTGCGGTTTGCGCCTGCACAGCAGTCACCGCGATCACGAAGTAGATATCGTCCGCGCTGCACCCACGCGAAAGATCGTTGGCCGGCTTTTTCAGACCCTGCAACAACGGGCCGATTGCCTTCGCATCGCCGATCCGCTCAGCCAGCTTGTAGCCGATATTGCCCGCCTCCAGGCTGGGGAAAATCAGCACGTTGGCGTGTCCTTGCACCTGCGAATGCTCGATCTTGCGCATGGCGATCTCGGAGACGAGTGCCGCGTCCAGTTGCACGTCGCCGTCGATCGCCAGATGCGGGCGCTGGGCCCTCACCAGGCGCGTCGCTTCTACGACCTTGTCGACTGCCGCGTGCCGGGCGCTGCCGCTGGTCGAGAATGACAGCATGGCCACGCGCGGCGCCTCCATCAGCAGGCTTTGCGCGCTGTCGGCCGCCGCCATGGCAATCTGGGCCAACTCACCCGCGTCCGGGTCCACCACCAGCCCGCAGTCGGAGAAAATCAGTCCGCCTTTGAGCGTGTGGAAGGGCTCGCACAGCATCATCAGAAAGAAGCTCGACACCAGCTTGAAGGACGGATGGATGCCGATGATCTGGATCGCCGTGCGGACCACGTCGGCGGTCGTGTGGACGGAGCCGGCCACCGAGCCATCTGCGTGACCGAGCCGCACCATCAGGTTGGCGAAGCAGAGGGGCTTCAGGATCTCCTGCTTTGCTTCGTCCAGCGTCATGCCCTTCTTGCTGCGCAGTGCGAAGAGTTCCTCACTAAAGGACTCGGCGAGCGGCGAGACGGCGGGGTCTACTAACTCCATGCCGGACAGCTCGATGTTTTGCTCGGCAGCCGCTGCGCGAATGTGCGCGCTCGGACCCACCAGCACGATGCGGGCAATGCCTTCACGCGTGGCGCGTTGCGCGGCTTCCAGCATGCGGGGATCTTCCGCTTCGCAGAGCACGATGCGTCTTTGCGAAGTGCGGGCACGCTCGATGATGCGGTTGATGGCTTTCATGGCACTCGGCGGCGGTCACAGTTGAAAAAAGGGGGGCAGCAAACGAAGGCGGCAGGAAACGAAGCAGGCAGCCAACGAATGCGGCGCGAAAACAAAACAGCCGAAAACAAAGAGGCCGGAAACGGCAGGGGAAATCCCGTTTCCGGCCCGCCGGGCAGCGAGAATTCATCTCCCGGCGCCCGGACCGTCAGACAACGGACGGATCAAACATAGTCCTTGTACTTGTCGAGCAGGCGCACGGGCTTGGCCAGCGCATCGCGGCGGAACGGATCGCCGAGCTCGCGGGTGCACATGATCTCGATGATGGTGGTCTTGCCGTGGTTCATCTGTGCATCGATCGCACGCTTCAACGCAGGGCCGACGTCCTCGAGCCGGTCCACCGTGACACCCTCGGCGCCCATTGCGCGCGCGATGCCGGCGAAGCTCTGGTTGTCGAGTTCACCCGCGACGAAGCGGCGGTTGTAGAAGTCGACCTGGTTCTTCTTTTCGGCGCCCCATTGCCGGTTGTGGAAGACCACCGCGGTGACTGGAATGTTGTGACGCACGCAGGTCATGGTTTCCATCAGGCTCATGCCCCACGCGCCGTCGCCGGCATAGGAGACAGCCGGGCGATGAGGGGCGGCCACCTTGGCCCCGATGATGGTGGGGAACGCGTAGCCGCAGTTGCCCCAGCTCATCGCGGCGAAGAAGCTGCGCGGCTTCGTGAATCGCAGGTAGCTGTTGGCCACGGAGTTGATGTTGCCGATGTCAGTGGAGACCATCACGTCTTCCGGCATGGCCTTTTCGAGCTCGCGCAAGACCTGGCGCGGGTGCAGATAGGTGCCGCCGCCGGGCGTGCGCTCGCCTTTCTGCTCCTCGATCATGTCCAGGCTGTAGGGGTCGCGCTCATGCGTCCAGCCATTCAGTTCCTTCTCCCATGCCGCCTTCTCGGCGGCGATTTCGCCAGCGCGTTCTTCACGCGAGGCGTCGCAGGCGAGGGTGCGGCCTTCGAGGCGCTGCGTGAGTGCAACCGCGGCGGCCTTGGCGTCGCCGCAGATGCCCACGGAGATCTTCTTCACCAGACCGAGCATCTTGTGGTCGGCATCGATCTGGATGATTTTGGCGTTCTGCGGCCAGTAGTCCATGCCGTGCTGGGGCAGCGTGCCGAACGGTCCCAGACGCGAACCGAGCGCGATCACGACGTCGGCGCGCGAGATCAGCTTCATCGCGGCCTTGGAGCCCTGATAGCCGAGCGGGCCGCACCACAGCGGGTGGTCGGCGGGGAAAGAGTCGTTGTGCAGGTAGCTGTTGACGACCGGCGCGCCCAGACGCTCGGCAAGCGCCTTGCATTCCTCGATCGCATCGGCCATGACGACGCCGCCGCCGGAGATGATGACGGGGAATTTGGCCTGGGCGAGCAGGTCGGCCGCTTCGTTCAGGCGTTGATCGCCGCCGGGGCCGCGGTCAAGGCGCTGCGGCTGCGGAATCTCTACCTTGATCTGGCCGTAGAAGTAGTCGCGCGGGATGTTGAGCTGGGTCGGGCCCATCTCGGCCAGCGCGCGGTCGAAGCAGCGGCCGGTGAACTCAGCCATGCGCGCGGGATGGGTGACGTGGCCCTGATACTTGGTGAACTCCTGGAACATGGGGAGTTGCTTCGCTTCCTGGAAGCCGCCGAGACCGATGCCCATGGTGCCCGCCTCCGGCGTGATCATGACCACAGGGCTGTGCGCCCAATAGGCCGCGGCGATGGCGGTCACGCAATTGCTGATGCCCGGGCCGTTCTGGCCGATCACCACGCCATGGCGGCCAGATACGCGAGCATAACCGTCGGCCATGTGGCCGGCGCCCTGCTCGTGCACCACGGGGATGAGGCGGATGCCGGCGGGCGCGAAGATGTCCATGGCGTCCATGAAGGCCGAACCCATGATGCCGAACATGTCGGTCACGCCGTTCGCGGCCAGGGTTTCGACAAACGCTTCTGACGGGGTCATGGCCTGCGGGCCGCTGATGGGGGTGTGATCGCTCATGAGGGCTGTCTCCGATGTTTAGTGAAACCGGAACAATTTGTTCCGAAAAGTGGTTATCTAAAATGTAGAGCATGCACCTGTGATGGTCAATAGGTGATGCAATGTAAACGGTACATTTTGTCTCGAAAATTAACTAATGCGATGCTGCGTGGAACGCATTGGCGTGTGACTCAATCCCACGGCAGCGAATAGGTCTTCACGTTGGTGAAGCTTTTCATCGCTTCCTGGACCCCTTCCTTGTAGCCAAGCCCCGAATCCTTGATGCCGCCGAACGGCGTCAACTCGAGCCGGTAACCGGGTACTTCGCGCACGTTCACACTGCCCACCTCCAGTTCGGCGATAAAGCGCGTGATGTAATCGAGGCGATTTGTGCAGACCGACGACGAGAGCCCGTAGTCAGTCGAATTGGAAATCCGGATCGCGTCGTCGATATCGCGAAAGCGGATTACCGGCGACACGGGGCCGAAGGTTTCGTATTTGACGAGCGGCGTGTCCGGGCTCACATGATCGAGAACCGTCGGCGAATACAGCGCGCCTTTGCGGAGATTGCCGAGCAGCAAGGTCGCGCCGCGACTGATCGCATCGTTCACCTGAGCTTCGAAAAATTTCGCCGCCGCTTCGTCGATGACGGTGCCCATGTCGGTCGCCGGATCGGCGGGGTCTCCATAACGGATGGCCCGGGACTTCTGCACGAGCAGGTCGACGAAACGGTCGGCCACCGCCTCATGCACCAGAATTCGCTTGATCGCGGTACAACGCTGGCCGGAGTTCTTGTAGGAGCCGGAGACCGCGAGCGTGCTGGCTTCTTCCAGATCGGCGTCTTCCATCACGATGATCGGATCGTTGCCGCCGAGTTCGAGCACCGCGCGTCGATAGCCCATCTTGCTGGCGATATATTTGCCGATCTGCACGCCGCCCGTGAAGGTGATCAGATCGACGTGTTCGTTCGTGATCAGTTCGTCGGCGATGTCTTTCGGGTCGCCGGTGATGACCTGCAACATTTCCTGCGGCAGGCCGGCTGCGTAAAAGATGTCCGCGAGCAGGTATGTGGACAGCGGAACCTTCTCGGAGGGTTTAACGACGATGCGGTTGTTGGTCGCGATGGAGGGCACGATTTTGTGCGCAACCTGATTCATCGGATGGTTGAACGGCGTGATCGCGGAGATGACGCCGAGCAACGGATCGCGCTGGGTGTAGACGCGGCGCTTCTTGCCGTGCGGCGTGAGATCGCAGGAAAACACCTGACCGTCGTCCTTCAGCGCTTCATTGGCGCCGAACGTCATGACGTCGGCGACGCGGCCTGCTTCGTACAGCGAGTCCTTCTTGCACAGGCCGGACTCGGCGGTGATCAGATCGGCAATTTCTTCGGTACGCCGACGGACCATGTCCGCCGCGCGCAGCAGGATCTGTGAGCGCTCGTAGCGCGTGAGCCGCGCACGATACTGGTGTGCCCAGGCAAAGGCGTGTTGCACGTCGGCCAGCGTCGCCTTGGGCACCGTGCCGACCAATTCGCCGGTATAGGGATTGAAGACTTCAATGATCTCCGCGCGCCGGATTTTTTCTCCGCCGATGCGCAGCGCTTCATGACGCACCTGCAATCCCGGTACTTCCGCAATCGAATTCATACTGCCTCCAGCGATAACCGACAGCTGAAGTATTGCGGAGGGCACCGCTAGCCGCGTAGTACCAGCCGCCGCCAATCGCTGAGTCCAAGCTGGCGTGGGGCGCTGTACGGCACTGATGCTCATTCCCCCTCGTCGCGGTTTGCGCCTCGAACCCGATCAGCTAGGCGACATCCCGCGCCGTGGGGCGAAAGCGGCCGCTGTCGGGCCGCTCTCAGTCGATCGTGCTACCCAATCAAACCCGGCCTTTCCACGGCACCAGCACGCGCTCGAGGTGGCGCATCAACAAGTCAAAACACAAAGCAAAGAAGCCAATGACGACAATGCCCATGATCACCACGTCGCTGGCGAGAAATTCCGCAGCGTTGAGCACCATGAAGCCGAGACCACTTGTCGACGCCACCATTTCCGCGGCGACCAGGGTCGTCCAGCCGACGCCAATGCCTATCCGCATACCGGTGAAAATTTCCGGCAACGCCGATTTCAGGATCACATACAACACCACCTGGGTGCGCGAGGCGCCCATCGAATAGGCTGCATGAATCTGCTCGATCGACACGGAACGGACGCCGGATCGCGCGGCGATGGCGAGCGGCGCGAAGATGGCGAGGTAGATGAGAAAGACTTTGGAGAATTCACCAATGCCGAACCAGATGATGATGAGCGGCAAATAGGCGAGCGGCGGAAGCGGACGATAGAACTCGATGGGCGGATCGAAGATGCCGCGCGCAAAGCGCGAGACGCCCATCATCACGCCGATTGGAATCGCGGTCACGCAGGCGAGCGCGAAGGCGCCGAACACGCGCAGCAAGCTGATGCCGGTATGTTGCACGAGCGTGGAACCGGCGAAACCCTCCGTGGCCACAAACACGAACTTTGCATACACCGCTTGCGGCGATGGCAGAAAGAGCGGCTTGATCCAGTGAAGGTTGGTCGCGACAAACCATAGTCCGATGAATACGGCGACCGTCACGAGGCTCGCGACGACGCTGCTGCCGTGGCCGGGTACGCCGAATGTGTCGCCTGGCTTGGCGGGTTTCTTGGCGAGCAGCCGTGGACGTCGGCCGGGTGTGCGCGGTGGCTCGATCGGCGTGTCGGATCCCAGCGGGGCGTGATGGCCATGCGCAAGTGCATGAGCCCGTTTTGAACTAAACATGTGTCACCTCGGCTTCGGCGCTGTGCATTTTCTCGTCGCCGTAAATGATGCTGAGTACGCGCTCGCGCATCTCGATGAAATCGGGGCTCGACTTGATGGCGCGCGCGTCGCGCGTTTCCAGAAAGCGTCGATTGAAATCCAGCTCATAGGTGTGCGTGATGCGCCCGGGACGCGGCGACATCACGACCAGGTGGCTGGCCAGAAAGAGCGCTTCTTCGACGCTGTGCGTGATGAAGAAGAACATCTTGCTGGTTTGCGTCCAGACATCGAGCAGCAGTTCCTGAATCGTTTCGCGGGTCAGCGCATCGAGCGCGGCCATCGGCTCGTCCATCAGCAACATGGCGGGGTCGCAGGTCAGCGCGCGGGCGATGCCGACCCGCTGCTGCATCCCGCCGGAGAGCTGATAGATCATGTGCTTGTGAAAGTCCTGCAAGCCGACCAGCGCGAGATTGCGTGCTGCGATCTCGCGCCGCTGCGTTTTCGGCACGCCCTGAAGCTTCAGGCCGAACTCGGCGTTATCGATCACGTTGAGCCAGGGCAACAGGGCATGCTTCTGGAACACGACGCCACGGTCGGCGCCCGGTCCGGCGATCGGCGAACCGCCGAGCAGTAGCTCGCCGCTGGTCGGCGCGATGAACCCCGCCATGAGCGAGAGCAGGGTGGTCTTGCCACAACCCGATGCACCGAGCGCGACGACGAAGTCGCCCGAGTTGATCGTCAGATTGATGTCGTCGAGCGCATGCACCGTCTGGCCGGCCTTGCGGCCCGGAAAGACCACGCTCACATTCTTGACTCTCATGCTTTCCATGTTGCCTCCTGATTCGACAAAACCGCGCTACATCATTTGAGTTTCATTGCCGCTTCGGCATAAACCGGCGTCACGAACTTCGAGTAATCGGGCAACACCGCGCTGATCTGTTTCTGATCCTTCAGGAAATTGGCGGTGTCTTTCAGCGCGAACGTCGCGCGGCCGGCACTGCCGCCGCCCAGCCATTGCGAGGAAACCTGTTCCTGGAGCGTCGGGAAGGCATAGAGCGAGAGCGACTCCGGCACGTCGGCCGGTGAGCCGCCGATCATCTTGGCGATGGCTGCGGCCTGCGGCGAGGTGGCATTCCATTGCGCGGCATTCTTGCGGTATTGATCGTCCGCATCCGCGATGGCTCTCACGAGTTTGGCCATGAAGTCCTTATGCGCCTCGCCCCATTGGCGATCGACGGCGATTCCGTCGAAGGTCGGCTTGCCGAGCTTCGACAGGTCGCCGGACGTAATCAGGACCTTGCCGCTCTTCTTCAACTCCGCAAGCGCCGGGTCCCAGACATAGGCAGCATCGATATCGCCGCGCTCCCACGCCGCGACCAACTGGTTCGGCTGCATGTTGAGGATCTTCACCTCGGACGGATTGATGCCCCAATGCTGCAGCGCGAACATGGTGTGATAGTGCGTCGTCGACACGAACGGCACGCCGATCGTCTTGCCTTTCAGATCAGACGGCTTGGTGATGCCGGAGCCATTGCGCACGACCATCGCTTCGGCCTGGTTGATATTGTCCAGAATCCAGAAGAGCTGCAGGTCGAGCCCCTGGCTGACCGCGGCGGCGAGCGGGCTCGAGCCGATCACACCGACCTTCACGTCTCCTGAGGCCATCGCGGTCGCGACTTTCGCGCCGGATTCGAACTGCCGCCAGTTGATCTTGTAGCCCGTTTCCTTCTCGATCGAGCCGCTGGCGATCGCGACGACCCATGGGTCGACGATCTGCTGATAGGCTATGGTGACCTCCTTGTCCTGCGCGTAGCTGCTGGGCGCCGCCACGCAGGCGAGCGCCGCGAGCGCCGCCACCGTCATACGGCGCGTGAGATGGCCGAACCAGCGGGACAGCTTTGGGGGGGTATCGCTTCTCATCTTAGGTCTCCAGAATGGCCGTGTAGGTACGCGAATACACGTGAATCCAGCCCGCGCCGACGGGGACTTGTCCCAATCGCCGGCAAAGGGGTGATGCGAGTATCGTCAGTAATAAATGTTGCGGGTTAGGGCCAGACGTGGCTGATCGTTGAGTCCACACCGCTGCACCAGACTGAGCCGTTGCGCCGATGTCGCCGGCAGCCGCCCGGGATGACTGGCAGGCGTTTTTTTGCGCGCCCACAATGCCGGTGTCCGCCTTCGTGCGAGCGGGCTCCGCCTACAAAAAACAGGAGAAAGCATGGCAAGTCGCACCTCGATTGCTCTATGGACTCAACGATTCCAGCGTTCACCCGAGTCGAATATGAGTCTCCAGGGCCAGATTCGCCAGATGCTGGTGGCTGCGATTCTGGACGGCCAACTGTTGCCGGATCACGCGTTGCCGTCCAGTCGCGAGCTGGCCGATCAATTAAGTGTAGCTCGCAATACGGTCGTGCTCGCTTACCAGCAACTGGTGGAGGAGGGGTATCTGATTTCACGCGAGCGCAGTGGGCATTTCGTCAATCCGGCCATTCTCGAAGGGCGGCACGAATTCGCGCCGCTGCAGACGGTCCCAGGGCAGGCCGCCAATGAGGCGCTCGCGCGGCCGGATTGGGACCAGCGCTTACGCAGGCGGCCGTCCTCGCAGCGCAACATCGTCAAACCGGGCAACTGGCTGAGCTACGAATATCCCTTCATTTATGGACAGTTCGACCAGTCGCTGTTTCCGACCAACGATTGGCGAGAATGCTGCATGAAAGCGCTGTCGGTCATGGAGATCCGCAACTGGGCACCGGACCTGATCGAGCGCGACGACGATACGCTGATCCAGCAGATCCGCACGCGGGTGCTGCCGCGGCGCGGCGTGTTTGCGATGCCGGACGAAATCGTCGTGACGATCGGCTGCCAGCAGGCGCTCTATCTGATCGCGGATCTGCTCGCGAGCGAGCGGACCACGATCGGCTTTGAGAACCCCGGCTATCCGGATGCCCGCAATATCTTCGAGAACCGCAATGCGCGGCTGCAGCCGCTGCCTGTCGATGGCGGCGGCGTGCGCCCGGTTGAGGACGCCGATCTGCTCGCGCAGTGCGATTACGTCTATGTGACGCCGAGCCACCAGTGCCCGACCACGGCCACCATGCCTATCGAGCGCCGTCATGCGCTGCTGGAACAGGCCCAGCAACATGACTTCGTGCTGATCGAAGACGACTACGAGAGCGAAAACAACTTCTCAGGCATGCCGCACCCTGCGTTGAAAAGCCTTGATACGGCGGATCGGGTGATCTATATCGGCAGCCTGTCGAAGACGTTTGCGCCTGGGCTGCGGCTGGGTTATATCGTCGGGCCGCGTGAACTGGTGCGTGAACTGCGCGCGCTGCGGCGCCTGATGGTGCGCCACCCTGCAGCGTATATTCAGCGCGCCTTCGCCACTTTTCTGGCGCTCGGGCACCACGATGCGCTGCTGCGCCGGCTCGCTCATGCCTATCGGGAGCGCGCTCAGGCGCTGATGGCGGCGCTCGACGCGCATCTTCCGGAGGCGCGCTATGTGCCGGTGGGCGGCGGCGCGTCGTGCTGGGTCGAAGGGCCGCCATGGCTCGATGCGACACAGCTTGCCGCGGATGCGCAGGCACATGGCATTCTGATCGAGCTGGGCCGGGTTTTCTTCATGACCGGACTGGAGCAGAACCACTGCTTCCGGATGGGTTTTTCGGCCATCAAGCTGGAAAAGATCGATGCGGGCGTGCGTCTGCTAGCGGAGCTTGTGCGCGCACAGCAGCCTGTGGAATAGGGGGCGGGCTAAGCCGAAGTTTGAACACCTGAACCACTGCTGAGCAAGAAGTGGCGCGCCTTTGCGCCATTTTTTGTGTCTTAAATGTTCCCATGTAAATGATGCATTTTCGACGAGATTTCATCTTGATTTACCGGGTTGATTGTCTATTCTTTAGCCCATGTATATCGAGACCGTCCCGAACCGGAACTCTCCGCCCGCGATCCTCCTGCGTGAGGGCTACCGCGAAGGCGGCAAGGTCGTCAAACGCACGATCGCCAATCTGTCCCACTGGGATCCGCAACTCATCGAGCACTTGCGCATCCTGCTCAAGGGCGGCGTCGCCGTTGAGTCAGCCCGGGCGCTGATGAGCATTGAGCGCTCCCTGCCGCATGGCCATGTGGCCGCGGTGCTCGGTATCGCACGGCGCTGCGGTCTCGCGAAGCTGCTGGATCCCGCACCCGCCCCGGTGCGCTCGCTGGTGCTGGCCCTGGTGGTCGCGCGCGTGTTGGAGCCGGGCTCCAAGCTCGCCACCTGGCGCAACTTGCAGCCGGAGTCTGCAACCCATTCGCTGTCGCAGGTGCTGGGACTCGGCGCATTCGAGGCCGAGCGGCTCTACGCCGCGCTGGACTGGCTCGGTGTGGCGCAGCCGCGCATCGAGCGCAGCCTGGCGCGCCAGCATCTGGGCAACGGCGTGCTGGTGCTCTATGACCTCACCTCGACGTGGGTCACCGGCCGGCACTGCGCGCTCGCCCACTACGGCTACTCGCGCGACGGCAAACGCGACGACCCGCAGATCGTGTTCGGCTTGCTGTGCAGCGCGGATGGATGCCCGGTAGCGGTCGAGGTGTTTGCCGGCAACACCGCTGATCCGGCCACGCTGGCCGCGCAGATCGACAAGCTCAAGGAGCGCTTTGGCCTGTCACAGGTGGTGTGGGTGGGGGACCGCGGCATGGTCCCCTGCGCGCGGATCGAGCAGGTGCTGCGTCCGGCGGGCATGAGCTGGATCACCGCGCTGCGCTCGCCACAGATTGCCGAGCTGATCGAGGACCGCGGCCCCTGGCAGCCTTCGCTGTTCGACGAGCACGGCCTGATCGCACTCGACAGCGCGCGCTATCCGGGCGAGCGGCTGGTGGTCTGCCGCAACCCGGCGTTGGCCGAGGAGCGCGCCAGAAAGCGCGCCGAGCTGCTGGCGGCCACCGAAGTGGAACTGGCCGCGATCGCGCAGGCCACTGCGCGCACCCGCAATCGCTTGCACGGCCAGGACAAGATTGGCTTGCGCGTGGGTCGCGTGATCGAGCGCTACCGGATGGCCAAGCACTTCGACCTGGAGATCACCGAGACCAGCTTTACGTTCACCCGCAAGCAAGCGCAGATCGATGCCGAAGCCGCACTTGATGGACTCTATGTACTGCGCACCAACGTGCCCAGCGAACAGTTCTCCGATGCCCAGACGGTCCTGGCCTACAAGAGCCTGGCGCAGGTCGAGCGGGCCTTCCGCTCGATGAAGACTGTCGATCTGCACGTGCGTCCGATCTATCACTTCAACGAGTCGCGTGTGCGCGCGCACGTGTTTTTATGCATGCTGGCCTACTACGTCGAGTGGCATCTACGCGAAGCGCTCAAGCCCCTGCTTCATGACGATGAGGACCTCGCAACGCGGCGTGATCAGCGCACCAATCCGGTGATGCCGACGCCGCGCTCCGAAGGGGCCAACGCCAAAGCCGCGCGCCACCGTACCGACGATGCGCTACCCGTGCATAGCCTGCATACGCTGCTGCAAGACCTCGCCACCTTGACCTACAACATCACTTCCACCCCGGTCAATCCACAGGCGAAGATCGTCATCACAACCCGTCCCACACCGTTGCAGAGCAAAGCCTTTGCGCTGCTCGGCATCGACCCCGCCTGTTCCCAGTAGTCAACCCCTTCGGTTCGAAAATCTCTCAGCGCTTCAACAGGTTAGCTCGGGCGCCCAGTCAAACTTCGGGCTAAGCGGTGCCATAAGCGATCGCAGAAGCGGTGGCAAAAGCGGTGGCAAAAGCGGTGGCAAAAGCGGTGGCAAAAGCGGTGGCAAAAGCGGTGGCAAAAGCGGTGGCAAAAGCGGTGCCGCGAGCGACCATGACCGACCGCACAAGCGACTGCCAAAGCGCTCTAGAACGTTTTAGCGAGCTGTTGAGCGGCTTCCTGCAGGCGCGGCACGAACTCGAGGGCGCGCGACAGCGGCGCCCGCGAGACCGGGGCATGAACGGCGATCGCTGCGATGCAGGTATTGTTCTCATCCATCACCGGCGCGGCCACGCAAGCGATACCGGCGACAAATTCCTCATTGTCGATAGCGATGCGCTTGTGCGCAGTGCGGTCGAGCTCCGCTTCGAGCAGTTCGGGATCGGTGATGGTGTTCGGTGTGAAGCGTTCGAGCTTCAGCGTGCGGACGAGGGCGCTGCGTTGTTCGCGCGGCAGCATGGCCAGCAGCAGCTTGCCGCTCGCGCTGCAATGCGCCGGCACGCGCGAGCCGGGCTTGAGATCGAGCCGCAACGGCCAGGGTGCTTCGAGCCTGTCGAGATACAGCACCTCGGTTTCGTGCAGCATGGTGAGGTTGCAGGTCTCGCCGAGATCGGCAACCAGGTTCGACAGGATCGCATGCCGCAGCCGGCGGGCACCCGAATGCATCATGACGCCCAGACCGAGTTGCGCAAGACGCGGCCCTATCACATAGGCGTTTTTCTGGCCCGGTTCGCGGATCACGAGGCCGCCGGCCTCGAGCGAAGCCAGCATGCGGTGCAGTGAAGCCTTCGGCAGGTCGACGTCCTGGGCAATGTCGGCGAGCGACACTGGACCTTCGGCGCGCACGAGATGCTCGAGCAGGGCGAACGCCCGCAGGGTAGGGGTATCCGCTTTAGTCATGGGGGCCGTTCCGGAAAATGGATCGGCGTCATTGTACCGCGTGGCCTTACCGGTGGTGGTTTTCGCTGGGATCAGGTGATTTAAAAGCACTATTTCAGCGCAGATCATCCCGTTTTTCGGAATGCGGTGCGGCGCGGCACCTCGGAGCATGAATGCACGTTTGAACGCGTGGCGGACTCGCTTTCGGCCCTGCGTCCCGGGCCGCTGCACGTATTTCGCCGGCAATCTCGCCCGCACTACTGCCGGAATGTCTTGGCGGTTTCCTCCGCGGCGAGCCGCAGATCGGGCAGGAAGGCCAGCAGATCCTCGAGTACGACCCGCCCGACCGGCGCCTGAACGGCGATGGCCGCGCACGCGCGATTGCGATCCAGCATGACCGGCACCGCGATCGCGATGAGCCCCTGCAAATGTTCCTGATTGTTGATCGCGAGCTGGCGCCGCCGCGTGATGGTCAGTTCTTTGCGCAACTCGCCGCGATCCGTAATCGTCCGCTCGGAGTAGGCGCGCAGCGGCAAAGTTTCGATAACCCGTTCGCGCCTGTCCTTGGGCAGAAAGCTGAGTAACAGCTTGCCGCTTGCCGAACAGTGCAGCGGAACATGCGAACCCGGTTGAAGATGCATGCGCAGCGGCCACTCCGTTTCCACCCGGTCCACATAAACCACATCGTTGCCGGCCAGCATCGTCAGATTGCAGGTCTCGCCGATTTTGGCCACCAGTTGCTCGAGCAGCACATGGCGGGCAGCGGCCGGGCCCGCATGCATCAGCACATTGACCGCCAGCATGCGCACGCGCGGTGAACACTCGTATAGCCGGTCGCCGGCGCTGCGCGTGACCAGCCACGCATCCATCAACTGCACCAGAATCCGATGCACGGTCTGCTTGGGCAGTTCGAGGGCATGGACGAGATCCGTCATGGAAAGCGGGCCGCTTGCCTCAGCCAAGGTTTCAAGTACGCGAAATGCACGCACGGCTGCCGCATTCGATTGATTCGAAGTCGCCACGCTGTCTCCTCAGTGTCGTACTTATAAGTTGGATTGTGCATCGGTCTGGTTAGTTTTCGGGACTATGGAAAGTCCCGAAATTTGCACTTTTCGATTCTCGCCGGCCTGGCGCAAGGGATAGTTCAGAAAACGGGACTCCGAAGCATGCGCGGTTCACTAGATTGGTACCAACACCAATCTTTCCCGTTCCGGAGTGAACCGTATGAACGTCAGGGCCACAGAAGCCGAAGCCACGCACGCGAGTGCGCAAAGCGAAGTCGAACGCGTGGTTGCGTCACTGGTTGCGCGTGCGCGGGCTGCGCAGCGCGTATTCGAGATCGCGGGGCAAGATATGCTCGATGCCGCCGCCGACGCCGCAGCGTGGGCGATCATGGAGCCCACGCGCAACCGGCAGCTTGCAGAGCTGGCGGTGCGCGACACCGGTCTCGGCAACGCGGACGACAAGTTTCGCAAGAACTATCGCAAGACGCTCGGGCTGTTGCGCGATTTGCGCGGGCAGAAGACCACGGGTGTGATCGAGCGTCATGACGCCACCGGCATCGTCGAGATCGCACGGGCTGTCGGCGTGGTGGCGGCGATCACGCCGTCCACCAATCCGGCGGCCACGCCGGTCAACAAGATCGTCAACGCTCTCAAATGCGGCAATGCCGTGATCGTGGCGCCTTCTCCCAAGGGCTATTCGTCGTGCGCGCTGCTGATCGACTTCATTCACGCGCAATTCGCCAAAGTCGGGCTCGCGGCCGACCTCGTTCAGATGTTGCCAGCGCCGATCAGCAAGGCGGCCACCGCCGAACTGATGCGGCAGTGCGATCTGGTCGTGGCGACTGGCTCGCAGGCGAATGTGCGCATGGCCTACGCAAGCGGGACGCCCGCGTTCGGCGTGGGCGCGGGGAACGTGGCTTCGATCGTCACCGCGTCGGCCGATCTGCACGATGCAGCGCACAAGATTGCACGTTCGAAAACGTTCGATAACGCTACGAGCTGTTCATCCGAAAACAGCGTCGTTATCGAAGCTGCGGTGTACGCAAACATGCTGGCCGAGCTGACTGCCTGCGGTGGCGTGATGCTCGACGCCGCGCAAAAAGCGCGACTGCAGGCCGCCCTGTGGTCGAACGGCAAGCTGTCGGCACACTGCACCGCGCGCTCGGCCACGGAGATTGCACGGGCGGCGGGGCTCGACGATATTGCCGCGCGCGAGCCCGCTTTCCTGATGGTGGAGGAAACCGGCTTCGGCGCTGACTACCTCTTCTCGGGTGAGAAGCTCGCGCCGGTACTGACCGTTTATCGCGCGGCAACCTTCGATGCTGCTGCCGACATCGTGCGCGGCATCTACGCCTATATGGGCGCCGGGCACTCGGTGGGCCTGCATTCCAGCGACTCGGGCCAAGCGGTGGAGCTCGCGTCGACGCTGCCAGTTGCGCGCGTGATCGTGAATCAGGCGCATTGCCTCGCGACAGGCGGCAACTTCGATAACGGCTTGCCCTTCTCGCTCTCGATGGGATGCGGAACGTGGGGCCGCAACAATTTCTCGAGCAATCTCAACTTTCACCATTACCAGAACATCACGCGCGTGGCCTACCCGATCGAGGAGCGCGTCCCCGAGCTCGACGACGTACTCGGCGATTTCTTCGGGAGGTATGGCAAATGAGAACGCCTCATACGATTCGCGCGCTGATCGACGCGCGCGCCGCTCAGCATCCCGACCAGGCGTTCCTGCTGGCGGCCCCTGAATGCGCCGAGGATGACGGCGCCGCGGCCCGTGTCGACGTGTTGACCTTCGCGGAACTGCGCGACGACTGCCGCGCGCTTGAGACGTATTTTCACGAAGCAGGCTTGCACGCCGGCGATGTCGTTTCGGTCTTCATGGGCAACGGCATCCACACGGCAAGGCTGCTGCTCGCGGCGATGTATAGCGGGCTCGTCGCCAACCCGCTCAATCTGTTGTGCCAGCCGTCGCAGTTGCGCTACATCGTGGAGCATTCGGACACGCGCATGGTCTTTGTCTCCGGCGATACGCACGCGGCGATGTCGAGCGCGATCGACGGGTTGCGTGAGCAAGGCATTACCCGCACCGTTGCGCTGATCCAGACGGCGCCCGATGCCGCCGTTGTGCCTGTGCCGGCTTGCGTCGAACCAGCGCTGGTGGAAGCGGCAGGTGTTGCCGCCGCGCACATGGCATCGGCAGAGGGGGCGCCCAGCGCGTCACCGATAGCCGCCGGGGAGGCTCAAGCCTCGTCGACCGGCGGGCCAGATGCGAGCGATGTGGCGCTGTTGATGTACACGTCCGGCACCACGGGCGCACCGAAGGGCGTCCTGCTGACGCATCGAAATCTGCTGGCCAATGCCCGCAACATCTCGCACGAACACCGGCTCGGCACCGGCGACCGGGTCTTCGCCGCGTTGCCGCTTTATCACATCAATGGCCTTGTCGTGACGTTGCTGGCGCCGCTCTTTCATGGCGGCTCGGTGGTCATGACGCCGCGGTTTTCAGCACGGACCTACTGGCGGGATGTCGCGCGCCACGGTTGCACGTGGATCAACGTGGTGCCGACGATCGTCGCCTATCTGCTCAACAACGACGAACCGTGCGCGTTCGACCTGTCCGCGCTGAGGTTCTGCCGCAGTGCGTCGGCAGCGCTGCCCGTCGATCATCACCGCGCATTCGAGACGCGCTTCGGGGTCGGCATCATCGAAACGATGGGCATGACCGAAACCGCCGCGCCTGTGTTCAGTAATCCATACGATCAGGAGAGGCGAAAAATCGGCAGCATCGGCCTGCCTTCGGGCGGTGAAGCCAAGGTGATCGATCGTGACGGCCGCGAATGCGCGCCCAACGAGTGCGGCGAACTGGTGTTGCGCGGCGAGCAGGTGATGGGCGGCTATTACAAGCGCGCCCGGGAAACGCGTGAAGCCTTCACCGCCGACGGCTGGCTGCGTACCGGCGACCTCGGCTATCGCGACAGCGACGGTTACTTCTACATCAACGGCCGCGCAAAGGAATTGATCATCAAGGGCGGCGAAAACATCGCACCGCGCGAGATCGATGAAGCGTTGCTCAAACACCCCGGTGTGTTGGATGCGGCAGTGGTGGGCGTGCCGGATACCGCGTATGGGCAGGAGATCGTCGCCTTCATCGTGCCTCGCGTCGAGCAAGGGCAGGGCGCGCTCGACGTCGCGGATCTGCATGAGCACTGCCTGCGCGAACTGGGCCGCTACAAGACGCCGAAGGAATTTCGCTTCGTCACGGAACTGCCTCGTGGACCTTCGGGCAAGGTGCAGCGCCTGAAGCTCGTGCCCACTTGACGGCACGCGCATCGGTATGCCGGATCGCGCCGGCAAGCACAGGAGGCGGGTGCGCGTCGAGGCGCACGTGACCCGACACAGCGCGACGCAGTACGACGTGCGAATCGAACACCCCAGACGCCGTCGGCGTCACATAAGAGACACAGGAGACAGCATGCAAACGCATAAGCGGCGCGTGAAAACGCGCCACATCATCCTGGCCGTCATGTGCCTGATGTATTTCATCTCGTACATCGACCGTGTGAATATCGCCGTGGCCGGCCCTATCATCCGCCATGAAATGGGACTGACGACGGTCCAGCTCGGCCTCGTGTTCTCGGCCTTCGCGTATCCGTACGCGTTCATGCAGGTCATCGGTGGCTGGCTGTCGGACAAGTACGGGCCGAAGCTGGTGCTGACGGTGTTGTCGCTGATCTGGGGCGCGGCGACGCTCGCCACGGGATTCGCCGGCAGTGTGGCGATGCTCGTCGCGCTGAGGTTCGCGCTGGGAATCGGCGAGGGCGGTGCATTCCCGACGGCGACGCGCGCGTTTACCTACTGGATGCCGGTGGCGGAGCGGGGTTTCGCTCAAGGCATCACCCATAGCTTCGCCCGCCTCGGCGGCGCGGTCACGCCGCCGCTCGTGCTCGCGGTGGTGGTGGCCGGCGGCTGGCGCGACGCGTTTATTTTGCTCGGCGTGGCGAGTCTCGCGTGGACGATACTGTACCTCTGCGTTTTTACGAACTCGCCGGAGCAGAACCGTCGCGTGACGCCTGAGGAAACGGCTGAGATCGGCTATCGCGCCGGCGACTGCGAACGCGCCAAGCGTGCGGCCACGCCGTGGCGCAAACTGATCCGCAGGATGTGGCTCGTCACGTTCGTCGATTTCTGTTACGGCTGGCTGCTGTGGGTCTATCTGACCTGGCTGCCTTCGTACCTGAAGGAGGCCCGCGGCTTCGATCTCAAGCAACTGGCGCTGTTCACGGCGCTGCCGCTTCTCGCGGGCGTGATTGGCGATACCCTGGGCGGCGTCGTCTCGGACCGGCTCTACAAGCGCACCGGCCGGCTGCGCTTTGCGCGCTGTGCCGTGCTGGTGGTGGGCATGGGCGGCTCGCTCGTGTTCCTGCTGCCGATGGTGTCCGCGACCAATCCGTTGATGGCGGTGCTGTACCTGTCGGCGTCGTTCTTCTTTCTCGAGATCACGAATCCGGTGTTGTGGACCTTGCCGCTCGACATCGGCGGTCGCTACGCGGGCACGGCGGGCGGCATGATGAACACGGGCTTCGGCGTCGCCGGCATGATTTCGCCCGTGGTGTTTGGTTATCTGATCGAGACAACGGGCAGTTATAACGTGCCGTTCACGATTTCCGCGGGTTTGCTGGGGGTGGGGATCGTGGCCGCGCTATTCATCGATCCGGCCAGGACGGTCGAGGCCGACGAAGAGCGCGAGCGGCTCGAAGGCAGGCAACTGGACGGTATGCCCGCGTTTGCCCCGGCGAGTGCCGCAGTGCGGCTGGAACGGCACCATCTGCGCCGTCCGCTGCGCTGGCGCAGATAAGACGTGCTCAGGCAAGTGGGCGGACGGCAGGCGCCCGCTTGCTCGCGACGCTGGTTAATCGGCAGGCGTGAGCTTGCGCAGACGCCAGATCAGACTCGAGGTGTCGTAGCGGTTGCCGCCTAACGCCTGAATGTCGCCGTAGAACTGATCGACAAGCGCGGTGACCGGCAGCGACACGCCAACGCGCTTCGCTTCGTCGAGGCAGAAACCGAGGTCCTTGCGCATCCAGTCGACGGCGAAGCCGTAATCGAACTTACCTTCGATCATCGTTTTGCCGCGGTTGTCCATCTGCCAGCTCGCCGCCGCGCCCTTGCCGATCACCTCCAGGACGCGGGCCATGTCGAGGCCTGCGCTCTCGCCGAAATGGATCGCTTCGGACAGGCCCTGCACGATGCTGGCGACGCAGATCTGATTGACCATTTTAGCCAGTTGACCGGCACCGGTCGGGCCGATCAGTGTGACGGCGGCCGCGTAATGGCGCAGCGTCGCCGCGGCACGTTCGAACGCCGCCGCGTCGCCGCCGCACATGATCGTCAGCTTGCCGTTTTGCGCCCCGGACTGGCCGCCCGAGACCGGCGCGTCGATGAAGTGCAAACCCTGCGTGCCCGCGATGTCCGCGAGTTCCCGGGCGACGTTAGCCGAGGTGGTGGTGTGATCGACGAACGGCGTGCCACGCGCCATGCCCGCAAATGCGCCCTGGTCGCCGAGGGTGATGCTGCGCAGATCGTCGTCGTTGCCCACGCATGCCAGCACCAGCTCGGCGCCGTCCACGGCTTCGCGCGGCGTGTGTGCTGCGCGTCCGCCGTACTCGGCGACCCATTGCTCCGCTTTTTGCGCGGTACGGTTGTAAACCGTCACGTCGAGGCCGGCTTTCGCCAGATGCCCGGCCATCGGATAACCCATGACACCGAGGCCGAGAAAGGTGACGCGGCGCACTGCATCGCTCGAAGAAGCGTTTGCTGGATTGTTCATTGGGGTTCCTCAGGGCGGGGAAGAGTATGGGGAAATCAATTATGTCAGCGATGTCTGCGTGGTGCGAGCCGTGCGTCAACCGCCCTGAATGGTCCCTTAGCAAAGAAGTCAATCGCAGTGTTACCGGATCGAGCTCGCCATGCAGACTGTTCTAAAACCGCTCCACCCTGAACGGCCGCGTGTCTACAAGCGTCTTCTCGTCGGTCATCATCTCGGCGATCAGCCGGCCCGTGACCGGGCCTAGCGTGAGCCCATGGTGTGCATGGCCGAACGCGAACCACAAGTCTTTGTGATTTCTCGCGGACCCGATGATCGGCATCATGTCGGGCGTACAAGGGCGCCGTCCCATCCATGGTTCGTCGTCGAGACGCTTGCCCAATGGAAACAGCGTGCGCGCAATCGGCTCGACCGCGGCGAGTTGCGTGGGCGTTTTGGGCGCATCGCAGTGCGCGATTTCCGCCCCGGTGGTCAAGCGGATGCCTTTTGCCATGGGTGCGATCAGGTAGCCTTTCTCGACGTCCAGAACCGGATGATTTAGCCGGGCCATTGCCTCAGCCGCATAGTGCATGTGGTACCCGCGTTTGACAGCAAGCGGCAAGCGATAGCCGAGTCGCGTACTGACCCGATCCGACCACGGCCCCAACGCGACTACCGCCGACGAAGCAGTGATCGTTCCGGCTTCCGTATCGACCGCCCAACCCTCCCGAAACGAGTCCGCGTCGCCGATGAAGAACCGCCCACCCAGCGCTTCGAAATACTTCGCGTAGGCGGTGACAAGCGCGTTGGGATCGCTCACGGAATCAGACGCCGGGTAGCGCAAGCCGCCTGACAAGGTCTTGTCGAGATCGGGCTCCTTCTGTTGCAGGCGGGCGGCGTCGAGCGCTTCGAACTCGACGCCATATTCCCGATGCCACTGTTCAACGAGCCGGATTTCCGCGTCCCGTACCTTGTCAGTGCGAAACACCTTGATCCAGCCGGTGTGGCGCAACAACGCGCTCGCGCCGGCCGCGGCGGCCAGCGCGCGGTGTTCGTCCACGCAATGCTCGATCAGCGTGGCGTATGACTTCGCGATAGCGGCATGTTTTGCCGGATGAGAATTGCGCCAGTATTGCCACAGGAACGGCGCGGTCTTGAGCATGGCGTCGGCATGGTAGCGAACGTCTGGCGACTGGTTGCGCGCGTAGCGAAGCAAGGTGCCGAGGTCACGTGGAAACGCGTAGGGATACACGGCTTCGCGCTGGATCAGCCCGGCGTTGCCAAACGACGTTTCGTTGCCGGGCTGCTTACGGTCGACCAGCGCGACCTGGCGCCCGCGTTGCTGAAGGTGCACGGCAACGCACACGCCGACAATGCCCGCACCGAGCACAACGGCATCGAATTTCAAAGTGGTCATGGAGTATTTCGGGCGTTATGGAGAATGATTTCGTCCGTTTGAGGTGCACCCGCATCATAGTCTGTCGAGTCGTCTTAAATCCCCGTGCGATCTGGGCAATGCTGATGCCGGCATTGTGAAGGAACAACGATACGAATATGCCATCCTTGCCTTTCCAATTTGTTTAACTATAGTGTTAAATATCAACCAAATGGTTTACAAAATGAGGGAATCATGAGCGAACCGTTTCATCGTCCTTCGCTGGGCGCGTCGGTGTATTACAAGGACCCGTTTGCCGCGCTCGACTGGCTTGAGAAAGCGTTTGGCTTCGAGCGTCAAATGGTGATCACGGATGGCGACGGCCAGTTGGGCCACTCGGAAATGCGTTTCGGCGACAGCTACGTGATGATCTGCCGCGAATGGTCGGAAGACGCGGCGAGCCCGGCTTCGATCGGCGGCAAGAATACGCAATCGGTGCACGTGCAACTGCGCGACGGGATCGACGAGCATTGCGCCCGCGCGCGGGCCGCGGGCGCTGTCATCACGCGCGAGCCGGCGGATCAGTTTTACGGCGACCGCGTCTACGCGGCGCGCGATCCGGAAGGGCACGTCTGGAGCTTCGGCCAGACCGTGCGCGCGGTGTCGCGCGAGGAAGCCGAGCGCGTGAGCGGCCTGAAAATCGAAGGGTGGGTGTAAACGGATGGGTAAGCCGATGGCATTGCCTGCCAGCGCCTCGCTCGACCGCACGCTGGCCGCGCTAGCCGATCCGAACCGGCGTCAGGTGGTCGATCTGCTCAGTCAGCAGCCGATGCGTGCCGGCGAACTCGCTCAAGCCACCGGTCTCTCGCCGCAGGCGATGAGCCGGCATTTGCGGGTGCTGCGTTCGAGCGAGCTGATCGAAGAATCGCACGACGGCATCGACGCACGCGTGCGCCTCTACGTGCTGAGATCGGCGCCGATGAGCGAACTGAAGGCGTGGCTCGAACAGACCGAAGCATTGTGGTCCGAGCAATTGCTGGCGTTCAAGGCGCATCTGGAGCAGCAGGAATGAGTTCGCGCGTGCAGGTGTCGCTACGCGTCGCGGCCACGCCGCTGCGCACGTTCGATGTGTTCACGCGCGAGATCGGCAGATGGTGGCGGCCGAACGGGCTGTTTCAATTCACGCCGCGAGGCGCGGGCGTGCTGTCGTTCGAGCAGGCCGCGGCACCGCTCACGCCCGGGGAGTATGGCCGCCTGATCGAAACGCAGCCGGACGGCAGTGTGTTCGAGATCGGCCGCGTCACAGCGTGGGAGCCGGGCGAGCGGTTGGCATTCGGCTGGCATCAGGCCAGTTTCACCGATGCGCAGCACACGCACGTCGAAGTGCGTTTCGAAGCGGTGGGCGACGAAACGCGTGTGACGGTCGAGCATCGCGGCTGGGATACGGCGCCGCAGGACCATGTGGCGCGCCACCATTTCCCCGAGCGCGAGTTTCTGTTGCGGCACGGCGAGTGGTGGCAGGTCTTGCTGGCATCTCTGCGGATTGAAGTGCAAGCCGCTGCGCCGCCGGGCTGAAGGCCGGCGCCTCGTTGTCACATGCTCGTTAGCGTGTGGCGATAGCGGCGGCAACACCCACCATGACCGTGGCACTGGCGCGGTTGGTGATCCTGACTGCGCGGCGGGTGCTCAACAGCTTGCGCGCACGCGTGGCGAGCAGAGCCCAGCCGAAGTCGACGGCCATCAGCACGATCAGCATGGTGAGCGTCAGTTCGAACCACGCGACAGTGCCGATACGTGACAGATCGATGATGGTCGGCAGCAACGCGAGGTAGAACATCATGATCTTCGGATTGCTGAGCGTCACTAGCAAGCCGGCGACGAACATGCGCCACGGCGACTGGCCGCTCGGCAAGTCGCTGCCTTGCACGTCGGCCGGTGCGCGCCACATTTTCCATGCAAGGAACAGCAGATAGGCGACACCAACGAATTTCAGCACGATGAACACCATGCCGAAGCTGCGCGCGATCACCGCGAGACCGGCCACTGCGCAGGTGAGCCACAATGCTTCGCCGAGCCACATCGCGGCGAGAAACGGCAAGACGTCGCGAAAGCCGTTGGTCAGCACGCGTGCGACCAGCGCGGCGATGCTGGGGCCCGGCGTGCCGGCGGCGATGATTAGCGCCAGGGCGAAAACGAGCAAAGCCGACAGCGTCATAAGGTTTCTCCGCGAATTTGAGTGAGCGCGCAACCTTCGGTTCAGCGGGCGCGCAACCTCCGGTTGACGAAGCGCCACACGGCGCTCACCAGCAACGATCCGACACCGAGCGAGACGCCCAGCAGCACGATGGAACTCATATGGTCGCGCACCAGCGGCACGTTGCCGAACAGATAGCCGGCTGCCACCAGCGACACGATCCACAGTGCGGCGCCGGCCGTGACGAACGAGACGAAACGTGCAAACGTCATGCGTGAAACACCGGCGACAAACGGCGCGAAAGTGCGCACGACGGCAATGAACGGCGATAGCAGAAAGGTCAGGCCGCCGCGTGCTTCGTAAAACGCGTGCGCTTTACGCAGGGCATTCTTGTCGAGCCAGCGGTAGTCGGCGGTATAGACTTTTTCGCCGATCGCGCGGCCGATCGCATAGCAGACGATGCTGCCGGCGACGGTGGCGGCGAACAGCACGGGGATCACGAGCCAGACGTTCAGCGCGCCGGTGGCGGCGAGACCGCCACAGATGAAAATCAGCGGATCGCCAGGCAAAAAGAATAGCGGCAGGAAGCCGATCTCGACGAACACTACGAGAAACAGCATCGCGTAGACGGCCGTGCCGTATTGCACGATCAATCCGCTCAGGTGCTGGTCGAAGTGCAGGGCGACCTGCAGCACATGCATGAGATCCATCTTGGTCCGAAAGGGATTGGGGTGTTCAGGATTTTAGTCCCGTGGCGGCGTGGGCACTTGTTTATTTCGCGGTTGCAATGTCAATATCGGGGGAGTCTTCCGGAATCGCCCCTGAAAAAAAACGACGAGACACCTATGCAACACGCTTTGAACGTCACGTTCCGCCTTGCCGCGCCGCACGATGCGGACGCTATCCGTACGATCGAATTCGAGGCCGGCCAGCGCTTTGCTGGCGTCGGCATGACCGGTATCGCCGATGCACCGCCGATGGAGCTGGAACTCGTCAACCGCAAGATCGATGCGCAGCAGATCGTCGTCGCCGTGGATGCCGATGAGACCTGTGTGGGGTTCGTGATGTTCGAGCCGCAGCCCACGCGCTTATATGTTCAGGAGCTCGACGTGCTGACTTCGCATGCAGGGCAACGCATCGGCGCGGCGCTGATCGAGCAGGTCGCGCAACTCGCGCGCGCGCAACAACTCACGCAACTTATATTGTCGACGTTTCGCGAGGTGCCGTGGAACGCGCCGTACTATCGGCGCCTCGGCTTTCACGATATCGCGGAGACCGATCTCGATGCGGCGCTGATCGCGCGGCGCGACGCGCATATCGCGCGCGGACTCGACGAATCGAAGCGCGTGTTCATGCGGCGTGACCTGGCATGACGGCAGGCGAGAGCGTTTAGTGTGCCAACGGTGCGTCTGTGATGTGCCTGCGATGGGCGTGCAATCCACACGAAGCGCCCGACGGGCAGCGCATAAAAAAGCGCGGCAGGTGTGACTGGACATCCGTCCGTTCATACCCGCCGCGCTGTCTTGCCGCGCACTTCTATGAATCAGCCGCTTTAATACAGCGGCTTAACCCTCCGCTGACTTCGCAGCTCATTTGCGTTGCTAATTTCCCAGCTCAAATTCCAGGCGACTTCAACCACTTATTCGACAGTTTCCAGCGTCGGATAATCGACGTAGCCGGTTTCGCCCTGTGCATAGTACGTCGCCGGATTTGGCTTGTTCAACGGGGCATTCGTCTCGAAGCGGCGCACCAGATCCGGATTCGCGATGAACAGTTGACCCCACGCCACCGCGTCCGCTTCGCCTGCGTCGAGCACGTGCTGCGCGGTTTCCTTGGTGAACTTTTCGTTCGCGATGTACGGGCCGCCGAATGCCTTCTTCAGTTGCGGGCCGAGGCGGTCGTCGCCGAGCGCTTCGCGAGCAGCGATGAACGCAATCTTGCGCTTGCCGAGTTCGTGTGCCACGTAACCAAAGGTGGCAGCCGGATCCGAATCGCCCATGGTGTGCGCGTCGCGGCGCGGTGCGAGGTGCACGCCGACACGGTTCGCGCCCCAGACGTCGATACAGGCATCGGTGATTTCGAGCAGCAGGCGGGCGCGGTTTTCGATCGGGCCGCCGTACGCGTCGGTACGCTTGTTGGTGCTGTCCTGCAGGAACTGGTCGAGCAGATATCCGTTCGCGCCGTGCACTTCCACGCCGTCGAAACCTGCCGCCTTCGCGTTTTCGGCGCCCTTGCGGAATGCGTCGACCACACCGGCGATTTCATCGAGTTCCAGTGCGCGCGGCGTCACGTACGGACGCTCCGGACGCACGAGGCTCACGTGGCCTTGTGCCGGGATCGCGCTCGGCGCGACCGGCAGTTCGCCGTTCAGGAACAGCGGGTCCGAAATACGGCCGACGTGCCACAGTTGCAGGAAGATCTTGCCGCCGGCTGCATGCACGGCGCTCGTGACGATCTTCCAGCCTTCGACCTGTTCCTGCGACCAGATGCCCGGGGTGTCGGCGTAACCGACGCCTTGCGGTGTGACGGAAGTGGCTTCGCTGATGATCAGGCCTGCCGTGGCGCGTTCGGCGTAGTACCTCGCCATCAGCGCGTTCGGCACGCGGATTTCTTCGGCGCGTTGACGCGTGAGCGGCGCCATGATGATGCGGTTCGACAACGTGATGTCGCCAATCTGAAGCGGGTCAAAAAGAGTCGGCATAGGAGTTCACCTTAGGTGGCGGGCGCGTGGCCCGAGCCTTAAAAAATTGCACGATGAAATAAGCGAAAAAACGCGGCGATGCGGATGATGTGCTCAGAGCCCGGTGTTCATGTGCTCGAGAAACGCCTGAATAACGGCCTCATTGCGTTTGAAAAACACCCATTGACCCACCCGCCTGGACGTGACGAGACCCGCGCGCTGCAAGGCGGCGAGGTGCGCTGACACGGTGGACTGCGACAGGCCGCAGCGCGCGTCGATCTTGCCGGCGCACACGCCTTGATCGAGTGGCAACTCCTGGTCGGAGAAGTGCGCGTACGGCTCGCGCAGCCAGCCGAGAATCTCCCGCCGTACAGGGTTGGCAAGCGCTTTGTGGATCGCGTCGATATCGAGCGTCATGTGGGTCAGTTTTCAGGGCATCAACAACTGGCAGACGTGGCCGCCGGTTGGCGGCCGCGCCTCTGCATCGCTACAAGACGAATTGTATATCGGAATTTAACGATATGTATGAAACCACTACTGGCTATGGGGTCGATAGTTGTGGGTGCACAAATAAGCCTGCACTTTGGGCACGGACCACATTTCGCACAAAAAAGAACGCAGCGCATATTTCACAATGTGAATTTGCGCGCGGAAATCAACTGCAGATGGGCCTAGGCGGTCGACAGCAAGAACTTTGGTTCTCGGGAGGGGCAGCGCGAAAAAGCTCGATTCCAATAGCAAATTAAATTTGGAATCCTATATGTAAATCTGCACTTGGCAAGCTGGACAGGCTAGTTCACGATGATTTCATTTTGCCTTCGTTTCTTGCGGCCAATCAGCACGTTTTGCACGCGCGCTCGCGCTCGAATCCCAATTCTGAAGCGGTCTGGACGTTTGTTTTCCGCTCGGACTTGATGAAGCCCCGACGGGCAACGAGCCCGATTTGCCGCGAGTCCCCACATCCCGAGACCCCGCCGAGGGTAGGCGACCAGCCAGTGATCTATCCCGCGGACAGCAAGGCTAGGCGCAGGCAGGATCTGTACATGCCAGCCTTGCACTACATGGCGATCCAGACGAGCGGCGGTGGACGACCCACTCGGCCATTCGCTTTCCCTCAAAGCTGCCGCTCAGGATAATTGGCCACGCTTTACACCCCAGTCATTTCACCGGAAACGGCGGAATGGAACCGACAGCATCGACGTCAATCGACACGCTGACCGCTTGCCAACGATCCGCATCGGCCGCTCTCGCCTGCTCCGCCTGACGCGCAAACTGGAAAGCGTCGCTTCCGAGCAGAATGTGCGGCGGTAAAGTTTCAGTGTCAGTAATCTTGAGGACGACCTCCGCAACTCTGACGGGATCACCGGACTCGTTGCCCCAATAGCCTTCCAACTGTTTCACGCTTGCACCGACTGAGGGTTCGTAATCTGGCAGCAACGCCGGTCGGTCAGCGTTGGCACGCTTTCCCCAATTGGTACGCATTCCACCGGGCTCAAGAGCGGTAACCTTAACGCCAAAGGGTGCGGTCTCGAGCGCCAGGCCTTCAGTAAAGCCACCGACGGCCCACTTCGACGCGAAATAGGCCGCGTTGCCTGAGAATGCCGTACGGCCACCCAACGAAGAAATCTGGATGATGTGTCCGCTGCGCTGCCGCCGCATGACAGGAAGCGCGGCGCGGGTAAGATTCACGGCACCGAAAAAGCAGGTCTCGACCAATTGGCGAAACTCGTTCGAAGGAACCTGCTCAAACGGCCGGGTATCACCATAACCTGCATTATTCACAAGCACGTCAAGTCGGCCAAAGGCATCGACCGCTGCGTCGACCGCCGCCAAGCCTTGCGACTCGTTGGTGACGTCGAGTTCGACTGCCCGGACATTCGCGCCGTATTGCGCCACCAGTTCGTCCAATTGGCGGACGTTACGGGCGGTCGCGACGACCTGGTCGCCAGCGTTCAGCGCTGCCTCGGCAATGTTTCGACCCAAACCACTTCCGCTTCCAGTGATAAGCCAGACTTTAGACATTTTGAGTTTCCTTTTGGATAAAAAGTGACTAGACAGTCATTTAACTAACAAAAAAATTTATCGCAATGCTTTCCGCAGAAACTCGAATGCCGCCATGCAGACCTGTTCGGCATGTTTCGGATTCCGACACATGCAGTCAGCCTCGAATTTTGCTTTCTCCGCGTTAATGCGACAGAACCGGTCACCGTCCTTCTGCTGCCTGCTCCTTGTTCCCGTCCGTGCGTGTGATTATCCCGGCTGCAATGATTCCGACCTCGTAGAGAATGACCAGCGGGAAGGCGAGAATAAGCTGAGAGAACGCGTCCGGCGGCGTCACCAGGGCGGAAATCACAAACGCACCGACAATCACGTACGGCCGGATCTGGCGCAACTTCTTCACCGTCACGATCCCCATTCGCGCGAGGATCACCACGATGATCGGCACCTCAAACGTCACGCCAAACGCAAGAAACATGGTGAGGACGAAACCCACATACTTATCGATATCCGTCGTCATTTCCACCCCGAGCGGCGCGTTGTAATGCGCCATCACACGGAAAATGGTGGGAAACACGACGAAATAGGCGAATGCCATGCCGCACAGAAACAGCGTGTAGCTGCTGCCGACCAGCGGCACGACGAGTTTCCTTTCGTGCTGGTAGAGCCCCGGCGCGACAAACGCCCAGATCTGGTACAGCACGACAGGCAGTGCGATGACGAGCGCAACCATCATGGTGACTTTCATCGGGACGAAGAACGAGCCCGTGACGTCGGTGACAATCAGCTTGCCGTCCTTCGGCAAGTTCTGGATCAGTGGATGGGCCAGCAGCCGGAAGATATCGGGCGCCCAGTAAACCAGTCCGATGAACACGAAGACCACGGAAGCGCCTGCGCGGATGATCCGGTCACGTAGTTCGACCAGGTGTGAAATGAACGTCTCTTCGACTGGCTCGTCGTTAATCTGCTGTAGGTCACTCATGCCGAGCCTCTGCCAGGAATCATCGATGGAAGGAAAGGACGTAAACGCCAATTGAAAGCGGGGGAAAACATCAGATAAACCGCGTAGGGCGACGCAGCGTCTCAGGAATACGCCACGCAGCCTGCGACGCCCGCGATTGCAGGCGCGTCTTGCGCACTGTCGCGTGCCTGTACCAGTTCGGGATAGCACCCTGCTTGACGCGCCAGTTCTTGCGCTTTGTTTGCGACGCCTTACCGATGTCCTTGACTACACCCGAGGGACTACCGGCGACGTGTGTTTGATCTGGATCACCGGCGCCTGCCGCATTGTCCGAATTTGAAGTGCCCGGATTCCAGGCGTCGTTGAGTTCGCTTTCCTGCTGGCGCAGTACGTCGTGAACCTTGTTCTCGACATCCAACGCCGCTGTTTCAAACCCGGCGCGCGTCCTCTTCAAACCGTCGAGGTCAATCTCCCGGGCAACTTCCGCCTTGATATCGTCGATATACCGTTGCGCGCGGCCGAACAGTGCGCCCGCCGTCCGTGCCACACCGGGCAAGCGCTTTGGGCCGAGCACGACGAGTGCGACGACGCCGATGAGTGCCATTTTGGTCAATCCGAGGTCGAGCATGGAATCAAAGCTCCTGAAACTGGGGAGGGGTACGGCCAAGACCGTACTTATTTGAAATGGACCGTGAAACTGATCCGATAACTACCGGTACTCGCCCCGACGCGTCATGTTCTTTGTTTCCACGTCAACGACGCCGTTATGAGGCAATTCACGCTGCCCTTCCGAAATTTCACTTTCGGCCAACCCTTCCTTGAACCCCTTGACTGCGCCACCCAGATCGCCTCCGATGTTACGCAGCTTCTTCGTACCGAAAACAAGTGCCACTATCAGCAAAACGATCATCCAATGCCAAATGCTCAACGAACCCATGATTGAAACCCCTCTCTGGCTGCGTCGCACGTGTCGCCCGCGACGAAGAACGCGGACCTTGCGGCCCGATTCGGAGCATCGACGCTCCGCTGATTAAACCGATCAAATGTTGCTACTGGCCTTGCCACGGCAGCTTCCGAAATGGAACCGCGTTAGCGCAGCGATCTGAACGCTGCCCGGACCTCGCGACTGAAGAGCTCGGGCTGCTCCCATGCCGCGAAGTGACCGCCGTTGTTGACCTCGTTGAAGTAGATGAGGTTGTGATAGCTGCGTTCCGTCCAGCTTCGCGGTGCGCGATAGATCTCGCCCGGGAAGATCGTCACGGCAGCCGGTAGGGAAATGTCCACAGCATTGAAGTTGTTGGAATGGTCTTCCCAATAGATCTGGGCCGCGGACGTAGCGCTATTCGTCAGCCAGTAGAGCGAAATATCGTCGAGCATCTCATCACGCGTGAGCACGCGTTCCGGTATACCCCCGCTATACGTCCATTGACAGATCTTGTCGTACATCCATGCGGCCTGCCCAACAGGTGAATCCGCCAGTGCATAGCCAACGGTCTGCGGCCGGGTCACCATCATGGACGCATACCCACAATTGTCGCGATAGAAGACATTGAGAGACTCGTATGCAGCCTTTTCCTTCGGCGACAAGTCGCTCGGTGCAGGCTCGCCGAGGGTGAGCAATGTGGCGATGTCGGGAGGTACTGTTGCTGGCATGTTGACGTGAATGCCGATCAAGCCCTTCACCTTTTGCATGGCCATCCGGTGCGAAATTACTGATCCACAATCACCGCCTTGCGATACGAAGCGGGTGTAGCCTAATCGGGCCATCAATTCGCCCCACGCACGTGCGATGTGATTGGAATCCCAGCCGGTCGTCTTCGGCTGCTCCGAGAAGCCGAAGCCGGGTATCGATGGCACGACGATGTGGAACGCGTCGTCGGCGCTTCCACCGTATGCAGTGGGATCGGTAAGCGGAGCGATCACCTTTAACATTTCGAAAATCGAGCCCGGCCACCCATGGGTCATGATCAACGGCATCGCATTCTTGTGGCGAGACCGCACGTGAATGAACTGAATGTCGAGACCGTCGATTTCGGTCATGAACATCGGTAATGCGTTAAGTTTTGCCTCGCCCTTGCGCCAATCGTAGTCGGTTCCCCAGTACTGGACGAGTGCCTGCATTCGCGCCAGTTGTACGCCCTGAGACTGATCGTTGACGGTCTCCTTGCCGGGCCAGCGCGTGGCGGCGAGCCGTTGACGCAGATCGACGAGGCTGGCTTCTGGCACGTTGGCCTTGAACGGGTGGATCTTGTCGTCGCCGGTTGCGGCGAACAGGGATCCGGGAATCAGGCCGGCGGCGGCTACCGAGGCTGAAGCCGCGAGAATATGACGTCGACGGGGTGAAAACGGTGTTGAAGACATGGTTGAAATCCTGGCGCTAGAAAGTAGCCGGCGCGCCCATCGCGATGCGCCGGAGTGTTCACGAGAAGAACGCTCCATTGCCGGACTTCCTGACGGTCCAGCCGGGGTGAAGCATGGATCAGACAATGGATAAGGCAGGTTGTGACAGGTGATTAGTGACTAGTGGTGCGAATACGGCGAGATCGACACGTCAGGCACAACGTGAGCACTCGATTGCGACGTCATATCGCGCACGCCGCCGTATGAATGGGCCGTGATGTCCGCGCTCGCCATGTGCTCGACCTGTTCAGCGCTGACGGTCAACGCGCTCTGGCCGCGTTGCGACGCAGGTGCGCCGGCGAGAGGGTTGTAGTGAGGGGCGGGACCATAGCCGCTTGCGAAAGCGGGAGAGACGATGACTGCGCTGGCGGCGACGACCGCGGCAAAAATGAGATGCTTGATCATGACGAAACCTCAAAACATTGAGTTGGAAGCAGATCGACGCTTGAGCCGATCAACCAGTAACACGGTGGCTTTCGGTGTGTTACGCACGAAATAGATGTGTAGCAAATGCAGGGGCGCGAGCCCCGGGGCTGCGGGATTTCAGTGGCAGCCCTCTGGGTCGGCCACTTATTTCCCCTGCGATTGCGGCAGAAAGTCCGGTTAAAGGCGAACGACGTCGATAACGGCATCGGCAAATGCCTTCGGCGCTTCCTGCGGCAGGTTATGTCCGATGCCGCCGCCGATGTTCCGGTGTTGATACTTGCCGGTGAACTTCTTCGCGTAGGCCGCCGACTCGGGATGCGGTGCGCCGTTGGCGTCGCCCTCCATCGTGATGGTCGGAACAGAAATGGCCGGCGCCTTCGCCAGACGCGCTTCGATTTCGTCGTATTGCGGCTCGCCATTGGCCAGCCCCATACGCCAGCGGTAGTTGTGAATCACTACCGCGACATGATCCGGATTGTTGAACGACTCGGCCGAGCGATCGAACGTCGTATCGTCGAAATTCCATTTAGGCGAGGCGAGACGCCAGATCAGCTGGTTGAAGTCGTGGCGGTTCGCTTCATACCCCGCATAGCCACGCTCCGTGGCGAAATAGAACTGATACCACCAGGCGAACTCGGCCTTCGGCGGCAGCGGCGCCTTGTTGGCTGCCTGACTGCCGATCAGATACCCGCTCACCGACACCATCGCCTTGCATCGCTGCGGCCACAGCGCGGCAATGATGTTGACCGTGCGTGCACCCCAGTCGAAGCCACCAAAAATCGCTTTGTCGATCTTCAATGCGTCCATCAACGCGATGATGTCGACGGCAACCACAGCCTGCTGACCGTTGCGCGGCGTATCCGCCGACAGGAACCGCGTCGAACCATAGCCGCGCAGATACGGCACGATGACCCGGTAGCCAGCGGCTGCGAGCAACGGCGTGACTTCGGCAAAGCTGTAAATGTCGTAGGGCCAGCCGTGCAGCAGGATGACGACCGGTCCATGCTGCGGGCCCGCTTCCGCATAACCCATACTGAGCGTTCCGGCGTTGACCTGGCGAATGTTCTCGAATGAAGCAACACGCGTTGCCGCTTTCGTATTGGGTGGCGTGCCGTTCGACTGCGCCTTGGCGAGTCCGCTCAAACCCAACTCCAACAAACTGACACTCGCAACTGTCGTCCCAAGCAGACGACGACGTCGAGTATTGATCTGGTCCGGCATCGCTGATTCTCCTCAAAGATTAGCCACATAAGCGCCGTGCAGGTTGCGCTTGCGAAGCCAGACAATCTGGCTTGGAAGTAGTAGAACCCGTGGCCGTATCTGGCTTGTGTCCGCGAGAAGCGCCAGTGAAACGTTATGTAATTACCACTGGCGCGGACACATTGAGATACAAAAAAGGCGAGGCGGGAGTCGATGCTCATCGACGGAAAAGTGCGGCATGCAGCGCAATCAGTGAGCGATCGGAATCTGGCTGACGCCTTTCAGCAAAAGCCTGGCTTCCAGGCCGCCGCCAGGATGAGCGGCCATGCGCGTTCATCGTGACGGTGAGTTGCCTGCCAGTGGACCGGTCGATGCGCCGGCCTGCGAGGATCCGGTCTGCCCGGTGCCGCCCACAGAGCCAGCGGCCAGTCGCTGCGCGTCTTCTGCGGCGACTTTCGCCTCGGCCGCGAGGATGTCGGCAGGGTAGTCGCCCTCGTCGCCCGCGGAGGGGTTGTAGCCGGCCTGCTCGAGCCGCATCAGTTCAGCTTGAACCTGGGCGCGGGTCAGGGGGGCGGGTGAGGACTGTGCGAAACCCGTGAGCGGGCCAGCGAGGGCACAGGCAGCCAGAGTAAGGCAAACAAGCGTTTTCATGATCCGTTTCTCCTTCGGACGAGGGGGGAATGGCTGGTCGTACGGCGTACACGGTGACGCGGTGGGTCAACTGCCGAAATACGGTGTGCAATAGTCGGATGGGCCGACGCAGGACGACGGTGCGGCGGTGCTGGCGACAGCGGTGATGGCCTGCTTGCCGGCAGCGCTCGAGCCTCCCATGGGGGCGCCGGTGCCGCTGCCTTGC
The DNA here is from genome assembly GCF_013177695.1 of Paraburkholderia solitsugae. Classification (GTDB taxonomy): domain Bacteria; phylum Pseudomonadota; class Gammaproteobacteria; order Burkholderiales; family Burkholderiaceae; genus Paraburkholderia; species Paraburkholderia solitsugae. The sequence goes on along the minus strand of NZ_WOEY01000095.1, from coordinate 26,532 downwards.
AACTGGAGGCGGGCGACCTGCTGTTTGAAGATCGGGTTGACCTCGGGGTACGACGTGTCAGTGACGAATTGCAGGCCTTGGGTTTCGGCCTGGATCAGTTCCTGACGGACTTCGGCGCGGGTCTTTTCCTGCGCCGACGCGCTGGTGGCGATACCGGCGGTGGCGAAGAGGGCGACGGAAAGTACGGTGAGAGCAGCGGTTTTAATTTCGAACTCCTGAATACAATGAGAGAGGGTGGAAAGTTGTTGTTTCTGGGTGAACACATGCAGCCTGAACTTATTCCGTGCTTGACTCTGTCTGCCGCGATTCCGCTTTCGTAACCGGGGAGCAGTCCATTGCGCAGTCGGCATCGCTCATGCCTACGCGAACACAGGTCGGAGAGTGGATATTCCGCGGGCGGCATGCTTTAACAGAATCTGTCGGACGCCGCCGTTTCAGTCGGACGTCTCGCGCGTTGTAGTCATTCTGCCGTTGACCGCTCAGATCCGGATCTCTGGTTGAATCGATAGACAGGGACTAGACTGAATCAGTGTCGGTTTCCTGGGGCGTCTAGCACCGTGCGTAGAGCTGTGTACGCGGTATAAACCACCCGTCTGGTGTGAAGAATCGACATCCGTGATGAGTTGCGAGCGGCTCGCTTGCGCAACACAAAAGTTGGCATTCGCGTCTTCGCTTCAGGAATAAGTTGCAGCGGGTGGATTAATCGGTCTTACGGCCGTATTTGCTCTATGAATGTCCATCCGGATTGCGCGCAGGAGTTCCAATCATGCGTTCCTTTCGCCGCCGGCTCAGACGCCCTTCGGTTGTACTCGCTGCCCTCGCGGCGATAGTGGGCACTTCTGTTCCCACGTTTGCCGCAGGCCCCGCCGGTACGAGTGCCGAAGAGGCAGCCTTTCTCTCCGAAAACGACACGGCGATGACGAAGATGATGGACGGCATGTCCATCAAGCCGACAGGCGACATCGATCGGGACTTCGTGGCGATGATGGTGCCGCACCATCAAGGCGCAATCGACATGGCGCAGGCCGAACTGCGCTATGGACACAACGAGCAACTGCGCCGCATCGCCCAGGAAATCGTGGTTGAGCAGCAGCAGGAAATCGTCGCGATGCGGCTCGCGCTGGGCCAGACGCTGCCGGCGCCCGCCCCTGTGCCCGACCAGCCGACGGCCGCATCCGCCCCCGTGCCGGCACATTCGATGTCCCCTAACAATATGCACATGAACATGCAGAAGGAGCCGTGATGAAGCCCACGTCCATCGCCTCGACCGTCCTCGCGGCCCTCGCGTTCACCGCTGCGCAGTCTGCCTCGGCTGGCCAGGCGCCCGGTTCGCTCTCCGATCCGGACATCCCGGTCAGCCACCATGATCGCGTGTACGCAGCCGAGCAGTTCTCCAACACGGTCTCCGTGATCGATCCCGCCGACAACCACCTGGTCGGTGTAATCCGCCTCGGCGATCCGGCGCCCGCCAACTTCAGCCCGCTGTATCGCGGCCAGCTGCTTGTGCACGGCATGGGCTTCTCGCCGGACCACCACACGCTCGCCGTGGTGTCGATCGGCTCCAATTCCGTCACGTTCATCGACACACAGACGAACGCGATCAAGCATGTCAGCTACGTCGGCCGGTCGCCGCATGAGGCGTTCTTCACGCCGGACGGCAAGGAAGTCTGGGTGACCGTGCGTGGCGAAAACTATGTCGCTGTCCTTGACGGCAAGACCTTCGAAGAAAAGACGCGCATTACCGTTCCCGCGGGCCCCGGCATGCAGATCTTTTCTCCGGACGGCAAGTATGGATACGTGTGTTCGTCGTTCAATCCGGAGACGGACGTGATCTCGTTGGCCGACCACAAGATGGTTGGCAAAGTCACGCAGGCTAGTCCGTTCTGTCCCGACCTGGCAGCCACCCCGGATGGAAAACAGGTTTGGTTTACGTTGAAGGATGTTGGCAAGACTCAGGTGTTTGACGCGCGTCCGCCGTTCGCTTTGCTCAAGACTATCGATACCGGCCCGATCACGAATCACGTGAACATCGTGCACAACGCCAATGGCATGTTTGCTTACGTTACCGTTGGCGGGCTGAATCAGGTGAAGGTGTTCCGCACTGACGATTTCTCACAGGTTGCAACCATTCCCGTCGGGAATCTGCCGCACGGTATCTGGCCGTCGGGTGACGGTACCCGCGTCTACGTTGGCCTCGAAAACGCCGATGAGATGTCCGCGATCGATACGCTGACCAACAAGGTCGTTGCCAACGTGCCGATCGGGCAGGCGCCGCAGGCAGTGGCCTACGTGCCGAATGCCGTGCCGGAAGGCGACGGCACTCAGAACACGCAACCGCTCGGGTTGGCGGGGCAGACTACCCATCTCGCGCTGATGCCCGTTGGCACAGGCAAACCGGCGGGCGCCGCGAGCGCCGCCACCACGGTCACTTTGTTCGATCAGGGACTGGTGCAGGTTCTCCAGGCGGCCGTGACAGGGTTGCAGCCGAAGCAGCCCTATGTGCTGGGCTTCTCGGACAAACCCGATGGCAGCGGTAGCGTGGAGCCGCTCGCCAACTTCATGACGAACCCAGCCGGCGCTGCGATTGTCAACGCGCTGGGCCAGATTCGCCAGGTGGTTGCGCCGGGGGTAAGCACGGCGGGCGACAGGCGCCGTTACCTCGTGATTGCTCCGCAAGTATCGGGTAAGCCGGGCGCGCCGGTCCAGGTGCAGGCGCTTTAAGGGGTAAGCGTACCTTTCATGCGGAAAATGGCGAAAGCAAAGCGTCGAAGCCACTTTGCTTTCGCTCGCTGTCCAACAGCCTGCTGGTTAGAAGCTCTGTGGGGTATTGACCCATAGAACTCTAGCGTCAACGCTTCCGATATTTCGATAGCCGTGCGGTAAATGCGAAAGGAAAAAGAAAGAGTCGCCTGCGCCTACGCTGACAGTTTGGTCGCCAACAGTAAGCTCCAGTTCGCCTTGGAGCACGAAACCCATTTCTTCGCCTTGGTGCTCAAGAAAACCCTGAGACGACGCGCCTGCGGGAACATGATGAATATTGGCTTCTAAAAGAGTGCATAGATGACTGGGAAGCAATGTCTCCAAAGACACAGCGTCTCCAGCTCGATGGTGCTCCGTTCGCAATACTTGTCGTTGTCCATCTCGCATGACCGTCACGTGCCCTTCCGCGTTGTCGCCATCGACAAAGAGCTTGGCGACACTGATTCCTAACGTGACAGCGATCTTGTGAAGCATGGGTAGCGAAGGTCGGACCTTGTTGTTCTCAACCTTGGATAGATAGCTTTCGGTGCATCCGACTTTGTCGGCTAACTGGCGCAAATTTAATTTGAGATTTAGTCTCGCGTGTTTAAGTCGTGCGCCAACGGCGATTTCGTTATCCATTTCCATCTTTTCAAAATTTAACCAGTCGGACCGCTTCCAATTTAAACGCGAGCATTCAGCGCGCCCGCTTCGCGTTGCTCATCGGTGCGCTCCTCCTTGCGCGAGTGTAAACGCTCGGCACGCGAATTTGTCCTTTGGGACAAGATCAGTTTCTGGTCCGGCGGCCACTATGCCACCTCTGCCAGCACGCAGGAAGCTTCCTGCTCGACGATCGAATCTTGCTCACGCCCCGGCTCAGAGGATCTCGCGAGCACCAGCGATTGGGCCCCCAACTGGTTACGCAAGGTTGCTCCGTCGGTACAGGCAAGGAAAGCTTGAGTCTTTGTAGTCAAGTAACTTGACAAGAAATTCGCTGGTAGGTAGATTCAATGCCATGAAAACTACGGTGTCCCAGTCACAATGGCAATTGAAAACCCCCAACCCAAAGGCTTACCTCTCATCAATGGCCCCCGGCTCCTGGATCGCCATCGCGCGATGGCCCAGATCGGCGCGACCGCCAACGGTGGTGTGAACCGTCAAGCTCTGACTCCCGAAGACACTGAGGGGCGGCGACTTTTACTGCAGTGGGCGACGGCACGGGGCTATACGGCAAGCATCGATCCCATCGGCAATTTGTTTATCCGCAGGCCGGGTGTCCGCTCCAGTCTCAGTCCCGTCATGACTGGGTCGCACCTCGATTCGCAACCCACCGGCGGCAAGTTCGACGGTGTGTTTGGGGTATTGGCCGGGCTCGAGGTGCTCGAAACGTTAGACGATCACAACGTGGCGACGGCGCGTCCAGTTGAACTCGTGGTCTGGATGAACGAGGAGGGCTCGCGATTCGCGCCGGTCACGATGGGCTCGGCTGTTGCAGCAGGCGCAGTTCCGCTCGAACGCGTACTGGCGACGCAAGACACCAAGGGCATGACTGTAAGCGAGGCATTGGCGCAGCAAATTTCGCAATTGCCGCCCCTGGAAAGCAGGCCGCTTGGAGCGCAGGGGTTCGCCTACATAGAAGCGCATATTGAACAGGGACCCGTGCTCGAGGGTGCGCGTTGCGACATTGGTGTCGTCAGCGCCATTCAAGGCCTTCATTTATATCAGGTCGAGGTTCTAGGGTTCGCAGCCCACGCCGGCACGACGCCTTCAAAACATCGCAAGGACGCATTGGTCGCGGCGAATGCACTGATCGCCCGGATCCGCTCCGAGGTGGCCGATCCTCTCGACGTCCTGCGTTTCACGGTCGGACGGTTCGAAGTGGCGCCCGGATCGCCGCACGTCGTACCCGGCAAGGTCACGTTTTGCATCGATCTCCGGCATCCGGACCCCGAGCATTTATTGCGCACTGGCGACCGGATTCTCGAGATCTGTTCGGGCGAGATCGAGCATTGCTCCATCTCCGCAAAAGCGTTGCTTCGATCGAGTCCCGTGCTGTTCGACGAGCGGCTCGTGTCGGTGGTTCTAAACGCGGCCGAAAGCCGGGGATTCGCGCACATGAGCATGGTCTCCGGCGCGACCCATGATGCCAAGTACATGGCCGACCGCACTCCAACCGCAATGATCTTTGTGCCAAGCGAGAAGGGCATCAGTCACAACGAGTTGGAACATACCGAAGACGAGGATCTGTGTGCAGGAACTCAGATCTTGTGCGATGCATTGCTGGTCGCTGCAACCATGGAACTGTAATTGGGGAGCGTCGATGGCATGGGTGGTGTTGCCCACGCTCTGACTCAGGCAGATCGATTCTCCATGCCGCTTTGCGCCGCTGCCTGCGCAAAGCGGGGAGCCAACGCGTATTGTCCGGACAGCAGCGCTACATGGAGTGGCGCTGCCTGCCTGCGGCTCAGCGAGATCGTGATTGCACGACCCTGCGGATACTGACTGAATCGAGGCTAAGTTGCTGGAAACAAATCAAATCTCAGGAGGCGACAGCGGCGCATCAGCGCTCTATCGCAAGCTCAATTGGCGTTTGCTGCCGATTCTACTTATCGGTTTCGTGTTTGCGTACCTCGACCGGGTTAACGTCGGCTTCGCCAAACTGCAGATGCAGAGCGATCTGCAGTTTTCCGATGCAGTGTATGGCGTGGGTGCCGGTATCTTCTTCGTGGGCTATGTGTTATTCGAACTGCCTAGCAACCTGTTGCTCCCGAAGATCGGCGCTCGTGCGACCTTCAGCCGGATCATGGTGTTGTGGGGGATCACTTCGGCGTGCATGATGTTTGTGCACAGCGTACCGGCGTTTTATGCGGTGCGATTCCTGCTGGGCGTCTTCGAAGCGGGCTTTGCACCGGGCGTATTGTTCTATCTGTCACGCTGGTACGGGCCCTCGCGCGCAGCGGGTGCGATCTCTATCGTCTGGCTCGCCGGCCCGATCAGCGGCGTCTTCGGTGGTCCTGTTGCCGGTTGGTTGATGACGGACTTTGTCGGCGTCGGGAATCTGTCTGGCTGGCAATGGATGTTTCTGCTAGAAGGCGCGCCCTGTGTCCTGCTGGGCATCGTCGCCTTTTTCCTGCTACCCGACGGGCCGGATACTGCCACATGGCTCAACGCTGAGGAAAAGCGCCTGCTCGCCACCGAATTGGACACCGCCAACGGGCGACACGGTTCGTTTGGCGCCGTTTTGAAGGACCCGAAAGTCTATGTTCTTGCGATAGCCTACCTCTGTCTCATCGCGCCGATCTATGCTGTGAGCTTCTGGCTTCCGACGATTTTTAAATTGGCGGGCGCCGGCAGTACGGTGGCGGTGGGCTGGTACGCGGCTATTCCATACGCAGTCGCCGCATTGACCATTTTTTACGGTGGTCGCAGTTCCGACCGGCATGGTGAGCGGCGCTACCACATTGCCGTGCCAGTATTCATCGCGTTCCTCTCGATTTGCGCATGGGTATTTTTTGACGGCAGTTTGCTTGCTGCGATCGTCCTCTTTACGCTTGCAACGGCAATGACATGGATGGCGAATGTCGTATTCTGGGCCGTTCCGTCCGAGTACATTAAAGGCGATGCGAGCGCGGGAGCAATTGCATTCATCAACACAATTGGCCTTTCCGGCGGGTTCTGGGGGCCGGCCATCATCGGATGGGCGAAGACCGCCACAGGCAATATGCACCTTGGCTTTCTCGTCATGGCGGCCATGCTGCTCATATCGGCGATTCTGATCTTCTTGCTGCGACTCTCGCCGAAGCATCCTGCGACGGTAACTTCGGTGTCCGAGACTTTGGCATGAAGGCGTAGATCCGCCTCGCGTTTCGTCGAATTGCGCGCGCGTTCCCTGATCGCCCACTGTTCTTGTTCATATCCATTTGGAGGTTGTCATGAATCTCGCCGAATACGCCTCCTTTGACGGCGTGGGTTTGAGTCATCTGATTTCGTGCGGAGAAGTCAGCGCTTCGGAAGTCGCGTCGGCAGCGCTGCGCGCACTCCGTGAAATCAACCCGAAGATTAACGCCGTGGTCGAGTCCTGGGCTGCGGAAGAGGCCCCGGTAATATCGGAAGACGCCGGAGCTCACCCTGTGTCGGGTGTGCCGTTTCTGGTCAAGGACCTGGGCGTGACGATCAAAGGGCGTTGCTGCGAAATGGGGAGCCGGATCGCTGAAGGGCTTGTCGCCTCGGAGGACTCCAATCTGATGGTCAGCTTCCGCAAAGCCGGCCTCGCCACGATCGGTCGCACGACGACACCTGAACTGGCGGTGAGCACGACCACCGAGGGCCGTATGTGCGGTCCGACCAGAAATCCGTGGAATCTCGAACGCGGCGCAGGCGGCTCGAGCGGTGGCGCTGGTGCAGCCGTCGCTGCCGGTATCGTCCCGCTCGCACATGCTACCGACGGCGGTGGTTCCATCCGCGTGCCTGCGGCCTTCAATGGCTTGTTCGGGATGAAGCCGACAAGAGGGCGTGTCTCGAACGGCCCGGCTGTGGACGAGGTATGGAACGGACTCGGGGTGCACATGGGGGTGAGTCGCTCAGTGCGTGATAGCGCCGCTCTCCTTGACGCTGTCAACGGCGGAGGCATCGGCGAGCCGTACTATATTGCGCCGCCCACCAACAGCTATCTGTCTGAGCTCCAGCGAAGCCCGGGCAAGCTCAAGATCGGCTTCATGTTGAATCCCGCGAACGGCGCCCGAACAGCGGCCGTGGTGGCGAACGCCACGCTGGCTGTCGCGCGCTGTCTGGCATCGCTCGGCCACGAAGTCGAAGAAGTCACGCCGGACCTCGGCGTCAGCTGGGATGCTTTCGTTCATGCGAATGCACAATTCTGGACTGCGAACGCTGCCCTGAGGCTCGATATGCTCTCTGCGGCAACCGGAAGGCTGGTCACGACGGAGTTCCTCGAACCGGCAACGTATGCGGTCTATGAGTATGGCAGTCGCGTCAGCGGCACGGATTTGCTGGCTGCGCTGCAGACACGAAATACCGTGGCGCGTGCGGCAGGGCGCATTTTCCAACACTACGACGTCGTCTTGACGCCGACGCTACCCGGTCTGGCGCCGCGCGTTGGTGAATACAACCGCGTCGAGACTTCCGTCGATGGTCTTGGCTGGATTGCTCATGTGCTTGGGCAGACGCCGTTCACTGCATTGGCGAACGTTGCGGGACTGCCGGCCATGTCGGTTCCGCTGTCGTTCGACGACGAGACGGGACTGCCAATTGGGTCGCATTTTTGCGCGAGCTTTGGACGAGAGGATATTCTCTTCCGTCTAGCAGCCCAGTTAGAGGTCGCCATGCCGTGGTCCGAACGCCGCCCGCCAGTATGGGCAGGGACGAATTCCCCGGACTAACCAGGCGGCCAGGCCCGCTGTTCAGATCTGGCGATCGAGACCACCCTGATGCTGGGCAGTGGCAATTGACCGAACGGGCCAGAGCGATGATAAAAAACAACGCTGCCCACGTACGAAGAGGCAACGAGTCCTCAAGGGACGCACTTCATTGGCGAGCGATTGCCCTCTGACCAAGGTTTTGTTCGGCAGGGGTGTCAATAAATGGGGTGGGGGTAAGTTTGCTTCCTCTCCCGGATATCGGTGTTTTCGCCGACAGATTTGAATAATTTTGACCGTGAAGTGTTAGCGTAGATAGAGTCGCTACGGTCGCGTCGCCGTTCATCCGTTAGAACAGATGTTTCCAACGGGCCGACCGACGATGCCGCCGATCGGGCGACATTGTTTATGTGTCTATAGAAGGACTGAAATCATGATCAAGACCTTGCTTTGCGTCATTGCCTGCGCGATTCCCGTTGCCTCGTTCGCCGAGGCGCCCAAGGTTTCTAACGGCATGCTCGTCGACGAAAACGGCATGACGCTCTACACGTTCGACAAGGACACCACCCCCGGGAAGAGCGCCTGCACGGGAGACTGCACGAAGCTATGGCCGGCCACGCACGCCAGTGCGGACGACAAGGCCAGTGGCGACTGGAGTTTCGTGCCCACGGCCGACGGCGGGAACCAGTGGGCCTATAAGGGACACCCGCTCTATCGCTTCTCGAAGGACACTCAGCCGGGACAGATGAACGGCGATGGCTTCAAGGGCATTTGGCATATGGCGAAGCCCTGAAGGTGCTACGCGGCGGCACTTGACCGGTCCTGCGCGCCGAGTGCCGCGACGAGCGGTTCGGTGGGGAGAGCGTGGCGTTGGTGCATGGACGCGACGGTGTGCGCAATGTACCTCTTTCCCCACGGACTATGCTGCGGGAACCTGGCCGCGAACGGACTTCGGGCGTGCGGCGGCCAGCATGCGGTTGCGCACCGCCACGCCGATCGCTGCTTCGGTTTGCTGAGCATCGGGATGGCGAGCCCGCAGACGCGGGCCAATCAGCGCCTTGTAGCGGCCCATCCACTGCGCCAGCGCCTCGGGCGTGATCCACAACGTCAGGCTCCCCCCGGCTGCGCAGGCCCGCTTCGTACTCCGGCCAGTTCGTCACACGATGCGCCATCTTCGCGATGTGATGCCGGCGATCGGCGTTGTGCTTGTGCAGCATGCGTCAGCTTCTGAATAGTGCGGCCGTCACTCTATTACCCCAACCTTTCATCGACATGGCCGCGCACCAATGCCACGCAGATCGTCACTCGCGTGGAGAACTTCAAGGGTTTCTATCTGGCCGAAACCTACCACCAGAATTTTCTCGCGCTCCATTCTGACGACCCGTACATTGTCTTCAACGAGTTACCGAAATTGGGCAACCTGAAAAAGACGTTTCCTGATCCGTACCTCAGCGCCCCGGTCTGCTGAAAACCACGCCGTCGTAGGCAGATCGTTCGCTCCGATCGGGGGAAATGCTTCACTCAGGTTGGAATAATGTCGGGCATGTTGTGTTTAATCTATATGAAAACTAGCCGATCGACAGCGGCGCATCCGGTAAGCATCAAACATCTGGAAAATGTCATGGTTGATGCGACCGGCAAAAACGCAAATCAGCAAAATGGAAAATCTATGGATAACTTAGCATTAATAGAAGCGTTCGTAGCCGTGGCTCGTTTCGAGAGCTTCACAAAGGCAGCCAGCCATCTGAAGATCTCGCCCGGAGCCTTGTCACGCGCAATCAACAATCTTGAAGCGCATACTCAGGTCACGCTCTTCCATCGCTCGACGCGACATGTTGCGCTGGCGGAGGATGCGCGCGAATACCTCGCGCTTTGTGTCGAGACTCTGGAGCGGCTGCGTGATGGTGAGCAGCGCCTCCTGAGCGAGCGCAACGAGCCTAAGGGTGTTCTGCGCGTCGTGGCTCACCCAATCGCGATCGAAGCAGGCCTGACACAGGTGATTAGCCAGTACCAACACGATGCGCCGGACGTCAGTGTGATCGTAAGTACATCGAGTGAGCCGCTAAAACTGGAGCACGGAACCTGCGATGTCGCCGTATGCCCGCCGGGTCATATTTTGGACGGACGTGCGGTTTACCGTCCTTTACTTCGTTCGCCGGTTTTACTTGTGGCTAGCAGGACCTATCTCGACCGACATCGATCTCATCGCTCCCCGTTGGATTTCGCAAAGCATGTCCTCGTGTTGTGCGGGACCGATACCGCTGCAACAGCAGATCTTCGCTTTGAGCGGGACGCAGGCGTCGCCAGGATGGCAGGTGCGGCAGTGACCATGGTCGTGGATGCGGCCTCCGTGATTCGCCTCGCATTATCTGGTTTTGGCATGGCGCTTGTCCCTGAGGTTCTGGTGTCAAGGTATCTCGAAGAAGGGCGGCTGCAGTTGGTAGTACCCGGTTACGAGGTTGACAGGGAGCCGGCGGAACTGGGCGTGGGATTCATCCGGAACAGGACGGTACCACGCCGTACGAGGAATTTCATCGACGCATGCGTTGCCCATTTCCGCTCTATCGACAACGCAAATCCTCGGGCCAGGATTGAACTCGCGGCATAGCCGCGCAGATGTTCTTTCCTGGCTCCGGGAGTGTCGTCGATTCGTTTGCGTGCTGGCGCGCCGTGCCACGTCGTGCGTCACAGGCCTGTGAATGTCTGGATGCGATCGGCGTCATCCGACTCTGCGAACATCGTCATACGGTGCAGGATCCAGTTGAGCAACTCGTGCGCGGCGGCCACGAGCGGGCGGCCGGATTTGACAAGCAGCCGCGCCTTGATACCGCGAAACAAGGGGTGGTCGATCGGCACGACGGTCAGTTCGCCTGCTGTGATCTCCCGATACGCGGCAAACTCTCCAATAAGCGTTACGAAGTTTTCGGAAGCGACGAAGCGCTTGAGCGCGGTCAGCGAATTCGTAGTGAGGATCGGACGAATCTCGATGTTCTCGGCGAACTCCAGCATCTTTGCTGCGTGACCGATTCCGAAGGTACCTGGCATCAACGCCAGTGGATAGGCGAGCAGGTCTTCGACGCTTGCCGGCCCCCCTCGCACCGCCAGCGGATGCTCCGGTCGAACCAGCAGAACGACGGGTTGCGATGAACTTGCGCGATATTCGATGCGCGCATGCGGCGGCGGATTGTAAGCAAGACCGATATGCGCGCGGCTTTCGGCCACTTCATTCAGCACATTGTCAACTGGCAGGATCTCCACGCCAATATCCAGCTTGGGGTATTGGGCACAGAAGGGGATGAGCACTTCGTCGATCAGCGCGTCGACATAGCCTTCGCTGATGGCCAGTTGAACATGGCCTTGCTGGAGACCCTTCATGGCATGAAGCTGGTCCTCCAGCTTCTCCTGCTGCGACCGATACCCTCTCCAGAACTCGAGCAGATGCGCCGCCGCCTCGGTGGGCCTCACGCCACGGGCCTGACGCTCAAACAGCGTCGCGCCGAGTTCGTCTTCCAGTAGCTTGATCTGCCGTGTAATGACGGAGGGCGACGTGTTGAGGCTATCCGCTGCCCCGCGAATCGTACCGTGAGTCAATACTTCATAGAAATAGCGCAGGCGCTGCTGATTGATTTCTCGCATGTCGGCCGTCCCATCGTCGCTGTCGTTGCCTTGTAGTCAACGATACGTGAACTTAGTTGCTGTTGCTAGTTCTGCTGGGAGTTGCCACCATTCCGATACAGGATGGGCTGAACAAAACGTTCGACATGGAGACTGGTATGGCAACAATTCAAACCGCAGCAATTCGCGGGAACGACGTTCCTGCTCTCTATGACAGGCTCAACTGGAGGCTACTCCCGTTTCTTCTGCTCTGTTATCTGTTCGCTTATCTGGATCGTGTGAATGTCGGCTTCGCCAAGTTGCAGATGCAAAGCGACCTGGGCTTTTCCGATGCCGCCTACGGTGTTGGAGCCGGTATCTTCTTTCTGGGGTACGTGCTGTTCGAGCTGCCGAGCAACCTGATGTTGCCGAGAATCGGCGCACGGAAAACCTTTTTCCGCATCCTGGTGCTGTGGGGCATTACCTCGGCATGCATGCTGTTTGTGCGCAACGTACAGATGTTCTACGGAATGCGCTTTCTGCTCGGCATTTTCGAAGCGGGTTTTGCGCCCGGCATGATTTTTTATCTTTCGCGCTGGTACGGCCCCTCACGTATGGCCCGGGCCATCGCGATCGTGTTTCTCGCCGGCCCGATCGGCGGCATTGTCGGCGGACCGCTCTCTGCGTGGCTGATGACCAGCCTCGCCGGCAAGGCTGGTCTCGCCGGCTGGCAGTGGATGTTCCTCGCGGAAGGTTTGCCGTGCATCGTGCTGGGCGTGCTCACGCTGTTCGTTCTGTCAGATCGGCCCGCGCAGGCCAGCTGGCTGAACGATGACGAGAAGCGCCTGCTCGAGTCCGAGCTCGCGGCGGTCCCGGCTGGAGATCACTCGTTCAAGGCTGTCTTGCGTAACCCCAAGGTCTATCTGCTGGCTTGCGCGTACTTTTGCATCATCGCGTCGATCTACGCCATGAGCTTCTGGCTGCCGACCATCGTGAAGTCGCAAGGTGTCGACGATACGATCCGGCTTGGCTGGTATGCGGCGATTCCCTACGTTGGGGCCGCCTTCGGCATGTACTTCATCGGCCGCAGGTCGGATGCGTGTCGCGAAAGGCGTTATCACAGCTCGGTGCCGGCGCTTCTCGCCGCGGTATTGCTTTCCCTGTCGGTTTTGAACGACGGCAACCTCGTCGCCTCGCTCGTCCTGTTGACGCTCGCCACGACGATGCTGTGGATGGCATACACGGTGTTTTGGGCCATCCCGCCTGAATACATCAAGGGCGATGCGGCAGCGGGTGGCATTGCCCTGATCAACACAATCGGCTTGTCCGGTGGATTCTGGGGGCCCGCCATCATCGGCTGGGCCAAGACGGCAACCGGCAACCTTCATCTCGGACTGCTGATCGTCGCCGGTCTGGCGCTATGCGGCGCAGTGCTGCTGGTCACGAACCGGTTGCCGAAGGAATAGCGATCCGCGTAGGCGCAGATCTGGATCAGTAAGCGCTTCGACTGTCGCCCGCTGGCGCCGGTCGAGGGGCCGAAGTCAACCCAATGTGCCGCGCTCCAGCGGGAAGCGGCGAAAGAGAGGACCTCAAATGCTTTTACATCTGTCAACATGGGCCGAAGTTGGGCAATACCTGGAGCGAAGCCGTTCGATCGTCGTTCCGATCGGCTCGAACGAGCAGCACGGCCCCACCGGACTGTTGGGCACCGACTGGTTGTGCCCGGAAATCATCGCGCACGAAGCCGAGAAGAGCGCGGACATCCTGATTGCGCCGACCTTTAATATCGGCATGGCCCAGCATCACCTGGGTTTCCCGGGAACCATCTCGCTGCGGCCGTCGACCTTCATCGCCGCCATTGGGGACTGGACGCGCTCGCTGGCGGTTCATGGCTTCGAGAAAATCCTGTTTCTGAACGGCCACGGCGGCAACGTCGCGTCGATCGAAGCCGCTTTCTCCGAGATTTATGCTGAGGCCAGTTTCGCGAAACGCCGCTCGGGCTTCGCACTGAAGCTGTGCAACTGGTGGGATCTCGAGGGCGTCGGCGAGCTGGCGCGCGAGCAGTTTCCTACCGGTCACGGAGCGCATGCGACGCCCTCCGAGATCGCCATCACGCAATGGGCGCTTCCTGAGACGATCAAGACGGCCAGCTACGCTCCGCAGATCGCGCCGTCGGGGCCGATTCGCGATGCGCTCGAGTTCCGCGCGCGCTATCCCGATGGCCGGATGGGCTCGGATCCAGGCCAGGCTTCTCAGGAGAAGGGTGGTGCGCTGGTGAAGCTGGCCGCACAGAGCCTGATTCGCGAGATGGATGCGTTCAGCCGCGAAAGCGTCCCGGACTAACAGGTCGCGAAGGCGCTGCATTCTGGCCGTCGCACCGACGGCCAGATCCGGGCAGCGGCTCAAGACTTTCTATACTGGAGACCCTGTGTCAACCTCTCAAACCCCGCTTGCGAGCGCCGCAACCCTCGCGCGCATGACTGATTTGCCTGTCCAAGCGATGCGCCACGATTGGCCGGTTGGCCGCGGTGTGCGCGCATGAAGATCCTGATTGCGGGCTTTCAGCACGAGACCAATACCTTTGCGCCCACACGGGCCGGCTGGGAAAACTTTCTGCAAGGCGAGGGCTTTCCTGCGCTCGCGCGCGGTGCCGAAGTCCTGCACCTGCGCGACGTCAACGTCCCGGTCGCTGGCTTCATCCGGCACGCCGAGGCCGCCGGACATGAACTGATTCCTGTGATCTGGGCAGGCGCGAGTCCGTCGGCCCATGTGACGCAAGATGCCTACGAGCGCATCGCAGGCTGCATTCTTCAGGCAGTCAAGACGGAGACGTTTAACGCCATTTATCTCGATCTGCACGGCGCCATGGTCGCCGAGCACACCGATGACGGCGAAGGCGAACTGCTGGAGCGCATTCGGCTAACCGTCGGCGCCGCCATTCCGGTCGTTGCCACGCTGGATCTGCACGCGAACGTGACGCAACGAATGCTGAAATACGCGGATGCCCTTGTCGCCTATCGGACATATCCGCACGTCGACATGGCACAGACCGGGGAACGGGCCGCGCGCATCCTCGACGAGCTGTTGGCCGATAGGCTGCCGCTCAAGCGGGTGGCGCGGCGCATCCCATTCCTGATTCCCATCAACGCCATGTGCACGCTCGACGAACCCGCGCGCGGCGTTTACGAACTTGTGGCCTCGCTCGAACGGGACACGGTCACTTCGCTTTCCTTCGCGCCGGGGTTTCCAGCTGCCGACTTTGCGGAATGCGGTCCGGCGATCTGGGGATATGGGCATGACGAAGATGCGCTGACGGCGGCTGTCGATACCTTGTTCGACAAAATCACCGCGCTTGAGGCGCAGTGGGCGGTTCGCTTCCTGACGCCTGACGAGGTCGTGATCGACGCAATGCTGCGCAGCCGAAGCGCACAGCAGCCTGTGATCATTGCCGATACGCAGGATAACCCTGGCGCTGGGGGCGATTCGAACACGATGTTCATGGTGCGCGCACTGTTGGGCAACGGCGCCGTCGGCGCTGCGGTCGGCATGATCTGGGATGCACAGGCAGTGGCCGCGGCCCATCGGGCAGGGGTGGGCGCGACGCTCGAACTCGCCCTGGGCGGCCGCTCGGGCGTGCCCGGAGATGAACCGCTGGTAGGACCCTTCCACGTTGAACATGTTTCGGACGGACATTTTCGTTTTGACGGACCGATGATGAACGGGATGTCGGGCGATCTCGGTCCTGTGGCCTGTCTTCGCATCGATGGGGTGAGGATCGCCGTGAGCTCGATCAAGATGCAGATGTTCGAGCGTAACCTGTACCGCGTGGCGGGCATTGAACCGGAACAGATGAAGATTCTCGTCAACAAGAGTTCCGTGCACTTCCGCGCAGACTTTCAGTCGATTGCTGACACCATCCTGGTCGCCAAAGCACCCGGTCCTATGGCCGCCGATCCGTCCGATCTGCCGTGGCGGCACCTCGATCCGCGGATTCGAGTGCGTCCAACCGGGAAGTCGCTCGGCGAGCTTCGCGCGACCGACTCCGACCTGACCGCGGTCTGGTCGTCGCATCAAAGCGGTTTCATGGCTTGAACTAGCAGTTCGTATTGATCAACCCACTATTTACGGAGCATTTCATGGTCCAACAGGACGTCTACGTCAAACTTAAGGAACTCGGGATCGACTTGCCGATCGCCGGCGCGCCCGCGGCCGCTTACGTGATGAGTGCGCAAAGCGCCAATATGATCTTCCTGGCCGGGCATATCGCGAAGAAGGACGGCAAGGTATGGGCCGGCAAGCTCGGCAGCACCCTGACAACGGAAGAAGGGCGCGTCGCCGCACGGTCGGTCGTTATTGATCTGCTCGCTACGCTGCACGCACACGTGGGCGACCTTAACCGCGTGACGCGGATCGTCAAGCTGATGAGTCTTGTCAATTCGACGCCGGATTTTGTCGAGCAACATCTGGTGACGAACGGCGCGTCGGAATTGCTCTCGGAAGTATTCGGCGAGCGCGGCAAGCATGCGCGCTCGGCCTTCGGCGTGGCTCAGATTCCGTTGGGCGCGTGTCTGGAACTTGAGATGAACGTCGAAGTAAAATAACGACGTGGCATTGGTGCGCGGCCAGGTCGATGAAAGGTTGGGGTAATAGAGTGACGGCCCCACTGTTCAGAATCGGACGCATGCTGCACAAGCACCACGCCAGGCGGCGAGGCCCGCTATTCAGATCTGGCGATCGAGACCACCCTGATGCTGGGCAGTGCGTTGCGGATGCGTTTGCGGCAGACCGAAGGCCGGCTGGGTTCGGTGGTCCAGTTGATGGGGCTGACCCCGCCGTGCGCAGCTGCGAGACGGGGCCGCCCACGCAGCGCGATCGCCATCCCGATGCTCAGCAAACCGAAGCAGCGATCGGCGTGGCGGTGCTCAACCGCATGCTGGCCGCCGCACGCCCGAAGTCCGTCCGCTTTAACGTTCCCGCAGCATAGTCCGTGGGGAAAGGGGCACATTGCGCACACCATCGCCTCCATGCACCAACGCCACGCGCCAGCCATCTGAGTCTTTTCAATTAACACTACCTGCCGGCGCGTCGCTGTTCGCGACGTGACTGGCGGAAACTGCTTCAGCGGCGAGTGCCAGCTTGTGGTGCTCGACCTGCTGTGCGAACACCGGACTAACATCGGGATACGATGCATCGGTGACATAGTTGAGTCCGTTCTGTTGTGCTTCGATCAGTTCCTGATAGACCTCAGCACGTGTCTTGCCTTGCGCAAAAGCACTTGACGAAGCAGCGAGAACGACGACGGACAATGCGGCAAAAGCGATCTTCTTCATGATGAACTCCAGTGAGTTTTGTGCAGGTTCGCATGAAGGAGAACCCTGCTTTCGCGGCTTTTATTCCTGCGTTTTTCGCTTTGAAAAAACATGGTTGGAATGCGGAATGAAGCGGGGCGTGAATGGGTTTGCTCACCGCTCGGCAAGATGGTGTCGATGTCGCGATGGTGTCGAAAGCTGCTTCTCACGCGCGTGGAATAAACGGTCGCGTAGCGGTGTTTGCCACTTGATAGCCGACCTTCGACGAACGCGCACACCATGCCCCCCAATGACACCCCTGCCGATTCGCCGCTTTCCGAAGCGGACATCCAGGCCTACACCGACGGCACATTGACGCCCGAACGCGCCGTCTTCCTCAGAGACTATCTGGGCAACGATCCGACGGAGGCGCGCCGCGTAGCGTTCTACGGCAGGCTGAACGTGCAGATCCGGCAGGCGTTCCAGACCATCGACGAACCGGTGAAGATCCGCGCAGCGGGCTGGCGTCGCACGCTTGACCGGTTCCGGCTGAAATCAGCCAGGCCGCATGGCAGGCCTGCGACGACGCTGGCGATGCTCGTTCTGATCCTGGTGGCCGTCAGCGGCTGGCTCGCCGCCACTCAGGTGTCCGCGCAGGCGCTCAGCAACGCCGCCGTGATGGCGCTGGCGGAAACCGTCGCCGCACCGTTTTCCGCTGCATCGCCGACGCGTATCGATCCGTCGGCCCCTGATCTCGCCGCGATCGGGTTGCGCCTGGTGGATCAAAGGGTCCAATCGCTTGGCCCATTCCAACGCGCCAGCGAATTCGTCTATCTAAACGGGGACAACCTGCCCGTCGTGCTGATGTCCACGCCGGCGCTGCTAGCGCCGACCCACCCGCAGTGGTCCGCGCGCCGCATCGGCGAGATCCGTCTGCTGAGCTAGACGGCGCAGCGGCAGCACTTCGTGGTCGCCGGCGACGCCCGCACCCACGGCCTGATGCGCGCAGCCGACGTCATGACCCTGCACTGATGCCTGGAACCACATCAACGGCCACGCAGGCAAGGGAGTAAAATTGGTCCACGCGTGTTTGCACCTCACATGCGCGTGGTGGTCCGACTGGCAGCCGCCGATCCGGCGTTCCACCTGAAGCCCATCGATTGGGGTGAAAAATGGATGTCCGTGACGAGTTGATAGAGCATGTGCCGCGCTTGCGGCGCTACGCACGAGCATTGATCAACAACCGCGATCTCGCCGACGATCTGGTTCAGGACACGCTCGAACGCGCGCTCGGTCGCACCGGCATGTTCCAGCCGGGCACCGACCTGCGCGCATGGCTGTTTACGATCATGCATAACGTCTTCGCCAATCAGGCGCGCAAAGCCTCCGCGCGCGCCGTTCACGTGGCGGTCGACGACGATAGCGTCAACGAAAGCGAATTCGCCGTGCCGTCCGACCAGACCCGTTCGCTGGAAATGCGCGACCTCGACTATGCCTTGCAGCGCCTGCCGGCGGAGCAGCGCGAAGTCGTGCTGCTGGTCGGCCTCGAGGAAATGAGCTATGCCGACGTGGCGCTCGCGCTGGAGATTCCGATCGGCACGGTGATGTCGCGGCTTTCACGCGGGCGCGAGCGGCTTCGGGCATTGATGGCGGGCACGCAGCCCGGTGCGAAATTACAGGTGGTGCGATGAGCGACCAACATATGCCGATCGGCGAAGAAGACCTGCACGCGTACGTGGACGGCACGCTGTCCGACGAACGACGCGTCGAGGTGGAGCGCGCGCTCGAACAGAACCCCGATCTGGCCACACGCGTCAGCGATTATTTCTCGCTGAACAACATGTTCCATGAACGCTACGACCGCGTGCTGAGCGAGCCTGTGCCCAAGCGTCTGCAGACGCCTCCGGCCAGAGGGCGCCGCTGGCGCATTGCCGCCAACTGGCCGCAGTTCGCCGGGATGGCCGCGGCGCTGGTGATGGGCGTGGGCATCGGCGTGGGTACGCACATGGGGCAGGACGTCGTGGCGCCGGTCGCCGGTCACTCGGACATGCGCCCTGTCAGCCTGGATAGCGCCGAGGGTTTCGCACGGCAAGCCGCTATCGCGCATGTGGTCTATATGCCCGCCATCGACCGCCCAGCAGACATGAATGCCGATCACGAACAGGATTTCGTGCAGTGGCTGTCCAACCGGCTCGGCACCAATGTGCATCCGCCGATTCTGTCGAAGAGCGGTTTCAACCTGTCCGGCGGCCGTCTGTTGCCGGGCGCCGATGGGCCGACCGCGCAGTTCATGTATCGCGGGCCAAACGGCGAGCGCGTGACGTTATGTATCTCCCACCGTCAGGTGAACGCGAATACCACCGCATTCAAGCTGTATCAGGACGGACCGGTGAACGTGTTCTACTGGGTC
The DNA here is from genome assembly GCF_013177695.1 of Paraburkholderia solitsugae. Lineage (GTDB taxonomy): Bacteria > Pseudomonadota > Gammaproteobacteria > Burkholderiales > Burkholderiaceae > Paraburkholderia > Paraburkholderia solitsugae. The sequence goes on along the minus strand of NZ_WOEY01000095.1, from coordinate 7,129 downwards.
GACGGCGATTTCGGTTACGCGGTGTCAGGCGGAATCGATCGCAAGGTGCTGTTGCAACTGTCGCATGACGTGTATTCGCAATTGACGGGAGCGGCGCCGGGTTGATACGTTCCCGCGTATCAGCTTCCGGCGCCGCGGCCGCGATGGAGCGCCGCCGCGCGTATTGCACCGACTGGATTGGTGCGCGATCTGGTCAGCTCACGCGGCGTAACCCCAAGCAACCGGTTCATCCGGTGCGCCATATGGGGGCTGTGATGCCGGCGATCGGCGTCGTGCTTGTGCGGCATGCTTCAGCTTCTGAATAGTTGGGCCATCACTCTATTACCCCAAACTTTCATCGACCTATCCGTGCCCCAATGTCGGGGGGTGTTAATTTAATTTGTATCACTAACGGATAGTTTCGTCCACTAAGGTCACGTCCTTCGGGGCGTACGTGACGACGACATCTCGCTCGAGCAACAACTCCTCGATGTCGCGCAGGCTCAGACTGAACCGGAAATACCAGCAAACCTCGCAGCTGATGACGACGGCAGGGAAGCGGTGGTCGTAGTAAAGCGATTTTGTCTTCTTCATTACCTCATCCTACCGCCGCCTCCCCGTTAACCTGGTAGTGCCTGAACGCTGCATGGTTCTTGCGCCCAGCTTGCGATGTTTGTTCCGATCGCGTCGAATTGGAATACTGATAGGGTTCTTTTTCGACCGGGAATAAACGTCGGTGAACCGGCGTTCGCCCTTATACAACACACACCAACTCACACCAACTCACCGACGATCATCACGAAGAAAATCGCATTCATCTTTTGCAATGTCTTCTCAGGCTCCTGACGCAAAGTTATCAACAGGGCAGGGAATGGTAGCCGCACACGCTTCCTGGAGGTACGTAGGACTGCTGTGCGCTGTCGATGGAGAGATGGTCAAGACCTACTTCGAACGGGGGTTGGGCGTCGATATTGTGGAGCCAACGTAATCGTCGACGCATTGCGCGTCCGGTAGTGCACGTGGCCGCACGGCGCGCGCACCTATTTCGATTATCCGGAGTTTGAAGCATGTTCAACATTCGCCGAAACCCCCTCGCTGCCTGCGTAGTGAGCGCCATAGGCGCCCTCATCATGGGGTTCGCCCATGCCGAGGCTGCGCCGAGCGCAGGCGTCGCTGAGATCACGCATAACCAGGGTCCCTATCCGCCGTGGCAACATGGCGCTAACAACGACAGTACGACACGCGGTCTGTCGTTCACTGAGCCGGACGCTGACAATCTTGCCGATTTCCACGGGGACCCGATTCATCCCTCGCTGGTGCTCTATGTTGGCGGTAACTACTTCTTTGCCATGGCGCCGCTCGTGCAGGCGTTCGAAACCCGTTATCCGCAGTACAAGGGTCACGTGTACTGGGAAACGATACCACCGGGCCTGCTGGTGAAGCAGATGGAAAACGGCGGCACCGTAACGGTCGGCAACATGACATGGACCGTCCCGGCTGACATTTATCTCGCGGATCTGGAGGCTGTCCAGAAACAGATCGACGCGGGGTTCCTGCGGGCGCCGGCCGTGCCGTATGTGACGAACATGCTGACCATCATGGTGCCGGCGGGCAATCCCGCCCATATAACCGGACTCGTCGATCTTGGCCGCCCCAGGGTCCGACTGGCAATGCCGAATCCCGAATTCGAAGGTATTGCGCGGCAGATCAAGGCGTCGCTCAATCATGCGGGAGGTAAGACGCTGATCGACCGGGTGTATAGCGCCAAAGTTGCCGACGGGACCACCGTGCTGACACACATCCATCACCGTCAGACGCCACTGTGGATCATGCAGTTCAAGGCGCAAGCAGGCGTTACATGGCAATCTGAAGCGTTGTTCGAGGAACAGGCCGGTCATCCAATCAGTCATGTGGATATTGCGCCCGCCGACAACAGCACGGCGATCTATGCGGGCGCCATTGCGCAGCATGCATCCCATACCGAGGCCGCACGTCGATGGTTGGACTTCATCCGCTCGCCCGACGGGCTCGCGATCTTCGAACGCTATGGGTTCAAGCCCTACATGGCACCTGCTGGCTGAACTTGCGGACAACCACACTAGATCCTGCGCCGGCATCGCTCTGTAAGGCGCCGTCTGTCCACTTTTCACACGGGGGCCGCTCCGCGAGCTTGCATCACTCAAGGGGGCCTCCTCCTCGCGCCGTCACTTCCGATGCCAGGCATCATGCACTCCGGGAGGGGCTCAAACGGCCGGCTATGTCAGCCTGCCGAAGGGGATGTGTGACCTAATATCGCTGCTGTCGCCAACACGGCGAACATTGCGCCACCCCTTTGCTTGACCAGGATGGAATTACCGAGGCAAACGCGATCAGGTGAGCGTTTGTTCCGGATGTCCTGCGATTTTTTCATTGTTTGTGAACCTGCTGGGTCATTGAGTAACGCATCGTCGCGATGTCATAGCACTGACTGGCCTCCCCCTATGAGTGCACTTGCTGCGCAATAGACACCGGAATAAAGAGGCATTGCCAGTGTTTGCTACAGGAAGCCGTCGCACACTCAATCCGACGTACGACGCAATCCAGCTGACTGGCAAGACGATGGACATCGGTGACTTGATGAGGCACGTTCCGCATCTGCAACGCTACGCAAGAAAGCTGACGGGCAATGGCGACTTAGCCGACGACTTGGTGCATGACACTCTGGAACGCGCATTGACTCGACTGACACTGTTCCAGTCGGGCACAAACCTCCGGGCTTGGCTCTTTGCAATCATGCATAACGTGCTTGCCAACCAGGCGCGCAAGGTTTCGGCGCGAGCTGTGCACGTATCGTTCGACGATTACAGCGAATCGCAAGGCGAATCATTTGCGCTGTCGGATGACACACGATTCGCATCAGGTCTATTCGCCGCTCACTCAGGCGGCGACAAGTTAGGTAAATGGTGAAGATGATGCCGGAAGCGACACGAGCTGGTCCCTTTAACTTACGGTTGTTGCGCGGTGGCATCGCAGGGATTGTCGCGATTGCACTGAACTCCATCGCGCTAAAGGCAGCTGATTGGGTACCATTGTCCACGGCTCATGGGGGCTTGTTGCGCCTCCTTGTGCAGCTTGGAGGCATCCCTTTAGCGCTCGCTGGCGTAGCCGATATATGGCGCAGGCTCGGACTTCCGACGCCCGATACGCAGCTGTTTCAGTGGTCATTTCATGCCGTCATTGGTATGGCAATGGCGCAGATGTACGTGTTGGGTCTGAAGGTGCGCTTGCCGGGCTCCGCCACCGCGAAAGGCGTGATCTATGCGACCACGGTTTGGCTGATCAATGCAGTGATTGTTTTGCCGTTAGTTGGCGAAGGGTTCGCGGGAAGCCGGGATCTATCTTGCTTCGGCATAGCTTGGTTTGCGGCGGCCCATACTTTGTTTTTTCTCTCTCTGGCATGGGTAGACGAACTGTTGTGCGTCGCTCTCCGATTCGAATGAGCACGGATGCGCCGACTACTGGATGGCATCGCTAGCGATGCTACGCAAGGTGCTTAGTGTGGTCATTCTGGGACGAGTTCCTAAAGAGCGATGCCTTGCCGAAGCGAAATTTTCACCGACCGCAAACCCTGTCCGCCGGGCGTGCCATAAAGAATTCACGCTCCGCTCGCGGATGTGATGAACCCAGCGTCGTCGCAAAGGCGAATTGCCCTGTAGCTGGCGAACGAAAACCACTTATTTAATACTACTTAGGAATCTGAAGATGTACAAGTCAATCGCGGCTCTGGACCGTCGGGAGTATCGCGGTCTCATGCCCCACACTCGGCTGATGCTCACGCAGAAAGGCAACGCGTTCGAGTTGAGCGTTAAGCGGCGGGTCAACTTCGATGGTGAGACGGTCGAATACCTCGCGGCCGACGGCCTCCAAAGCTATGTCACAGGTCTGTGCCGTGCCGCTGGCCTCGGTGCCGGTTATAGCAGCCATATTGGCCGCAGAACGTTTGGGAGCCGCCTGGTAGCACGGGGGCACTCGCTCGACACCGTGCAATTGCTTCTCGGCCATTCGCATCTGGATCATGTCTCGCCCTATCTTGAAGTGCCGGCACGCGAGCGGCGTGAAGCTATGGCCGCTTTCGATGACGACTGCGATTGACGGCCTGTCGGAGCGAGGCTCGCTGTGCACTGAAGTTTGCGTTCGAGCGGCCGATATAGCTGGGCAGGGAGATTAAAAAACCGCGGCTAGACCTTGATTTGCCTGTTTCCTTACCTTAAAGCAAGGAATGGCGGCATCAAGGAGAATATCATGGCATCCGCGACAGTTACGTCGAAGGGACAAGTCACAATCCCGGTCGGCGTTCGGAGAGATTTGGGGTTGGGAACCGGCGACAGAATCGAATTCGTCCTCAACGAGACCACCGGTCGCTACGAGTTAGTGCCCGCGACAAAATCCGTGGAATCGCTCAAGGGGCTTGTAGGGAAGCCGGCCAAGCCTGTGTCCGTTGAAGATATGAATGCTGCCATTGCCGCACGCGGAGCCGGTGCTTAATGATCGGTCTTGATACAAACGTGCTAGTCCGCTACATCGCCCAGGATGATGCAGCGCAATCGCCGAAGGCAAGTACCTTGATCGAATCGCTGACGGTTGACGAACCCGGCTACGTAACGCAGGTTGCCCTAGTCGAAGTCGTGTGGGTTCTCTCCAGCCTGTATGCCGCCGATCGCGAGCAGATTGCAAAGGTGGTTGAAGGCCTTCTTCGAACTAAGGAGTTGAGCGTTGAAGCTGCCGAAACAGTTTGGAAAGCCCTTCGCGTGTTCTCTTCCTCCAAGGCCGATTTCGCGGACTGCCTGATCGAGCGCACTTGTCATGACGCACATTGCGAGTACACAGCGACGTTTGACGCGAAAGTCGCTAAGTCGGCTGGCTTGCGGTTAATCAAGTAAAGCGGAAAAGCCATGCGGAGCGCCTCCTGGGGCAGCGCCTGTTATCTGCTGAGTCCGATACTACCGGACAGCTAGCGGTCGCCGCGATTCATTTTGTTAGGTGTTTTAAATTAAGCCCTAAGCGCCTGTCCGATACGCTTGACCGGCGACCCATAGCTTTGCCATGGCGGTGACCCGCTCAGGACCAACGCGCGGCTATTGGCCGACGCTCGCAATCTCGCGAGGCTTCGGTATGTCGGGCTGGAAACTTTCCTGAGCGTTGCGACAGTCGGCGGCAGACAGTGATAGGCGGCGCCTATGGCCCACCGTGGCGTTTCGATTTGGTGCTGGGTCTTCTCACGCTACGTCCATCTAGGGGCGTACCGAATGTCATCAACTATTCAACAGAGGGTGTCGGTGGCTGACCGCGGGCGTATCAGCGGATCACCTTGAGTCTCGAAAACGTGATGCGGCCCTATTATAAAGCATGGGTCCTTCGCTTGTTGGGCGGCCCAGGTGCGAAGATTGGTTCGTCATTCGATGTATCGCGACGCCAGGCGGCCGCGAGTTCGCGCTTTCCGACAGAGGGCCGCCGAGGCCCGAGGGCTGGATTCCCAATGATTTACGGGGAAGTTAGGTGCGTGCCTTTTTGTCTGTCGATAATAGGTGTCGACACACAACGCCGAGGTTTGACATGGCGTTCTTCAACGTGACTTTCGAGAAAAACGGCAGCCTTCGCGGGATGTCCTTAACAGTGGCAATAGCGTAGACAATCCGGTAGTCAGCCGGCTTTGGGCGGTTAGATGGGGCGTCGAGCTTGATGCCCTTCGGAAGTTGTTCGTTGAGCTTTCGCCGAAAGACTTCGTCTTTGATAAACGTCTCGGCCGCTAGCCTTCACCCGAATTCACCGAGGTGCTGGAGTTAATATGTCAGCGAGAGCAATCCGTGTTTCATTCGACGAAACCAGATTCACCGTTCACCTGAATAACGGCAGTGCGTTGCGTGTTCCACTGGATTGATTTCCAAGGCTACGAACAGCGACGTCTGAACAACGAACGTCGCGAAGTTCGAATTTCTGCACTGTGGTGCAGCGTTGCATTGGGACCAAACAGACGAGAACATCAGCGTGAGGGGATTGTTGCGCAATGCGGAGCATCACCTCGTTTCTGAACGGCTGAAATCAGTAGGCTGTGCTGTCAAAATCGACCTCGATGACCTGTAGCTACCCAACTTCAACTTCCGTGTCCGTATCAATCGACGAGAAGCCAAGTGTCCCATTTCCGGCCGTCTCCGAGAGCAGGTTCGATGTTTTGTCATGGAAACGCTGCTTGACCCGCTGGGGCGAACGAAGGCAGTATCAGAGACGCGGCGCATTGCAATACCGGCGAACTGGCAGTGGACATGTGCTTGCCGGAACCCAACTCCATCGGTGAGGGGACGTCCATGATAGAGGTGACGAATACGTACGACCTGCAGCCAGGCGTGAATCTGGAGTCTTACGCCGAATGGGCCAGGAAGGCGGCAGAAACGATTGTGCAGCAGTCAGGTCTGGTCGAACTTCGCGCGAACCGGAATATGCTCGGCGCCCCGCAGATTCGAACGACCACCTGCTGGAGGTCTACAATCGACTGGGCGACGTTCGCAGACGGGCCATGGCGCGCGCTGGAGCAGGAATTGCGGACCTTCGCGACCAATTTCAAGGTTGAGATGTGGGGACCGTCGCCGCTCCTGCAGACGCCACTCCGTCCGGACCCAACCGGCGGTGCTGGTGCATGAGCAGACCCACGCGCGTCGTCAGCATCGAAACCGGTCGTGGCAGTCCGTCCGAAAGTGGACATTTCCGGAAGTAGGCGGGCGTGTTCGGGTTTGCGGCAGCATGCTGGCTGTTGGCAAGCCCGCGAGCGCCGTCGTCAAGGCATCCAGCGTCATAATCGCGGTCGAGTAGTATCGTTGCCCAGACTCGTCTGCGCCGCGCGACCGCCCTTTTAGGTCGTTACTCGGCTGGGTTGAAGAAGTTAGCGATTCCCGGGTAGGTGACTGCGTCCATTTCCGCACATCTGTTTGCTTATAAGTAGCGGAAGAAATAGTGCGCCCGCGCATCGAACGCCCCCAACAAACGATTATTGGATCTTCGCGGAAAAGTGTGATGGTTTTTCATGATGAAAACGTCGGAGAGCCGATCTGGGCAAGGGTTTGCGCGTCTTGATGGCCTCGCGAAATCGGGCATGATTTTGCGATGGCTACTTCACGCA
>NZ_WOEY01000094.1 GCF_013177695.1 Paraburkholderia solitsugae | reverse complement strand
GCCTGGACCTGAGCACTGCGCGCAAGCCGCCAGGCGATCGCACCGAGCGAGCCGACAGCCAGCAACAAGGCTGCCCACAACATATAGCGCCGCTTCGCATCGGGGTCTTTGCCCGACGACTGCGCGTCGGCGTCGTCCTCAACGGGTAGCGCCTCGCCCAGCCGCGCCGCCACGGCGACCGACGACGCCCCCATCAGCAGATCCGCCCGGCTCACCGCCGACGACACCGCGGCCGCACTCCCCTCCGCCAGCGTAAAGGGCGCAGCCCCGCGCGCGACGAAAGTGAGTGTCGCCGGACGCCAGCCCGCGGCAACGGTCAACGTGCCGCTTCCCAAACCACCGTTGCGCGTGTCGACCACCACACGCCACTGACGGTCCGTGTCAGGCGCCATTTCGAGCGATGGATTGCTTTGCTCCACCGTGCCGTTGTGCAACCGGAACAGGGTCGCGCTCGATACTTCTCGCCACGCCGTCTCCAGGCCCGCACGCGAATAGATAACGGCCGGCGCCACGGTATTGGGCTGCGGCAGATTCAGGCGCAAACGATCGACGGGATAAGGCCCGCCGGTCTCGAAGAAATACTCGCCAGTTTTCGGCCCCGCGCGGGCGACGATGCCTTCACGCCATTCCCGCTGGGACTCCGCGCGCTGCGTATGATCGGCGCTGGCCGCCTGCACCTGAGCGTCGATCGACTCGATGTACGGCGCGCCGTCGAGCCAGCTCAAACGCAGGTAACGCGCGCGCATGCCGTTGAGCTCGATGCGGTCCTGGCTCAGCGTGCTGCCGTTGTAGCTGACCTTGAGCAGTTGCGCCTCGCCGGCGGGTTGCCAGTTGCGCAAATCGTCACTCGATTCGACGTTGACACGCCCCTGGTAGTTGTCGTCACGCACGTGGACGACCAATGCCTCTATCCGAGCGCCCGCCCGCGTCTCGCGCGCGACATCGATCAGGTCGGCGTCATCTTGCGCGCGGCCCGGCGGGGTCGCGGTTGCACGCAGCGACCCGTCGGCGGCAATCGTTACGCCGAGTGGCGCGCCAGTGCCGCCGGGCGCGGCGGGCGGCATGGGGAACCAGCGCACCGGACGCAACGTGGTCGGCGTGCGGGAAGGCTCACGGGGTGAGTCGAGCGAATACGGCACGGGTTCGCCGGCGCCATTGAACACGCGCACGTCGCCGAGATCGCTGCGCTGGCTGGCGGCGTAGACGGCAGCCGGAAGTGTCACGCTGTAATAAGCGGCGCCGCTTTCGAGTTCGAGTGCAAAGCGCTGCGCAAACCGATCGGCCGCTAGCGCAGTGGTCGAAACCCACACGGACGAGATCGCAAGACACCACCCCGTCACTATCAAGACACGCTTCATTGCTCAGTTTCCAGAACGGCCACCTTGGGCGGCAACGGCGAGAAGTAGCCGATCAGCAGCAGCATCAGGCCGATACCGATGAACGACACGATCCGCTCGATACCCGTCACGTGCGACAGATCGAACAGGAACAGTTTGACGACGGTCGCCGCCAGCAGTCCGCCGCCGATGAACCAGAATAGCCGGCTGGCCCGGCGGGTCGACCAGATCATCATAGCCAACGCGCAGACCGTCCAGAATACCGATACTGAAGCCTGCACAAGCATCGAGTGTGACATCTGGTCAAGCTGATACGGCACGCCGATCCAATGATGCAGCGTGCGCAGCAGCATCGCATTAAGCCAGACGAATCCAGTCACGCCGACCGCCACCTGCAACTGCACGCGGTATTGGTCGATCGGCACGCCGAGGCGGTTGATGCGCACGAGCCACAACGCCGCCAGTGCAAAAATCACCGCCTGCACCAGGTCGAGCGGATTGAGCAGCGGCAGACGCGCCCACGCGCCGCCGTCCTGCGTCAGGTTCGCATAGAACGTCCACACCCACATCACCAGCACGAGCGGCGTCGACGCAATCGCGCACAAGCGCACGATGCTGTCGCGACGCGCGAGCCACAGCCCGGCAAACGCAAACGCGCTCCAGCCGACCAGGAACACCTGCTGGAAGTTGAACGACGCCAACACCGCTTCCACATCGTACGCCGCATGGAAATGATGATGCAGCGTGCGCAGCAGCAGTGCGTTGAACCACAGGAACGGCGTGGCGAGCACCGCGTAGTCGAAAGCCCGCGGATGCCAGTGCACGCCTAATGCGCGAAGGCGCCGCAACCATACGGCGCAGGCGATGAAGGCGAGGATCTGCGCCACATCCAGCGGATTCGCGATCGGCAGCCAGAAGAGCGGCGCGGCGCTGCCGTCGCTCGTCACACTCGCGATGCTCCACAGCCACAGCAAGGCGGCGAGCGGTGCTGCGGCCCACACCTGATAGGCCTCTACAAAGCGTGCGACCGGCCAGCGCAAACGATGCCCGACGCCGGCCACCAACAGCAGCAGAACGCCAAAGCCATAGGCCCACGCGCTCCAGCTCCATGCGCCTTCCGGCACGTAGGCGCGCAAGCCCCAATAGCCTTCGAGCGCAAGGAGCGCGCCGGCCGTCCAGAACATCAGCGCATGCAGCGGCGCGAGCACATGATCGCCGACGTCGCGCTGCTGACGCCACAGCAGCACGTAGGCAGACGCCGCGACGAGCGCGCAAACCAGCCAACCGCAACCGCTGACCGGCGTGATGCTCAACATGAACAGACTCAGCGTCAGCAGAGCGAGGACCGGCACAAGCGCCAGTGCCGGCAGTTCGGCGAGCGGCCAGCGCAGCTTGCGGTGCGCGGCGTGCGCGAGCCAGGCAGTTAGAACAGCGAACAGTGCGATGGCAGCAGTCTCGAAACGATCGCGATCGTACGCAAGATGAGCCTGAGCGTACGCATGGATTTCGTGGAGTCCACCCATGGTCCACCACAACAGCCCCCATACGCCTGCGACGAGGCCGATCTGCGGCATCCATGCGTGCCACGCGCCCGCTTCGCTGCGGCCATGCAACCGCCATCCGGTGAAGATGCCCGCAACCGCGATCAGCACAGTCGCGATGTACGCGCCGTTCAGGACTGGCCACGCATGCGCGCCGTCGATCGGTGCGAGCGTGCCGACGACAAACGCGCCCGCTGCGGCCAGTTGCATCAGCAAGCCGAAGCCAAACGCGGCCAGGCGCCGCTGACGTACGGCGAGCCAGGTGATCGCGGCGCCTTCGATTGCCCAGGTCGCGCTCGTGGTCGGTCCGGTGAAAGCGAGCGGCACGGCGAGCGTGGCGAAAATCACGGCCAGCGCGAGCATGGCCTCGAACATCATGTCGAGGCGCACGCGCCGTCGCGCCAGCCAGCCCGCGATCGCGAGGTAGAACGCGGCCAGCGCCACCGCGCTCCACGCGAGACCGAATTCGATGCCCCTCATCAGCGCCGCTTGCAGACCGATCGTCACAAGTGGCGTGCCGAATACCAGCGTGCCGTCGACGTAATGCTTAAGCGCGACCTCGCAGCGCACCGCGTAGAGCAACGCGATGCCGACATACATCAGGAAGAACAGGATCAGGAACGGCTCGGTGCTGGCAAGCAACTCAGGCCGGTAAGCCGTCACGCCCCACACGGCGCCGATCGAGAACGTGAACACAAAGCCAAGCAGATTCAGAGGGCGCCACGCCTTGAACCACGCAATCGCGAAAATGCCCGCGTTGAGCAACGCGTAGTAGCTGAACAGCATTACGTGACTGCCGCCGCCCGTCGACAGGAGAACCGGCGCGAGAAAGCCACCCGCGCTGCCCATGAAGGCCAGCGACGACGCGTTCTGCCGCACCGCCAGAAACGCGCTCAAGCCGCAGATCGCGATCATCAGCGGCAAGGCCGCGCCCGCCGGCAACAGATGATAGAGCTTCGTCGCGGCGAACACCGTCAGATAGAGCGCACCGACGCCGCCGCCCTGCAAGATCAGCCCGTACGCGCCGCGGCGCTCGCCGATGCGCCAGCCGAGCCCGAGCAAGGCGGTCGCGGCAAGCGCCACGCCGGCGAGGCGGAACTCGATCGGCAGCAGGCTGTTGTCCGCCGCGTATTTGAGCAGGAACGCAATGCCGAAGAACAACACGATGATGCCAACCCGCACGACCGTGTTGCCACCGAATAGCCAGTCGCGGCCGCTTCTGAAGATGCGTTCGGCAAGACCGGGACCGCGCGGCGGTGCGGGCGGAGAGGGTGGCGTGGACGGGGTTTGCGCTGAAAGCGGTTCGGCGGAAAGCGATGGCGGCAGCGCTGGCTCGGCGGACGGCGACAACGTCGGCGGGCTGTCTGGCTGAGCATTCAGCGGGTTCGGCGCGGCCGGCCGGCTCGATGCAGGCGCTTCGGCCGACTCCGGCGGCGTGACCGCGCTGGCGCTCACCGTCGAGCGCACGGCTGCCGATGCGCCGGTGACACTGGCCCGCAACTCGCGGATCTCACCGCGCAGAACGACGATCTCGTGCTCGAGTCGCTCGACGCGCGCGGCCAGTTCGCCAGATGGGCTGCCGGCCGGGTGGTTCCCGTAGTCGGACGCCGCCGGTTTTTTGGGCGCGGGTTCGTTCGCGACACGTGGGGACCTCTTTTGCAGCAGACGGGCGAGCGCAACGCCGGCCACCCCACCCATCAATGCACCGAAAGCGATCGAAAAATCGTTCGACACGGCGGCCATGATCCCGATCACCGCACCGATCACGGCAAATATCACGCTCATCGCATCCCTCTTTTATTGTCTTCAGCTGCGAGATTCGTTTGTCGCACGGATTAATCCGAGACTATCGCATCAACAACGCGGCGAAAATCGGCGCGCAGAATACCATGTAAATCGAGCTTTGAACCACGCTTTTGAACCATTGAGCGAGCGACGCAGAATGCGTGATGCTTATTCGTCGATTCATATCGCTTTTTGTCGAATCTACGCGGCTTATTTTCACAGGATTAATCCGTGGGCTGCCGGCGATGAGCACAAGCGCGTCCGCACGGACGCACCGACCGGTATGGTTCGAACACGTGCGCGCCACAACCCGGCCAGAGCGGACCCAAGCAGCCATTTCTAACTCCACGCATCCAATGTGCCCAATGTCCGGATTAACAATCCACGCAATATGCGCCACAACGGATACCACGTCATGTCGGGCGCTGCTCGATGGACACCCGATTGCCTCGGACAAATCCAGCAGCGGCGTTCAGCTACATCAACTGCATATCGTTTAATAGATTAACTGCGCTGAAAACGATCGTCACGCTTTGAGCATAGCAGGCCCGGCCAGGCCGCTGCGTTCGCGGCAAGCCACCAACCATGTCAAAATTCGGGCTCGGCCGCCAGGCCTTCGATCACCCCCATTTCATCCAGGGACGTTTCAGTGGACATCAACAAACAGGTAGCGGCCCTCACCGCCTCAGAACTTCAAACCGCCGGCGCGAGCCAGGCAACGGCGATCGCCGTCAGTGTGCTGCTGCGTCATCTGCGCTCGCCCGAACTGGTAAAACTGTTGTCGTCGGCGTTCGAAAACCATCAGGCCGTCATGCTGCAAACGCCGTGGCCCGATCCCATGCTGCAGGCATTCGAATCGACCCGCCGTTTTCTCGAAGGCGCCGCACAAGCCGAGTTGCCAGGCACACAAGCCGGACAGCAATCGCCCGCGCCGGACGCCTGAGCGCTGCCGGGCACGCGAGGCTCAGCGCAAGTCACATCGAAAACAAAAAACCCCGTCAGTCGAAGACTTAACGGGGTTCTCTGCTACATAGGGATGGTGCGAGGGAGGGGACTCGAACCCCTACACCCTTGCGGGCGTCAGGACCTAAACCTGGTGCGTCTACCAATTTCGCCACCCTCGCAGCCGGACAAGCTGCAATGCCTCTTGCCCGATGTCCTGCCTGCTCACGATCGCGTTAAAAACCCGCGCCCGAAAGCGTAAGCGCGAGATTCTAACCGATTGATTCGCGCTTGTCTGCATTTGCTCACGCATCGACCCAAGGAGTGTCGATGCTACAATTTTTGGTTAAACGCGCGCGCACCGCGCTCCTCTTCGCCTGCCCTTCCCCACATTCCAATCCTGTGAATTTCGACGAATACTGCCAGCAGAAAGCGGCGCCGCCCGGCTCGAGCACTTACTATGCGCTTCGGCAGGCGCCCGCGGCAAGCCAACCGCTCCTGACCGCGCTGTTCGCGCTGCGCCGCGAGTTCGAGGAAACCGTTAAAGAAACCAGCGATCCGGCCATCGGCCGCACCAAACTCGCGTGGTGGCAAAACGAGCTCGCCGCGCTGGCTTCGGGCTCGCCGTCGCATCCGGTTTCAAAGGCGCTGGCGGCCTATCTGCCCGACGTGCAGGCCGCGTATCCGGAATTGCAAGCGCTGCTCGCCGGTTTCGAAATGGATCTCGACCAGGCACGCTACCTCGACTACCCGAATCTGCGGCGCTACGTGCAAGGCGTCGGCGGCACCTTCGCGTCGCTGATCGCGCGTGCCACGGCGAAAGACAGCGCACAGGCGTCAAGCTGGTCGGCACCGCTCGGCGAGGCGCTGCAGCTTGCGCAGTTCGTTGTCGAAACCGGAAATGACGCGCGTCACGGCCGCATCTATATTCCGATCGACGAAATGCAGCGCTTTCACGTTACCGCTGCGGATCTGATCAATCGGAAATATTCCGACGCATTTACCGAGCTGATGCGCTTCGAGACCAAGCGGGCCCGCGATGCGTTGCATGCAGCGCTCGCCGCCATACCCGCGCATGAGCGCCGCTCGCAGCGCACGCTGGTGGCGCAGGCGGCACTGGCCTTAGCGCTATTGGATGAAGTCGAGCGTGACGGCTATCACGTGCTGCATCAGCGTATCGCGTTGACGCCGATCCGCAAACTCTGGATCGCGTGGCGCGCCAGGTAAGCACGCGACGCAACGGCCGCCATCTCATGCTGATAAGCAAGCTCCACTCATTATCAGACGCGTAGTAACGGCAGCGGCTCGAACCGCTGCTGCAGGATCGCGGACGCGTCGAGTCCCCACCAGGGCCCGAGCACGGTCGCGTAGAGTTGCTGGAAATCGACGCCGACCGGCAAGTTGCCATTGCCGTCGAGCCGCGTTAGCACCGGCGGCACGCCGTACAAACCGCCCCGCACTCGCCCGCCCATCACGAAATGCGGCGCAACGGTGCCGTGGTCAGTGCCGTTGCTCTGATTCTCACGCGGGCGCCGGCCGAATTCGGCGTAGGTCATCACCAACGTCTCGTTCCAGCGGCCGAGCTCCACCAGCGCCGACTTCATCGACGCGAACCCTTCGGCCAGTTGCTTGAGCAGCGCCGCCTGCTGACCAGGCTGGTTCTGATGCGTATCGAAACCGTTCAGCGTCAAACGGATCACCGCGACGCCCTGCCCACTCTTCGGCTGTCCTTGCGCCGTATCCCCAGCGGCGAGCACTTGCATCGCTGTCTTGATCGAACTGCCGAATGCGCCGCCGGGGAACACGGTCTTCAATTGCGCCTGACCTGGTGTGGGACGCAGGCGGTCGGCGGCTTTCACGATGTCGTTCTCGACGTCGAGAATGTGCGCCAGTTCCGGATTCCG
>NZ_WOEY01000093.1 GCF_013177695.1 Paraburkholderia solitsugae | reverse complement strand
AACTGCACCGGGTTGACCAGCGCAATCGCGCGGGAACCGTTGGCGAGCGGTCCCATTTCAGCGCTGCCGATCACCACGCCGTCGGCGGCAAAACCAGCAGGCACCGGTGCCTGCGCGAATGCGCGCGTGAGCCAGCCCTCGCGCAGATATTGATCCGAACGCGACGCGGTGTCCCAGATCTCGATCGAGCGGAAATGCGACAGGTTGGGTTGCGCGTAGCTGACGCCCTGCACAATCGCCAGTTGCTGGCTTTGCCAAAGCGGCATCAGCGGCTGCAACGACGGATGCAGCGCGGTACGCTCGTCGAGCTGAATCGCTTGCTCGCGTTTGATACCGATGTTTTTGCGCAGCTGATAGTAAGTGGGATCGGCAAACGGAATCACGGTGTTCAAACCGTCGTTACCGCCCTTCAGTTCGACGAGAATCAGCAGGTTGCCGTAGCCGCGACTCATTGGCCCGCTCTGGGGTGCCGCTTGCGCGCCGAAGGCGCGTGGCAACCAGAGCGTCGCGCCGGCAGCTGCGCCCATCGAGAGAAAGCTGCGTCGTTTCATCCTGCACCTCGTTCGATTGTCATGGCGCGCGGCTTGCCGGCGTCGACGGACCATTTATTTGCGCTGCTGATCTGGGTTAAACGGTTGAGCGGCTCAATTCCGCCGCTTGTCCCCGTTGCTCACTTCAATTGATAAGCGGGGTCCATCAGCAACGCCTCCAGATAAGCGCTGGCGGTCGAATCGGTTTCGATCGCGTCGACCGGCGTGAGCGGCAGGACCGCGTGCTGCAACTGAAGCTCCGCCGAGAGCCCCGGTTTCGCCGTCGGCGCGGTGTTGTAATGCGCAAGCCACGTGTCGATGTCAAAGCGTACGCCACCTTGGCCGGTCTGGCCGACACGCGCCATCGCGCGCTGCATCGGCGGCATCGCCTGCATATTGGCTTGTGCACCGCTCGCCGCGACCTTTGCACTCATCGGATTGTTGATGCGCCGCGGACCGGCGGTTTCAGTCGCGCGAAATAGTTGCTCGACGAATTGCTTACGCGCAAGCAGTGTCGAACTATTGATCCAGATCGTGCCGCCCGGCCATCCTTTGACGTTCGGCGGATAGAACAGGTTCTCGCCGAGCGTGCGGATCTGCGCGGCGAACGGTGCCGTGTTGTCGTAGCCGATGTCGAACGTGCGCAGTGTCCCGACCACGAATTCAGCCGGCGATTTCACAAGGACGCCGCGATCGTTGTCGTCCCAGAACGCATCGCTCAGGAAGAGGCCGCGCAGCGCGACCTTGATATCGTAGTGACTCGCGCGGAACTGCGCGGCGATCGGAGCGATGCGAGCAGGGTCCGGTGTGTCGGAGACGAACTCGCGCCATAGCTTGGTCGTGACGAAGGTCGCGGTTTCCGGTCGCGTCAGCAGGATGTCGAGTACCTGATCGCCGTCGAACGGACCGGTTTGACCGAGCACGGTCTTGTCACCGTCGTCGTGCTGGTTGGCACGCCACACGTACGCTTGCGTGTCGGGATCAAGGCTCCACCCCGTGTAGGCGCGCGCCGCTTCCGATACGTCGCGCTGCGTGTAGTGCCCTTCGCCAAGCGTGAACAGCTCCATCACTTCACGCGCGAAGTTTTCATTGGGCTTGCCCTTGCGATTGCTCGCGCCATCGAGGTATTGCAGCATCGCCGGATCTTTCGCGACGCCGTGCAGCATCTCGCCGAAGTTGCCGAGCGCGTCGCGCCGCAACAGCATGTTCTGCTGCGCCATCTGCTGCGGATACTGGACCTTGTCCTGGCCTGACGTGAAGTGGTTGTGCCAGAAGAGCGTCATGCGCTCGGTCAGCGGCGACGGCGTGCTCAACATCTCGCGCACCCACCACGCACGTAATAATTCGTAACGTTGGCCGCGCAGTCGCTGCTCATCGCGGCGTTGATCGTCCGTCCACGTCTTGCGGATGTCGCGTGTCGGGATCGGTTCGAGCACCCACTCCGGCAGCGGCGTGACGGCTTCGGTTCGGGCGGTCGCCAGTACCTTGTCGACCGCCTGCTCGCGCGTGAGTCCAACGTATTGCGTGACCTCGCTGCTATCGGGCGCAAAGCCGACGCGCGTCAGGAAGAAGCGCGCGTCATCGGCGTCAAGGATGTCCTGCTCGGTTGGGGAAACGGCCGACGCGGCAGCCGGCGTGCGATGCCTGTTGTGGAGAGGCGCATTGGAGGCGCCTTGCTGCTCGGCCGATGCCGGCGCACACCACGTCACTGCCGCGAGCGCAGTGGCGGTGACTGCAAGCCATCGCCCACGATTACCGCCTGTCAGCAATTTCATCATCGATCATCCGGTTGCGGGGCGTCACGAAACGGCATTCGCGCATGCAAAACACGCTGTGCTCTGGCGACTCAACGGCAAACGGAGCAGCAGAGTTGACGGGGGAAGTGCAACGAAATTTTTCACGCGCGGAGAAGGCGCGACCGGCGTGCCCAGAGCGGGCACGGAAATAGCTAGCGTTTGTAGAGTTCGCGGACAGCGTCTTCGATGTGCTGCCGTAACAGACGCCGTTCGTCGGGCGTCATATGACCATCACGGCGACGTTGATCAAGGTCGGGGGGAACTGCGGTGCGCAACATGACGTCTGACGCAGGGCGGTCGTTGTTGACGTTGGGGTTGCGGCGATTCGCTTTGGAATTAGGCGGTCTGGGCACGCGTTCACTTACAGCTCTGTCGGCCGAAGGCTGGGCGTGGGCGAGCGTTGGTCCTAGTGTGCCTGCAAGCGTCCCGGCTATCGCCAGTGCAATTACGCTTAGGCGCACATTCGGCCAAACCCCTCCCTTCATGTTGTTCCCTTCGTGGCGCGGCAACCGGCTACCTCAAATGCGTATACAAACCCCGGTAGCGAGCCGGGTGCGAGAGTTTTAGTCGAGTGAAGTATCCACCGAACAGCCGCATTCAGTAAAGGAGTCTACCTGCCCGTGCTTTACGTCGTGCCACAGTGCGGGTAAATTTTGTAACTGACTGTAACCCGATAAATGATGCAACCGCGCGCTACTTTCTAATCGCGCTAAGATGCCGACCATGGAAACTAAAAACCCTTCGAAAATCCTCGTCGTCGACGACGATCCGCGCCTGCGCGATCTGCTGCGCCGCTACCTCGGTGAACAGGGCTTCAATGTCTACGTTGCCGAGAACGCGCCGTCCATGAACAAGCTATGGGTGCGTGAGCGCTTCGACTTGCTGGTGCTCGATCTGATGCTGCCCGGCGAGGACGGCCTGTCGATCTGCCGCCGCTTGCGCGGCAGCAACGACCGCACGCCGATCATCATGCTGACGGCCAAGGGTGAAGACGTCGATCGTATCGTCGGCCTCGAAATGGGCGCAGACGACTATCTGCCCAAGCCGTTCAACCCGCGCGAACTGGTCGCGCGGATCCACGCGGTGCTGCGCCGCCAGTCGCCGTCGGAGTTGCCGGGCGCGCCGTCCGAAACCACGGAAGTGTTCGAGTTCGGCGAGTTCGCGCTGAATCTCGCCACCCGCACGCTCACCAAGGCCGGCCAGGAAATTCCGCTGACCACGGGTGAGTTCTCGGTGCTGAAGGTGTTTGCGCGTCACCCGCGTCAGCCGCTGTCGCGTGAAAAGCTGATGGAGCTTGCCCGCGGCCGTGAATATGAAGTCTTCGACCGCAGCCTCGACGTGCAGATTTCGCGTCTGCGCAAGCTGATCGAACCTGATCCGGGCAGCCCGCGTTTCATTCAAACCGTCTGGGGTCTTGGCTACGTGTTCATTCCTGACGGTGCAGCCTGAGTTTGTTCTCACTCCCTGTGTCGACCAGAGTTCGCGCTTCAGCGCGATTACTCTGGTCCCATGCAAAGCTGTCGACCAGAGTTGGCGCTTTAGCGCCTTACCTCTGGGCCCATGCAAAGCAGTCGGCCAGAGTTGGCGCTTTAGCTGTCGACCAGAGTTCGCGCTTCAGCGCGATTACTCTGGTCCCGTGCAAAGCGCTTACCCTGGTCCCATGCAAGATCGTTCCAGATAAGAAGGGCCCATGCGGATCGACCGGCGCCTCCTGACGCTCGCGTTCGGCGGCCTTTTCTGGCGGACCTTTCTGTTGATCGCGTTGTTGATCGCAGTCAGTCTCGCCGCGTGGTTCCAGAGCTTTCGGGTGATCGAACGCGAGCCGCGCGCACAGCGCGTGGCTTTGCAGCTGGTCGCTATCGTCAAGCTCACGCGCACCGCACTCCTCTATTCCGATCCCGACTTGCGGCGCGCACTGCTGCAGGATCTGGAGAGCAATGAAGGGGTGCGCGTGTACCCGCGTGAAACCACCGACAAGTACAAACTGCAGCCCGACGAGTCGCTGAACCGGCTGATCGAACACGACATTCGCGGCCGCCTCGGCGACGACACGGTCATTGCCCAGAGCGTCAACGACATCCCTGGCGTCTGGATCAGCTTCAAGATCGACGACGACGATTACTGGGTGGCGCTCGACCGCGATCAACTGGACAACGCGACGGGCTTGCAGTGGGCCGGCTGGGGCGTGTTCGCACTCGCGCTATCGTTGTTCGGCGCCGCGTTCATCACGAGTCTCGTGAACCGTCCGTTCGCCCGGCTCGCCATGGCCGCGCGCAAGGTCGGCTCCGGCCAGTCGCCGGAGCCCTTACCCGAGCGCGGCATGGGCGTGGCCGCCGAGACCAATCGCAGTTTCAACCAGATGGTGCAGGACCTCGAACAACTCGAGGCCGACCGCGCGCTCATGCTCGCGGGCATCTCGCACGATCTGCGCACGCCGCTCGCGCGGCTGCGGCTCGAAACCGAAATGAGCCCGTCCGACCAGGCGACCAAGGATGCGATGGTCGACGACATCGAGCAGATGGACATGATCATTGGCCGGTTCCTCGATTACGCTCGTCCGGTGCAGCGCGTGCCGGAGCCTGTCGACCTGTCGGTGATCGCCGGCGAGCTTGCCGCGCGGATGCAAAGCGAAGACAGCATGCGGCTGATCACGCGCCTCGCGCCATCGGCGGTGATCGAGGCGGATGAGACCGACATGCGGCGCGTGGTCGGCAATCTGCTGGAGAATGCGCGCAAGTACGGTTTGAGCGACGGCGATGGCATACCGCATGTGATTCTGGAAACGCGGGTGTCACACTCGCGGGTCGAGTTGTCGGTGGTCGATGAAGGGCCCGGCATTCCTGAAGACCAACTGGCCCTTGTCACACGCCCGTTCTATCGTGTGAATTCAGCGCGCACCCAGGCGAACGGCACAGGCCTTGGCATGGCCATTGTGCAGCGACTGGTAGGCCGTTATCGCGGCGCGCTGCGCCTGCGCAATCGCACGCCAGGCCCGGGGCTCGAGGTGACGATCGAGTTTCCGCTGGCAAAAGGTGCCTGATCGGAAGGGGCATTACTCTGCCCGTACGACCGTCGGACGCGTTGAATAATAGCGATCCATAGTGTTAGATGAAAACTATTGAGCGGATAGTTCAATAGAGCTACAGTCAAAAACGTGTAACGTGCTCGTTATGACGGGCTGGTAGCCTCAAGCTCAACAGGCTGTTTTTCCATCACACGAAGGAGCATTCGCATGAAAACCGTCGGCGATAAACTCGAAGCGTTCACCGTGACTGCAGCCAAGCCCGGTTTCAACCATCATGAAGAAAACGGCGTGTCGGCGTTCGAAGAGATCACCGAACAGTCTTTTCCTGGCAAGTGGAAGGTTATCTATTTCTACCCGAAGGATTTCACGTTTGTGTGCCCGACTGAAATCGTCGAATTCGGCAGGCTGGCCAAGGATTTCGAAGAGCGCGACGCGGTGCTGCTTGGCGGCAGTGTGGACAACGAATTCGTCAAACTGGCGTGGCGCCGCGAGCACAAGGACCTGAACAAGTTGAACCACTATTCGTTCGGAGACGTGAAGGGCGAATTGATCGACCAACTCGGCGTGCGCGACAAGGAAGCCGGCGTGGCGCTACGCGCAACGTTCATCGTCGATCCGGACAATACGATTCAACACGTTTCGGTGAATAACCTGAACGTCGGCCGTAACCCGGAAGAAGTGCTACGTCTTCTCGACGCTCTGCAAACGGACGAAGAGTGTCCTTGCAACCGCGCGGTCGGCGGCGCAACGCTGTAAGCAGTGTATTGCTGCTGAAGGTGAATAGGTTTTTTTCGCGCGCAGCGGGATTAAGGGGTTTTTCGCTGCGCGCTCGTGGTCTTCTTTGTGAATTTTGTTTGTATGCCTACGGCGTTGGGTTTTTCTTGATCTGTTTGCCCGCGCGGCGCTTGTTTGTCTGTGCTTTTATGGCGGCGGCCTCTCCTTGATCTGACTTTTTGGCCTCTCCTTGATTTGGCATTGGTCTATTAGCGTTGCCCCTGTGCGGGGCGGCACTTACTTTCTTTGCCGCCGCAAAGAAAGATAAGCAAAGAAAGCGGCTCACACCGCTAATTCTTAAGCGGCCCCCCGCACAGTCGCGGTAGTGGCGCATCTGGAATCCGTGCCCTCGCACACTCCACGCCAGTGACAAAGGATTCATCAGCCCCCACTCCGCACTGCGTGCGTCGCGGACGGGTTTGCATGGGAAACCGTGGGGCTTCGATTACGTGTGGTGGGAGCCATCGGCTTCGCCTCGGCGAGGCACCCAAGCATTTGGAAGGCGAGTTCCGCAAGCGGCCGCGGTGCCGATTAAAATGCCGGACCGAAACCGAAGCAATCGGTTGTTGAATAACGCGTCGGCGCGCGCAGCGCCGCCGGAAGTATGAATGCCTTGTCACTGACGCCGAATGTGCGAGAACACAGATTCCAGATGCACCACTACCCCCTCCAAGCCAGGGGACCCGCTTAAGAATTAGCGGTTTGAGCCGCTTTCTTTTGCCTGCCCCGCACAGGGGCAACGCTAATAGACCAATACCAAATCAAGGAAAGGCCAACGCCATAAAAGCACAGACAAACAAGCGCCGCGCAGGCAAACAGATCAATAAAAACCCAACGCCGTAGGCATACAAACAAAAAGCGCCGTAACGGCAAAAAACCCAAACCTTAATTCTTGATCAGCAAAACCGCAGCCTGCGCTTCAATCCCTTCCCCTCGCCCAAGATACCCCAACTTCTCATTAGTCTTGGCTTTAACATTAACCCGTTCAACCGGCAGGTTAAGATCCGCGGCGATATTAACCCGCATTCCTTCGATATGCGGCGCCAGCTTGGGCGCCTGAGCAACCACACTGCTATCCACATTAGCAATAGAAAACCCTGCCGCCGTCACACGAGCAAAACACTCCCGCAATAAAACCCGACTATCCGCGCCAGCGAACTTAGCATCCGTATCTGAAAAATGCCGCCCAATATCCCCCATCGCGGCCGCGCCAAAAATAGCATCGGTAATCGCATGCAACAACACATCCGCATCCGAATGCCCGAGCAGCCCGCGCTCGTAGGGAATCGTCACACCGCCGATAATCAACGGACGTCCCGGCACCAGCGCATGCACGTCATAACCCTGCCCAATTCTGAAATCCATATGCGTCAAGCCCTCAAGCCCATTCATTAAAATTCGATTATCCAGTCAGGAAGCCGAAGACGGCCGGCACAGAATCGCCTCGGCCAGATCAAAGTCTTCCGGATAAGTGACCTTGAAGTTACGCAAACTCCCCTGCACCAGCTTGGGCGCGTGCCCCAGCCACTCGATCGCGCTCGCTTCGTCGGTCAGATCGTGACCGTCCGCCTGCGCGCGCAGAATCGCCTCGCGCAACATGCCGATGCGGAACATCTGCGGCGTCTGCGCTTGCCACAGGCCATCGCGCGCCTCGGTGCGGGCGATCCGGCCGTCGGATGAACCCGGATTGATCCGCTTCAAGGTATCCGCCACCGGCAAGGCCATGATGCCGCCCACCGCGTCGTCCTTCAGCGCGCCAATCAGCGTGCGAATCAAGCCAGGTGTAATGCCAGGCCGCGCCGCGTCGTGCACCAGCACCCAGTCGTCGTCATGCGCGCCGAACTCGGCCAGTGCGTGCAAGCCGTTCAGCACCGACGCCTGGCGCGATGCCCCGCCCGAGCGGCGCACGGCGAAACGCAAGCCGCTGAAGCGGCGGGCGTCGAAGTGCTGGTCGTCCGGGGCAATCACGACAAGGGTTTGCGCAAACTCGCTGCAGGCGTCGAAAGCCGCCAGCGAGTAATGCAGCATGTCGCGGCCGGCGACAGTGCGATATTGTTTGGGCATCGCGGCGCCGGAACGGCTGCCGGTGCCAGCGCACGGAATCAGGGCAAATAGACGGGAAGTCACGAGTGCGGATGCCGCGAGGTCAAAGTAAAGGACGGATTTTATAATACGTCCTTCGCATCTACGCCCTGACACGCGTAAACTTGCCGATCACGTGTGAGCCTGAGGCCGCCTTTTCCCTTCTATGCCAGACATCGCCGCAACATCGCAGTACTCCCCGCCCGTCGCGCTCGTCAAGGCCGGCCAGCGTTTTGCCTTCGACGGCACGCACGGCTCGTCCGACGCGCTGCTGATCGCCCGCTACCATCTCGCCTATCGCGAGAAGGTGCCGCTATTGGCGGTGGTCTGCGAAAGCGCCGTCGACGCGCAGCGGCTGTCGCAGGAAATCGGCTTTTTCGCGCCTGAGGCACGCGTGCGTTTGCTGCCCGACTGGGAAACGCTGCCTTACGACACCTTTTCACCCCACCAGGACCTGGTCTCCGAGCGCCTCGCTACGCTGCACGATCTCGGCGAAGGCCGCTGCGACATCCTGCTGGTGCCCGCCACCACCGCCCTGTACCGGATGCCGCCTGCCTCGTTCATGGCAGGCTACACGTTCGCCTTCTCGCAAGGCGAGCGCCTCGACGACGCCAGGCTCAAAGCGCAATTGACGCTTGCCGGCTACGAGCACGTGAGCCAGGTGGTGCGGCCCGGCGAATACTGTGTGCGCGGTTCGCTGCTCGATCTGTATCCGATGGGCTCGCCCCTGCCGTACCGGATCGACCTGTTCGACGACCAGGTCGACTCGATCCGCGCATTCGATCCGGACACCCAGCGCAGCCTCTATCCGGTGAAGGACGTGCGTCTCTTGCCCGGCCGCGAATTCCCCTTCGACGAAGCCGCCCGCACCGCCTTCCGCAGCCGCTGGCGCGAAACCTTCGAGGGCGATCCGAGCCGTGCGTCGATTTATAAGGATATCGGCAACAGCGTGCCC
The DNA here is from genome assembly GCF_013177695.1 of Paraburkholderia solitsugae. Taxonomy (GTDB): domain Bacteria; phylum Pseudomonadota; class Gammaproteobacteria; order Burkholderiales; family Burkholderiaceae; genus Paraburkholderia; species Paraburkholderia solitsugae. The sequence continues at coordinate 30,173 of NZ_WOEY01000093.1, read as the reverse complement.
TCCGCGGGCATCGAATACTATCTGCCGCTCTTTTTCGACGAGACGGCGACGCTCTTCCACTATCTGCCCGAAGGCGCGCAACTGGCATTCGTCGGCGATCTGGACGCGGCGATCAAGCGCTTCACCAACGACACCAAACAGCGCTACAACTTCCTGTCGCACGATCGCGACCGGCCGATTCTGGAGCCGCAGCGTCTGTTCCTGTCGGATGAGGATTTCTTCACGTTCGCCAAGCCGTTCGCGCGGCTCGTCTTGCCCGCCAACGCGGGCGGCGGCTGGTCGACCCCGCTGCCGAATCTTGCGATCGACCGTCACGCTGAGGACCCGGTCGCGGCGTTACGCGCCTATCTCGACACCACGCCGAACCGCGTGCTCTTTGCCACTGAATCGGCCGGCCGGCGTGAAACGCTTTTGCAGTTGCTCGCCGACAATCATCTGAAGCCGGCATCGAGCGACACATTCCAAAGCTGGCTCACGAGCGACACGCGTTTCTCGCTTGGCGTCGCACCTTTGGCGAATGGTTTTGCGGTGCCCGTCGACGGCATCGCGATCATCACCGAGACGGAGCTTTACGGCCCGCTTGCGCGCCGCGCGGGACGGCGCCGCCAGGAACAGGCCAGCAACGTCGATTCGATGGTGCGCGATCTGTCCGAGCTGAAGATCGGGGATCCGGTTGTGCATTCGCAGCACGGCATCGGCCGCTATATGGGCCTCGTCACGATGGATCTCGGCGAAGGCGAAACCGAGTTCCTGCACCTCGAATACGCGAGCGACAGCAAGCTCTACGTGCCGGTCGCGCAGTTACATGTGATTTCGCGCTACAGCGGCGCGGATCCGGAAAGTGCGCCCTTGCATTCGCTCGGTTCGGGTCAATGGGAAAAGGCCAAACGCAAAGCCGCGCAGCAGATCCGCGACACGGCGGCAGAGCTGCTGAACCTGTACGCCCGTCGTGCCCTGCGCGAAGGCCATGCATTCGCGCTTGAACCGAAAGACTATGTGAAGTTCGCCGAGAGCTTCGGCTTCGAAGAAACACCGGACCAGGCCGCGGCGATTGCTGCCGTAATCGGCGACATGACGAGCGGCAAACCGATGGATCGCCTCGTGTGCGGCGACGTCGGCTTTGGCAAGACCGAAGTTGCACTCCGTGCAGCATTCATCGCGGTGATGGGTGGCAAGCAGGTCGCGCTGCTCTCGCCCACCACGCTGCTCGCCGAACAGCACATGCAAACCTTTACCGACCGTTTCTCCGATTGGCCGGTGCGCATCGCCGAATTGTCGCGCTTCAAGTCGACCAAGGAAGTCAACGCGGCGATCCAGCAGATCAACGAAGGCACGGTCGATATCGTGATCGGCACACACAAGCTGCTGTCGTCGGATGTGCAGTTCAAGCGGCTGGGGCTCGTGATCATCGACGAGGAGCACCGTTTCGGCGTGCGTCAGAAAGAGGCGTTGAAAGCGTTGCGCGCTGAAGTCGATGTGCTCACGCTCACTGCAACGCCGATCCCGCGTACGCTCGGCATGGCGCTCGAGGGCCTGCGCGACTTCTCGGTGATCGCCACCGCGCCGCAAAAGCGCCTCGCGATCAAAACCTTCGTGCGTCGCGAAGAAGACAGCGTGATTCGCGAAGCGATGCTGCGCGAGTTGAAACGTGGCGGCCAGGTGTACTTCCTGCATAACGAAGTCGAGACGATCGAAAATCGCCGGCAGATGCTCGAAACGCTCGTACCCGAAGCACGTATCGCGGTTGCGCATGGACAGATGCATGAGCGCGAACTCGAACGCGTGATGCGCGACTTCGTTGCCCAACGCGCGAACGTGCTGCTGTGCACGACGATTATCGAAACCGGCATCGACGTGCCGAGCGCCAACACGATCCTGATTCACCGCTCCGACAAGTTCGGTCTCGCGCAGTTGCACCAGTTGCGTGGCCGCGTGGGCCGTTCGCATCACCAGGCGTACTCGTATCTGCTGGTGCATGACCCGCAAGGACTGACCAAGCAGGCGCAGCGCCGTCTCGAAGCGATCCAGCAGATGGAGGAACTCGGTTCGGGCTTCTATCTCGCGATGCACGATCTCGAGATTCGCGGCACGGGTGAAGTGCTCGGCGACAAGCAATCGGGCGAGATTCAGGAGATCGGTTTCCAGCTCTATACCGACATGCTGAACGACGCCGTGAAAGCGCTCAAGGAGGGCAAGGAGCCGGACCTGACCGCACCGCTCGCCGCGACCACCGAGATCAATCTGCACGCACCCGCGATTCTGCCAGCGAACTATTGCGGCGACGTGCAGGAACGTCTGTCGCTCTACAAGCGCCTCGCTAATTGCGAACACAACGATTCGATCGACGGCATTCAGGAAGAGCTGATCGACCGCTTCGGCAAGTTACCGCCGCAAGCGCATGCGCTCGTCGAGACGCATCGTCTGCGGTTGGCGGCCAAGCCCTTGGGTATTTCGAAAATCGATGCGGGCGAAACCGTGATCGGCTTGCAGTTCATCCCCAATCCGCCGATCGACGCGATGCGGATCATCGAGATGGTGCAGAAACACAAGCACATCAAGCTGGCGGGCCAGGACAAGCTACGCATCGAAACGCGCAGCCCGGATCTGGCCGTGCGTGTGGCGACGGTGAAAGAAACCTTGCGCGCACTCGGGACGCCCAGCCGCGGCACGGCGGCCACGGCTGCTGCGCGCTAACGTGTCGCACCGTTGCGTGCTAACGCGCCGGTATCGTGTCAGCACCGGCACAGATACCGGCCCCAACGCCGGCACCCCTAAAAGAACGGGATACGTCTAGCCGTTTCCCGTTCATGCTGCGGTGCGCAAACGCGTGCCGCAGCATACGGCTGAGGTTTTTTTGGGTATGATCGAAAGACTCAAATGCTGGAGTCTCGTCATGTCTCACGTCGCTGAAACAGCGCAGCCCTCCCAAACGCCCGCCTCTGAATCGCATTCTTCCTCGCCTGCAACGCTCCCCGCCTCGCTTCCCTGGGTGACCCGTCTCGTGTCGATGGACACGGTGAGCCGCAATCCCAATCTCGGTCTGATCGAAACCGTGCGCGACGAACTGCGCGCGGCCGGCATTGAAGCCACGCTCACCCACGACGAAAGCGGCAAATGGGCGAACCTGTTCGCAACGATTCCCGCCCACGACGGTGAGACCAACGGCGGCGTGGTGCTGTCGGGCCATACCGACGTCGTGCCCGTAGACGGCCAGCAATGGGACAGCGATCCGTTCAAGCCGGAAATTCGCGGCGATAAGCTGTATGGCCGCGGCACCTGCGACATGAAAGGCTTCATCGGCGCGGCGCTTGCACTCTTGCCTGAGATGCAGCGCACCAGGCTCGCCAAGCCGATTCACTTCGCCTTGTCGTTCGACGAAGAAGTGGGTTGCGTCGGCGCACCGCTCCTGATTGCCGATCTGATGAAGCGCGGCGTGAAGCCGGACGGCTGCATTGTCGGCGAGCCGACCAGCATGCGCCCGATCGTGGCACACAAAGGCATTAACGCGTATCAGTGCTGCGTGCGCGGCCAGGCGGCGCATTCGTCGCTGACGCCGAAGGGTTTGAACGCCATCGAATACGCCGCGCGCCTGATCTGCTACATCCGCGATATGGCCGATCAATTCCGCGAGCAAGGTCCGTTCGACGAACTGTATGACGTGCCCTTCAGCACGGCGCAAACCAGCACGATCATCGGCGGCAACGCGATCAATACCGTGCCGGCCGAATGCAAGTTCCAGTTCGAATTCCGCAATCTGCCCACGCTCGACCCCGAACCGATCTTCGCGCGCATCGATCAATATGCACGCGAAACGCTGCTGCCGAAAATGTTGCGCGAGCATCCATCTGCCGCCATCGAGATCACGAAGATCGCCGCCGCGCCGGGGCTCGATTCGTCTGAACAGGCCGCGATCACGCAACTCGTGCGTGCGCTGACTGCGGACCAGGACAAGCGCAAGGTCGCGTACGGCACCGAGGCGGGGCTGTTCTCGCTGGCGGGTATTCCGAGCATTGTGTGCGGCCCCGGCGACATCCAGCAGGCGCACAAAGCCAACGAATTTGTCGCCCTGGATCAACTCGTGGCGTGCGAGCGCTTCCTGCAAAAATTCATCCACAGCATGTCGGTGGACGCGTACGAAGAAGCGCACTGAAACCGACGAGCGTAAAAAGAGTCTTAGGTATATCGAGGAAAACACACCCACGCCATGTCAACCGCCACGCCGCAGCACACCGACCATACGATCAACGGCGAGCCGATCCCCACACTCGACGACATCGCCACGCAGCACTTTGCGTTGACGCCGTGGGTGGCGCGAACGCCGGTATTCGACCGGCTCGACTTTCCGTCGCTGGAAGGCACGGTAGTGAACTTCAAGTTCGAGTTGCTGCAAGCGGGCGGCAGCTTCAAGGCGCGCGGCGCGTTCACCAACCTGCTTGCGCTCGACGAAGCGCAACGCAGCGCGGGCGTCACTTGTGTGTCGGGCGGCAATCATGCGGTGGCGGTTGCGTACGCGGCGATGCGTCTTGGCATCAGCGCGAAGGTCGTGCTGTTTCGTGCGGCCAATCCGGCACGCGTCGCCTTGTGCCGGCAGTATCACGCCGACATCGTGTTCGCGGAAAACATTGCCGAAGCATTCGAACTGGTGCGCCGTATCGAGGCGGAGGAAGGCCGTTATTTCGTGCATCCGTTCAACGGTTATCGCACCGTGCTGGGATCGGCAACGCTCGGCTACGAATGGGCCACGCAAACGCCTGACCTCGAAGCGGTGATCGTGCCGATCGGCGGCGGCGGTCTCGCTGCCGGTGTGGCCACCGCCATGCGGCTCGCGAATCCGCGGGTGCACGTGTACGGCGTCGAACCGGAAGGATCCGATGCGATGGGCAAAAGCTTCGCGGCCAATCACACGGTCAAGATGGGCCACATGCACACCATTGCCGATTCATTGGCGTCGCCGCATACTGAGGAATACAGCTACGAGTTGTGCCGCCGTCATATCGACCAGCTCGTCACCGTCTCCGACGACCAGTTGCGCGCGGCCATGCTGACCTTGTTCGGACAACTTAAGCTAGCCGTCGAACCGGCCTGCGCCGCGGCGACGGCAGCGTTGCTCGGGCCGCTGCGCGAAACGCTGCAAGGCAAGCGCGTAGGCGTGCTGCTGTGCGGCACCAATACCGACCCGGTCAGTTTTGCCGCGCATATCGAACGGGCGCGCCATAGCCAGTCGCAGTCTCCGGGATAAAGCCAAGCCGCTCTTTCCGTGCCAAAAGACTAGCCTATCCTTCTCAGATTGGTATCATTCGATTATGGACTTCTGGGAGGAACGTATATGAGCATGGTCAAGGAATTCAAGGAATTTGCCCTCAAAGGCAACGTAATGGATCTCGCCGTCGGGGTGATTATCGGCGGCGCATTTTCCACGATCGTCAATTCAATTGTTAAAGACCTGATCATGCCGGTTGTCGGCGTTGCCACCGGCGGCCTCGACTTCTCCAACAAGTTCATTCGCCTCGGCGATATTCCCGCCAGCTTCAAAGGCAGTCCCGAGTCGTACAAAGACTTGCAGACGGCAGGCGTGGCGGTGTTCGGTTATGGCTCATTTATCACTGTGGCCATCAACTTCGTGATCCTCGCGTTCATCATTTTCCTGATGGTCAAGTTCATCAATAATCTGCGCAAGCCGGCTGATGCGGCGCCGGCAGAGCCGCCGCCGACACCTGAAGACGTCGTGCTGCTGCGTGAAATCCGCGATTCGCTGAAAAACCCGTCACCGCGTTAAATCACCTTAAGCCGCCTTAAACCACATAAGGCATTTGAACCGGCACATAAGCCGGCGCAAACAAAAACGGCCTGTTGCGAGGAAATCGCCACAGGCCGTTTTCATGCCACGTACAAATGACGCCGACCCAGTCGACGCCGCGAACACACTACGCGTCCTTTTCCGCCTTCCGATTCAGCGCGCTTTCAATCATCGTCTCGAGCTGTCCAAAATTGACCGGCTTGGTCAGATGCGAAGTAAAGCCGGCGCTCAGGCAACGGCGTACATCTTCGTCAGTCCCGAATCCGGTCAACGCCACTGCCGGCGCATCCGAATGCTCGCGGAACGCTTTGACGAAATCGAGACCCGTGCCGTCGGGCAAGCCCACATCGCTGATCACCAGATCGAACATCTGCAACTGGGTGGCGGCCAAGGCATCGTCCACGCGGCCCACCGTGGTCACATCGTGACCCAGGCTGCGAATCAGCTGCGCCATCACCTCGGCGGTATCCACGTGGTCCTCGATCAGCAGAATGGTCAGCAGGCCGTTAGGACGCACGTCATCGGGCGCGGCGACGGGCGTTGATTCCAGAGGCGCCGCGGCGGTCGGCAACGTGATCGTGAAGGTCGCGCCACAGTGCGCGCCCGGGCTTTGCGCGATCACCGTCCCGCCGTGCACATCGGTCAGTGCCTTGGTGATCGCGAGACCCAGACCCAAGCCGCCGAATTGCCGCGTCATGTTCTGGTTGCCTTGCTCGAACGCGTTGAACAGTTTGCCGATCTGCTCGGGCTCGATGCCGATGCCCGTATCCTCGACCGATATCTGCACGTGCATGCGTTCATCGTGCGTGCGCACGTAGATATGGCCGCCGTCGGGCGTGAACTTGGCGGCGTTGCGGATCAGGTTCCACAACATCTGTTGCAGCCGCGCGCGGTCGGCGAGCACGTAATGGTGTTGCGCGTTCTTGCCGACGTGCACGTCCTGCTGCTTGACCTGGATCTCGCTGCGAAAGAGGTCGAGCACACTGTCCATCACCTCATGCACGTCGACGGTTTCGAGCGACAGACGCAGCTTGCCGTTCGCGACGCGCGTGAGATCGAGCAGATCGTCGATCAGCCGCGCTTCAAGTTCGACGTTGCGACGGATCATGCGCACGCTCGCGCGCGCCTGATCGGGCAGATCCGGGATCATCTCCAGCACGCTGGCGCCCGCCAGTACGGGCGTGAGCGGTGTGCGCAATTCGTGCGACAGCATGGCGAGGAAGCGATCTTTCGCACGATTGGCTTCTTCGGCGATCTGACGGGCGGCCTGCTCCGAGGCGAGCAGCCGCTCGCGCTCCTCGATCGCCTCGCGCTGGGGATGAATGTCCGTGCAACTACCGAACCATTTGCTGACGTTGCCTTCGGCGTCGCGCATGGCGACCGCGCGGATGTCGAACCATCGATAGGCGGCATCGTGGCGGCGAATCCGCAGTTCGTGCCGGTAATCGCCGGCGCCACCCGTCACCGCCTTGAGCCAGGTACGGCGAATCTCTTCACGATCGTCGGGATGCACCGCTTCGAGCCACGCGAGACCGTACGAACTGCTTTCCGCCAACCCAGTGTAGTCAAACCACTGCTTCGAAAGGAAATCACAATCGCCCGCGGCGTCGCAAGTCAACACGAGGTGCGGCAACGCCTCCGACAGCGTCCGGTAATGCTGCTCGCGGTCACGCAGCAGCAAGGCTTCGTCCGACGCCTTCTGCAAACGCACCTGCGAGCGTACCCGTTCGACGGCTTCGGGCAGGTAATCCAGGTAGTCGCCCGATTTCGGCACCACATCGGACACACCCGCACGCAACGCCTCGATCACACGGGATTCGTCAGTGAAGCCGGTCACGAGGATGGCAGGAATCCGCACGCCTTCCGCGCGCAAGCGGCGAAAGAAATCGAGGCCGGTCTCCGGCCCGCTGAGTTGGTAGTCGAGCACCAGCAGGTCTGGCGCACCCGCGGCGAGCCGCTCGCGAGCCGCCTCGACACCTGCGCAGATTGCCACCCGGCAGCCGGCGCGTTCGAGCGACTTGCGTGCGAGCCGCAGGATGCCTTCGTCGTCATCAACGACCAGCACATACGCGGCGGGCGGCATGGACACTTCTTCGGTCATGCGGGGTCTTCTTTGGCTAGGTCTGGTGCCGCTATCTTGTCACGGGCCGCTTTCGGAGCGCCTTCATATGAACCTTCCGTCACGGCGCGGCCAACCGGTGGCCCGGCGGCAGCTTCACCACCTGCAGGAAGAAGCCGAGACGGCGCACGGCTTCGATGAACGCGTCGTATTCGACCGGCTTGGTGATATAGACGTTGCAGCCGAGTTCGTAACAGCGCGCGATTTCACGCGGATCGTCGGTCGTGGTCAGCACGATCACAGGCACCGCGGCTGTCTGCGGCGAATCCTTCAGACGCCGCAACACCTCGAAGCCATCCACACGCGGCATTTTCAGATCGAGCAGCACGACGAAATTCGTCAGATCTTCGCGAGGCGGGAAAGGGCTGGCAGCGGCGTCCGCGGGCGCCGGGCCGAAGAAGTAATCGAGTGCCTGCTGGCCGTCGCGAAAGCGCACGAATCCGTTCGAAATGCCGGCACGGCGCAGATTGCGCTCGACCAGCGTGGCGTGGCCGTCGTCATCTTCGATCAGCACGATATTGACCGATTCCCCTTGACTCATATGCCCCCCGTGCTGACGATCCGTTTTTCCATAGTACTTTTAACTGTTCCCACTGTTTCCCCTGGTACCTGCCCCAACTCAATGGCGCGCAGGCTGATCCGGCAACACGACGAAAAAGGTCGACCCCGCACCTTCCGCCGACTCGACCCAAACGCGCCCGCCATGCCGTTCCACCATACGCCGCACCACCGCGAGGCCGATGCCGTCGCCGGTCGCAACGTCGCCGTGCAGACGCTGAAACGCCCGGAACACCTTCGACATATACGCCGCCGGAATCCCGAGGCCGTTGTCGCGCACATAATAGGTGCGTGTGCGCAACGCGCGCGGCTCCGTCTCGTCGACCGGTTCCGGCTCCAGCACACCGACCTCGATGCGCCCATTGCGCGCCGGGTCGAGATAATTGAGCGCATTACCGATCAGGTTGCTGAAAATCTGCTCGATCGCGCCCGGGTCGCCCCATGCGGGCGGTAACTCGCGCACGGTGACCACGGCCGCATGCTGCCTGATCGCGCCCTGCAGCGCGTCAATCACGCGGGCCACCACCTGTCCGACACTCACCCGCTGCCACTGGTATTCGAGCCGGCCGGCACGCGAAATCCGCAATAGCGCGTCGATGATGGCCGCCGCCCGCGTCACCGCGGTACGTAGATATTGCAGCGACTCGCGCACGTCGCCGTCAAGGATATGCACCATACGCCGATGCTCGGCCTCCGGCAGTTTCGCCGCCTCGACGAGGCTGTCCAGTTCATCACACGACACCTGCAATTCTTTCGAAAAGCCTTGCAGGTTCACCAGCGGCGAGCGCAGATCGTGCGACACGCTGTAGATAAACATTTCGTTGTCTTGCGTCTCCTGGCGCAACTCCTCGTTGACGGCCGCCAGTTCCCGCGCGCGCGCTTCGAGCCGCGCTTTCAGCATGGCTTGCTCGCCTTCGGCCTCGCTCAGGCGCGCGCCCGTCTGATGCAGTACCGTGTCGAGCGCGGCGATTTCGTCGCTGCCGGACAGCGGCGCTGCGAGCTGCCGACCACTGCCCAGACGCTCCGCGTTGCCCGTCAACACCTCCAAGCGCCGGCCAATGCTGCGCGCAAACACCACGGCGGTGGCCGCCCAGATCAGCATCGAGCCCAACACGGCGGCGATCAGCGCATATTGCTGGCGTTCGCGGCGCCGTGCCAGGGCCGCGCCGCGCTCGGCGTCGAGCCGGGAGGCCTCGTTACCGAACTCAGCGAGCTCACTGCGAAACAGGGCGATCTGCTGGGGGAGCGCGCCCGCGTCCAGCGCGGCAAACGCGTTCAGGTTGCGGCCTGCGTGCAGCGCCCGCGAGATCGCGGCAGCCTGCCCACGATAGGCTTCAATCGCCTGTTGCATCTTGTGCACGCGCTCGACCTGTTGCGGCGTATCGGCCACCAGCGATTCGAGATTCGACAGCCGGTCGCCGAGATCGACCCACACCGTATGGCGGTCGATAAACGTCGGATCGCCGACGACCATACCCGTGCGGACCCGCGCGGCCTGACGCAGCAGCGGATCAACAATGGCCGACGACTGATAAAGGATCTGTTTGCTGTTGCTGACCCACTGCGCGGCCTGCGCTGTTTGCTCCTGGGTATCGAAGACGACGCCCAGAAGCGCCAGCTCGACCACGCTCGGCACTGCAATCAGCAGCAGACCCTTGGTGAATAGTTTCATGTTCGCCCGAAGGGTCGTTCAAGCCGCGGCAGCGCACCTGGACCGCGCGCCTCGCCATGCGGGGCGGGCCGTTGCGAGGCCGGACTGGCGCGCACGCCGCAGTGTAGCCGGACGGGCCATTATCGACGTGAATGTGAGATATTTCAACGTAGCGGCAAGATGCGCTCGCCCACATAAAAATGACTTTTTTATTGAAACGGGATGTTTTTTCAGTGGCGCGTGCGTCTATGATGGAGACAGATGTGCTGGGAAGGGAAAGCGCGCGGCGAGGCGGTTCGGCATGATTCGTGCGGGACGCGGTGGGACGGCGTAGACGCCGAATCATCGTGAATCCGGCCTTGTCGTATGCTATAAAAGATCGACGTGCGGCGCGCGAAGCCGGGAGTTGTCGCATGAGGACGCTGCGTTTCTTGCAATTCTTTTTCAGGCGAATTTTTATGTCCTTCCCGAAAAAGCGTAGACGCGCGAAGGTGGACGGCGATGAGTCGTTCCTCGCGGTACTACGGCATTTCAAGCCGTTCGGTCAGCTCGACACCAAAATTGCGCGCGCTCGCGCGCAAGACGAGCCGGTGCTCTATGCGCATGTGCTGCCTGGGCTCGACGTTCTCCTGTGCAGTGTACGCGGCGCACAGCCGCCCTATCCCGCGCCCGCCGAATTGCGGCGGCGTTGCATGGAATCCATTACCAATGCGTTGGAGCAGCCGCTCGATGGACTCGAGAACGGCGGGTATTGGTATGAAGCCGACGGGTTTGGGTTCCTGGTCTTTGCCAGCCGGGCTAGAGGCAAGATCCTGATGGAGTTCGGCGCCACCCGCATTGGCGGCGCCCGCCGCGGGGTTCGCAGGCAGGATGCGGCGGGGGATGCCGCGCCGCGCTCGTTGAGGTAGTTCTTTTCTTTCCTTTTCTTTATCGGCGCCGATGTTTTCAGGCACGCGGCGCCGATTCTCCGCTTTTTCCTTTTCTCTTTCGCCTGTGCGGCACCTGTCACCCGGCCGCAGGCAAAGCAAAGAGCATCAACTCCCTTTATATTCGGCCGCCGTCGCCGGCGACATGACCGCGGGCTTCTTTGCAGCCGCAGCCGGCGAGTCAGCGCCGGCGGCAGACTTGCTCACCGGCGCACCGTTCAGGGAAATGGCCGGTTTAGCCTGCTGCTTCACGCCCGGCGGCGGCGCGCTTGGCGCCTGACGAACCTGCGTCAGCAACTGCCCGCACGGCAGCGGTTGGTTATTGCTAGGCGCAAGCAGCGGAATCAGCGCCGCAAACGGATTGATCAAGCCGAGCCCGATCATGGCGCCACCTCGAAGCGCCAGCGCGGTGGCATCCACCCCCACGTGCGGATCCTTGAACGTCCCCTTCACATACAGCGGCGAGCGCAGCGAAAACACCCGGAAGCCCTTGGTATGCGGATGCACGCCAAGATCCATCGATTCGTCGCGCAGATTCACCTTGCCGTCGATATTGATCACCGCGTCGTCCGTGTCGAGCGCGAAGACGCGCGGATCCAGCACACCGTTGGTCGCGACAAAATCCGCCGCCGCGCACTTGATCTTCACGTCGCGATTGCCAAACAGCTTTTCGTAGACCACGTTCGCCACGTTCAGCCCCGCGGCTTCCATCAGCAGGCGGCTCACCGTGCCATCAGTGATCAATGCCTTCACCTCGCCGTTCGACGTCGCCGCCAACGCCGCCGGCGAATTGCCGGTCGCGCTCAGCGCGGCGTCGCCGTTGATTTCACCGAGCGCGTTCTGCATCGTCTTGAAGTTCGGGAACAACTGCTTGAGCTTCAGATGCCGCGCCGACGTCGCGAAGCGGCCCTTTAGCGGTGTCGTGCTGCCGTCCAGATGAATATCCGACGACAGCGAGCCGCCCGCCACGCCGAACTTCAGCGGCTCAAACGACAGCACGCCGTCGGTCATCACAACGTGCGTGTACAGGTCCGTGATCGGCAAGTTAGTGTCCTTGACGATGCGGTTCCCCGTGAACTTCACGTCGGCGTCGATCGCATGCCAGCGGTCGGTGCGAAACTCTTCCACGGGCAACACCTTGTTGGCCGGCTGCGCCGTCGCGTCGCCACGCTTCGCCTTGCTGGCTTTCGAGTCCGCGCCGATGATCGGCGCCAGATCGGCGAATTGCAGCAGATGCGACACCAGCTCGCCCTGCAACAGCGGACGCGGCTCACGCGCCGTGTAGGTCAGCGAGCCATTCAGATCGCTGCCGCCCACCCGGCCCGTAAAATTTTCATACGTGAAGACGTTGCCGCCAGACTTGAACTGACCGACGAGGCGCCCATCGGTCGCATATGGTGGGGTGTCGGGCAAGGTCACGCCCGTCAGCGTATACAGTCGCCCTAGGCTGCTGCCTTGCAGCCAGAGGCGCAAATCGACCGCGGCAAGATGCGCCGGATCGGTCAGCGTGCCCACGAGGCCGACGCGCAGGTCGCCGGCCTTCACATCGGCCTGCACCGGGAATGGCCGGTTCGCGTCCTGCAATGCCAGCACACCGCCGAGCTTGCCGCTACCGGACACCGGCGTCTTGTTGTACGTACCCTTGACGGTCCAACCGATCGCGTAAGGCGGGATCGCCGGCCTCACACCGTTCGCCCCTGCCTCGCTTGTGCTCGACGCCGAGGACACCGCTGCGCCGCTTGCCCCCTCGCTTGTACCATTCGCTCCGCCGGCAACCGGCGCCCCCGACGCGCCATTCGCCACTGTCGCGCCCGAAGCGGTGATCTCCGTCGACGAAGCGCCGGAAGCCGCCGCCGCGGAGGCCGCCGCAGCTTCCGATGCGGCCTGCGCGTTAGCCTGTGCGGCGAGCTTGTTCGCGCCCGCCTTGCCGACCGCCTCCGCCGACGCGCTGCGCGACGCCGCCTCCTGCTGCCTCATCACCTCGCCGATCGGAATGGGCTGGCCGAGCGTATCGATGGCCACCTGCATCTCGACCGTCTTCTGCTGATCGGACAGCGCGATATTGCCCTTGGCAAACGCGATGTCGTGCAGATCGAGCGTCCATTCGGAAGGCCCGCTGGAAGACGCCAGTTTGAAGGTCCAGTTGTTGCGCCCATCGAGCAGTCGTTCGAGGTCGACCGACGGATTCACGAGATTGATCGCGGGAATCACAATGTCGTGCGCGAGCAGCGGCAGCACCTTGACCTCGAAGTCGATTTCATCGAGCGTCGCGAAGTGCGGTTGTTGGGTCCAGTCGGGATTGCCTACCGCGATATTGGCCGCCGAAAAGCGCGGCCAGGGCACCCAGCCGCGCCAGCCGGTCTCGCCGACCGGGTGCTGCCACCCCACTTTCAGATCGCCATTGATCGCGAACGGCCGGCCGATCGCCTGTGTGACCTTGTCATTGATATAGGGCCGGGCCCGGTTCCAGTCAAAGGTCAGAATAAAAATGCCCAGCGCGACAGTCAGAATGACGATGATCGCCACCAGCCATGCGATGATTTTTCCTGCTCGTCGTCCAATCGTGATCGACACTGCCATTGAGAAGCTCCGCCTTTGTTCTTCGTTTTGCATGAGGGACAGCACGTATCGTGCCTGGTAGTATTGTCTTATAGGGGTCGTTTTATCATGCCGCACAGTTCGGGCACAGGTTTCCCTTCCATGAAAACGTAAGGGAATGTCATGGCGGCCTCCGAATCCACGCAAAAATCCACCACGATCTCACTCATGACCGATGTTCCCTTCGTCTTCGCCGACGGCATCGTCCGGCGCGATGCATTGCGCGGGCAGACCCTGCTGCAACCGACGACCTTCGCCCTCTGCGCCGGCGACCGCGTCGCGGTCACCGGCCCGTCGGGTTCGGGCAAGAGCGTGTTTCTGCGCGCCCTCGCCCTGCTCGACCCGCTCGATGCCGGCCGCATCATGTGGCACGGCGCGCCGGTCGAGCGCGCGGCGATCCCACGCTACCGGCGCAACGTCGCGTATATCCGGCAGCGGCCCGCGCTGCTCGACGGCAGCGTCGCGGACAATCTGCGTTACCCGTTCGAATTGCGGACCTATCGCGACGTGCGCTTCGATCGCACGCGCGCGGCGAGCCTCGCCGCTCAGGCCGGCCGTGGCGACGATTTTCTCGACAAGCGTGCGAGCGAGTTGTCCGGCGGAGAAGCGCAGATCACCGCGCTGATTCGCGTGCTGCAACTCGCGCCCGAGGTGCTGCTGCTGGATGAGCCCACCGCGTCGCTCGACCCGGAGTCATCGCGTGCGATCGAGGCGCTGGTGCACGCGTGGTTCGATGCCGACCCCGGCCGGCATGCGTCAATGTGGGTGTCGCACGATCCGGCGCAAGCGGCACGCATGAGCGCGCGGCACCTCACGATGCGCGCCGGTGTGCTCGACGAATCCGCGGTGAGCCCCGCGCCTCAGGAGTTCGACCAATGACTTTGCAAAATCTGAGTCTCTGGGACGTCGCGATCGCCGCGTTGCTGATCGTGGTGAACGGTGTGGTGTCGGTGGCGCTCAAGCTGGACCTCGAACGCAAGCTCGCGTGGGCGGCGGTGCGCACCGTCGTGCAGTTGCTGGCGATCGGCTATGTGCTCGGCTGGGTGTTCCGTTACGACCACTGGTTCGTGGTACTGCCCTTGATGATCGTGATGACGCTGATCGCCGGCTTCGCGGGTGCGCAGCGCGGCAGTCGCACGTATGCCGGACAGCGTGCGGACAGTGTGCTGTCGATCTGGGTCAGTTCGTGGCTGGTGGCCGCGGTCGGATTGTTCGTCGTGATCCGTATTCACCCATGGTACGAGCCACAGTATGCGATTCCGATTCTCGGCATGATCCTCGGCAATACGCTGACCGGCGTGTCCCTCGGCATCGAACGGATGACCGAGGAATTGACCGCGCGGCGTGACCGTGTGGACATGGCGCTCGCGCTCGGCGCGACCCGTTGGGAAGCGGCGCAGGCGCCGGCGCGCCAGGCGGTGCGCGCGGGCATGATGCCGACGCTCAATCAGATGGCCGTGGTCGGTGTGGTGAGCCTGCCCGGCATGATGACCGGCCAGGTGCTGGCCGGTCAGTCGCCATTGCAGGCGGTGCGCTATCAGATCGTGATCATGTTCCTGATCGCGGCGGCGTCAGCCTTGGGGACGGTGGGCGCAGTGCTGCTCACGTATCGGCGGCTCTTCTCGGCCGAGCACCGGTTTCTGTCGGCGCGGCTGGTGGAGCGGGCCGCGGCGGGACGTTGAGGGGGCAAACAGATGCACAGCGCGACGCGTTTTGCGTCGCCGCTTGTCTGCCATTCGTCGATCGCATGTCATGAATGCGGCTCATGCGATGCGCATCGTCACGCAACGCGGCCGCATCGCAAACATCCGCTTGCGTACTGGCAGCGACACTGGCCGGCGAGCAGCCGCTTCCGCTGCCGTATCACGCACAATTCACCACGCAAATTCAACGTTTCGCAGTGACCGCCACTTCGGTGCCGTCACTGAGCGTCAGTGTTTTCGTGCTGCCATTGGTCGGCATCGTAAAGCGCAGAATCTGGCTGACGGTCACGTCGTTCGGACACTTGAGCGTTTTACCGCCGCTC
Organism: Paraburkholderia solitsugae; assembly: GCF_013177695.1. GTDB lineage: Bacteria > Pseudomonadota > Gammaproteobacteria > Burkholderiales > Burkholderiaceae > Paraburkholderia > Paraburkholderia solitsugae. The sequence goes on along the minus strand of NZ_WOEY01000093.1, from coordinate 14,498 downwards.
GTCACCGTCTTCACGCCGTGCGGCGTCTGCGCCTGGAAGCTCAATTGCACGGACGCGGTGCCGTCGCCGGCGACAACGGGCGCAAAGCGGATCTGCGTCTGACGAATCATCGCGCCGTTCGAATCGGTCGGCAGCGACGAATAATTCGGGCAGGTATCCGCCGCGGGCACGGGGCCGCCCGGCGGCACGGTTTTCCACGTGAAGTCGTCCGATTCGCCTGAGCGGATCGTGCGCGTTTCCTGTGAATTGCCGAACTGTTTCGACGTGACGCGGACCGTGTAGCGGATCGGACCGTCGAGGGCGGCCTGCGATGTCACCGTGATCGGCGTGGCCGCGTGGGCCGCCGTCACGAGCATGCCGGGCGCAAGCGCGCAGGCGAGAGAAGCGACAACGGAAACGGCGGAGAGTTTGAAGCTGGAGCTCATACTGTCACCTCCTTGTTGTGCCGCTGCGCGCTCGCTTAAGCGCTATCACCCATGCACCGCCTGACCGAAGCCTGATTGACGCCGGGTCGAAGCCGGGTTGATACCTCGCTAATATCTGGCCAATACCTGGTTGAGGCCCGGCCGGACGAGCCGCGAGACACGCAACTGTTTTAGCATCATGCCCCACCAGTCTACCGCCAAGCGGCGCTGCGCGCGCCTCATACGAATCGGGTGTTACCCCGCTTGCAATGAGGCGTTTTCTGCGTGTGCGATCTGACTGAACCGCCAAACCCTGTGCAAACCCTGCTCGGCTTAGAAACCCGTCAGCACCAGCTTGCCGATCGCGCGCCCCGCTTCGAGCAGTTCATGCGCACGGCGCAAATTCTCAGCGTTGATCTTGCCGAGATCCTGGCCGACCGTCGTGCGCAACGTGCTCGCATCGACGAGACGCGCCACCTCGGTTAGCAGCTTATGCTGCTCGATCATGTCCGGCGTGCCGAACATCGAACGCGTGAACATGAACTCCCAGTGGAACGCGGCGCTTTTCGTCTTCAACAGTTCGACCGGCAGCGGCTGGCTGTTTTCGACGATTGTGCAGATGCCGCCCTGCGGCTTGATCACTTCAGCGGCCGCCGGGAAATTCCTGTCGGTATCGTTGAAGATCAGCACGTAATCGACCTGGTCAATGCCGAGCGCTTTCAACTGCGCGGGCATATCGCCAAAGTGATCGACGATATGATCCGCGCCCAACTCCGTCGCCCACTTCGCCGATTCAGGACGCGACGCGGTCGCGATCACTTTCAGCTTCGCGAGTTGTTTGGCCAGCTGGATGCCGATCGAACCGACCCCGCCCGCCCCGCCGATGATCAGCACCGTGCGGCCTTCGTCCGCGCCTTGCGGCGACACGCCGAGGCGGTCGAACAAGGCTTCCCAGGCGGTGATCGCGGTCAACGGCAAGGCGGCCGCGTGCGTGAAATCGAGCGACGCCGGCTTGCGCCCGACGATGCGCTCGTCGACCAGATGGAACTCGCTATTCGCCCCCGCGCGCGTAATGCTGCCCGCATAGAACACTGGGTCGCCAACCTTGAACAGCGTGACGTCCGGGCCGACCGCCACCACCGTGCCGGCAGCGTCCCAGCCGAGTACTCGCGGCGCTTTCTCGACGGTGTCTTTCGGGGCGCGCACCTTGGTGTCGACCGGATTGACGGAAATGGCTTCGACCTTCACCAGCAGGTCGCGGCCGGTGGCTTCGGGTTGGGGAATGTCGACGTCGATCAAAGATTCGGCTTGATCGATCGGCAAATAGCGATAGAGGCCTACGGCTTTCATCACAGCTCCTGTTCTTTCAGATGAGGTTGAGAGACCGGCGATCGCTGCAGGCGGCGGCTGGCGCCGTGCGACGCAATCGATCGCATTGACGTCATCCTAAGTCGGTTCTTATTCTTATAGAACCATCATAATGACTGAAACATCTTTTTGAATTTCAGAAGAATGGCCCATCCTGACCATCCTGTAAAACCCGCGGTGAAACCCGCCGTAAAACCCTCGTCCGGCGAGCGGGAGCGACTCGATCTACTCGATGTCGCCCTGTTCGTGCGGGCCGCCCTGCTCACCAATGTGTCGGCGGCCGGCCGCGAATTCGGCCTGTCGGCGGCCGTCGCGAGTTCGCGCATCGCGCAACTGGAAAAGCGCCTCGGCGCGCGCCTGCTGCATCGAACCACCCGCCGCATCAGTCTCACGCAGGACGGCGAAGTATTCATGACACGCGCCCAGGCGCTGCTCGACGCGGCCGATGCCGCACGCGCCTCGGTGGGCCGCGCGCAGGCCGAGCCGCAGGGGCGTTTGCGGGTGTCAATGCCGTCGTCGTTCGGGCGGCAACACGTCTCGCCGGTGATCAGCGAATTTCTGCGCCGCTATCCCGGCGTCAGCGTCGATCTGCGGCTGACGGATCAGATGGTCGATCTGGTCGATGCGGGCATCGACGTGGCGATCCGCGTCGGCGTGCTCAAGGATTCATCGCTGGTGGCGCGGCGCCTGGCCGTGAACCGCCGCGTGCTGTGCGCCGCGCCCGCTTACCTCGCTGCACGTGGGACGCCGCATCATCCTTCGGACCTCGCACTGCACGAATGCGTGATCCTGTCAGACCAGCGCGACTGGGCCTTCGTGACGCCTGCCGGTCCACTCGAGGTGCGCGTGAGCGGGCGCCTCGTCACCGACAATGGTGAAGTGATTCGCGACGCCTTGCTGGCCGGTTTCGGCATTGCGCTCAAATCGACCTGGGACGTGGCGCCGTATCTGCGCAGCGGCAAACTGGTCAGCGTGCTCGACAGCTACCCACTCGCGGAGAAGGTGGCGATCTGGGCGGTCTACCCGAGCCGTGCGTTCGTGCCGCCCAGGACGCTCGCGTTCATCGAGTTCCTTGCTGCGCATTTCGGTGATCCGCCTTATTGGGACGCTGAGCCGGAATGAGGCCGGCTGGATCGCGATCACGCCGCTTCATCCAGGCGTTTTTTCATCGCTGCGGTGATGCGCTGACGCGTCTTCGCGTAGTCCGCAAAAGATACCGCGTTCTGCGCCCTTGCGGCTCAATTGATCGTCCGCATCAACCCGCGCTCGCCGGCTCGAGCTCGAACGGTACCGCTGCGAAGCCGCGAAACCGCACACGTCCGCCGCGCGTCGGTTCGCCGTCGAGCCGATACGCCGGAAAGCGCTGCACGAAGCGTCCGATGGCGATGCGCGCCTCGAGTCGCGCGAGCGACAACCCCGCGCACTGGTGAATACCGAAGCCAAACGCCAGATGGCGGTTTGGATCGCGGCGGATGTCGAAGCGGTCCGGTTCCGCGAACTGCTCGGGATCGCGATTGGCCGCGCCGATGCATAGCGTGACGGGCGTGCCACGTGCCACCGCGACGCCACCGATTTCGGTATCGACGGTTGCCATGCGGTTGCCCAGCTGATTTGAACTCTCGAACCGCAAACACTCTTCGATCGCCGACTCGATAAGCGACGGTTCGCGCAGTAACGCGGCGCGTTGTTCCGGCCAGTCGGTGAGCGTAACGAGACCGTTGCCGATCAGATTCGTGGTGGTCTCATGACCGGCGTTCAGGATGAAAATGCAGTTTTGCAGCAGCTCCGGTTCCGACAACTGCTCGCCGCCCTCTTCGCCCTGGATCAGGCGCGTCAGCACGTCGTGCTGCGGATCACCGGGTTCACGCCGGCGCTGTTTCACCAGATCGCGCAAATAGTCAACGAATTCGCTGACCGCACGGTTTCCTCGTTCGAGTTGCGCCTCGCTCAGCGACGGCTCCAGCGCGCCGAGTATCGCCAGCGACCAGTCGCGCAACGGTTCGCGCTCAGCGTGCGGCACATCCAGCAGATTACCGATGATCTCGACCGGGATCGCCGACGCGAACTCGCCGATCAGATCGATCCGGCCACGTGCCGCGGCAGCATCGAGCAAGCCGTCAACGAGGCGGATCAGGCCCGGTTCCATGGCCGCGATGGCGCGCGCCGTCAGCGCGCCGGCGATCAGTTTGCGCACCCGGGTGTGACGCGGGGGATCGTTGAAGACGAGACTGGTAGTGTGATGGGTGTAAAGCGGCGAGTCGCCGTACTTCGGCTTGAATTCGACGGTCTTGTCGGAACTGAACGTTTTCGGGTCGCGGTAGACCGCCTGCACGTCGCGAAAACGCGTCAGGAACAGCGAGCCGTCCGGCATGCGTTTGACCGGCTCATGGGCGCGCAGCGCGTGGTAGACCGGGTACGGGTCGGCATAGAACGCAGGATTCAGGTGGCGCAGATCAAATTCGCGCGCAAGGGTGGACGCGTCGCTGGCGGTCGCGGGGGTCATGACTTGTCTCCGTGGTGGTGCGCCCTGGTCACTGCTGCCGATGCATGCCGTGTGCGGTGTGCCGCGCGCCTCATCGGTGCGGCGGGCTTGATAGGCTCGATGGCTGTGGGGCGTCGTTCGAAGCGCCAGTATGACGCGGGCGCCTGATGATTGCACGGCGGATTACCTCGCCGGTTGCGTTTGAGGCTGCAACGCACGCTGCATTTCGGGCATGCTTGTCGTCGGGCGGGCAAGTTGCCATCCGGTTGCAGGCGGGCCGCAGGCCGCCGAAACGTTACAATGGCGGGATTTTCCGCGCGCCTCGCGCGGCCGCCCTTTTCTGCGCCAATGCGTCCGTCTATGAACCTCGTCATCCAAAGCACTGCGCCCCTTTCCGCCGACCACCACAAAACGCTCGTCGCGCTCGCGCGTGGCTCGCGCGCCGCCGTCATCGACGCGAACGCGATTCGCATCGCCGATGCGAACATTGCGCAGCGCGCCGACCTCGAGGTCTATTGCAGCACGCATCAACTGGACTACGCGTTTGTCGAACCCGGCCGAACGTTGCGTGACTTTGACCTTGTCGCGATGGACATGGACTCGACGCTGATCACGATCGAATGCATCGACGAGATCGCCGACTTCTGCGGGTTGAAAGCAGAGGTCGCCGCGATTACAGAAGCGTCGATGCGTGGTGAAATCAAGGACTTCAACGAGAGCCTGACACGCCGCGTGGCGTTGCTCAAGGGACTGGACGCCAGCGCACTCGAACGCGTTTATGAAGAACGGTTGCAACTCTCGCCGGGTGCCGAACAGATGCTGGCTGGCGCGAAAGCGGCGGGATTGAAGACGCTGCTGGTGTCTGGCGGATTCACATTCTTCACCGAAAAACTGAAGGCCCGGCTCGGCCTTGATTTCACGCGTGCGAACACGCTCGAAATCGTGGATGGAAAGTTGACCGGCAACGTAATCGGCGAGATCGTCAACGCCGACGTGAAAGCAAGCACGTTGCGCGAAACATGCGCCCAACTGGGCATCGAGCCGACGCGCGCAATTGCGATGGGCGATGGTTCGAACGATCTGAAAATGATGGCTGCCGCGGGACTTTCCGTCGCATTCCGTGCGAAGCCGGTGGTGCGCGAAGCAGCCAGCGTGGCGCTCAACCACGTTGGGCTGGATGGCTTGCTGCGGTTGTTCTGAAGCTTGGTTTGCGCTGGCCAATGCAATGGCGGCCAGCGCCGGTACGAGAATTATTTGTTGAGATGGGCAATCAGGAACATGCCCAACATGGAGATTCCAACGGCTCCGATCACGACGTTAGTCCACTTCAGAACACGGGCGTAATTTTCGTCAGATTCCAGAAACGTGAATAGTCTATGCATGAGGGCCTCCCAAAAGGAGATCAGTATAAGAGCTGCGTTATCTAATAAATCTAAATCAGGTGCACGTGTAGGATTGCAAACAGAGCAGCTGCAAGCGATGTTGCAAGAATCGAAGTCGCAATTGCCACACGCGACAAGGCACCCGTAGCAAACCGTTTCTGCCCGTCACAAATGCATGCGGCCGTCTGATCATGGCGTGTATTGACCAAAGACGACATCACGATATTCGAACAGGCGAATGCCAGGATGCAGAATCCAGCAATTGCGCCCTCCAGCACAGGCACCACGCCACTTCCCCGCTCCAGCGCAGTCACCGCCTCATAAACCGCGGCCGCGCACAGCCCGATCGCACACCAGAAGAGTTGGCCGTCTTTCACTGATGCGGCGATCAACGCCTTCGCGACGCGCCAGCCGTGCGTGGGTGCGACGAGCGCTAGCGTAAAGATCGGGCCGACAATCGGCACGCCAAGATTCAGTAACATCCAGAAAAATAGATTCATCGAAGCTCACCATAGTGCAGCAACCGTTAGTAAAGTGCGCACAATCGTAGCGTCGAGATCCGGCGTCGACCATTCGGCCGAATGGTTAGGCTTACTGGCTATATTGACAAAAGAAAAAGCCCATCTGGAACGCGTCCCGATGGGCTTACTCAACCTTCAACCTTCAGCAATCAGCCGCTTAACCCAGCGCCACCAGACACCGTTCGATATCCGCGCGCAAATCGGCCTCTTCTTCCAGACCGATATAGAACCGTACCAACGTACCGCGATACGGCCATTGACCTTCCGTGCGCATCGAGGCGACGTCATACGGCATCGCGAGGCTGTGCGCACCGCCCCAACTCCAGCCGAGCGAGAACAGCTCGAGCGACTCGCAGAACGTGTCGATTTGCGCCGCGCTGTAACGTGCGTCGAACACGACCGAGAACAGTCCACCCGCGCCCGTAAAGTCGCGCTTGAAAAACTCATGCCCCGGACAGTCGGGCAACGCCGGATGCAAGACCGCGGCAATTTCCGGGCGCGTCTTCAGCCACTTGGCGAGGCCAAGCGCTGCTCGGTCATGCTGTTCGAAGCGCAGTTGCATGGTCGGCAGGCTGCGCAGAATCAGCGAACAATCATCCGCCGACACGCCGATACCCATGCGCATGCGCGCTGCCTTCAGCTTCAGATGCAACTCGCGATCGACAGTGATCGTCGCGCCCATCAGCACGTCGCCGCCGCCCGACTGGTACTTGGTCAACGCCTGCACCGAGATATCGACACCGTGGTCGAACGGCCGGAAACCGAGCCCCGCCGACCAGGTGTTGTCGATCGCCGTGACGACGTTGCGCGCGCGCGCCACCGTGGTGATGGCGGGTACGTCGGGCACTTCCATCGTGACCGAGCCGGGTGCTTCGAGCCAGATCAAACGCGTATTCGGTTGGATCAGCTCCGCGATCCCCGCGCCGATCATCGGATCGTAGTAGCGTGCCGTGATACCGAAATCGCGCGCCAGCCAGTCGCCGTGATCGCGGTTCGGCGAGTAGACGTTATCGGGGATCAGCACGTCGTCGCCGGCCTTCACGAGGCCGAAGTAGACGTTCGAAATCGACGACAACCCCGACGGCTGCAACAACGCGTGATTGCCACCTTCGATGGTGGCAAGCCGCTGCGCCAGCGCGAGCGAAGTCGGCGTCGCGTGCAGGCCATAGCGCCATTGCGCGTCGTTTTTCCAGTCAAGCGCGCGCATCGTCGCGAGATCGGGGAACACGACCGTCGAAGCGCGCGTGACCGGCATCGAGAACGACTCGAAACCCGGCGTGAGCTGGTCTTCGTGACGCACGATGCCAGTTTGCAGGCCGCGTTTGTGTTTGGATTGGGTCATGGTGTAGGTAGACTTTATTCGCCGATTTGCAGGTTGCTAACCCCGCCAACGGCATGACCACCGCTTGTCGCCGAGGCGGGCACTGCGGCTGCCCCGCCAGCGGACGGCTGCGGCACGACCTTGTTGGCCACCGCACCGGCACTAGCTGATGCCGCCGGCACGGCCTGCCCTGCTGCCAGCGGCTTCAGATCAAACGGCTGCGGGTCGGAATCGTCGACGTTCATCCGGTCGCCGGCTACCGAACCGTCGGCGGCAAATTTGCCCACCCAGTTGCCGGTGATATGCGTGCCGTCGTTCGATTCCTCGACTTCGAGCGTATCGCCGTCACGGTCGCCCGCGATCAGGATCACTTCGCCGGTATCGGTGTACTGATACTCGCCGTGCACCCCGGCGGGGTCGTCGGTTTTCGCGCCGAGCCGCAGCACGATCTGACGTGAGCCCAGCATGCCGGCGTAGCGTGGAAACTTCGCGAATTCGGGGCTCGGCTTGAGCGGCAACTGAATCGGCGGGGGCGCCGCCAACTCCTTCACCGCGTCGCTTTCCGCCCATGCCTGTGCAGGCAGCACAGCCGCGGCACCGGCACACAGCAATGCGGCCACGCTCACTACGCCCCGAAGGAGGTTCCTTTGGGAGATTGCCCAACCGCGCCGACGCATCGCATCCTTCATCGCGTTCGATTCCTGCATCCGTTATTTCCTTGTTGCCCGATACTGCTCGATACTGGTTTGCTACCCGCTTACTGCCGGGCTTCGTTCGGCGGGGAACGCCGACGCGTTGCGTTGCCCCGCCGCGGCCTCAGATCCGTAAACGTGGCAGCCTCAAAATTCCAGCCGCCCCCTTCCACATTCGGCGGCGGTCGAACAATCGCTGCCCGCACCTCTTTTTCGTGCTCGAAGCTCTTTCGCTTGTACATAAACGGAGCGAATGCGTTTGGGGTGCCATCGATAAACTCCGACTCGTAGTCTATATACCTGACTTCTCCGATGAAGATGTCCCCCTGGACGCCCGAAAAGCAATCTCGAAGCTTTCGATATGTAGACTGGATGGCTACGCCGTTACTGCCTTTCAGGTACAGGGACCACATGGCTGCCGACTCATGCTGATTCATGTGCCAGCAATTTACCCCGACCATCTTCACCATGTTCCTTACCATCCTTGGCCGGTCCTCCGTCATCGCCTTGACGTATACCTCGTGATGTTCTGCCGGCAAGCCAACAGGTGGAATTCGTCGAGCCAGCACGTTCAATTTTGGATACGAACCTTCAAATGGGTCGTCGACAAATCTATCGGTCCGCGTGAAGTGCAGCGAGCGGCTTTCGAGCAGCGAAACGAACTTCGTGAAGTCCATGTATCGCCACACTTTTACCGTCTCGTCTAGCGGCTGAGGGAACGAAGGATGCTCTGAATACACGTCTTACTCCTGCTATTTTGGGGCGGCTTCCCATATTTGTCTTTCAAAAGACAGGCGTCCGGCGCGTCAAGCTGCAGCCGACTATGTAGATTCACTAAATGGACTGCAGTAAGTGCCGCCCCACCTCTCCGCTCCTGCCGGGCCGAACCAATACACATTGTGCGAGAACTGCGTAAAACGCTCCTGTCCGAAGACATCAACATACGACACTTTGCCCCAAATGTGGATTCGCTTGTTTTTCCCGTCTTTTATCTCCTGAGCCTCGCCATCATCCACGAAGTCGGGCAGCCTTGCATTTAACACCACAGTTTGATGCGGCCCAAGCGCAAAGCTAGTTACCACTGAATCCTCGCCATCTGGAAAATCAAAACCATCCGGGAGTGGGAAATCATACACCCCAGCCTTCGCCCAATAGCGAATACTGTGCGCAGGCGTATTTCCACTATTTACCAAAATGGGATTTATTCCAAAATAATAGCCCTTATCTCTTTCTTGGAATACACCGCCGTTCATGACGACCGACAAATAAGCGCGCATCTGCTTTGCCGTTACTTCTTTTAATGTTGTGACACTCTCGGTACTAGCGCGTGCGCTCACCCCAGCCGCCGCTGCGACATCCTCCATTGCCGACGCCGCCCTTGTCGCTTCAGCGATAGACTTTTGCATTTCTTGTGATTGTCTTTCGCTGGTTTCCTTCGCGTCTCGACCAAGTTGCACCGTTGCTTTCCATAACAACCCAGTCCATATAGCCAGGAACAGCGTAACCACGGCCAGCGCGACCGTTGAATACGCGACAAGTTTATCGTTCGATTTTTTAGCTAATTCTTCGTGATCGCTCTCTTCCAATCGTCTCTCATCCTCTGCCGATCGAACGATACTGACTGAAATAGGCTGCTGAAAAAGCGATTTATCCGCTTCATGGCGGCTATCGCCCTTAGCAGCACTAGCGGCACCATGAGACTGCTCTACCGCTGCAGACGCCGCCGCTGCCACACCGGACAGACAACTGATAGCACAAGCCAGAACTATTGCCGCTCTCATCGTTTTCATTTTAGGTTTTTCTCATGGGACTTTTAACGGGAGCCACCGGCAAGCGCCTCCACGACCGGGCATAGATTAGCTCAGTTTTACCCCGCCCTTTTGTTGTATGGTGTATCCAACACGGCTAGGCCGGTCGAAACGAGGAGTCAGGGGATGCACTCTGCAATCGAAGCATTCGAGCGGCGCATGACGCGCAGGCTGTACGCGGTCGCTGTCGCCGTCTTGCTCGCGGAAGCGCTGCTTCGGCACTTCTGGACCTGAGCGAAGCATGCCCCGCCCCAGAGAGAATATCGAGACGGATACCCGTCCATGGCTCAACGAGCCGCGCGTGGTCGATCGGCTCATCCGTGACTGGACGATCCGGGCGCTTCACGTGCTCACGAAGCCTGACGCTCTCGCGCGGCTGGACTTCGAGTGCGTGCGCATGAACAACCTGTTTCTCGGCGTCACGCCGAACGACGAGTTCGAGCGCGGCCCGTGGAATACGCCGGAGCAACTCGGCACGTACATCCGGCAGGCGCTGCGCATCGACGGCGAGGACCGGCTGGCTGTGCGCGACGCGTTCATGTGGTACATCGACAAGTTCACGGACGTGTATGAGCCGGGCGACGAGTTCGAGTCCGCGCTGGTTGCGCCGTTGATCAATCAACTGCGCGATGCGCTGATCGGGGTATCTAAGGGACCGTATGGGTACGCAAGTGCCTGAACTGCCCGCGGGGAAGCACAGCAAGGCGCTTGATTGTCGCGTCCTTCCTACGCGGCGCTCCACGGGCTGGCAGTCGCGGGGTTGGCTTACGGCCTGATGGCATCGACAAGCTGGGCGGCATCCAAAGCAGAGATTTCAACGGTCGCCCTTCCCTCTCCAGCATGTTCAATATCAACTGGGCCGATACGCAGAAATGTTTTACCGCCTTGCGTGAATACCTCAACCTGGCGTTTTGGATTCGCCTTACCAGGCGCCTCGGAAGTAACGGTTGCGAGCATTCTGCTGAATTTGATGTTTGCGCCCATGAGGCTCCTCTCGATTCGGTTGTGGAATCGGAAAGGTAGCACGGGAGGAGCCCCACCCTAACGTGACAACGCACCGGAGCAAGCCATAAAGCCGCTCACCGTTCTCTTGATGGTCATGTCCGGTTCGTTGTTACTGTAGGCCGGTCGATTGAGGCGCTCGATATCGGTGGCGTCACGATGCGGCTGTTCGGCAGACGAAAAAAAACCCGCCGAAGCGGGTCAAAGAAGCGGCCGAGGGACGATGCTCGACGGATGTTCCTGAATTAGATTCTCCCGTCACGAGGCGGCGGCCGCGCCGCGACTACCCGACAAATGCGCGAATGAGTGGCGATGTTTCTCGGCTAGGCGTAGTGTGCCGGTGTGCAAAAAACACAACTACCTGAGAACCCGGGGACCACCATGAAGAAGATCATCGCCACCGCCATCATCGCGCTCGCCTCCATCGGCGCTCACGCGCAGGTCACGTACAAGACGAGTTTCGACTGTGCGAAGGCATCGACCTACTCTGAGCATGCAATGTGTGAGGACAAGGAGCTTGCGGATGCAGACCTCGCGTACTGGAAGGTTTTTCAGGCGGCGCGCAACGCTGCAACCGACAAACAGGCTTTCCACAACCACGCGATTACTGCGCTCAAGTACCGTCAGCAATGCGCTGATCGCGAATGCATTGTGAATTGGTTTAAGGATCAGAATGCGTACATCGCGTCGCTTAGCGCACCAGCCCGCGAACCGGCTGCCTCGCCAGCGGCCACCCAAGTCGCAAAGGCGGCGCAAACTGCGCCCGCTGGCGACTGGTTCGCATACGACAATGGACGGCGCGCATGCGTCAATATCGGAGAGACGCCCGACGAATTTGCCGCAGCCATCAGCCGCCAAGGCCGCCCCGGAACTGTTGCCAAGTATGAGAATGGAATGGCTATGATCTACATCCCAGCCCTTGGGGATCGCCAGCCGGTTACCCTGCTTGCAAACGGCGAGAAAGGATGTACCAAACTCATGCGAATGGCTAACATGATGGGCGACTAACCAATCTCTGCGTCTAAGAAAGGCCCCTTTTCGCAGGGGCCTTTTTCATTACGTGCCGGCAATCGGCGGACCCGTCGGATCGCCGAGAACCTCTGACTTATGCTGGTGGACCGTGACTGAGATACCAGCTGCGACGACGTCGGTCTCACCCGTTTGTATATCTGGCGTGCGATTACCGATGCGCACGATCAGTTGCTCCCCGGGACGTAAAATTTCGGTTCCGTACCCGAGGACGACGGAAGAGGTACGGTCGTGCTCATCTTATGCATAGCCTTCTTCCCGCTCGGCGTCGTGTTGTGCTGCTCAAAGTTGATCGTGAGGTTGCCCGAGGGACCGTACAGAGCGCCTGCGCCCGCACCCACTCCAGCGGGCGAGCTAGACTGAGACGCTGCAGCAGCACGGGCGCGATCCTTATCTGAGATTTGTGACGGCTTGTCATCGTCATAGAGTTGGCTTGCAATGCCGTTGCGGATGTCGCTTTCCTTGCTCGGGTCGGCAGGACGTTCGACCTTGCGTGCGAACACGCCAGCCAGGTCTGGTCCGCTCGCCGAAAGGAATGCTTTACCGGGCCCAGCCTCCTCGCCACCAGACTGCATCGATTTCACCATGTAAGCGATTTGCTCTTGCTGGGTAGATCCATGGATATCCTTTCCCATCACCTTCTTGAAGTCGGCTTGGCGCGCGGCATCGAACTGGAACAGCCCGTACATCCCTTTTTTATCGGTGACGTCTGGATTCATCGAGCTTTCGCGGATCGCGCTCGCCATGATCGCCGCCGCGTGCGCAGAGTCGATGCCCAAGCCTGCTAGTTGAGACATGCCGCCCGTGACGCTGTCCCGGTAGCTGTAGGCCTTCCCTACGCCCGCACCGTATGCAAGGTTTGCTTTTCCGGCCATGTTGTCGGCCCAAGCATTCCCCGCATCCACCTTGTTTGCGATTGAATTCAGGGCGGGCGCGGCAACGTCGGATTGATCTACGCGCGGATTCGCGCCCGGCACAAGCTTGGCAGACTTAGGCGGCCCGACAAAGGTCGGATCGGCAATATGGACGCCCGGGACCTTGTTCGCCATCGCCAGAACGCCCTGCATGATCCCTTGGGTGTACGGGATCAGCTTCGAGCCGATGCTCGTCTTCATGTCGGCGATGTTGGAGTCGATGCGGCTCTGAATCGTGGCGGCGGTATCCTCTTGACCCTTACCGGCGAGCACGCGCACAAGCTCATTCTTAAACGTCGTGAAGTCGCCGCTCTTTTCCGCCTTGTCGAGCATGTTCGTGTCGGCAGTGGACATATCCGGGCGACCGCGAATGCTGCCCTTGTAGAGCTTATCGAGGCTATCGAAGTCGCTCGCGCCGGAGATGCCAGCAATCGCCTGAATGCCGCCCTCGCGAATATCTTTCAGGTCTACGCCAGCGTCCTTCAGAGAGGTCATCACGCCGTTGTGGGCCGAGTCGCTCATGTTCACGAACTTGGCCGTGTCACCGAGCGATTTCAGTTGCCAGTAGTTCTTTTGGGCGTCGAGTTCCAACTCGGGATTGCCCTTGTAGGCGCTATCAAACTGCGAGTTGATAAGGCTCAAGTTCGTCCCGGCAGGCCCCTTGCTCATGGAGTCCCAGTCGCTCATGCCACGATGACGCATGTATGCGGAAATATCGCGGTCGTCCAGCCCATTGTTGAACAGACCGCCCTCGGAGCGGATGCGTGCGCGGATCGGGTCAAGGTTCCCGTAAGCGCGCATAGTGAAGTTCTCCGCCGCCTCGGAGCCGCCCATTTGCTGCATTGAGGCGTTCGCTTGACCGATAATCGAGGAGGCGTGATCCGCCGTCATGCCATCCTTGTCGAGCAGAGACGAGTAGGCATTGCCGAAGCGATCGAGATCCACCGAACCGGCATTGAAGCGACTCTGCTGCGAGACAAACGTCTGCATTGCCTGCATCACTTCGACGGGCATCGCCTTGCCCTGCGCGTTGTTGATGGCCTCGGCGAGTTGCGCAGCCAGTTCCTTGTTGTTCTGGTGATTGTTCAGGCGACCCATGCCACCGACAAAGGCAGCCATCGCGCCCTTATCGACACCGTAGGCGTTCGACAGGCCCACGCTGGTACGAGCAGCCGAGCCAACTTCGTCGGGCGTGCGATACAGGCCGCCGCTGGCTCCCATCAGGCCATTCTCAATCTTCACAAACTCGGTATTCGCGACACCAAGGCCTTCGCCGAACTTGAACGCGTCCGCATTAAGCTGCTGGAATGAGACGCCCAGGTCACCCATCGAGCGCTTGAGCGTGTCGAGGTCCCCATTGCGTCCCTTCGCCGCGTCCACGCCTTCGGACGCGAAAGAGATACCCGCACCAATCGCGGCCGTGCCACCCGCCAGCAATGCGCCGATAGGGCCGCCGGCAATCCCGGCCGTCAGGATGCTACCCGCGCCGCCGCCGATGCCGCCGCCGATTGCGAGAGCCGCCGCCGTGCCCATGTTCTGCGGGCGACGCGTCCACCATGATCCACCAGGCGAGCC
>NZ_WOEY01000092.1 GCF_013177695.1 Paraburkholderia solitsugae | reverse complement strand
GGAGTAGGCGGCACGATGTTTCCGCGGTCGTCAACCTCGTTCGCCAAAGTCGGGTCGAGCGCACTACCCCTAACGCTATGCAAAAAGGCGCGCGTGCGCATGCGCTCCGCTACTTGCGGATTCGTGGAGAGCTTCGAGAAGTCGATCTGAGAGAGTTGTTTTCCCTCTTGACCTGTGGCCTTGATCGCATTCCTGAGTTGCGCGGAAAGTTTCAGCGCCTCACTAAATTGGCGGTTCACAAGTGCAAGATCACGCGCCATGAGCTTGACATCGACGGGCTCGAATTTCAGATGCGATACCTTCGCGACCTCGGAACCCATGCGATTCATTGATCGCGTGATCGTGTCGATCGCCTTTGCTACCCCGTCCGCGTTGGCATTTACGCCAATCTTAACTTCGCTCAAGATGCACCCCTTAGCTATCCTTATCTGATAAGACTAAGGATGCAATCACGTCCTGCTCGGCGGCCAAACAAAAACGCCCTAGTCAAGGGGCGCTTTGCACTACTGCGTAAGGCTCGCTCTAGTCGATCAGCGTGGCCTGCGGAGACTGTTCTGCTGCCTGCGTATCGGCTACCTGTGCCGGAGCCTCCTGAGCCGCTTCTGCGGGCTCTGCGGCATCTAAGGGCTCAGCAACCGGAGCGACGGCCGCAGGCGCGGCCTTCTTCTTCGGATTGAACGCCGCTTCGCGAACACGCAGCGCGCCGAAAATGGCGAACAGCTTCTTCTCGAAGTCGTCATCCATGAGTGGATCGAGGTCGTCCAACGCGAAACCCTCGGGGGCCGAAACCATGAGCGTCTGCAGCGTGACGAGAGCGAGCGCGCCGAGGTCGGCGACAGCCCCATTCGGGTTGTAGTTACCTTCCGTGAGCACGTTGTACCGGCTGCGGATCTTGTACACGTCCTCCTTCCGGCGACGCGCGAACGTGAACGAGCCGTACTCGGGCACGTCCACCTTGATATCGTTCTCTTTGGCTTGGCGCATTTGCGCTCCTTTGATAGTTGCTAGCAAGCCGCCCGTGGACGCCCCGCGATAATGCTTAGACGGTCAGAACGACGAACGCAGGGGCAGCAGGCAATTCGGCGCCGTTGTCCGTGTCGAGAACCGCCTCCCGGTACGCCACCAGTTCCTTAAACTGCGATTGGGACAGCTTCGTGGTGATGCCGGCAGCGGCTTGCGCCAGATAGCGCTCCACCAACGGGCGCGTATCTTCAAGGACTTGCGCGCGGGTCTGGAATGATGCTGAAGTCATATCAAAACTCCAAAGGATGGGTATGGTCGGGCCGCACGAGGCGGCCCGCGATTCGGGTTAGATACGAGGCTTCGTTCCCTGGCTAACCACATCTTGAAGCGCAGGAGATGGCCTGTAGAAGTCGTGCACGCTAGATGTCCTGCGCGAACCCGGGCTACGAGGGGGGTCCGTTTCGACATGAGCGTCGTAGCATTTAGCGATGGTTTCGAGCAACTCCAATTCGAGCGCCTTGACACGCCTCAGCAGTTCCGCCGCCGCAGTATTAAGACCCATCTTGCGGTAGAGCTGATGGCGCTCACCAACAGCCTCGGTATGCAACTTTTTGAGGCTGTCGATGTGGCTCGTCAGAGCAGTTGCCGTAATCTCACCCTCTTCACGACGAGCGCCGGCCTCAGCTTCATGCACCGCGGCCTGAGCGCGGCTGAGTTCAGCATTGAGGTTCGCAAGCAGAAGCGCAGACCGTTCGATCAGATCCTGAAGGTCCTTCGCATCTTCGTTGGCCTGCGCCATGCGCATCGCGCCGACCTCCTCGCTGACCTTCTTGTCGCGCACGTCGCGGAAGGCTTCCGCACCGCGTGCTTCCGCTTCGGTCTTCCGGATGAGCCGCTTGTTTTGTTCCGCGTGAGCGGTTTCGGCACATTCTGCGGCCGTCGCGAGGTTCGCTCGCGCGCTCGCGAGCATTTCCTGGGCGTGGGTAGGTTTTGACATCTTCAAAACTCCTATGTATCGTGTACGGGTTAAGCGTGGGATGAGGAACGTGCGTCGGGGGTCGGCCGGGCCGGAATCGCATAGCGGGTCGCGAGGACGACAAGGCGGTTATCGCGGGCGTCGGCGAGCGTCTGCGCAGCATCAACGATTCGCTGGTGCTCCGCTTCCTTCGCGGCCCGTTGGGCGGCTTCCTGTGCTGCTTGCTTGGCGGCGGCAGCGGCATCGGTCTTCGCCTGCTCGGCTTCGAGTTCGCGCAGGTACTCGCGCATGCTCGCCGTGTTTTCGCCTGACATCAGCTTCTTGTTGATTTCGTCACGGGTAGCAGTGATCTTCGACTTCAGGTCTACGTTTGACATTGCTGCTCCTTGAGCTTGCTTGGTCGAGTTCTTTGTCACTTGGACGCTCCTTTCTTCACGCGATAGAGCAGGTCTGCAGGGATGACCTTGTTGCCGTTGACGCAGCGTTCGAGGGCCTGCGCATCCGACGACGAAAGAGCGCCGTTCTGGATGGCACGCGACGCGAGGGTCATCGCGTCCTGAGCCGATGGCATCACCCTGACAATTAAGCGCGCTTTGTTGGTACTCATTTGACGTGACTCCCGATCTTCTTCAGCAGGTCAGGATCGCAATGCTTGCCGCCGTTGAGGGCCACGTGCGTCGCAATCGTTTTCGCTTCAGCGCCGGTAATCGCACCGGCAGTCAGGGCAGCGGACGCGGCCTTAGTGATCTCGTCACCAGTCAGCGGAGCCGGTTCCATCTTCACGAAGATCTTCTTCGGCAATGACTGCTTGCGCAGAGCGTCGCCACCCGTGAGGGTCGCGCTATCCGAGTTGTACGTCGCTTCGAGCGAAGTCGAGCCCACCGGAGCATCGGACTTCAGCAGTGGATTGGTCACGCCGAGCGTCTTGGCGGCCTTGTCGAACGCCGGAGCGAGCGCCTTCAGCATCGCGCCGTCGGTCGGCGTCTGCGCAGCGGTCGGGCCTGCCTTCAGCGTCTTGATGATTGCCGCCTGGTCGAGCCCATCGTTGAACCGGACGACCTCACGCGGGCCGCTTGCCACCGGCAGCGCCTTAGTCACCGTTTCTTCAGCCTTGGCGTTATTCAGTTCTTTGAGCAGCCCAGCAAAGCCGCCCCGGCTTCCGGTCTTCTTCAATTTCGACCTCCGTTTCTTGACCGCTTCGGCAGCGTCGTCTTCTGCACTCGTTGCGCTGGAGCCGATCACCTTCTGCGGATTGTCGGGGCTGTGGGTTACGGCGTCTTTCGCGCCGTGCATTACTTGCAGCCGGTCTTGTTCACTCACTTGCCACCCCCGTTCCTTTTGGCCGCCGCGATCCTGCGTTTAAGCTCGGCCTTTTCCGCGCGGTAACCAGCGCTTAGACGCTTAGCGTGTTTTGCCTTCATTCCGCCACTCCGTTCGCCGCGTCGATGCGGCCTTGAATCCAGTTATCTACTGAGATTTCCGGCCACGCCACCGCGGTCGCGGTCAACCTCACAGGGCTCGGGAACTCGTCTCTCTTGATCAGCGCGTACAGCGTGGAGCGGGTAAGCGCTGTGCGATCCATTACTTCAGCGAGCCGGATCAGCCGCTCTTTGGTTTCATGCACATTCGCACTCCCATGGAAACGTCAGGATATGAATGGATGTTCGTATCACGACGCGGACACGTCTGGACTTCCTCGGACACGTCTGGACTTCCTCGGACACCATGGTTCGCACTTTATCGACGGTCGCACCCACCCACACCATGCAGAGCGGCAATTGAGCCGCAGGACTCGCCGAGATTCGCTGCGTGTGCAATGGATTCTTTGTGGCGGCAAGCGCGCACGAAACTAGCACGATGGATAACGCACAAGCGGAAAGAGCAGACCGCCCATGGTTGCCCACGCATCTATCGAAAATCATCGGTATGCAAAGGGTTTTTGGCCCCTTCGCACGGGGGAGTAGTGACAGCCCAATAGAGCCTATCGAAAAGAGAACAGACAGGCGGCATCATGAGTTATCGCGAAAAGGTCATTCCAGTTTTTCGGTCAATCGACCGGCCCATCGTGATCATGCGGCCCGAGGACGTTGTCCTGAAGCCCCACGCCGACTATCCGGACATCAAGACCTTCCATTGCGCGTCGCTGAGCGCCGATCTTCAGGCATCGACGTGCAAGGCGAATCACCTGGCCGAAGTTGGTCCGATGGCCTGCAAGGGTTGCGCCGTGGGCCGCATGCACGCGGCCGGCAAGGTCCGCAAGGTCTACAGCCGCCATGCAGCCATCGAAGCCAGCTATGGGCTCGCCTGCATCCGCTGCGAGCGCTCTGGATCGACCGCGACGAAGTTCATCGGCCGCTTTAAGCTCGTCCGCAAGCACAGCCTGTGCGTAAGCTGCTTCAATCGCGAGCGCGAGGTTGAGAAAGGGGCGAACAGCAAGGGCGCAACGCCAGTCAAGCACTCGGGTCTGCGCCCCGCCACTATCACCATTGAGATCGACGGCAAGCGCGAAACGTTAGGCATCGGCATGCGCAGCGGATACTTGGAATGCTCGCGCTACGTCGAGCGAATCCACCCGGGCGCAACACTCATCGAGACTGCTATCGACGGCGAGATCATCCCGCAGTTTTCGTTGTGGACGCCATTGCCGTTTTCGCCGTGGGCACCGAAGGCACAGCCCAAGCTCAAACTGGTTAAGCCCAAGGCTCTGCGCGCAGCGAACGACCGCGAGGCCGCCGAGACTGAAGACAAGCCGCTCAGGCCGCGCAAATCGTGGCTCCCGCCGATGACGCCCGAGCAGGCCGCCGAATACGAGGCATCGTTTGAGGACGACGAGCCGATCATCACTGCGCCGGCCGACGCGGTTGAGCCACCGTGCGCCGACGAGTCTATCCCGCTGCAGAGCGACGACGACATTCTCGTGCTCGACGCATGGCCCGCGCTTGAGGTCAATCCAGAACTCGGACTGGCCCCGTTCATCAATTGGCTCACCGAAGACTGGCCCGAGCCGCGCGCATCCGATGCAATGGCTGCGCAGGTAGCGGATATCGAAGGCCAACGCTTCGGCCGTCTGCTGGCTACCGGGTTCTTAGGGACTGGCGTGGGCAGGAATGCCATGTGGCGATTCGCCTGCGACTGCGGCGGCAATGTAGACACTCGTGCCGCCGACGTAAAGGACGGCAGCACGCAATCCTGCGGATGCCTGTATCGGGAGGCAGCACGGAAGCGCGCTGCGCCGTCCGAAGGCGTATCCGCCACTGAAGCGGATGCAGACCTCACGTGGGCAGGCAAGACGCTCGCGCACTGGTCTAACTCCACTGGCATGTCCGTCGATGTGCTGGCCGCCAACATGGTCCGCACCGGCTCACCGTTCGTAGACACGCAGGCGAGGATTCGCCCGGCACCGTCGCACAGTCAGCCCGTCGCGCCGCCCGAGCCGGTTGCCGATGTCAACGCGCGGCCCGAGATCATCGTGCCGGTTGTGCAGGCCGTAGCGCAGCCGCAGCCGTCGAAGAAGTGGCTTGCGAAGCAGGCCGCACGCCGCGAGCGCGAGGTACGTAAGGCAGCAGCAGAGCAGAAGCGCGCAATCCCGCTCCCTGCCACCCGGGCCATGCAGGGCGCTATCGCGGCTCGCGGTGCGGCACTGGTCGCGCAGTTCCTCAACTACAAGCTCGCGCTTACCGAGCCTAAGCGCACCGCCTGATCGTGACGCGAATCTGCAAGTACGCCTTACATACCAAGGGGAAAACCATGAACTCGCCAGTCGGCCAACTCGTAGGCGCGCTGCACACGAACACCCTCCACACGCTGCGCGACGTTGTCGTGCCCGTCTACGCGCCGAGCCTGTTCGATGCGGGCGTCGTACGTTGGCTCGAAGCCGAAGGCCAGCGTTTCCGCCACGAACTACCGAGCGATGATCCGGACAGCGTTCGCTTCGCCCGTCACCTGGCCGTGTTCCGCTACACGCGCCACGCTCGCACGCAGGGGCTGTGAGCATGCGTCGGCCGTACCGACAGCTTTACGATGGCCTCACAATCCAGCAGCACCGGAGACGCCCAATGAACACTCCATTCAACGCGGCGGCCACGCTGGCGGCATTCCAGAAAGAAGCACTGCGCCGGCTGCTCGCCAATGGCAGCGTGATCGAGCCGAAGTCATGAGCGGCAGGCCAGCTATTGACCTCGCCGGGCGCACGTTCGGGCGCTTGCGCGTCGTATCGCGTGCCGGGTCGCAAAAGAGGTACGCGACATGGAACTGCGTTTGTGACTGCGGCAATACCGCCGTGGTCAGCGGCTGCTGCATGACGCGCGGCGATACCTTGTCGTGTGGCTGCCTAGTCAGCCTCGTTCGTCGCTCGCAGCCAGCGACCCTCTACGATGGCCTTACGCTCGCCGAACACGTGGCACGCAGCGGCATTCCGAGAACCACACTACAGAAGCGCGTACGCAAGTACGGTCACCCATTTCCGCCACATTTGAGCGACGAACTACGTGTTTTCGAGCAGGACCGCGAGAACAACCGCAGGGCGCGATCCAAGAGAATCGGACGCGCAGCGAACACCCACAAGCAGGCCAACGTATTTTCCGGAAGCGCGACGAACTGCGGCACACGCGAGATTGCCGAAGATCGCGACAGCGCCGAGTACCTTGCCGAGTGGATTGCTCGCGCCAACGAGCAGCGTGCAAATATGATTCAGGCGGTCGAGCCCGAGCCAGCACGCGCAGAGATTGGGCGCCCGGTCGAGGAACCCGACGGCCATGACGTACTGTGGAAGGGTCTAACGCTCGCCGAATGGTCGCGCCTGAGTGGCGAGACTGTACGGACGCTCTTTGTGCGCATGCTCACCACCGGGACGCCATTTCCCGAGCGCCTATCATGATCGCGGCGAGGGTCTACGACGGCTTGACGTTGGCCGAGCATGCCGAGCGTAGCGGCATCAGCTATCAAACGCTCAACCAGCGCGTGAAGAAGTATGGTCACCCCTTCCCCGAGAAAGGTCGCGGCACGGACTACACGGGTAAGCGCTTCGGAAAACTCACGGCATTGCGGTACAGCGACCGGGATGGTCCGCACGGCGCGCGATGGGTATTCATGTGCGTCGAATGCGACCGGGAAACCATCTTGCCCGTCAGCGGAATTCTCATGGCGCAGTGCCAATGCGGGAAAAAGGCAGCGCCCCTATGGCCGTTTCCGCGCGTCGTAGGTCTGGACGGCCTGCCAGTCAGCCCGATCTGGAGAGCCGCCGACTTACAGGACGTTGCTTAGACAGGCTCACAGGCATCCAGGAATAGACGAGGCGGGCGGAGCGGACCAGGTCCATGCGAACTGGTGCCCAACCCTCGGCACGGCTGGATGGCTCTTTACCGCCCTGATAGACTCCCGCGGTAGACGGGAAACAACGGGGCGAGGAAAATGTCGGCAATGGAAACGAAAGACTGGGTGACGGTTGGAGCGACGATCGCCGGGCCGATCCTTGCCGTCCAGGCCCAAAAGTGGGTCGAACGTGCCCGAGCTGCTGCGCAGCGGAAAGATTGGGTCTTCAGCACCCTGATGGCAACGCGGCAAGCCCGCGTCTCGCCCGATCATGTCCGCGCACTGAACATGATAGACCTCGCCTACTACGGCACCCGCATCCCTCTAATCGGGTGGGTGTGGCGAACCAAGCGCGAAAAGCAAGTCCTGACGGCATGGCATGACTACCACGCTCACCTGAATCTTCCCCCGGAGCGTCGCCCCAAGAACGAAGCAGAGCAAAACAACTGGAATGGTCGAAGTGACGAGCTGCTCACGAACCTCCTCGACTGCATTGCGACAGCGAACAACTTCCGGTTCGAGCGTAACCAACTGAAGGGCGGCAGCTATTCGCCGGAAGCACACAATACCGTCGAACTACAGGGGCAGGCCATCCGACATTTGGCGATCGAAGTGCTCGCTGGCAACAAGCCTCTGCCGATGGAGGTCAAGGCATGGCCCGTTGACGCAGCCGCCGCTGAGCAGCAGCGCAACACACAAGCCGAACTAGTCCAGACACAGACCGAACTGGTCCAGAACCAGAGGGAAATGATGGGCGACTTTAAGCAGATCCTGGAAAGGCTCACCGATCGAGCAGTTGGCCCACAGTGAGTCGTCTTTCAGCGTAGAGCAGCTACTGTGCGTTAGAGCGGCGCATCTCGCGCACCTTGATCGGCCTGAGCAGCACCGCCGTGGCCTTGGCGCGATCAGCGGGCGGCAGAGTAGCCAGCTTGGCTTGCCACTCGGCCCACTTGGTTGATCTGTTCGACGCGCGAAGCTCAATACCTGTGAGCAAACCAACTCCGCCGATGCTCATGCTAGTTCGCTGCCGGGAGAGGTCGAGTCAATACCCTCCGCCATGAAGTCGCCCCAGCAATCATTCATTGATTTGAAGACGGGTTCAAGCAAACCCTCTGGGTATAACGCCAAAGGCGCAGCTTCGTGGGTTGCTTGCATGATCACTTGTACCGCAACGGACAATATCGAATGCACGATTTCCGGCGCGATCGGTTTCTTATATGTCGTGGCCGTTTCGCCTTGGTGACGCACAGCCAGCACAGCCAGGTCGTTGTGTGAAAAACCACACAGGACGCCATACGGCGCTGAGAGATGTGTTAGCTTCGTCTCCGAAAAAAGCTTCGATATGACCGTCTTCCGGAACCCCAAATCGTGCAGCCGTTGATACTCCGGGATACACTCGTCCAATCGCCCCTTCAGATACGCTCGGGCCGCATCATCAAGTTCAACGTTTTCAAGCAACTCAGTGTAGAACTTCTTTTCTCCATGCAACTTGTCGTAAACCATTTGATTGACATAGGTTGCATCGTTGGCGAGCATGGTCATCGTGACTAGTGCTTCGACCATCGATCGGACGTGCGATGCCGCATGAGATGGCATGGCCGAGCGGATCAGGATCAAAGCCGCTTCGTAGGACTCGGCCATCGTCAAATAGAGCAAATATCGCGGCCGATCGGGTGCGTGTTTTGGCGGACGCGCGTTCTTGATGAGACGAGCCATGCCGTGGGCAATGGCGATTGCGTTTTCCAGTCTCGCCGAAGACACATCCATCGCTACTCCACAAGGCAAAAAGAGACAGTGCAATCATACGCCACACGAAAACGAGCAACGAACACGACGTATGGTTCGATACTTTCCGAGTCATCCCACCGGTTAGCATGAAACTCGAAAGTCTCACCGAGCCTGCCAAAAAGCGCCGCCAAACGTCGTGACGAGCAACTAAAAATGCTTTGGAAGTCTGCAAGGATTCGATGTACCGTTCGAGGCATTCCATCCATAGAGCCGAGATCACTGTGAACAAGCCATTCGAGCCATCAAGGGCGTTTTGTTATAGCTTTGCCCGCAACCAAGTACTACCACAGATCCTAGTGCTCCCTACGGTCGCCAGCGGCAGCTCGTTTCGCCTTGCCGATCTTGCGAAGCCCATCATCGACGCGCACCTCACATTGGAGCAGCAAGCGACGATGGTGACAGTGGGCGGCTCGGGTCGCCAAGTATCGATATTGCAGAGCGTGAAACATTTCGTTCAGCAGGTAGCCAAAAACACCGGGGCGCTGATTTCACTAGGTAACGGCTTGTTTAGGGCTCCTACGCCGGCGGATGTCAGCGAGGACGATCTGGCAGACGCGGACTTAGAAGAAGCAGTATTGGAAGGCGACGATGCCGAGGCAGACACATATGACGGCCACGTCTACGCCTTCAGCTTCCCGGCGCTCATCAAAGAGGGAGCGCCGTTCCCGATCAAAGTTGGCAAAGCGACGGGCGACGTGGATAAGCGCGTTGAAGTGCAATGCAAGGGATCGGCGACATTCGATAACCCTGTGATCCTCGGCCGCTGGCAGGTAAAGCGAGTGGGCGCTGTAGAGTCAGCGATCCACAAGGTCTTGCAATCGCGCGGCAAGTGGCGCGAGAACGCACCAGGCACGGAATGGTTCGACACAACGATCGAGGAAATTCAGTCGATCGTCACGTTCATTGCGAATTAGGTCATAGCTGAAGGCAGTGCATGCTTCAGTTACTGAGCGGTGGACCGGGCGGCGCGCAACCCGGAACAGTCGACGCGCGAGGCTCAATGTCTCTGCGCGACCCAAATCTGACGTTGCGGCCCGCCCAGAGCCGACGTTCGTTGCTGCGAACTGAGATGGCCTTGACTGGGACTACGGTCAGTTTAGTCGGGTGCGCGCCGTGCCAACCAGCGGCCCAATAGCGTAGCCAAAACGCCAAGAACTACACCCCATCCCCACTGCAGCATGCCCGCCGTTCGGCTATCTTCGGCGTTTTTCTGCGTGCGTTTGAGGATTTCACGATCGCCTAAATTCATCCGTACGAGGGCAGGGCCGCAGTACTCCAAATGCATGGGCGATCCAGACGGCATTCCGTCGAACATCGTCATCGGGAAAGGCCCGCGATTACGTCCGGCCTCCCGTGCCAAGAGCATAGATTTTCCATTGTTGAGAAAAGATATCTCCTTGCCTAGGAAGCGATTCTCAATTTCGAGTGTCCCGTCATAGCCCACCGAATGACACGGTAGTCCGACAGGACTAGCCACCCAGTAAATGTATGCGAGCGTGACTGAAGTCCCGCCAATAATTATCCCCAGCAAAAAAAGCATTACGCCTACCATTTTCATTGTTATGACCTTTGTGTATGGACTGGCCGCAATAGGCCGTCAGCTTTTAATGGTCGTGCCGGTTTATTGATATTTCGAACCTCTCGCAGCCCGTGGCCCCGTGCATCCGAATATCGACGATGTCAACGATCCAGCTCCTTGTGTCGAACGTCTCTTCCTGGCCGATCTCTGCCTGTTGCCGATTGTCGCGCCGAGATCTAACGAGCGCATCATATCAATGATGGCGGCCTCGATGCTCGCGTCCGTAAAGGCTATCGGTTGAACAGGTCGAAGTCGCGCAGCGCGATTTTCCGTGGCAGCGCGAGCCCCTGCTGAAAATTGCGGTTCGTCGGGAACATGCCGAAGGCGTAGTAATCAAGCATCTTCGTCCCCGTGATCGTGTACTGCGCACCGGCAGGCGGCTCGCCACCATTCGGCCATGCCAGCGTCCCGTCCGCGTTGACCGTCGGGATACCGCCCTCCACCACTGCCGTACCGTCAGGCGTCAACCAGAATACGCGCGTCACGCCGATGACCGACGTGGTCGTCCACAGCCTCTCCAGCGGGTCGCCGCTCGTCAGGACGAGGCTGAATACCTGCTGCGTGTTAAGAGCCGTCACGCGGTCGAATTGGCCCATTGCATAGACCGGCGATGCAGACGGGATCGTAATGACGAGGTCGCCCTGCTCGTACACACCGAACTGCGCCCATTCGCGTTGTGCGCGCTGCCCGGCGATACCAGCCACTCCATTGACCGGAGCGGCGTACTGACGCCCCCTACCGATGCACAGCGGGCACGACGGATTCGCCGCACCCGAGTGCGGATCAACGCATGGGCATGCGAACGACTGATACCACGCATACTGCTGGCCGATGTTGCCGTTCGGGCCAAGGAACTGATTGAAGGCCTGCGGACTGAATTGCATGCTTACCCCAGCGCCTGCGAGTTGATGCCATGGATCGACGTGAACAGGCCGCCGTTCGAACCCTTGGGACCAAACAGGTCTTCATTGATCTGGTCCTGCCACGCCTTGTAATTGAAGCTGTTCGACTGCGACAGGCCATCCGCCGAGATCGACGCGGACGCAGGCAGGTAGGCCATCTTCATGATCTTGCCGATAGCCATCCGCTTGACGAGGTCCACAAGGTCATCCCAGTGCTCTGCGAAGCTCGTAACCACGGTGCCATTGGCGTTGATCAGGCCGCACGTATAGCGCACGCCAACAGCCTGCGGATACGTCACAGCGCCGCCCATCGCCACGAGCGCGAACGCGCCGACCGGCGAAACCTGAGCCGCTGTGGTGGGCACAAGCTGCATGTCACCGTACTTGCGGTCAATCCGAATCCACTCGAACGGGACGACGTAGTTCATGAGGAACGGCGCCGGGAAAGCGACGGTCACCGACTGGACCTGCTGCACCGGCTTGTATGGCAGCCGCATGAGGCCCCAGCGCTCGCCTTCGAACATGGCCGGATCGTAGTCGAATGCGCCGATCGTGCGGTATCGCGTACCGGCTGCTTCGAGCGCGGCGATTTCATCGGGCAGCGCCGTATCGGGGATGATCTGCACGGCGTCAAAGAAGGTCTTGAGCAGGCGCTCGGCTTCCGTCTCGGCCGCAACCAGCTTGTCCCAAATCATCGCGTCCGTGACGACCGCATAGTTGATGTATTGCGCGGGCCCCATCAGCAACTGCGCGCGGAGATCAGCGACGGCGGCAGTTTGATCGGGGAATAGCGCGGTAGAGGTTTGCGATGCCATAGCGAGGGGTCCCGGAAGGATAGCCCTCAGTTTGGAATCACGATGCAAGCGGCAGCGTGTTGAATTTTTCGCCGGACGGCGAGAGGTTATTGAGCAGAGCGGGCGGCGCGGATCTTCATCAGCTTGATCAGGACCGCCGTGGCTTGCGCCTTCTGCTCGGCCGTAATGTGCGGCGGCAGCGAGTCGAGCTTCTCTTGCCATGCCAGCCACGCTTCCCGTACGAATTCTGACGGTGCAGAGTTCAGGGCGGCGATCTGATCGGAGTTCATGCCGAGACGATAGCGTGGAATCACTTGGTTTACAAGCGATTCTGCACCCTGCGAAAGTAGATGATCCGGAACCGGCCGAACTGGGTATAACGGCGACTGCGGCGCTCCATCCGCTTGCACCATCCCCGCAGTTCGAGCAGCTTCGCGTGGGCGCGATCGGCGTCCTCGGCGAGGCAGTTCGTGTCGAGCAACTCACGGCGCATGCATGCGGCGGCGTAGTCGAGCAGCGTGAGCTTTTCAGTCATTGGTCATGACTCCCATGGCGGGCGCGAGGATGTCGGTGAGCATCGAGTCCAGCCGCTCACCCATCGCGGCGTACTCGGGCGACGCGGCGAGGCGGCGCGCAATCGCTGCGGTTGCGTGAAGCCGCCCGAGCGGTTCGTTTGGCCCTTCCCGCCCGTCTTGGGTATGGATGGCATGCCAGTCAGTCCGGTATGGCGCCGCGCCGATACGCAACGCGGCACATAGACGGGTTGGCAGGCATCCAAGGATACAGAGCGAGTGCTTGTGAGCGATGCTGTTCAGAAGTGAGCCTATAAGAACGTCGGCTGCGGCACCAATCTCCACGCTACAGATGCTAAGTCATCCGTCTCAATGTGGGAGAACCGGGAGCCCCAATTGACCGCGCATCGGTCATACTACCTATGGTTCCCTTGAATCGCCCCCATCCTGGGCGTCGTTTCGGTTACCGAAGGAGGCCCCCGTGATCGTTAAGTCGAAAGGTCCCGACAAGCTATTTGGCAGATACAACGAACTTGTCCTCCTTCTGCTCGCGTTCGTGCTGACGACCGTCGTGGGCGGCATGTTGACCTACGCTTTCCAGACGAAAGCCAGAGCCAATGAGGAACACTCAGCGCGGCTTCAGGCAGATCTCGCGCGAGCGTCTCAGGTATCTGAGGAAATCAGTCGCACGCTCGATCGGCGTCTATACCGCACAAGAGTCCTGTTGTGGGCCATGAAGGATGACGCTCGGGATAAAGATTTGTCAGTTGCGCGGGATGACTACAGAGCAGCACTGGCCGACTGGAACGAGAATTTGAACCGGCGATACTCTCTCGCGGAATACAGTTTCGGCAGGCCAATGCGAATAACGTTGGAGGATGGCCTGACTGCGAGCTTCCTCGCCATTCACAAGGAGATAGATGACTGCCTGCGCAAAGCCGGAACGTGCGACCGCACTAAGATAGAAACTCTCGAAGACGTCATTAACGACCTCAATTTGAACGTCTATCGCTACGACACACAAATGCTATCCCTAATTCGCGCGGGAACCGTTGGCTCGTTCTTGTCGCCACCGGTACCCCTCCCTGATAGGTTCGACATGATCGTCTTTCTCGATCATTGGCAGACATTGATTGGAGCGACAGCGGGCGGTCTCATGGGCGTTGTAGGTGCGCTCATCGTCGCGTCGCGCGCGACCCGGCGCGAGCGGCGTATCGCGGCAAGTGCACTGCTTCCCGAGTTGATGAGCTTTCGCGGAGCTCATGAATCGCTGGAAGAACGTGCCCGTGCGAGCCAGTTCTCGCGGACCGAAGTAGAAAAGGCGACCTGTCGAAGCTTGGTGAGAGTTCAGCCTCCTGCTGTGATCTTGCACAGTCCCGCGCTCGGACAGCTATCCGACATTGATGCGAGGCTTTACGCCCACCTGAACCACTGCGAGTTGATTCATCGCTACTTCGAGCGTGGTCTCGCAGAGTTTGAGCGGATGGACAATGATGCCAAGGCGCCTATGCCTGCAGCGAATATTGCCGAGTCAGAGGAGCGCCTGCAGAAGAAGGCGGCAGACGTGGTAACGAACTGGCATCTCGTCGCCGAGCACGCTTCGTTGGCGAACTACTATCTGGATCGGTTCATTTTCAGGCGGTGGCCGGCCTGGGCATTCAAGCTGCGCATGCGGTTCTTGCCGAATGACCTTGATCAGCGCTCGAAGCATCTGCTGAAGACTGGAGAGTTACTGCGCGACAAGGATGCGAAGCCCTCAATCGACGAGGACAAGCCAATCTGAGCGCTGCGCTCCTAATGAGTCGCGTTTGTATTTGCATTGCCGGACCATTTGTCTCCCCATTTTAAATCGCAACCTTCGCCTTGGGGGGCATCCGGCCATCTGAGGCCTGGTGGAAATTCAGGTTCATGCCCCTTCTGGTAGCACGCGCCTAGAAACGCGCCGGAATCAAACCCGGCTGTCTCGTATGACAACACCTTGCCAGCTTTGACATGGCCAATTTGAAGGTCAGATATGTCGGCGCCGTCGAAGTTAGCGTTACGATAGTCGCCGGGTGATATTTTGGCGCCTCTAAGGCTTGCATCATAAAATAACGAGCCGTGACAATTACAAGCCTCCAACTCAGCGCCTTCGAAATTAACGTTTTCAATGTCGGCGTCAGTTAAGTCAACTGCGACAAGTTGCGCGTTTTCGAACGACGCTCCACTCAACAGCGCTCGACGCAGGTTAGTTCCTTCGAGATGTATGGCGTGAGCATCCAAGCTGGTAAGTGCCACTCCATTCTTTACGAGGGTCTCAAGAGCGAAGCTCTGGCCTTCATCGAAGCCCGCGCGCTTGTCGCCTTGCAGATAGTTTTGCAAGATCTGCCATGCGGCGATATTAGCTTGCTCGGGGCGATCGTGGATCAGTATCACCAGGGCAACCACGGTGGCAATGGACGCGATCAGCGTGGTCACATCGATGAAGAAGTGGAACGTGAACTCGGTGCGCAGACGCGCTCCGAATTTCCGGAAGAAGCCTCGGATCATTATTCACCTCGTTAGGCAGACACCTCACTTCGCACGCGCCAGTGCAATCGTAGCCTCTTTGCCACTGTGTTGTCCGTGCTCCACATTCTCAATCCACGCCCGGGTATCCGTGAGACGCGCACAGGCCGCAGCAGCGTAGCGCAAACTCTCAGTCATAGGTGAGGATATCCGGGAGCCGATCGTCGGCAAGCGCAGGGAGGATCGAATCGAGCGTCGCACCACACTGCGAACTTCGCGTCACACCAGCGGGCGAACTCGACGGCCAATTCCGGATGCAGCCACGTGCCGCCGCCGCTGTCGGCGCGCGCATTGCTCGTGTGATACCACTTACCAGCCATGCCGGTAACTGAATTTGAGTTACCAGCCGCGCCGGTAACTAACTCGTCATCCAGACCGGCGACGTATTCCAAGGTCGCCGTCTGACCGAGCCAGTCGTTCGGGCGCTTTTTGTAGCGTTTAGCTACCACCGTCGCATTGAACCAGGCCTCATTCGTGAACGACACTTCGAAGCCAGCGTGAGCTTGTCAGTCAGTCATTCGTCCGCACGCGCTGCGGTTCCGCGGGCTTTTCCTGCAATGGCGGAAAAGGGGCTTCCCCCCACAGGTGGAGCACTCAGGATATCGGCAAGCATCGCATCAGTCTCTGCGCACAGCCGGTCATAGTCCGCGCCCATCCGCGTATCGGCGGCGGTATGGATATCAGCCAGCGAGCCACCGGCACGCGGCAGAATCACCAGCGTGACGACCGGCCCATGCGGCTCGATCTTCGGGCGGCAGGCGCGCTTCGCCTCATTGCGCTCATCAATCATCCGGTCGAACGCCGCGCGGGCGATAAGGGCTTGCGCCTCAGACATCCTTCGCCTCCACATCGAGAACCTCGGCAGCCTTGCGGGTTTCCACAAAGCGCGCGGCGGACTCAGCGCGCCGAGCTACCGATTCGTCATCATTTGGCCCGTCAATCGAGAAGCCGGTCGTCATGTTGACGACAATGCGAACCGCACCGCGGCCAGCAGCCAGCACCGGCAACTGCATCAGCTTGATCCGAATCCAGTCCTCCAGGTTCTTGCGCTGCATCTCGTGGCGGATCTTCGTGGACTCGGCCAGCGTCTTTTGCCTGCGAGCAGCAGACACGTCACTTGGCTTCCGAGCCTCGGCAGCAAAGTCCGCCTGCAGCACGCGCAACTCTTGAGCGTGGCGGTCATTCTGAGCCTGCAGCAGTTTCTTGCACTCAGCCTCGGTCCAGTCCCTCAACTCCCATTCTGTCATGTCAGCCGGCGGCGTGGGGATGCTGTAAGCGCCAGGAACAGGAGCGCTCGATGCCTGCGGAGCAGAAGAAACCGGCGCGGCAGCATTTCCGGCAGCAGGGGCAGACTCGGCGCGACGTTCCCCCATCGGCGACGGCGTCCGGGTCGATGGAGCACGGGCATTTTCTGTAAATAATCCCGCAGCAGCCTTCGGGGAATTCACTCCCAAAATCGGAGCGTCAGAAGCCCGTCGCCAGCCCTGTTTCGTAATGAGCTTGTGCGCGTAGGTCTTAGAAACCTTAAGAAAATCAGCAACCTGCTGCGTGGTAAGGCCTGCGTCCTCAAACTCCCTGCGCACCCGCTCAATGTCGGCATTACTGACGCGGCTCTCTTTCGCCATGGCCCTTCTCCCTGTATTTGATGGGACCATCGTAGGGTCACGAACCGGTCTGCGTTCACCATCGTTCACCATTCATTCCCCATCGTTCCCCACCCCGAAAACGGGCTCAGATTGTAATTTCTCCAGTGTGGCGGACGAGGGCGGCGAGCGGGAATGCGGCAGGGAATCGAATGGCTGGATCTGCGGCGGCCCGGCGATGGTTCGCCCATGTCGTGCATCGGCAATTGTCTTCGGGCGGCTTGTGGAGCCTATGGCGGAAATGAAAAGGCCCCTGCATGGGTTCGGGCACCATGAGGGGCTTCTCGTTATCCGGTAAAGCACCCGCCGCACGGTTCCGGCCATGGGCGGGGTCACTGCATACCGATTACGGTCGGCTCACGTCGCAAGCACTCTGCTCGGCTCCGGAACACCTGTGGAGGTCGGGATAGGGCGATCATCAAACCCTTCGCGGCTGCCAAGTCCTGCGATGCGCCCGATGTTCTATGCTCCCATGTCGGCGCGCTGCACGGCGATGCTACCCAAGTACAGGTACCATATTCCGCTCACGACTGCGGAGCGACATCACATGCCGTGCGCGGAGCCGTACGCCGTCGGCGTCATGTCAAGCACCGGGTAACGCCCCACCGCACCATCAGCCCACGCGATTTCGATTTCTTGCCCGCCAGCGGGCGAATTCCAGCACCCGACGGCTTTATGCCCACCCGAGGACATGATCGTTGCCACGCCAGAGACGGGGATTGAATCCTGGTAGGGTTTCGGCCCTCCCTTGCACTGGGTATCTGTCAGGGCAATCTGGACGGTCGTGCTACCGGCTTGGAATCCGTCCGTAGCCAGTATCCCGGCATGGGCGCTCATGGCGGCGAGAGCCAGAAGTGTGGCGATTGCGATGCGTTTCATTGCGGTCATTGCTGAGCCTCGACGTTTCGAAGCGCGCGGCCTACCGCGTACTCATCGTCGCCGAACTCCCCCAGCACACGTACATCCTTCCCGGCCGCGCTCACTATGACCTCTGGATTCCACGACCCGCGACCGGCCATGTAGCGATGCTTTTTCACCACAAGATCGCCCACGTATTTCCCGTGGCTCACCACCGCGAAGCCGTTGCCGTCAGTAACGAACCGTTGACCGCCGTGCAGGGGAACGGCGTGTATAGCGCCAGCGACCGCCCATGCAGGCGTTTCGAAGTAAAGCGTCGCGCCGTCAACCGAGAATGTCAGCGAGCGGATGCCTGACAGTTCCGCCGTCGGGTCATTTGAGTGCGCCGCCGAAACGATCTTCGTCACATGGTGATCGGCGAGCCGCATCACATACACGTCAGCCAGCGGTCCGCTCTGAGGGTCATCTGATCCAGCCTGCTCGCCTTGGCGCAGCCGCGTGAACGCAACCAGCCTGCCGTCAGGAGAAAGGACCGGGCTCGCATCGGCACCGGTATCAGTCAGGACCGTGCGCTCGCCAGTCGCGGACGCGTACACGATATTTCCCCACTGAACGCCAACGGATTGAGCGTGCGCCGATGCAGCGGCGAGCGCGAGTAGTGCCGCGAGGATGGTCTTTTTCATGGTCTTCCCTCTTTTTGATGGCGCGATTGTGGCGTGGAATCTTAACGTTTACAACGGTTTCTTTGGGGCTACCCGCAGCGCGCGCCAGATGTCGTGCCCTTCGCCGACGCCAGCATAGAACGCATCGGCCTGCACTGTGCCCGTCGCGTACGGCCGCGGCAACTTGACGCCGTTGATGCGGAGTTCCAGAAGCGCGCGCACGCCGGCCTTGTATTCGGCGCTGCGCGGATCGCGGCCCGGCGAGAACGCCTTCTTCATGAGGTCGTCAACGTTCTTCATACCCGATCCCATCCGCGCGGCCGGCGCACGGGATGCGCTCGGAAATTCGGGCGCGGCTTCGTCCGGTACATCGGGATTTCCTGCAACTCCTCCAGCACCGCGTGGACCTCATGGTACGCATGCAAAAGGTGCGAATCTTCGACGCTCCCCTTAACATTGAAATAATCGATTGCCAGAAGGCGCTCGGCTATGACCGTCGCCACGGTCTGACGCGGCAGGAACGCCCTGTATCGATAGTCGCGGGCCTCAAGCTCCACCACCGGAACGTCTGCACCAAAGATCTGCTGCAGGTCACCAGTACGGCGCGCACGCACGACCAACAGGTTAGGATCGCGGTCGCTCGCGATGACGCTGATAAAGCTATCGTTAAAAAGTAGCCACATTTGAAAACCTCTTACTTGAACGATTTAAGATCGCGGGAGCGGCGAGCGATGAACTCGCAATGCTCCTGAGTCGGCTCCAGCGGCCGGATTGTCGGAAAGCGGATACGCAGGACCACGACCACGGTAAAAACGATCGACAGGACGCCGAGGTAGGCCAGCAGCAGGTATGAGTACGCATCCACCAGTAACCTCGTTGCGTCTTGTTGATCTTTGTCGGCGTTGCCGGGTTAGTGCGCGGCGGGAGCCAGCATCGGGCCAGCGAGCGCGACCATGACAACCAGGCCACTGCAGGCAGCAATGAGGCCACCGAGCCAGTAAGCGGCCAGCTCTACGACGGCGTCTTTCGTAACGTACTTAAACATGGCGAAACCCCTTAGTTCCTGTGGACTACTGATAGAGTTAGCCGCGGACGCCTGCTCGCGGCGATACGACTGGTTAGGCTAGAGCCTTCTCGTGCTCGGCTATCATCTCACCGGACCAATCACCGGAGAGCACGCGAATCGCGGCGAAAATCGAATTGGACGCTGCCAGCGCGCGGTCCATCAGCCCGAGTGCGTCGTCCATGCCGATGTCGCTACCATCCTTGACATGGTCAAGACAGGCCGCATGCGCGTCGCGGATGGTGCTGAGCCCAACGGCGGCGAGCAGCGCAACGTCAGACTCTCGGCGCTCCTCGGCGAGCATTTCAAGCGACGTGAAGGTGCCAGCGGACAGCGCGAACTGCGCCATCGCTTGGTCAAGCTGTTCCCGGCGCGTCTGTGTCGGTACGGCGGCGAGGTGCAAAACGTTGGTTTCGGTTTGAGCGTTCATAATGTTGTGGATGCCTAAATGTATGAAGTGGACTGTTTTCAGCGACGGGACGACTGGTTATACCTGAGCGGGTTTGAACACGACGGCCGCGCCGTTTGCGACTAGCTCGGCGGCCTTCTCCTCGCGCTGCGCTTCGGTTTCGAACGACAGCGAGCAAGCCACGCCACCGACCCCGTACTTGATCGAGAACGGGCGCTCGATGGCCTGGGCGACGGGATTTACGTACTGCAGGACTCTTGCTGTTTGCATCACTGTCTCCAGGTTGGTTCGTTGCTGCTGTGACCGAACTATAGTACGATGTATCTACGCAATCAAGTGATTTCGTAGATACATTTTCATTAGAGGAAACACCCATGGCTGAAAAGAGGCCACCAAATGACCGCGACCAAGGCAGAAAGCCCGTCAGCCCGACAGGCGAGGTAATGAAGGCGCGGCCGATCCGCATGACGGATGCCGAATGGGTCAAGTGCAAAGCGCTAGGCGGTGCAGCCTGGGTCCGCGAACGCATCCGGCTTGCAAAGCCACCCCTAGACGAGTGACGCAACACGCACGCAAACAAGGGAGCTGCGCGGTGGGATGGATTGCATGATGGTCATTCCTTTGTAGCGTGGTTCAGAGGGGGCGAACGAATCATCGTTACCCCCAATCCCGTCGTGGCGCTTAGAACGGGATTTCTGATTCGTCGCGCGCGATGTCGAGGAACGCCTCGCGGTCCTTCAGGATCGGATCGCCGTTGTCGTAGCGCATGGCGAGCGCGTCGCGCATTGAGACGGTCCCGGCAATGATCGCGTCCCACAGGTCGGACTGGCGCTTGCGGTCAGCGGGCGAGCGCGGGTCTACATACTTCTCGCGCTTCGGCGCACCGTGCAGGCAGTTGTGGCAGGCCGTCTTGAGGCGAGCCTGGGCCTTCTTCACTTCGTCTTTCGCGACCAGGTAGGCATCCCATTCCTTCGCCGTATAGGTGCGGAACGCCGGATCTTTGTGGTCCACGCGCTCCAGGCCGTTAAATTCCTTGAACTGCTCGGCCATGATGATCGCGCTGTTGAATGCGCACTTGGCGGTACGCTCCAGCGCGTACAGGTCCAGCGCACGCTTCGCGACCTCAGCCTCATCCCAAACACGCGTCACAGGGCGGCGAGCCGGGCGCGTGGAGGCTTCCTTGCGAATCGACACTACGTTGCTGCATGTGGCGCAATGTTCTTCAGCATCCGCGATGATTTCATTGAAACGATCCATGATCAATCCCTTAAATTT
Organism: Paraburkholderia solitsugae; assembly: GCF_013177695.1. Lineage (GTDB taxonomy): Bacteria > Pseudomonadota > Gammaproteobacteria > Burkholderiales > Burkholderiaceae > Paraburkholderia > Paraburkholderia solitsugae. The sequence goes on along the minus strand of NZ_WOEY01000092.1, from coordinate 35,701 downwards.
AGTTATCCTACTGTTCATTTCGTCGCAGATCTGCTCGGCGTTGGCCCTGCTTAGACTTTGTTCTGCCGCGCGATGAATTCGAGCAGCGCCTGCCGGATCAATTCCGAGATGGTGCGGCCATCCCGGGCGGCGATAGCATTCAGCGGTTCAAAAATCTGCAGGGGCATAACAAGGTGTAGGCGCTTCATGTTGCATACTCCAATACAGGTTGTTTGCGGCGGGCCGCAGTGGCACCGCCGCGCATAAGTTACTCAGTCGCCTTGGCGGCTTCCTTCGCTGCGCGCCGCGCGGCTGCTTCGCGCGTGGCGCTCTCTACCTCCTCATCCACGTCGCCATCCTTGGGCGAATGCTTTGCGCGGTATGCGTCGCGATCAAGGTTGTACTCGGCCCACTCGCGCGCCAGCCATGTGACACCCTTTGCCGTGATTTTGGCGGTCGTGTAGGCGCGGTTTGTGTCGTGGTCTACGCCAGTCTTCACCTTGAAGCGCTTCAGGTGACGATGCTGCGCCCGCGGAACGAGCGCACCTTCAAGGCGGTACATGCAGCGCAGCGCGTTCACCATGAAGTCCGTGAAGTCGCGCTCGTTCTCAATATCGAGCGCCTGGCAGGTGCTGCGCACGCCGAGCAGGCCATCAGCATCGACGTACCGCTTCACGAACTCCACATCCTTAGCTTGTTCCGCTACCGCCAGCCGAAGCTGGTTGCGTTCCGTCTCTGCGACCGCACGACCACGGAACTGCTGCGCCCACGCTTCAGCCGCAGCAGCCGGGTCCTCAAAGTTTGGAAGCGCGGCGGCGGGGCGCGGCGGATGCGCAGCTTTCATGCGGCGCAACTCCTCACGCATAAGCGTGAACGCGTCCACGAGGCGAACCTGCCCGGCGCGCGACTTCACGCCGCCGATAAACGGCATCGAAATCAGAGCGCCGCGCTCAGTCAGTTCGATGCACGGCTGTTTGCGACCGCGTCCGTCCACATACTCAATCTCCCTGAAATCGGGGAGATTAAGCGTCTTGTCTGCGATCAGCGAACGCAGACTATCCATGACCTTGTCGTGGCGGCGACCGAACTCCTCGTGCATCGTCACCGAGTCCGTGACGATCCTGCCATCGGCGCGCACACGAACCAGGCCAGCATCAGCTTGGAGCGGTGCCATCAGGCCATCCGGCGAACCGGCACGGACATTTGAAACTTGATTCACGTCAAAACTCCCAGTTGTCGGAGTCGTGAAAACACCATTGACTTGTCGTTTGGTGCGTTCACGATTCCGTGTACTTCAGCAATCGGGTCGGCGGCGACCACCGCCGCCTTCCCTCCTCACCTCCAGCTACTGGGTTTCCTCGGTACTACTTTGATTCGGCCGCTTCATGTTCGGCCAGGTCAAGCACCATTGCTCGACCGTTGATGCCATTTTATGCGTCACGACCCACGCAATACACATTCGATGTGGGTATCTCGATGCACGCGTCCATCGTTTCCCCCGGCACATCAAGCGATTTATCATTGTTCAACACTCCGACAAAACGAGAGTCTTCGATCACGTTTTCTAGGTTCTCTCAGATTGGCGACCTACCGCTTTGCGTTCGCCGCCCTCCTCGCGTTCTCTGCTCGCGCCTTGGCGGACTGCGCGCTGTACTCCGTGAAGTCCGGAATCTTCACGCCGCCGTCGGCATCTTCTAGCCAGCCGCACGACCACAGCGCCTCGGCGAAGCCGGGGACGCCCACCTTACGGTCGATCGCCTTGCGCGACATGCCATACAGGAGGCCATCGACGCTATGCGCGTCCGCAGTGCTCCACAGCCAGAACAGACTGCCGACGATCTTCGCCTCGCCAACATCGCACAGGTCGGCCATGGCGCTCACCCGTGGGTCATCCCACAGGTTTGTCCTCATGCGAATCCAGTCCGTTGCTGCCATGGCTAGAACGCCTCGCCAGGCTGCTCGCGCTTGCGCTGCTGTGCCTCAAACGCAGCACGGTACTGCGCGAAGTCATCCTCGGACGTGCCGAATACGGAACTCATGACCTGTCCAATGCGATCAGTCACTGCGGATTTCTTCGCGTGGATGATCGGGAAAATATCTGCTTTCAAGGCAAAACTCCTTCGGTTTGAAAATCCGCGTCCGAAAATTTGCGGACAGAATCCGGACAAAAAGCGCCGAGTCACGGACGATCCATGGACAAACCACGGATTAGCTATGGCCTAGCGATAGCTGAGCCATAGCTTTGCTTCGGCTTGCTTTGGTTATCCCAAAGGTTAACCATCCCCCTAACCACGCCTCAACCATGTCCTTATCCAAACCACGCTAGGCCCTTGTTCGGCCGCCATTCCGGCCTAGCAGACACTGCTCCATCACTCAGCGCCGCCAACGCGATTCCCGCCCGTAGGATTCCCAATCGACGCCCTGCGAGGCAAACCGATTAAAACGCCCCACGAGCCGCTGGCGATACCCGCCGCGTTGCCAAGGTACTCACCGAGTCACCCCATCGTCGTCACGGGGCTGTGTGCAAACCAGCATCGATTCTGGAACTCACTCGCTGCCCTGCAAATCACATACACACAATCGAACGCCAGTTCGATGCCCACCCGGCGAGGGTCAGCAAGCGCTCTCCGCGCGCACGCGTATCCACCCTGTAGAAACGCTAGTGGACCACCAAGGCAGTAGGCGCTCGCCGCGCGGGCGTCGCGCGACTGGCGTCGCACGACCGTTCACATTCTTAGAACCACAGGTTTTTCTCTCTCTCCCTCTCACTGTCCCTATCCCTCTCCCTCTCCCTATCCCTCTCTCTTGGATCGGGACATTGAGGCGACAGGGCCGGGACGTCCCAGGGGACAACACACCATGTCACCCGGGACACGTCACCATGTCAGCCGGGACAATTCCTCCTGTCGCCAGAGACATCGCAGGGACATCACGTGTCACTCGGGACAATTGCATATGTCACCCGGGACAACTAAGGGACAGCGCAGGGACACCGACCGCGCAAATTTTGTGCTCCTAGCCAGTCCCCTGGCTGTCCCCCGGGACATCCAGCTTCTGTCCCTGGGGACATCCTTGGGACATCCAATCTTCGAACGACGGGCGCGGGACGTTCGTCTTATGGCGCTCGTTGTGCTTTTTGATGCGGGCACATTCGGTATTCCAGCGCTGCTTAAACTTCCCTTGCCAGGCGGAAATAGCCTTCTCTGCTACGACAGGATGGTAGAGGCGGCCATCCGAGCACTTGACCCAGCCGCGCATCGCTCCATCCTTTACAGCCTTCCATCCTTCAGTGTCGCGACCGTAGCCAATGAGATTTGCAAGCACGCGATCATCGTCAGGCAGCGACGCAGCGGGGACTTGATGCCACGCAGCGCACCAAAGCAACACTGCAGCGCGGAACTCGTCGCCAGTAGAGAGCGCAGCAAGGTCGCTATCACGCAGGCGCAAGGCATCAAGCGGAAAGAATTGAAAATCGCGAAGGTCGCAATCGAACGGCGTCAGCGGCTCGGGCGTGCAGTTGAGAGCTTCCATTACTCAACGCCCCCGATATCGTTAATGGTCCACGCCTGCGCCTCGCGGTAGCCACAGACCACAATGCCACCCCCTACTTCGGCGATAAGCCCGACAGCCAGGAGGGCGTCGCCGAGGCCGGGAACGTCCACGATTGCATCCACGCTCTGTGCATCCATGTCGCGCACGATGCCGTCGTCAACGGCCTGGTCTGCCGCCGCCATCCACAGCGTCAAAATGCAGTGGAATACCTTACCGACATGCACCCCGAGGCGCTCACTGACTCCGAGCACGCGACCGTCACGGGCGAGCCCAACGGGAAAATTGATACACGTGCGGGCCATTACATGCCTCCCACCGTACCGCTATCTACTTCTGAAAACATGGCGACTCCTTTGCCGTTAGTACTACTTACGTCAGACCGTTGATCGGGGCCTAGAAACGCAAAAAGCCCCGGAACTTTCTTTGGTTGGCGAGCGATGCGGTTGAGAGCCGCGCCGACAGGCAAGGGACAGGGACCTTGGATGTCGAACTATCACTCGACCACCGAAAAAAGCTACGGGGCCGACACTACGTTACTGCTCCTGTCATCGGTTTCTCACGCCGACGGACCGCATTAAAAGGCAAATCAAACGGCAAGTAAACTTCCCCAAAAGCAGAATTCACGCTATGCGTGAGTTTATTTTTAGAGTTGTACGAAAAGGGGCCTATTTGTGCTGCTGCCCTTAAGTCGTTAAAAATAAATTGAACGGCCACCAGTAATGGATTGATCGGCGCGGGTTGTTCAAAAACGTATATGGTCGAGTTTCGTGCTTGTTGCGGCTAAAGCAGATTTGCCCGATGGTGGCGACTTTCGCACCCACACGTTGACGATATGACTACATTCTTTGGACTCTCGGCGCTCACAACGAGCTACCGGTCGCCGCGCGTAGGCCGCGCCGCCGAGCGTCGCTATACCGACACCATCCGGACGCTATGCGAGGCGCGCCAGCACGATTCTGCGCAGCCGGAAGCGGGAGGCGGATCACCCGCGCCAGCACGCACGCCACGGCGCGCACCGGGACGCAAGCCGGCGAACGGCGGTGACGACGCAGACCCCGAGCCGGAGCGACGATACACTCTGAGCGCAGTCGCGCATGAGGGCTTGACCGTCCAGACCGCCGACGGCCAGCGCGCGCGGCTCTGCGTGGTCACGGATGACGGCGAGATCCTGAGCGGCGATGTCTGCGCTGAGGCGTTCAAGGTCGCGGTCGCTGCGTACCGGCAGTTCCTGCAAGGAACCGGGCATCTGCGCGTGCTATCGAAGCCGCCGGATCTTTCTAAGCGATAACAAAAAACGGCACCACCAGGTGCCGTTTTTTTGACTACATGATCTATCGACCACGCAGTGTGGCTTTCGCAGCATTCCAACGACTCAGGATCTCGTCACGATTTCTGACAACGAAACCCGGCAGAATGTAAGGGAAGCCGTGCGGGTAGTGCATAGCGTATTGCCGGTCGAACTCATCTTCCAGGTTTGAGCAAGCGTCGGAGATGTTCTCAAGAACCTCGCTCCCCGCCACTTGGGCCACAAACGTCGACTTCGAAAAATTGAGCAGCGTTATCGACTGGCGAAGCGCTTTGACGAATGGAGCCACCTCCACCGGATCAAGAATCGGCACGCGTGCGAAAAGGCGGTTCAGGCGATAAATTGCCGTTTGCAGTTCCTGCGCCTCATGCTCCGAGAATGCAGCACTCTCATGAAACGCAAACGCCTTTTTGCGAAGTTCCTCCAGCGAAACCAGGATTTTATCGAGCGCCGCTCGCACCTCTTTGCGCCGCTCGCGCGCCTCGCTGAAGAAGTGAGTCGCCGCCCAGCCCACGATGGCGACAGACGCGGCAAGCCACGCGAGCGACGAACTGCTGCTCGCAGCGCACGGAACGCACCCCGTCATTGAGCATTTGAGCGGCGTTCTTCTTCCGCATCGTTAACGTACTCCCATATTTCCGTCAGCAAACTTATGTCGGACGAAATAAGGTCAACGTGGTCGCGGATCTCTTGGGCCGAGTAGCCCTCACGCACCAGCCCACCGAAAGCCTCTTCCAGAAACGAGGACCCGTAGCCTCGGGCGCCGTCGAGATCAATGGAGATATGCTCGTTCTCACGGAGCGCCGGCGACAGATACCGCTTACGAAACAACTCGCCACTGAAAGGGCCGTCGCCCAAGAAGCGTCCCGCGGGGTATCGCGAGAACTGTTTCGCAAGGATGATCGAGCTCATCATTCCGCCCTCCCGGCTAAGGGAATCTGCCAATTAATTAACGTACCCAAAATACTACCACCCATCTGGTGAACCTTCACTTCGCCTTGTGCTGTTCTCCGGTAGATCCCTCGGTTGCTATACACAGCGACCGAGGCTCCCCGAACGGCCTCTATGACCTTCACGATTTGACCAAGGCCCTTACCGCGATGCCCTTTCTTTGTTCGACTCACGCTGTCGGCAACCGCGGCCTCAATCACCCGAGCGTCGCCCCGGTTATCCCACCGCATGATTCTCCGCCAGACTTCTGGGCGACTGCCCGGCAGCGTGCCCGAGATCCCGGCGCCGAGGTCGCAAAACACGACCGATAGCTTTCCTTCCTGCTCAGCCGAAAACATCCACCAGTCGCCCTTCATCTGCATGTCGAGCCCGTCGAGCCTTGGCGAAACGTACGCATGGTTCACGACGTTAGTCATCGCTTCCGACACCCCACGATACAGCGCGGAGCTAAGCGCTGGCGTTATCTCCCCATCGTAATCCGAAAGCACGTCGTCAAATCGGCTGCCCTGAGCCCCAGAACCATACGCATGTCGCCACATCACGACATCGTTATCCCGGGGCTGAACCGCGCATTCGACTCCAAGCATTTCGAAAAGCCCAACCTGCTTCGCTACCTGTGCCACTTTGTCATTTAACGGCACGGTACACGTAATTTTGAACTTACCTTCCGTGTACTTTAGCAGGCGGCGCAGTTCGGCGACGAGCAACAGCATGCCATCAGAAAACACTCGCTCCGTCCTGTCGAAGGAAATCAGGATCTCGATACCGGTGCGCGCGCACCTTCTAAGCTCCCGCAACCCATCAAGCATATGCGTCCGAAATGGCTCAATCGCAAGGTTCACCTGTCTGGGAACGTGCCATACCCTCCCGCCCTTTTCCAACACCGCGATTGCACGGTTCCGACTTGGTCTGGCGGCGTTCCGCTGGGCGCGTCGTCGCTTCCTGCGGGATTCGCGCGCCAGCGATGCCTGCTGTCTTCGGGCACGTCGCTGCCAGAACAACTCTCGTTTGCGGTCGATTTTTTTGATTTGATTACCCCGAGCAATTGATATGCCAGTTAGATCTACCGACCGGCAGCCCACCTCTCCCTGACGCCCTTGATGGAGCCACGACCAGAGCGACGCGATTCTATCCGCCGCTTCGATGACGCGTCAAACTGACTGCGACCCTTTCGTCGCACTCCCGAAATTACAAAAGCCTCGGTCGATGCCGAGGCTTTCTGTTTCCTGCTCACCTGCTATTATTGCGTGCGACCCGAGTTTACTTAGGCTACCTCAAGGGCAGCCGAGGCTGACGAAACCGACCTTCGGAATCGATGGGGTCGGCACGGCGGGGGAAATGGTCTGCGACATAGGTGGGTCCGGCGTATAGCGGTGACGATGGCGACAAATGGGGACGGTGCGGCAAGGCTAAGGGTCCGATGGTCACAAAGACCACTGCCCGGACAGCGTCCCGCGCACGCAACCCTTCATTGTACCGCGCCGGCGACCGTGCAGTCGGTCGGGTGGCGGAGCGTTGCTGGGCCAAGTTGGCCGCGTGCTGCGCATAGACGCGCCGGTATCACATCGTTGAATGCCAGGGCGCGCTCGATCACCTCAAGAATTTCACGCGAATCATGCAAGCGCCGGATGGCTGCATGCAGTTCGGCAGCCTGCGGCCAGGTCCGCTTCAGATAGCTGAGCCACATTTTGACGCGCCCGTGCTCATGACGGGCCGCGACCCGGGCTTGCAATTTTTTCAGGTAATCGGCGAGATAACCAAGGACAGCCGGCCATTCCTCGCCGGATGGCGACCGGTCCATCAGTCCGCGTATCCGCAGAGCCAGGAAAGGATCCGACACGGCGCCGCGCCCGATCATCACGTCCGCGCAGCCGCTGACCGCCCGGCACCGTTCCCAGTCGGCCACCGTCCAGACTTCTCCGTTGGCAATGACCGGCACGTCCACGGCGGCGTCGATATGCGCGATCCACTCCCAGTGGGCCGGCGGCCGGTAGCCATGATCACGCGTTCTGGCATGCACGACGAGGGAGGCCGCGCCGCCCTCTGCCAGCGCCGTGGCGCAGTCGATCGCAAGCGAAGTATCGGACACGCCGAGCCGCATTTTTGCTGTCACGGCGATGCTGGCAGGCACCGCGGCGCGAACAGACGAAACGATCCGGTTCAGTTGCTCAGGGTGCGCCAGCAGCATCGCGCCGCCACCGTGCCGGTTGACGACTTTGGCGGGACAGCCGAAGTTCAGATCGAGTCCATGCGGCGACAGACTGGCCGCCTGGGCCGCATTCAGCGCCATCCATTCAGGATCGCTGCCGAGCAGTTGGATCACCATCGGCGTGCCGCAAGGTGTACGGCCTCCGTGGAGGACTTCGGGCGTATCCCTCTCGTAGACACGCTCGGGAAGCACCGAGCCCGTCACCCTGACGAACTCGGATACACACCCGTCGAACCCGCCCGTGCTGGTCAGCACGTCGCGCAACACGTAGTCCGCGAGCCCTTCCATGGGCGCAAGAAACAGCTGGCTCATGTGAGAACGCCGCCCAAGCTGTTGTTGCGAAGCTTACGGTCAGCCAAGGCTGACAAATCCGGCCCCAGGAATCGAGGGCGTGGGTGCGGTAGGGAAACGGGTGGCCGACATAGGTGGGACTGGCATACAGCGGTGGCGACAGATGGGGAAGGTGCGACAAGGGCTGCGGGGTCACAGGATCAAACAGACCACGAGGACCACACCCCGAGACAACGTCAGCGCACGCAACCCGCGATAGTACCGCGCCCGCGGCCGTTAGCTTGCGCCCGGCGCGCGGACCGCCGCGGCCGTGTGGCGAGCGCGTAAAGACATGCTCACCACGTCGGTGTCGCGCTGCGCCGTTACTTCTTCTCCGGCTCCGGATCGGTTTGCGGATTAGCCGGCGTGGCCGGCGCTCCAGCCGCATTCACCGGCCCACCCGGCGTGAACGGGAAGGTGGCGAACATCGATTTCGCCTGGTTCTGCATCTGCTCCTGCATCTGCACGAACATGTTCTTCGACTGTTCGATGTAGCTGGTCATCATGCCCTGCATCATCGGCGCCTGCATGTTCATGAACTGCGACCAGACTTCGGGGTTCATCGCCTTGCCTTCGTACAGATTTTTCGATTGGTCGGCGAGTTTCGCCTGAATATCGATGAAGGCCTGAATATTCTTTTCCAGATACGTGCCCATCATGCCCTGCATCGCATGGCCGTAGAAACGGATGATCTGCGACAGCATCGACGACGAGAACATCGGCAAGCCACCGCTCTCCTCTTCGAGAATGATCTGCAACAGGATGGCGCGCGTCAGATCCTCGTTGCTCTTCGCATCGATGACCTTGAAATCCTCCTGATCCAACACGAGCTGCTTAACGTCCGTCAGCGTGATGTACGTGCTTGTCTCGGTATCGTAGAGCCGGCGATTCGGATACTTCTTGATCAATCGTTCGGCTGTTTTCTTTGTAGTAGTGGTCATGTAACGCCTTTGAGCGCAAGTTAAGCGCCGAAACGGCGTCATGGACTGTGCGATCGGGCAATCGCACAGTCGAGACGCCGCCGGAACCATCTGAGCAGAAGCGCGCTGCCTTGTGAGCGGCGCGCCCATCACTCAGCCCATATGCAAACCGCCGTTCAGCGAAAAATCAGCGCCCGTCGAGAAACCCGATTCGTCCGAGGCGAGCCATGCCACGATCGAGCCGATTTCATCCGGCTGACCGAGACGGCGCACCGGAATCGTCGCGACGATCTTTTCCAGCACGTCCGGGCGGATCGACTTGACCATATCCGTGCCGATGTAGCCAGGCGACACAGTGTTGACCGTCACGCCCTTGGTGGCCACTTCCTGCGCCAGCGACATCGTGAAGCCGTGAATGCCGGCTTTCGCGGTCGAGTAGTTGGTCTGGCCGAACTGCCCCTTCTGGCCGTTCACCGACGAAATGTTGATGACCCGGCCAAAACCGCGCTCGACCATCCCGTCGATCACCTGCTTGGTGACATTGAAGAGGCTGGTCAGATTGGTGTCGATCACCGCCGTCCAGTCTTCGTGCGTCATCTTGCGGAATACGACGTCGCGCGTGATACCGGCGTTGTTCACAAGGATATCGACCTCACCGACTTCGGCCTTGACCTTGTCAAACGCCGCCTTGGTCGATTCCCAGTCGCCGACGTTGCCTTCGGACGCAATGAAATCATAGCCAAGCGCCTTCTGCTCTTCGAGCCATTTCACGCGGCGCGGCGAGTTCGGGCCACAGCCTGCGACTACCTTGAAGCCCTCTTTGTGCAGCCGCTGGCAAATGCTCGTGCCGATGCCACCCATGCCGCCCGTTACGTACGCAATTCGCTGTGTCATAAACTACACTCCGTTATCGTTTTCGAGGCGCCGACCGGCTGCCCCTTCCCTCGCCTGGTGCTTCATCTCCACTGCCGCCGGGCGACCGGCCGACGAGGCCAATGCTCACCGCGCGCCACCTGCTGCCAAGTAACGCGCGGCAACCCTGCTTACTTACCGCCTGCTAATCCACTTGCGCCTGCACGAGGCCGGTTAAGCACGCTCGAGTGCCAGTGCCACGCCCATGCCGCCGCCGATACACAGCGACGCCAGACCCTTCTTCGCATCGCGCTTCTGCATTTCGTGCAACAGCGTGACGAGAACCCGGCAACCGGACGCGCCGATCGGATGGCCAATCGCGATCGCGCCGCCGTTCACGTTGATCTTCGACGCGTCCCAGCCCATCTGCTGATTCACAGCCAGCGCCTGCGCGGCAAACGCTTCGTTGATTTCCATCAGGTCGAGATCGGCCGGCGTCCAGCCCGCGCGCTCGAGACAGCGGCGCGACGCGGGCACCGGGCCCATGCCCATCACCTTCGGATCCAGACCCGAGGTGGCGTAAGCCTTGATACGCGCGAGCGGCGTGAGGCCGAGCGCTTCGGCCTTCTTCGCCGACATCACCAGCACCGCCGCCGCGCCGTCGTTCAGGCCCGACGCGTTGGCCGCCGTGACCGTGCCTTCCTTCGAGAAAGCCGGCTTCAGACCGCCCAGCGATTCAGCCGTCACGCCGTGACGCACGAACTCGTCGGTTGCGAAACGCAGCGGCTCGCCCTTGCGTTGCGGGATCTCGACCGGCACGATTTCGTCGTTGAAGCGGCCCGACTTCTGCGCGGCTTCCGCCTTGTTCTGCGACAGCGCCGCGAACGCGTCCTGCTGCTCGCGCGTGATGCCGTATTCCTTGGCGACGTTTTCCGCTGTCACGCCCATGTGGTACTGGTTATAGACGTCCCACAGGCCGTCGACGATCATCGAATCGATCAGCTTCGCATCACCCATGCGGAAACCGTCGCGCGAGCCCGGCAGCACGTGCGGCGCAGCGCTCATGTTTTCCTGCCCGCCGGCGATCACGATGTCCGCATCGCCCGCGATGATCGCGTTGGCCGCCAGCATCACCGCCTTCAGTCCCGAGCCGCACACCACGTTGATCGTCATGCCGGGCACGGCCGTGGGCAGCCCCGCCTTGATCAGCGACTGACGCGCCGGGTTCTGACCCGAGCCTGCCGTCAGCACCTGCCCCAAGATGACTTCGCTGACCTGCTCAGGCTTCAGGCCGGAGCGTTCGAGCACGGCGCGAATCACGGTGGCGCCGAGTTCGGGCGCGGCAATCTTCGCCAGCGACCCACCAAATTTGCCAACTGCCGTACGGGCGGCCGATACGATCACAACATCAGTCATTTCTATATCCTCCGGGCACATCGGCCAACGACGCCGTAGCCCGTCAAGTTAAAAATCTCGTTGCTCCAGCGCCCTTGCTCAATCAGACGCACACTAATACCGCCAAACAAATCGCGCCTTCAAGCGCACTAAAGCCTACTCCCGTTGCCGCACATAACGCCCCGGCGCCGGTTCGATTGCCGGGAATTCAGCGGAGCCGGCTGTGGCGCGCGGTTTCACTTTCTTGCCGCCATACTGGTCGAGCCACGTGGTCCATTCGGGCCACCAGCTGCCAGGCACCTCGGCCGCCTGATCGAGCCATTCGTCCGGGCTTTCCGGCAATGTCTTGACGTCGCCTTCCAGCGTCCAGTAGTTGCGCTTGTTCTTCGCCGGCGGATTAATCACCCCTGCGATATGACCCGACGCGCCGAGCACGAACTTCAGCGGCCCGGTGAGCAACGGCGCCGACGCATAAGCGGTTTGCCACGGCACGATATGGTCTTCGCGTGAACCGTAGATGAAGGTGGGCACATCGATCTTCGAGAGGTCGACCGGCTCGCCGCAGGTGGTCAACGCACCAGGCTCGCGCAGACGATTCTCCAGATACGTGTTGCGCAGATACCAGACATACATCGGGCCCGGCAAACTGGTCGAATCGCTGTTCCAGTACAGCAGATCGAACGGCACCGGCGTACGGCCTTTGAGGTAATTGTCGACGACGTAGTTCCACACCAGATCGTTCGGCCGCAGGAACGAGAAGGTATTGGCGAATTCGATGCCGCGCATCAATCCGGGCGCGCTGCCGTTCTTGCCGCCGATGGTCTGCTCGCGCATCTGCACATGCGCCTCGTCGACGAACACGTCGAGCACGCCCGTGTCAGAGAAGTCGAGCATCGCGGTAAGCAAGGTCATCGACGCGGCCGGATGCTGGCCGCGCGCTGCCGCCACCGCCAGCGCCGTGGCAAGCATGGTGCCGCCCACGCAGAAACCAAGCGTGTTGATCTGCTCGCGACCGCTGATCTTGCTGACCGTGTCGATCGCCTTGAGGACGCCTTCGCCGATGTAGTCGTCCCACGTCTTGCTCGCGATCGATGCGTCCGCGTTGCGCCACGAAATCAGGAACACCTGATGCCCCGAATCGAGTCCGTGCGCGACCAGCGAGTTCTCGGGCTGTAAATCGAGAATGTAGAACTTGTTGATGCAAGGCGGCACGATCAGCAGCGGCCGCTCACTCACGGTGGCCGTGCGCGGCTTGTACTGGATCAACTGCATCAAGTCATTTTCGAACACCACCGAGCCTTCGGTGTTCGCGAGATTTTCGCCGACCACGAAACGTGATTCGTCCGTCTGCGAAATCTTGCCGCGCTGCATGTCGCCCAGCAGATTCATCACGCCCTGGCGCAAGCTCTCACCTTTGCTATCGAGCAAGGTCTTTTGCGCTTCCGGATTCAATGCGAAGAAGTTACTGGGCGATGCCGCCGCGGTCCATTGCTGAATGGCGAAACGGATGCGCTCGCGCATCTTCGGTTCTGTTTCGAGCGCGTCGACCATTTCCTGCAGATAGCGTGCGTTCAACAGATACCACGCAGCGGTAAATGCATAGGCCGGCGCCGAGCTCCACGCCTCGGAACTGAAGCGGCGATCCTTGAGTTCGGGCGCTTTCGTCGTTGAGGCGGTCGCCTGCTGAATCAGCTCCATCGCCTCGCGCGAATAATCGGTTTGCAGCTTTTGCAGACGCTCCGACGGAATCGCGGCGCTCGGAACGTTGAGTCCGGCGAATGAAGGCATGGACGGCAGGGATCCCGCCGCCAGCTTGCTGAAGTCAGGCATGCCGGGGAACGGCGGCATCTGCGGCAGACCCATTTGCGGCATCTGGGGCATCGGGAAAGTCATGCCGTTGCCACCGGGCGGCGTGCCGGGCGAACGCCATGCGTTCATCCAGGTTTCGAATAACTGCTGCATGCCTGCGGCTGATGTTGCGCCGCTCGTACCGGCCTGCTGCGTGTGCTCCGTCGAGGAGTCCGTGCTGGGGGAAGCTGAGGAATGTGATGCTGCCATACCTGCTTTTACCGGTAAGTCCTTGCGGACGGGTTGAGAGGCAGGTTCATGCGCACGTGGGCGATTGCTCGCGACCTCGTCACGCCCTGTCCCATGGTCGAGGAGCTGTGAGGAACATTCTTGCTCCCCATCGCAAGGCATGTCAATGCTTGTTCCCGATTTTGCCGCAGTGCGATAGTTTTTTAATTATCGTTTTCCCTGTGTAGCAGATCGCGCTTTTGGAACATGGGTTCGTCGGTGCCAACGCAAATGGAAAAAGCTCCCACACTGCACGGCCTTATCTCAATTTATCCATTCGCGCACGAACACTTTTGGTGGCAGATTTACGCATGCGCGGCGAATTCCGGCAGCGCAGCAAAAAAGCGTGCCGCGCCTCCGAATAAACCCTCATACGTTTGCCAGCAGGAGGGCGTCGCGCTTACTGCGGTGGGCGCCAAGGCGGCTGACTTATTCCGCGATCGTCTGCGCCTGATCGTCCAGCCAGATGAGCGCAGCCATGCGGCCAGTCTCGCGATCGCGGCGATAGGAATAGAAACGCTCACGTTGCGTGACCGTACACAGATCGCCGCCGACGATGCGCGTCACGCCGAGCCGCTGCAAGCGCAAACGCGCCAGCACGGCGAGATCGGCGAGATATTTGCCGGGGTTTTGTGGATGCACAATGAATGCATTCGCCGTGGCCTCGCGTTGCGCGCCTTCCACGCCGTTCATGAAGGCGTCACGCACATCTGCACCCACCTCGAAGGCGTTCGGCCCGATCGCCGGGCCGAGATAGGCGTGCAACGACGCGGCCTCCACGCCGGCAAGAGCGGCGACGCGTTGCGCGGTCTGCTCGACAATTCCCGCCGCCAGGCCGCGCCACCCGGCATGGGCCGCACCGACGGCGCGGCCCGCTTCATCGCACAGAAGCACCGGCATGCAATCGGCCACCATCACAACACACACGGTGCCGGGCCGATCGGTGACGCTGGCATCGGCGCGTGTCGGCGTGCCGATTGCGCGAGCCTGCTCGAGCACGTCTTCGGCACGCACGATGCCGGCGCCGTGAATCTGTTCGAGCCATGCGGCCTCGCCTACGCCGGCCAGATTCAGCAACCGTGCGCGATTGGTTGCCACCGCGGCGGGATCGTCACCGGCTTTCATCCCTAGATTCAGGCCGCCGGGCTGGTCCGTGCCGTCCTGCCAGCGGCCGAACGGCGACTCGCTCACGCCGCCGTTGCGCGTGGTGACGAGCGCGCGCACACGCGGCGACACGTTCCACGCGGGTTGCACAACATCGGCAAAGCTCAGCTCGGGCAAGCTCATGCGTGATCGTCCTCGTCGTGTTCGTCACCTTCGTCGTCAGCACCGTCACCGTGTGCTTCGCCTGCGTCGGCATCATCGTCGTCCAGCGAAGCGTCGCCCGGCGAGGCGTCGTAGTCGTCTTCCTCATAGTACGTCTCGTCGAACTCGCCCGCATCGTCACGCCCAAGGCCAAGCGCCGCCGACAGCACCTGCATGTCTTCCGGTGCATCGGCGCGCCATTGCATGGTCCGGCCGGTTTGCGGATGGATCAGGCCGAGGCGCCACGCATGCAGCGCCTGACGCGCGAAACCGTCCGGTAGCGGCGTCACCGAGCGCTTGCCGCGCGCCCGCCCATAAACCGGATCGCCAAGCAGTGGATGGCCGATATGCGCGCAATGCACGCGAATCTGATGGGTACGGCCGGTTTCCAGATCACAATGAATCGCGGTGACCGGCTGACGCTGCCAGATCGCCGTATCCACGCGCCGGAAATGCGTGCGCGCCGCTTTGCCCGATGCGCTCGTCACCACCGCCATGCGTGTGCGTTCGCGCGGATCGCGGCCGATCGGCGCATCGATCGTGCCTTCTTCTGGCATGTTGCCCCACACCAGCGCGAGATAACGGCGCTTTACCGTGCGCGCCTGGAGCTGGCGCACCAGATCGGTCTGCGCCTCGAGCGTGCGCGCCACCACCATCAGGCCGGAGGTTTCCTTGTCGAGCCGATGGACGATACCGGCACGCGGCAGGCCCGCCGCGGCGTCGCCATAGCGGTACAGCAGACCGTTCAGGACTGTGCCGCTCCAGTTGCCGGCCGCCGGATGCACAACCATGCCGGCCGGCTTGTTGATGACCACCAGCGTGTCGTCCTCGTAGACGATCTCAAGCGGCACCGGCTCGGGCGTGAACGCGAGTTGCTCCGGCAGCAGATCGGGCACGAGCTCGATGGTGGCGCCAAGCGGCACCGGCTGACGAATCTTCGCCGGCTTGCCGTCGATGCGCACCCGCTCCGACTCGATCCAGCTTTGCAGCCGGTTACGTGAAAACTCCGGAAAGAGTCGGGCGATCACCTTGTCAAGGCGTTCACCGGCCAGTTCGTCGGGCACGACGACGCTGCGCGGCGACTCGTCCGCCACGGGGCTGGCCACCGTCGGCACCCTGCTTTGCAGGCCGGCGGAGGCTAGCGCGTCGCTGCCGAGATCGTCGTCGAGTGAATCGGCGCCCAACGCGTCGGAGGGGTCAGCGCTTACGCTATAATCTTTGTTGCTATTCCCGGCACCGGTTGCGGCGCCTGGAGTATTTGAGCGGGTCATTGAGTCTGGGTCACCTGGACGTAAAGCTAGACTGGAAAATGCGAGCCTTGAACACCATCACTAAAGCGGCGATCAATTTGGCGGCCATCAAGAAGGCGGCCCGGAAAGTGGCCGGATACATTGCGTGCGCCGCAGCCGTCGCCGTTGTTGCGGCTTGTCACGGCCTGCCGGAAAAAACCGACGAGACGGCTACGTGGAACAACAACAAATTATATACGGAGGCGAACGACGCTCTGACCGGTGGTGATTTCGGCAAGTGCGCCAAGTATTTCGAGATGCTCGAAGGCCGCGATCCGTTCGGCCACTTTGCCCAGCAAGCGCAGATCAACGTCGCCTATTGCAACTGGAAAGACAACGAAAACGCCGCCGCCGACCAGGCGATCGACCGCTTCATCCAGCTGCACCCGGATCACCCGGACATCGCCTACGCGTACTACCTGAAGGGCATGATCCACTTCAACGACGACCTCGGTCTGTTCGGCCGCTTCTCCGGGCAGGACATGAGCGAGCGCGATCCGAAGTCGCTGCGCGAGTCGTATGACGCGTTCAAGGTCGTGGTCGACAAGTACCCGAACAGCAAGTATGCGCCGGACGCCGCGCAACGCATGCGCTATATCGTGAACGCGCTGGCGGCGCATGAAGTCCACGCGGCGGATTATTACTACCGCCGTGGCGCCTACGTCGCTGCGATCAACCGCGCGCAACTGGCGTTGAAGGAATACAAGAACGCGCCGGCTATCGAAGACGCACTGCACATCATGATGCTGTCGTACGAGAAGCTGAATCAGCCGCAACTGGCCGACGACACGAAACGCATTCTGGCCGGCACCTTCCCCGACAGCCCGTACATCACGGGCCATGCAAGGCCGGGTAAGGAAAAGTCGTGGTGGCAGTTCTAAGCCGCACAACGCACTGAAAACCTGCTTTAAACAAAAACGCCACGACCAAAGTCGTGGCGTTTTTGTTTGTGGGGCGCTGCCAGCTTGGGCGCCCCAAGCCGGCAGCAGGCGCCCTTAGTCCCGCTCGAACAACGCAATCGACTCCACATGCGAGGTGTGCGGGAACATGTTCACCACCCCCGCGCCGACCAGCCGGTAGCCGGCCTCATGCACCAAGAGGCCTGCATCACGTGCAAGCGTCGCCGGGGCACACGACACGTAGACGATACGTTTGGGCAGCGGCCCATTACCGCTCTGCGCGATCTCCGCCAGCGCCCTCGCGACAGCCAGCGCACCTTCGCGCGGCGGATCGATGAGGAATTTGTCGAAATGGCCGAGTGCGCGCAGATCGTCGGCGGTGACTTCGAACAGGTTGCGGCAAGCAAACGACGTATGACCCGCCACGCCGTTCAGTTCAGCATTGGCAAGCGCGCGCGAAGTCAGCACCTCACTGCCCTCGATGCCCATTACTTCCTTCGAAATCCGCGCGAGCGGCAGCGTGAAGTTGCCGATCCCGCAGAACAGATCGAGCACGCGGTCCGTGGGGACCGGGGCCAGCAGACGCAGCGCGCGGCTCACCAGCACGCGATTGATCGCGTGATTCACCTGGGTGAAATCGGTCGGCTTGAACGGCATCCGGATGTTGTATTCCGGCAGCGTGTAGTCGAGTTCCACGTCGAGCGGATAGAACGGCGTGACCGTATCGGGACCGCCCGGCTGCAGCCACCACTGCACCTTGTGCTCGTCGGCGAAATCGCGCAGCACCTGTTCGTCGGCGGCGGTGATCGGCGCGAGATTGCGCAGCACCAGCGCGGTGACCGACGAGCCGACCGCGAGCTCGATCTGCGGCATACGATCGTAAATCGACAGCTTGCGGACCATGAAACGCAGCGGCATCAGCATGGCCGAAATGTGCGGCGGCAACACCTCGCAGGTCTTCATGTCGGCGATATAGCTGCTCTTCTTCTCGTAGAAGCCGATACGCATGCCGCCCTTTTCCGGCAGATAGCGCACAGCCAGACGCGCGCGGTAGCGGTATCCCCACGCCGGCCCATGAATCGGCCGGAACACCGTCTCCGGGCGCAGCTTCGCCAGGTGCTGGAAATCGTCTTCGAGCACGCGCTGCTTGACGGCAATCTGCGCGCGGATGTCGAGATGCTGCATCGAACAACCGCCGCAGATATCGAAGTAGGTACATTTCGGTTTGGTGCGAAGCACGCTTTCGCGGAACACCTGGACGACCTCAGCCTGCTCGAATTTTGGCTTGCTGCGATGCGTCGAGTAGCTGACGCGCTCGCCGGGCAACGCGCCTTCGACAAAAATCACCTTGCCGGGCGTGCCGTCTTCGCTCTCGATGCGGCCTACGCCGCGCGCTTCCATGTCGAGCGAAACGATTTCGATGATCGGCTCAGTGCCGGTAATAACGTGCGCCTTCGCCGGAGCGGGCGCTTTCTGGCGCTTCGGCGAGCGACGTTGGGGGGCAGTTCGGGACACCTGCGACTTCCTGACAAACTTGGGGGAAAGGCGAGATTGTAGACGAAGCGCCGCCCTTGCCAATGATTCGGCGCGGCTGCGATCGCCGCGGCGCGCCTGGCACCTCGGGCGACACTAGCGTGCGCAGCCCCTTCGCTACAAGACCGGCTAGCGGCCTACTGATCAAATGCGGCTAGGTACTCGGCCCATTGCGGCGCCGTTTCCAGCGCCAGCGCATTTTTGACCAGGTTGATCTCATCGGCATACTCTTCGGCCGAAAACGCGCCGCGGATCAGCTGGAAGCGGCAATACAGCAGATAGGTATTCACGACGTCGGTCTCGCAATAATTGCGGATTTCCTCGATGCGGCCTGCCTGGTAGGCGTGCCACACCTGACTGCCGTCCATGCCCATCTTGCCTGGGAAACCGCACATCTTCGCGAGCGCATCGAGCGGCGCATTGGCGCGCGCCTGATACATCGCCAGCACGTCCATCAGATCGGTGTGACGCGCGTGATAGCGGCTGATGTAGTTGTTCCACTTGAACTCGCGGTCGTCCTCGCCGAGGTCCCAGAAACGGGAGGCCGGGATGCCGTTGACCAGCGCGCGGTAGTTCAGCACCGGCAGGTCGAACCCGCCGCCGTTCCACGACACGAGCTGCGGCGTGTACTTTTCGATCACGCGATAAAACGACTGCACGAGCGCAGCCTCGCCGTCTTCCAGCGTGCCGAGCGAGCGCACACGGAAACCGTTGTTGTCGCGGAACACACAGGAAATCGCCGCGATCCGTTGCAGGTGGTGCGGCAGGAAATCGCCGCCGGTTTTTTCGCGGCGCGCCGCAAAAGCGCGCTCGGCGACTTCGGCGTCGCTCAGCGTGGCAGGCAGATCTTCGAGGCGGCGAATGCCGGCGACATCGGGAATCGTCTCGATGTCGAAAACAAGAATCGGTGTCATCAGGTTATAGAACGGCGTCCTTCCGAACACCGTTGGAGGCAAAGAAGCGCTTCAGCCGCACCAGCGCTTCCTGTTGGATCTGGCGCACACGCTCGCGCGTGAGGCCCATTTCGTCGGCCAACTCTTCGAGCGTGGCGGGCTCGATGTGGTTCAGCCCGAAGCGGCGTTCGATCACATGACGATGCTTGTCCGACAGACGCGCGAGCCACGCACGTGTAAGCGTTTCCAGCTCGCGGTGCTGCACTTCGGCATCCGGCGACTGACTTTGGTCGTCGGACAGCAGATCGAGCAGGCTGCTCGCCGGGTCGAGATCGAGCGGCGCGTCGAGCGACGCGGTGTGCTCGTTCAGCGCGAGAATGTCGGTGACTTCGTCGGTGGTCTTGCCGGTCAGATAAGCAATGTCGTCGATGCTGGCATCGCGGCGCTCGGCCGCTTCGCCGGAATTCATCGAATTTTTTTCCAGATGGCGCTTCGCGCGCAGCACCTGATTGAGCTCACGGATCACGTGCACCGGCAAACGCACCGTGCGTGCCTGGTTCATGATCGCCCGCTCGATGCTCTGGCGAATCCACCATGTGGCATACGTGGAGAAACGGAAGCCGCGCGTCGGATCGAATTTTTCGATCGCGTGCATCAGGCCGAGGTTGCCCTCTTCGATCAGATCGAGCAGCGGCACGCCGCGGTTCAGGTAACCCTTCGCGATGCTGACGACGAGCCGCAAATTGCGCTCGATCATCACTTGCCGCGCTTCAAACTCGCCCGCCTTCGCCAGACGCGAATACTTCTGCTCTTCTTCGACCGTCAGAAGCGGCTTGACGCTGATGCGGTTCAGGTAATGCTGAATGGTGTCGGCCGTCAGCTCGGCTTGCAGCAGCGCGCGGAAATCGTCTGCGTCCGGCACGGCTTCGCTGACGCTTTCGCGTGCGTCCCCGGCCTCTTCCGCGCCGCCCTGGCGTTCGTCGACATCGCGCTCCTCTGCGATCTCTTCTTCCACCTCCGAAGCGCCACCTTCGTCCACCGAAGCGGACGTGACGCGGCTGATCGTCTCAGACTCGGCTTGCGGCGGGCGGCGCTTCGATTTCGGCATGGTCGTTTCGCTTATTGCGGCGGCAAGTACTTCAGTGGGTCGACAGGTTTACCCTGACGGCGAACTTCGAAATGCAACATCACGCGGTCGGAATCACTATTGCCCATCTCAGCGATCTTCTGCCCTTTGGTCACCGCATCCCCTTCTTTTACCATCAAAGCGCGGTTGTGTGCATACGCCGTGAGATAAGTTGCATCATGCTTGATGATAATGAGATTGCCGTAACCACGCAGCCCATTTCCGGCGTAAACCACGCGTCCATCCGCCGAAGCTTTGACGGGATCGCCTGCGTTGCCGCCGATATTAATCCCCTTGTTTGTCGAATCGTTGAACGTGCCGAGCATCGGCCCCCGCACCGGCCATGAGAACACGACGTTGCCGGATGCGCCGGCGCTCGAGTCGCTCGCAGCACCCGGATTGGCCGGTGGCGTCAGCGCAGCGTTGTTCGCACCCGAACCGTAGATCGGCGGCGTCGCGACACCTGCTGCTGCACCTGCCGACGGCGGCGTGCTGCCAAGCGGCGCGCTCTGCACCGCACCACCGCTGCCGATCGGCGCCGTCGACACACCCGGCGTCAGTGCTGCAGTGTTCGCGCCTGGCGGCACGACGCGCAGCAGCTGATCGACTTCAATCTGATTCGGGTTGGTGAGATTGTTCCACGTCGAAATATCGCGGTAATTCTGGCCGTTCTCCAGCGCGATCCGGTACAGGGTATCGCCCGGCTTCACGCGATAGTAGCCCGGCGGCGGCGGCCCGAGGGGGACGGCCGGCTGCTGCGCGGCTTGCGTGCCGAGCGCGCCGCTGCCGGAGCGGTCGACGACCGGCGCCTGATCGAGGCGGGTCGCACACGCCGACATCAACAGGGACAAGGCGAGCACGCACACGCTACGCTGGGTTACGGTCATGGGAATAGTCAGTCTGGTTCTTTGCATCGCGCGCAACATACTCATCGGTGTCAAATCACTCCGGATTTTAAGGGTACAAAGAAAACGCGATCAAGCCGCGACTCGCGCCACTGCGCGGGTCCGAGTCGCTCGACCAGAGTCAGCACCTGGTTCTGGCCTTCCTGCGAGCCGACCGGCGCAACCAGACGGCCGCCGATCGCGAGTTGTTCAAGTAATGCTTGCGGTACATCGAGCCCGGCCGCGGCAATCACGATCGCATCGAACGGCGCCGCCGACGGCAACCCCAGCCGGCCATCGCCGTAGTGCAGCCGGATGTTCGGAATGCGCAGCGGACGCAAGTTTGTCTTCGCGCGTTCGGACAGCGGCTTGATGCGTTCGATCGAGTAAACGTCCCGCGCGACCTGGCTCAGCACCGCCGCCTGATAGCCGCAACCGGTGCCGATTTCGAGCACGCTGTTCAATGCGCGGCCGGCGGCCGCCAATTCGATCATCCGCGCGACCACGGAGGGCTTGGAGATCGTCTGGTGATGGCCGATCGGCAACGCGGCATCTTCATAGGCCTGGGCCGCGAGGCCCGGGTCGACGAACATGTGGCGCGGCACCACCGACATCGCGTTCAACACGCGCTGATCGGTCACACCGTTCGCACGCAGGCGTTCGACCATCCGTTCGCGAACCCGTTCCGAAGTCAGTGCTAAAGCGCCGTTCAACGCGACGTTCGGCACAGCGGTGCGCTCGCTGAGTTTGGCGCCGGCCTTGTTCACCGGCGCCGGTTTCGGCGCGGCGCGCACAGCCGAACCTTGCGCGGCGGCTGTTGCGTGTGGTTTGGCCTGCGTCCTCGTCTGGACGCTAGCAGACGCGTTCGGCGACGCGTTCGCCGGCGCCTGCATGGACGCCTTAGCCTGCGGCTTTGCTTGCGGCGTCGCTTGCGATTGGGTCTGCGCCCTCGCCGGCGGCTTCGCCTGGACCTTCCCCGCGGAGCCGAGCGGCGAGTTCTTCGCCGGTTGCTGGCGTGCGTTCAGCGCCGCGCTCGCGGCGAGTACCGCCGCGCGCACTTCGCCCGGACGCCCTTCAGGCCGGCGCGGTTCGCGCACCAGATCCTCGAGGCCAAGCGGAAAGCGCTTTGCGCGCTCGCTGGTCATGAAGCGCTGCTACCGGCGCGCGCCCAGTCGCGCGCTGCGGGCAGCATTTGCGTGTCGGTCAGGTCGAGCTGCAGCGGTGTGATCGACACCTGGCCGTTGGCGACGGCGTGAAAATCAGTGCCTTCGCTCGCATCGCGCGCGCTGCCCGACGGGCCGATCCAGTAGATCGGTTCGCCGCGTGGGTTGGTCTGGCGGATCACCGGCTGCGACGGATGCCGCTTGCCAAGACGCGTGATCTGCCAGGCGCCGAGTTGCTCGTACGGCAGGTTCGGAATATTGACGTTCAGGAGCGGATGCCCCGGTAACGGTTGTTCGAGGTAGTGCGCGACGATCTCGGCGGCAACACGCGCAGCATCTTCGAGATTCACCCAGTCTTTGTCGACCAGCGAGAAGGCGATGGCCGGCACACCGAACATGATGCCTTCGGTGGCGGCGGCGACGGTGCCCGAATAGAGCGTGTCCTCGCCCATGTTCTGCCCGTTGTTGATGCCCGAGACGACGAGATCCGGCGTGTGGTCCAGCATACCGGTCAGCGCGATGTGCACCGAGTCGGTTGGTGTGCCGTTGACGTAGTAGAAACCGTTCGCCGAACGCAGCACCGAAAGCGGACGCGACAGCGTCAAGGAGTTGGACGCGCCGCTGCAGTTCTGCTCGGGGGCCATCACGGTGACGTCCGCGATCGGCTTGAGCGCTTCGTAAAGCGCGGCAAGGCCTAGCGCCAGGTAGCCGTCGTCATTGCTGAGTAGGATTCGCATGCGGCGATTGTAACCGAGGAAAGAAGGCACGCGAACGACACGGCAGGCGGTCCGCGCATCACATCCAAAGCGCACGCGCCGGACCCTTCGCCGACGGGTATCGATCGCGCAAGCACCGGGTTGCGAGCAATAAAAACGCACGATCGTGCGAATTGTTTTACACTCAGAATGGTTGCGACGCCCCCGAAGGAAGTCCCCTTTGGGGACCCTGATCGATATGGAGACACGATGCGCGCGATTCGCTGTAATCAATACGGGCCGCCGGAGAGCCTGGTCGTCGAAAATCTGCCGGACCTCGAGCCGCCGCCCGGCCACGTCGTGATCGACGTCAAAGCCGCGGCCGTCAACTTTCCCGATGTGCTGATCATCGAGAACAAATACCAGTTCAAACCACCCCTGCCCTTTACGCCCGGCTCGGAAGTCGCAGGCGTCGTGCGCGCGGTCGGCGCCGGGGTGACGCAGTTCATGCCCGGCTCGCGGGTGGTCGCATTCACCGGCTCGGGCGGGTTTGCGGAGCAGGCGCTGGCGCCGGTCGCGGCGTGCGTGCCGCTGGCGGACGGCGTCGAATTCGAGCTGGCCGCCGCGTTCACGCTCGCCTATGGCACTTCGCATCATGCGGTGGTCGATCGCGGCCAATTGAAGGCCGGTGAGACGATGCTGGTGTTGGGTGCGGCAGGCGGCGTCGGGCTAGCCGCCGTCGAGATCGGCAAGGCGCTCGGCGCGCGGGTGATCGCGGCGGCATCGAGCGAAGAGAAGCTTGCCACCTGCGTGAAGCACGGCGCGGACGCCACCATCAACTACAGCACGGAAGACCTGCGCGAGCGCATCAAGGTGCTGACCGACGGCAAAGGTCCCGACGTGATCTACGACCCGGTAGGCGGAGTGTATGCGGAGCCGGCGTTTCGCAGCATCGGCTGGCGCGGGCGTTATCTGGTGGTCGGCTTTGCAAACGGCGAAATCCCGAAGTTGCCGCTCAACCTGACGCTGCTCAAAGGCGCAAGCCTGGTCGGCGTGTTCTGGGGCGACTTTGCGAAACGCGAGCCGCAGCACAATCACGCCGCTTTCCAGCAGATGACCGGCTGGATCGGCGAGGGCAAGCTCAAGCCCTATGTGTCGGAACGTTATTCGCTCGACGACACCGGCCGCGCATTGCGCGATATGGCGGAGCGCCGGGTGATCGGGAAGGTGGTGATTACGCCTTAACCGTTAGCCGTAGCGTGCTCAACACGCGCTTCGTCGAGCTACACATAGAAACGGCGCGCGGTTTTGAAATCGCGCGCCGTTTTTGCTGGGCGTTCACTTGTTGAGCCTTAACCGCGCGCTCACTCACACAATCTGTTGCGCATGCAACCTTGCAATGTGGTCAGAGTCATAGCCCAGCGATTGCAGGACTTCATCGGTATGTTCACCCAGCTCCGGACCTAACCAGCGCGTTTCGCCGGGGGTTTCCGAGAGCTTCGGTGTCACCGACGGCAGCGTGATTTCCTGTCCGTCCTGCCACTTGAAGCGCTGGATCATCTGGCGCGCCATGAATTGCGGATCGGTGAACATGTCCGCGACGCTGTAAATACGGCCGACCGGCACGTCGGCGGCGTTCAGCACGGCGAGCGCTTCGTCGATGGTGCGCGTGGCGAGCCACGCGGCGATCGCGCCGTCGATTTCCTGGGTCCGCGGCACGCGGCCGTCGTTGTGCGCCAAGCCTGGATCGTTCGCCAGGTCTTCGCGTTCGATAGCGATCATCAAGCGCTTGAAGATCGGGTCGCTATTACCGCCGATGACGATGCTGCCGTCGCGGCAAGGATACGTGTTCGACGGCACGATGCCCGGCAGCGACGCGCCGGTGCGCTCGCGCACCATGCCGTACACGCCGTATTCAGGCACCACGCTCTCCATCATGTTGAAGACGGCCTCGTACAGCGCGACATCGACGACCTGCCCTTTGCCGCCGTTCACCTGCTTGTGGTGCAGCGCCATCAACGCGCCGATCACGCCGTGCAGCGCGGCAATCGAATCGCCGATCGAAATGCCGATGCGCGGCGGCGGCAAATCCGGATAACCGGTGATGTGGCGCAAACCGCCCATCGATTCGGCGATCGCGCCGAATCCAGGCCGGTCGCGATACGGCCCGGTCTGGCCGTAGCCGGACAGCCGCACCATCACAAGCCCGGGGTTCTCCGCCGACAACACGTCATAACCGAGCCCGAGCTTCTCCAACAACCCCGGCCGGAAATTTTCGACGACGATATCGGCTTCCTTCGCCAGACGCAGCACGATCTCCTTGCCCTCTTCTGCCTTCAGATTGATCGTGACGGATTTCTTGTTGCGCGCCTGGACGGCCCACCATAGGGACGTGCCGCCGACTTCCGGATAAAGCTTGCGCCATTTGCGCAGCGGATCGCCGCCCTTGGGATCTTCGATCTTGATGACGTCGGCGCCGAACTCGCCGAGAAAGCGCGCGGCGAACGGGCCGGCAATCAGCGTGCCGAGTTCGAGCACCTTGACGCCGGCAAGCGGGCCTTTAGCTGTGGCGGTGGCGCTGGGGTCGGGGTTGACGCTCATGTGTCTCCTCTGTGTTCTGTTCTTGCCCAAGCGGCGCGCGGCGCGAAGCGTGGCGGCTCGGTCTCGCGCGGCTCGCTCAGGCATCGCAGGCGCCGCGACGTGGCGCTTTCAGTTGCGCCGCGCTACATCGAGCGCCGGTCGAGCATCGCGCGGGCGATCGTGCCGGCGTCGACGTATTCGAGTTCGCCGCCCACTGGCACACCGCGCGCGAGACGTGTCACGGCAAGACCGCGCGCCTTGAGCGTCTGCCCGAGGTAATGCGCGGTGGCCTCGCCTTCATTGGTGAAATTGGTTGCAAGCACGACTTCCTTGACGATGCCGTCCGAGGCGCGCTTGACCAGGCGGTCGAAATGGATCTCCTTCGGGCCAATGCCGTCGAGCGGACTGAGCCGTCCCATCAGCACAAAATAGAGGCCGCGATAGGTCATCGTCTGTTCGAGCATGATCTGGTCGGCGGGCGTCTCGACGACGCACAACAACGCCGGATCGCGCTCCTCATCGAGGCAGACCTCGCAGATCTGCGCTTCGGTAAAGGTGTTGCACTTCTCGCAGTGCTGCAGATGTTCAGTCGCGAACAACAACGAGCGGCCGAGTTTTTCGGCGCCGTCGCGATCGTGCTGCATCAGGTGGTACGCCATGCGTTGCGCGGATTTAGGCCCGACACCGGGCAGCACGCGCAGCGCTTCGACGAGCGCCGACAAGGCGGAAGGTTGTTTCATGCGGATCGGCGGTGTCGAAGTGGGTGTTGCCCGGTATGGCCCGGAATGCGGGTGGCGATGCGGTTGCTTCGGTTGCTTCGGTTGCTTCCGTGACTTCTATCAACTCGATAACGAATCGGCCAGGGCGCTCAACAAACGAACCGAAGCGACCTGCGCCGATGCGAACTTGCACGAGCCGGAGCAAGGGATTGAACAAGCCCGGCTCGCGTATTCAGTTCACGCCGCGGTCCAGCCGGCGGCGTGCGCCCCTTCTTGCAGCGACGTCACTCAGAACGGCAGCTTGAAGCCCGGCGGCAGCGGCAGACCCGAGGTCATACCGCCCATCTTTTCCTGAGCGGTGGCTTCGGCCTTGCGCACGGCGTCGTTGAACGCAGCAGCGACCAGGTCTTCCAGCATGTCCTTGTCGTCGGCGAGCAGGCTCGGGTCGATCGATACGCGGCGCACGTCGTTCTTGCAGGTCATCGTCACCTTGACGAGACCGGCGCCCGACTGCCCTTCGACTTCGATCAATGCAAGCTGCTCCTGCATCTTCTTCATGTTTTCCTGCATCTGCTGGGCCTGCTTCATCAGCCCGGCGAGTTGGCCTTTCATCATGGACATGCTCCTTCTTGATAGCGTGAAATCCGGAAAATCGGGTGCGCCACAAGGCGCGGCGAATCAGTGGACGGACGGCGCGCCGTTCGGGCCGGCGTCCTGCGTAATCGGGCGGATCGAACCGGGCACGATGCTCGCACCGAACTCGCGGATCAGCGACTGCACAAACGGATCGGCGCCGATTTCGCGCTCCGCTTCCTGCTGGCGCTGGGCGCGCATCGCGGCGTCGTGCGCGGCTGCCGTGCGGCGCGCCGGGCCGACTTCGACCAATACGTCGACGTTCTGGCCAAGCTTGTCAGCGAGCGCGGCTTTCAGTTTAGCGACCTGCGAGGCTTCCGCGTACTGGGGCACCGGCACGTTCAATTTCAGCGTGCTGCCTTCGAGTGCCATCAGTTCGCTGTTGAACGCGAGTTGATACGAAATGCCCTTGAGCGGCAGGTCGACGGCGAGCGCGGGCCAGTCGCCCTGGAAACCCAGCGAATCGAGCGGCACGGCGGGCGGCAACGGCCGCTTGTCAACCACCGGCGCGGGGGTCGACGCAGGCGCGGCGTTGACGCGGACATCGTCGGGTCCACTGTCGAACACCGGCATGTAGTTGTCGTCCGGCAGGCCGTAATAGCCTTCGTCCGCTGCCGTGAGCGGCATGTATTCATCAGGTGGCATGTCGTCCCATGGCGCGGTTGACGAGCCGTTTTGCTCCTGGGCCTGCAGCGACGGCGCACGCGCTGTCGGCGCGGCGTCCTGTTCCGGCGCCCGGCGCGGGGCGCCCGGCGCCGGCACATTGACGACAACGCGTGGTGCGGCAGGCTTCGGCGCAGCCGGGGCTGCAGCGGGCCTGGCGGCGGCTGCCGCCGTGGCGCGGCCACGGTCCGACGAGACTTTCAGGCCGGCACTGCGCAATACATTGAGTGCGTCGCTCGCGCCGCCTGCGCGGCGCGGCGGAATGTCGGCTGCGGGCGGCGGCTCTTGCGATGCCGTTGCGGGCGCGGCCTCTTCTGCCTGTGCGAACGCGGCTGCGGCCGGGGCGGTGAGAGAAGACACCGGAGCCGATTGCTGGGAAGCGGCCGCAGCGGGTGCCTCGATTGGGGCTGACGCGGTGGGCGCGTCGTCCCACGGCGCCAAAGCCCGCGCAGTCGCTACCTTCGTTGCTTCTGTCGAGTCGGTCGCTTCAGCCGCCGGCGCCGGGAGCGACGCTTCAGACATCGGGGCCACTCGGGTCGCGCTCATGTCCGCAGGTGCGGGCACCGGATCGCTCAGAACCGGTTCAACGGACGTTTCATCCTGCCACGGCGCTAGAGCCGGCGCAGCAATGACGTCTGCCGCCGCGTGCGCAGGCGCTGCGCCAGAGGCGGATGCAGATGCGGCTTTCGAAACGATCGCCGCTTCAACAATAGTGGGTTTCGGCGCGTCAGTATTTTCAGCAGACCCCGCTGACGCAACGTGCTGCGAATCCTGCGTCGTGGACCGGGCTTCCACCACCGGATTGACGGATCGGACCGGCACGGCAGCGGCTGCTTCAACCGCACGCGACGGCGCCGCCGCCTGCTGCGCAGTCACGGCCGGGGAACCCGCGCGTTTAGCGCCGCCTGCCCCCGCTGGTCCCGACGCACGCGCCGCAGCCGCGCCGCCACCACCGCCGGTGGGTGCCGGCTCGAACGCCAGCATGCGCAACAGCGTCATCGTGAAACCGGCGTATTCGTCGGGCGCGAGACCCAGCTCGCTTCGGCCGATGGTCGCAATCTGATAGAACAACTGCACCTGCTCGGCGCTCAATGCTTCGGCAAAGCGGCGCAGATCACCCGCTTCCGGCCACTCGTCCAACACCGACGACGGCGCGAACTGCGCCCACGCGATTCGGTGCAACAAGCTCGCCAGATCCTGCAACGCCGTCGAAAACGACAGGCTGCGCAACGCCATCTCGTCCGCGACCGCCAGCACGGCGCCGCCGTCACCATCGGCCAGCGCGTCCAGCAGGCGAATCAGATAGCTTTGGTCAAGCGCGCCGAGCATGCCGCGCACTGCCTCTTCATTCACCTGATTGGCCGAATAGGCGATCGCCTGATCGGTCAGCGAGAGCGCGTCGCGCATCGAGCCGTCGGCCGCGCGCGCGAGCAGGCGCAATGCCTGAGCATCGAACGGCACCTTCTCTTCGCCGAGAATGTGCTCGAGATGCGACACGATGTGCCCGGCCGGCATCTGCTTCAGATTGAACTGCAGACAGCGCGACAGCACCGTGACCGGAATCTTCTGCGGATCGGTGGTGGCGAGAATGAACTTGACGTGCGAAGGCGGCTCTTCCAGCGTCTTCAACATCGCGTTGAAGGCGTGATTGGTCAGCATGTGCACTTCGTCGATCATGTAGACCTTGAAGCGCGCATCGACCGGCGCGTAAACCGCGCGCTCCAGCAGCGCCGCCATTTCGTCGACACCGCGATTACTCGCCGCGTCCATCTCGACATAATCGACAAAACGGCCTTCATCGATCTCGCGGCACGCGCGGCACCCGCCGCACGGCGTGGAGGTCACGCCGGTTTCGCAATTCAGTGCCTTGGCAAAGATGCGCGACAGCGTGGTTTTGCCGACGCCGCGGGTGCCGGTAAACAGATAGGCATGATGCAGACGGCCACCATCGAGCGCGTGCGTGAGCGCGCGCACCACGTGCTCCTGTCCGACGAGCGAAGCGAAATCCTTCGGCCGCCATTTGCGTGCGAGAACTTGATAGGTCATCCGGAAATTGTATCAGTAACGATGGCGCGCAAAACCGAATCGAGACGGCGCACGAACGCGTGTTGCCGCTTCATTGAAACAGGCTAACGGACCGATAGAAAAAAATAGATGAAGCGCGCGAGAAATGCCACCGCAGTGTCCGCGTGACAGCGCTTGGGGTAAAACAGGAGATGGGAAGTACGGCAGAAGAGAAACAAGAAAAAGGAAGGTGACGAGCCTGACCCTCGGCACTGGTGGAAAACGGCTGTGGCTGCTTCGTTCCCGACCTGACCAGGTTGACCATCCCTCCATGCGAGGAGGCCCGTCACGAAACATTCTATCATCGCTTGGGCGGTCGCGCGACTGTTAATACGACCAAACTGACATCGACACGCCGAATCAGGCGCTTCGCACTATATAGGCAGTGTCCCGCAAGTACGCGTCCGGGGCACTTGAGTTTGCGCTGCCCGCCACCAGATAAGCTGCGTCGCGGTTATCAAAACGGAGAGACACTTCACCGGCAGCCGTTGGCCCCCTGCCCTTGATGAGTACTATCACCACCGGCAACGCATAGCGAATTAAGCTAAACTGCCGTACGGATGACCCGCAAACGCGAGCTTTCCGCACATTCCGGACAAGGTCTTTCGACTTTTTCAGGCATGCGCCGGCAAGACTGCGATGGCGGCAAAGCGAACGGAAGTTTCCCTAGATTTTGACGTATCGTGGCGAGCAATTCAGGCGGGCCTCGAACCGATAGAGGTATTCATACAATGAGCGAATCAATCAAGCATATTAGCGACGCATCGTTCGAACAGGACGTCGTGAAATCCGATAAACCCGTGCTGCTCGATTTCTGGGCTGAATGGTGCGGTCCGTGCAAGATGATCGCGCCGATCCTCGACGAAGTCGCGAAGGATTACGCCGATCGCCTGCAAATCGCCAAGATCAACGTCGACGAACACCAATCGACGCCGGTCAAGTTCGGCGTGCGCGGCATCCCCACGCTGATCCTCTTCAAGAACGGCGCTGTCGCCGCGCAGAAGGTCGGCGCACTGTCGAAGTCGCAACTCACCGCGTTCCTCGACGGCAACCTGTAAAACGGTCGTATCGGCGCGCTCCAGGTCTCTTGAGACCTTCAGGCGCGCTGTCTTAAGCGTGTTGTCAGCAGGCAACACGCTCAATAAGAAAGATGCCATGTCGTCGCACTGGCGGAAATTGGCGTGTGCTATGCTAGAATCCGCAAAACGTCGAAAAGACGTGTAAGTCCTTGAGCGGTTCCGCTCACTCTCCTCCCAGATTTCATTTCGTCGCACCTTCTCCTGCGGGTTCTCCGTATGCATTTATCCGAGCTTAAGACTCTGCACGTGTCCGAATTGATCGAGATGGCCAATGGCCTCGAGATCGAAAGTGCAAACCGCCTGCGCAAGCAGGAATTGATGTTTGCCATTCTAAAAAAACGAGCCAAAACGGGCGACACGATCTTCGGCGACGGCACGCTCGAAGTGCTGCCGGACGGCTTCGGCTTCCTGCGTTCGCCGGAAACCTCGTATCTCGCCAGCACGGACGATATTTACATCAGCCCGTCGCAAATCCGCCGCTTCAACCTGCACACGGGCGACACGATCGAAGGCGAAGTGCGCACGCCGAAAGACGGCGAACGCTATTTCGCGCTGGTGAAGGTGGACAAGGTCAACGGCCAGCCGCCGGAAGCCTCGAAGCACAAGATCATGTTCGAAAACCTGACGCCGCTGCACCCGAACAAGGTGCTGCTGCTCGAACGTGAAATGCGTGGCGAAGAAAACGTCACGGGCCGCATCATCGACATGATCGCGCCGATCGGCAAGGGTCAGCGCGGCCTGCTGGTTGCGTCACCGAAGTCCGGCAAGACCGTGATGCTGCAGCACATCGCGCACGCCATCAAGCAAAACCATCCGGATGTCGTGCTGTTCGTGCTGCTGATCGACGAACGCCCGGAAGAAGTGACCGAAATGCAGCGTTCGGTGGCGGGCGAAGTGATCGCCTCCACGTTCGACGAACCGGCTGCGCGCCACGTGCAAGTCGCCGAAATGGTGATCGAAAAAGCCAAGCGCCTCGTCGAAATGAAGAACGACGTCGTGATTCTGCTCGACTCGATCACGCGTCTCGCCCGTGCGTACAACACCGTCGTGCCGGCCTCGGGCAAGGTGCTGACAGGTGGTGTCGACGCGAACGCGCTGCAACGTCCGAAGCGCTTCTTCGGCGCGG
This sequence comes from Paraburkholderia solitsugae, assembly GCF_013177695.1. GTDB lineage: Bacteria > Pseudomonadota > Gammaproteobacteria > Burkholderiales > Burkholderiaceae > Paraburkholderia > Paraburkholderia solitsugae. Next base: position 3,480 of record NZ_WOEY01000092.1, on the reverse strand, counting down.
CGCGCAATATCGAAGAAGGCGGCTCGCTGACCATCATCGGCACGGCGCTGATCGAAACCGGCAGCCGCATGGACGACGTGATCTACGAAGAGTTCAAGGGCACCGGCAATATGGAAGTGCACCTGGAACGCCGCCTTGCTGAAAAGCGCGTCTATCCGTCGATCAACCTGAACAAGTCCGGCACGCGCCGTGAAGAACTGCTGATCAAGCCCGAAGTCCTGCAAAAGATCTGGGTGCTGCGCAAGTTCATTCACGACATGGACGAAGTCGAGTCGATGGAATTCCTGCTCGACAAGATTCGCCAAACGAAGAGCAACTCCGAGTTCTTCGACATGATGCGTCGTGGCGGCGGCAGCTAAGACCTCACGCCTAAGCCGCAGCTCCGGCTGCACCGCATAAGAAAGCCGCTCGCCAGAAACGAGCGGCTTTTTTTCGTCCGTAAGGTTTCACCTGAAAAAGTGCGTGCCGGCGCAACAACATGTACGTGAACGCACACGTTGCAGTACAATGCAACCAGTCCGTCATGCCTGCCCCACCTTATGTCGAAGGACTCACCTACCCTGCTCACCGTACGTGATGCCGCCGAACGCCTCGGGGTCACGCCGCGCACGCTGAAGTACTACGAGGAACGCGGCCTCGTCTCGCCTACCCGCAGCGAAGGCCGCTATCGTCTTTATGACGAGGAAGACCTGAAGCGCTTCGGCCGTATTTTGCGCCTGCGTTCGCTCGGCTTCTCGCTGCACGGCATCACCGAAATGCTCAAGCGCCCGCCCGAACCGGTCGAAGGCGGCCATCGCTATTCCACCGAATCGCTGCGGCAGATTCGCGACGCCATCCATGAACAGGTCGAAGCGCTCGATGTCCGTATCGAAACGATGCGACGCGAACTCAAGGAAGCGCAAAAATTGCGGGCCGAACTGAGTCCCGACCTCGACTATCTCGAACGACGTCTCGCTGGTGAAAATGCGGACGCGCTGCTCGAGCAGCGGCGCAACGCACGCGCCAAAGCGGAGAACACATCACTCGCGAAGCGCTCGAAGAAATCGGTCGCGCCCACATGAGCGCGACCTCGTCCCGCGTACCGTTGTTTAGCGCCGCAAAATTGCGCGGCGATTTTTTCCCATGGGTGCTGGCCGTCGTTACCGGCCTCGACTATTTCGACAACTCGATTTTTTCGTTCTTCACCAGCTACATCGCCGGCGGCATCAACGCGTCGCCGGATGAACTGGTCTGGGCGTCGAGCGCCTATGCGGTGGCGGCCGTGCTCGGCATCCTGCAGCAGCAATGGTGGGTCGAGCGTTTCGGTTACCGGCGCTATGTGGCCGGCTGCATGCTGCTCTATTCAGCGGGCGCGATCGCCGCCACATTGTGCGAGTCGTCGATCGAGCTCGCGTTGGTGCGTGGCTTTCAGGGCTACTTCATCGGCCCGATGATGGGCACCTGCCGCATCCTGATCCAGATGAGCTTTACACCGCAGCAGCGGCCCGCGGCGACCCGTGCTTTTCTAGTGATGATCGTGTTGAGCAGTGCGCTTGCGCCGCTGATCGGCGGTCAACTGGTCGCGCATTTCGACTGGCGCGCGCTGTTCGCCTGCACGGCGCCGGTCGGTGTGCTGTTTGCCGTTCTCGCCCTGCTCGCACTTCCCGACACCGGCAACCGCCTGCCGGAAGAACGCGGCACGGCGCACTTCTGGCCCTATCTGATCTTCGCGTTCGCGCAAGGCGCGCTGCAAATCGTGATGCAGCAAGTGCGGTTCCAGTTGTTCAGCGCGTCGCCGGGGCTGATTCTGCTGACGGTCGCGGGCATCGTCGCGCTCGGCTGGTTCGCGTACCAGCAATGGCACCATCCCTCGCCGCTGGTGCGCCTGCATGCGCTGCGCGAAAAGGTATTCCAGGTGGGGCTTGTGCTGTACATGTTCTACTACTACATCTCGACCGTATTCAGCTATCTGACGTCGCGCTTTCTCGAGAGCGGCCTCGGCTATCCGGTCGAGAATACCGGGCGACTGGTCGGCGTGACGTCACTGATTTCGGCGAGCGCGCTGTTCGTCTACCTGCGTTACGCGAAGCTCCTGCCACGCAAGAAGTGGATCATTGTGCCGGGCTTCGCGGTGGCCGCGTTTGCCGCGGCATGGATGACGCGCATGTCGCCAGGCGTGGGCGAAGCCGCGCTGGTCGTGCCGATGCTGCTGCGCGGCTTGCTGTTGCTGTTCATCGTGCTGCCGGTCGCCAATCTGACGTTTAGAATCTTCGCCATTGAAGAATTCACGCATGGTTACCGGCTGAAAAACATCGTGCGGCAACTGACGATCTCGTTCGCGACGGCCTCGGTCATCATCGTCGAACAGCATCGGCAGGCGCTGCATCAAGCTCGCCTCGCGGAGTTCGTGAATCCGTACAATCCGTTGTTCCAGCATTCGCTCGCTGTGCTGACCCGCAGCTTCAGCGCCGCCGGCCGCTCGTCATCCGAGGCGCATTCGCTGGCAATAGTGGAAATCAGCCGGACGGTCGCGCAGCAGGCAAGCTTCCTGAGCTCCCTGGACGGCTTCTACTTCCTGATCGGCGTTGCACTATGCGGCGGCATTTTCGCCGCATGGCAAAAGCAGATCGACTAAGGGTTTCATCACGCCATGCTTTCGAAACTCACCCATTGGTTCAGCACGCGCCGCCGCGACCGCGCGCTACGCGACTACGCGATCGACGACACCCTGTGGCAAGCCACGCTCGATGAGCTACCCTTTCTCGCTCACCTCGAGGCGCCGGATCGCGTGCGTCTGCGCGAACTGACCAGCCTCTTCATCGCGCAAAAGGAATTTTCGACCGCGCACGGACTCGAGCTGACCGACGCCATGACCGTGGCGATCGCCGCGCAAGCCTGTTTGCCGGTACTGAACCTGAGCCTCGACCTGTATCGCGGCTGGGTCGGCGTGATCATCTATCCGGGCGAGTTCGTGATCCGCAAGACGGTTGAGGATGAAGACGGCGTGGTGCACGAGGTCGAGCAGGACGCGAGCGGCGAAGCGTGGGAAGGCGGCCCGGTGGTGTTGTCGTGGGAAGACGCGCAGATGGCCGGCGGCACGGACGCCTATAACGTCGTGATTCACGAGTTCGCGCACAAGATCGACATGCTGAACGGTGAGGCAGACGGCCACCCGCTGCTCATGCGCCGCTGGCATGCGCCGCTCGATTCACAGGCATGGGCCGACATTTTCGACCATGCCTACGACCACTTCTGCGCCAAAGTGGACGCGGTGCCGGATAGGCGCTGGGCGCGTTTCGAGCGCGATTCGCTAATCGATCCGTATGCGGCGGACCATCCATCGGAATTTTTTGCCGTTTGCAGCGAGGCACTGTTCGTCCAGCCGCAGGCCTTCGAGGCGGAGTATCCCGAGCTATACCGGTTGCTGGCGCGCTTTTACCGTCAGGACCCGGCACGGATCGGGATCGCATTCGCACCGTCCTGACGCCCACCGCGCAGCCC
>NZ_WOEY01000091.1 GCF_013177695.1 Paraburkholderia solitsugae | reverse complement strand
GTGTAGATGCCGTTGGTCGCCGCGTTGATGACCGGCAAGTCGCCGTAGGGTTGCCAACTCACGCATGCCTGGTCGCCGCTTGTCTGCGCGTTGAAATTGAACGCGGCGTTTTCGTGGTGCAGCGCATGGTAATCGCGACCGGAAAGCAAGGGCCTGACTTTCAGCTTGAACGCGCCCACGCCAGAGGCTGCTTCTGGTGGGCCTTCCAGCCGCCAACGCAAAACCGTTTCGCGCGTCGCCTTGCTCACGAACACTTCCGCTATCAGCGTGATGTGCGGATCGAGTTGCAAACGCCATGTCGGCCACGGCTCGGTGTCGAACGCGAGGAGACTCGTTGTCAGATCGGGATAGATCACGTCCGGCATATACCGCTGCATGCTCAATGGATAACGCTGGCCGTCTGCTTCGATCCAGGCTTCGACGCCATTGACGAGTACCACGCGCCCGCCAGGCGGGCGTGTGGCGGTGAGCAGCAGCGCCTGATAGCGGCGCGTGCGCAGCGTGCCGACGGTTCCCGATGCGAAGCCGCCGAAGCCATCTGCTTCGAGCCATTCGTCTTCGAGACGCATGATGTCGAAAGGTCTTTCGATACGTGTCATGGACTGACCAAAGTATGCAAAGCGTAAATCGTTCGGTGTGCCCAGGCTTAAGCCGTGTGGCGCTAACGTGACCATTCTCCTGCCTGCTGCTTTCCGCTGCCTTTCGAATAACTGACGATTGAACAAGAGTTTCATCCACTCGCAAACGTTTCACAATTATTTCTTGAAAGGATTGGAGACTGCATCCGCCATCACGAGCTGGATGCAGACATGAGAAGAAACACACGCCTTGCTACCACCGTCTTTGTTGCACTCGCAACTTTCGCGTTGAGCGGCTGTGGCGCGGACGACTCCGCGTCGGCGTCTTCATCGCCGAGCGTGGCCAACAACGATGCCGCGCAAAGCTCAGTCGTCAACCCTGCAACCGGCGTGCCCAACGCATCGGCACTACTTGCAGCCGACCCTGCCGCTGCGTCCGACGCGATCACACAGAGCATGCAAGCCAGCCTCGCCGCCGACAGCCAGCAAGTCGCGCCCGTCATGCATTACGCACCGGGCGACAACACCAACAGCAACTGACCTGATTCCACCGGCGCGCGCGAGGCGCGCTATTCTTCCCCTACCCGCAGAAGGTGATATTCGATGACATCAAATAGCCGTCGCCGTTTCCTGCAGACCGTGGCTTCATCCGCCGGCGCTGCTGCCGCGCTGACCGCGCTGCCCGAGTCCATTCGCAATGCGCTTGCCGTGCCCGCGTTTTCGCGCACCGGCACGATCCGCGATGTCGAGCACATCGTCGTATTCATGCAGGAGAACCGTTCGTTCGACCACTACTTCGGCCATATGCGCGGCGTACGGGGTTACAACGACCGCTTCCCGATTCCGCTGCCGGGTGGCCAGCAACCCGTGTGGTACCAGCCATCGAAAGAAAACGTGGCGCAACCTGTACTGCCGTTCCATCTGAACACGCAAACGACCAGCGCGCAATGCATCGGCGATCTCGACCACTCGTGGTACCCGACGCACTACGCGATCAACAACGGCGCGTACAACCAGTGGCCCCAGTACAAGACCGACATGACGATGGGCTACTACTTGCGTAGCGACATTCCGTTCCACTACGCGCTGGCCGATGCCTTTACGGTTTGCGATGCTTACTTCTGTTCGTTGCCCGGGCCGACGCACCCGAACCGTTCGTATCTGATGACCGGCATGGTCGATCCGACCGGCACAATGGGGGGCCCGCTGCTCGACAACAGCGATTTCGTCGACGGCGACGGTCCGCCGAGTTATCAATTGCTCTCGTGGACCACGTACCCGGAACGTCTGCAAGCCGCGGGCATCACGTGGCAGATCTACCAGCAAGGTCTCACCGGCGCGGACCCGTTGAACGGCAACTACGGCACCAATGTGCTGCAGAACTTCGCGAACTTCATCAACGCGCAGCCGGGCAGCGCCCTGTACGAGCGCGCACAGACGGTGCGCACGATCGCGGATCTGAAGAACGACGTGCTCGCGGGCAATCTGCCGCAGGTGTCGTGGCTGTGCCCGCCGGCTGCCTACTCGGAACATCCGAGCTATACGCCCGCCTACGGCGCAGAATACACGTCGCAGATTCTCGATGCGTTGACGTCGAATCCGGAAGTGTGGAGCAAGACCGTGCTGTTCATCATGTACGACGAGAACGACGGCTTCTTCGATCACCTCGTGCCGCCGCAACCAGCGACGACGCCGGCACAAGGCCAGTCGACCGTCAGCACCGACGGCGAGATTCACAACGTGGTCAATCCGGCGCGTGGCGGCACGTACACTGCAGACGGCTTGCCCTACGGCCTCGGCCCGCGCGTGCCGATGACGATCGTATCGCCGTGGAGCAAGGGAGGTTTTGTGTGCTCGCAGGTGTTCGATCACACGTCGGTGATTCGCTTCATCGAAACCCGCTTTGGCGTGTATGAGCCGAATATCACGGCCTGGCGCCGTGCGGTGTGCGGCGATCTGACGACAGCGTTTGACTTCCGCACGCCGGACGCCACGGTGCCGCCGCTCCCGGATACGAGCAACTACCAACAGATCGCCAACGAGTGTACGTCACAGCCGAAACCCACGGTGCCGGCCACGCCAGTCGCATTCGATGCGCAGGAATCGGGCATCCGTTTCGCCCGTGCGTTGCCGTATGAGTTGCATGTGAATGGGCATGCGGATGTGAAGAAGAACACGTTCGAAATCGTGCTTGCCAATAGCGGCAATCAAGGTGCGCATTTCTACGTGTACTCGACGAATCGCACGGATGGCCCGTGGCGTTATACCGTCGAGGCTGGCAAGACGCTCAGCGAGACGTTCGATCTGACGACGACGAGCGGTGTGTATACGTTCGAGGTGTTTGGGCCGAATGGCTTCGTGCGTAAGTTTGCGGGTAACACGCAAACGGCGACGGCGCAAACTTCGCAGGCAGCGGGTTGGCACGGCCACAATAAGCCCGCAGAGCCGGAAATCAAAGTGCAGTACGACGTTGCGAACGGGAACGTGTTCATCAAGTTCAGCAATAAGGGCGGTGGCATTGCGCGCTTGACGGTGACGGACAACGCGTATGGTGCGCGGACGCGTCCGGTGCTGGTGCCGGCAGAGGCACATATCGAAGAGGCGTGGGTGCTGGCGTCGAGCCATCACTGGTATGACTTGACGGTGACGAGCAACGATGACGCCAGCTTCTCGCGTCGCGTGGCTGGGCATGTGGAGAATGGCCGGCCGAGCATTAGTGATCCGGCGGCTGTGGCGCCGGTGTTGGTGGTGAATTAAGGGCGGGTGATGGGGGATGGGCTTCGGTTGGGCGGCTGCTTTGTTGGGCCGCTTGATCGAAGCTCAGCGGTGCGATGTCGTTGCGTTTAGGGAAGGTTTGAGACTGTCTTAGGCCGATTAGCCAAAGTTAGATAGTTAGCTTAACAAAATGAATTTTAAGAGAAGGGCGCGCTTATAATTTTGGCTGCCGTTGAAGAAATTTCGACGGCCGGGTTTGACAGCCTGAATGCTGGCTCCCGCACGACCTGTTCCGCAGGCAGTGCGTGAGCTTCTGCACGCCCTTTCAACGGGTGGGCCGTAGCGAGGGAGCCGCAAGGCTCGCCGGTTTGAGCTAGCGCCGGCCTGTCAACCTCGCTACGTGCCCGCCCACCCGTTTGCAGCGAGTGTCGGGCGATTTCGAGAATCAACCGGAAATCGCGCCATGAGCAAACCCGCTGAAGCTTCATTTATGAACCCTCGTCTGTCGGTAAGGCCCGCTGAATACAAGCGTCTTGCGGCTGAGGTGGTGGAGACGACCCGTATCTACGTGGAGCGACTCTCGTCATTGGCTATGCTGGCGAGGACGCTGCGCAAGGGCATCGCGATGAACCATTGCGACCGTCGCGACCAGATGTTGCTTGCGGAGCTGCTGGAGCGGACGGCGCATCAGTACGAAACCGAGGCGAACATCGAGCGAGGGAAGATCTCAGTCGTGATGGCCGATGCGGAGGAAGCGGAATCGAACGCTGCGCGCCGCAGGAAAGGGATGGGCGAATCAGCAGCGCCGCACACGAGAACGCGCAGGAAGTTCGACGCTGGTGTAACAGCATCGCATGGAGCTTGCAGTTGAAAAGAACAACAATCTGGTTCTTACCGTCTATAAGACCGACAAGGCTCAATCCTTGACTGTTGAACAATGGGAAGAGATTGCGAGGCGCGCACGCGCCTATTACGCAGAAGTTCTAGCCAGCGGAGAGGACTGGTAAAGCGGCAAACGATGATGCCTAATCAAGGATTCGCTATGAAAACTCAGCTAGTCGAACACGTGGAGACCGTTTGGTCATCGGCACCCGACGAATACAACTTTGTGACATTGGAAGTATTGCTAGACAGAAATCCGGTTGTCGTCATCAATCGCGAGAAAGGACTGGACAACCTTGAAGTTGAGTTATTCGGGCCGACCCCGGACGGCACTATGGTCTACAAGTTATCGTTAGACTGCCTGATCAACGCCCTGATAGATGGTCGCAAGGGAATATTAGAGTCACCTTGGACAGGTCTTCCCGAGGGCGAATCGAACAAATAGTAGCTTAGTAAAAAAAGGCGCGAGCGCGCCTTCTTCTTTGCCGTGGCGTGGTGACCAAAAGTACTCCCTAGTGCTGCACGACCACCAGTTGCGTGAGAGCGTCGGTACATTTCGCCGACGATGGCTTACCGACCTTGACACGCGCACGCACACCCAAATTCTTACGCCCCCAACAAAACCCCAGTCCTAAAAGCCCGCATCCCTGTCACCCGACCCAACGGCGCCCCAGCCGTCACAAAGCGAATCGCACGCCGCATATAGAACACACCTTCGGTGTTGCTGTACAGCGTAGTCGTCTCATCAGTCAGCGGATCGACGATATCGAACAGCGCCTGCCCGACGCGAATCGTGTCGCCGATCTTCGCGCGATGAACAAGAATCCCGCTAACAGGCGCATAGAACTGCTCGCTGCCAGCGAGCGGTGTCGCTGGCGCGAGCAACTCGGGCAAAGGCTTCACATCAAGCTTGATAGCCTTGCGCCAGACCAGATAATCAATCAATGCGTCAGCATCTTCCTGCGCAACTTCATAAGACACATCCCGCTGCCCACGGCACTCCACCGTCACAGCAATCGCCCCATTAGGCACCGGCTTGTCAGCAGGCATTTCCTGCTGCAACTTCCACCACAACAAGCTATGCGTCTCATCAAACGACTCACCACCCGAGTTAGTAGCCAGCAACGAAGCCTGCGCCCCCAGATACCGTGACAAAGGCTCAAACTCAGGCCACGCCGCCTCACTGGTATAGAGATGCATCGCCGCTTCCAACGAGCAATGCAAATCGATCACTACATCCGCATCGGAAGAAAGCTTCAGCAACGCCAATTGCAACGACTCGAATTCAGTCAACGGCTTCTGTTCAGCCAGCTCAGCAGCGATCAGTTCGCGAACAATCCGCCGATTCTCCGAAACATCCGAACCCAACGCCTCCTTCGCCCGCGCCACCAACTTCGAAAACTGCAGGAAGTGTCGATTGAAGTTCTTGCCACTGCCCAGATCGAAGCGCCCAATAAACTGCCCCAGCACGTACTGCCCGAGTCCAACCGGATTCGCCACCGGCACCAGAACAATTTCCGCATTCAACGCACCCTGCTTCTCCAGTCCGAGCAATCGACGTTTGAGCAAAACCGTCGTCAACATCGCCGGCGTTTCATCGGCATGCAGGGACGACTGGATGTAAATCTTCTGTCCGCTATCCGCGGGACCAAAGTGAAACGACACCAGTTCGCGGTGCGTGCCGATAGCCGGCGATAGAAGCGGAATCGATTGCTTATTCATGAACGAAAGGGTTGGAGAAGAATAGGGAGTAAGAGAATCAGTTGCCGTACGGATCGAAGTCGAAGTACTTCTTCGCGATCTGCGCGTACGTACCGTCCTTGAGCATCGAAGCAATCGCCTCGTTCATGGACGCCTGCACCGCAGTCTCATCCTTGCGCAAGCCGATGCCCACACCACGATCACCCATCGAAAGCGGCTCGCCGACAAAAGCAAACCCCTTCCCGGCCGGCGTGCGCAAAAAGCCGTAGTCGGCTTCGACAGTACCGAGCAGCGCACCATCGAGACGACCGTTTTCGAGGTCCGCGAACACCTCATCCTGACTCTTGTACGCAACCACATGCACGCCAAGCGGCGCCCAGTTCTTTAACGCATAGCCTTCGAACTGCGTCCCCGACTGCACACCGATCTGCTTGCCGGCCAACGCATTCATACCGCCCGCGAGCGGCGAACCTTGACGCGCGATCAACCGCGATTTGAACTGAAACAGCTTCGATGAAAACAGGATCTGTTGCTCGCGCTTTTCCGTGATCGCCATCGACGAAAGGATCGCGTCGATCTTGCGCGCCTGCAGCGCCGGAATCATCCCCGAAAACTCGAGTTCGACCCACTGGCAACGCGCATGGATGCGCCGGCAGATTTCGTTGCCGAGATCGACGTCGAAACCTTTGAAGCTGCCGTCCGGCGCTTTCGCGTCCATCGGCGGATAGCTCGGATCGATACCGAGGCGCAGCGTGACGGGGTCGGCGGCAAACGCACCACTGCTGAAAGCCAGCGCGGCGCTCAAGATCATCAGCGAGATTTTCATGGGAGGCGGGTGTGGGTTGGGCGGATTACTACGGAGTACGGGGCCATCCTATGCCGCCGCCGCGCCTCAAAGAAGTCCCGAAAGTAATATCATGATCACTTTTACCGATCACAGAGACTCCTCATGGCGTTGACGATCTCCCAGCTACGCGCGTTCACCGCCGTTGCCGAGCACGGCAGCATTCGCGCGGCGTCGCGGGCGCTCGGCATCGCTCAGAGCGGCATCACGCAGCAGTTGCAGAACCTCGAATCGATGCTGGGCGCGACCTTATTCACCCGCACGAACCGCGGGATCGCGTTGACCGCGCTGGGCCAACGCTTGTTGCAGCGTGCCGGCGCGATTCTCGGCGAATGCGAGCGGGCCGAACAGGAAGTGCAGCAATTGCGCGGCGACTACGCGGGCCAGGTCACGTTCGGCATGACCACCGAGCCGCTCGTCGACGCCTTCGCGCCGGTGCTAATGGAATTCCGCGCGCGCTTCGAGCGGGTCGCGGTGCATTTGCGCACCGGCACCTCGCGGATGATGATTTCGTGGATTCGCGAAGGCACGCTCGATTTCGCCGTCGCGCTCGTGTCGAAACATACCGACACGGCCGATCTGTCCGTCACGCCGCTCTATCCGTCCGATCCGGTGATCGTCTGCCGTCGCGGTCATCCGAAAGCGCGCGCGACCTCGCTTGCCGAGCTTGCCGATTGCACGTGGGTGGCGACGCGCTCGCCGAATCTCACCGACGATCCGCAGATCAACCGCCTGAGTCATCTGTTGGAGAGTCACGGCTTGCCGCCGCCGAGAATCATCGCGACAGTGGAAGGTCTGTACGAGACGCTGCATCTGGTTAGCGCGACGGACTGCCTGTCGCTGGAGGCGTCGATCGTCGCGAAACGCGGGCCGTTTGCGAGCACCCTCACGTCGATCAATGTGCGCGAGCGCGCGGTCGAACAGAACGTGTGCCTGCTGCAGCGCGCGGCGATTCCCGTCACGCCCGCCGCGCAGGAACTCGCAACAATGATCGCGTCGTACATGCGCACGGTGCGTGCGCGATAAGCGCTGGGGCAGAATCAATTTAGCGTTTCGAGCGCGATCAACTCCTCGATGGTCTGCCTACGCCGGATCAACCGCGGCGTGCCATTCTCCAGCAACACCTCAGGCGCCAGCGGCCGACTGTTGTAGTTCGATGACATCGACGCGCCATATGCACCCGCGTCGTGAAACACGATGAAGTCCCCCACTTCAGGCGTCTGCATGGCACGGCTCGTGACGACACCACCCGCCTCCTGCGTAAACACATCGCCCGCTTCGCACAACGGCCCGGCCACCGCGAAAACGCCAACCAGCGCTTCGCTCGGCAAGCCATTGCCTTTTACCACCGACATCTCATGATGGCTGCCGTAAAACGACGGCCTCACCAGATCATTAAAGCCCGCATCGACCAAAGCAAACTGCCGGCTCGGCCGCCGGTTCAGCGCGTGCACCTCGGCGACCAGCACACCTGCTTGCGCGACCAGAAAGCGCCCTGGCTCGATTTCCAGTCTCACTCGATGCCCGAGATGCGCTTCGATCTGCCGCCGCGCCGCGTCCCAGAGACGGAAATAATGTTCGACGTCGATCCGCGGTTCACCTTCGCTATACGGCACCGACAAACCGCCGCCAGCCGAAATCGCTTCAATATCGTGCCCCAAGCCTTGCACCGCTTCGACCATCGCATCGCACACGCGCGATAGATGGGTGTAGTCGACGCCGGAGCCGATATGCATGTGCAATCCGACCAGCTTCAGACCGTAACGGCGCACCATGGCGATCGCCAGCGGCACGTCGTCGAGCCAGATGCCGTGCTTGCTATGCTCGCCGCCCGTGTTGGTTTTATTGCTGTGTCCGTGGCCGAAACCGGGATTGATCCGCAGCCACACGCGGTGACCTTCAGGCGCATGCTGTCCAACACGTTCAAGCATATCGAGCGACCCAGCGTTGACCGTGATGCGGTGCTCGATCACGGTGGCCAGCGTCGCGTGATCGACGAGATCCGCCGTAAAAACCACGCCCTCGGGATCGCCATCCGGCGTGAAACCCGCCGCGAGACTGCGGGTGATTTCGCCTAAAGACACAGCATCGACCATCGTCCCTTCGTCTCGCATCAGCTTCAGGATATGCACGTTCGAGCACGCCTTCTGCGCATAACGGATCACGTCGAAGCTGCGCAATTCGGCGATACGTTGGCGGATCACGTCGGCGTCGTAGACCCACAGGGGCGTGCCGTACTGACGCGCGAGTTCAACGAGTTGCTGTGGATTGAAAGTGGTCACGGTTTTCGGCTCTCGATATCGAAGCATAGGTATGAGCAACATGATGCTGAGAATCGATAATTCAGTAAAATACCTATTCTTCGCTACCATATTCATTTCTGATATAGACACCATGGCGCTCACTCATCGACATATCGAAGTCTTCCGCGCATTGATGACGGCAGGCAGCGTCACCAAAGCGGCCGAGATGCTCTTCACCTCACAGCCCACGGTAAGCCGCGAACTTGCGCGCATGGAACTCATCATCGGCTTTGCCCTGTTCGAACGCGTGCACGGCCGATTGCGCCCAACGATGTCCGCGTTGACGCTGTTCGATGAAATCAAGCGCGCGTATATCGGGCTCGAACGGGTAGCGTCCACAGCGGCGAGCCTGCGCGAATTTCAGGGTGGCCAGCTTTCCATCATCGCGTTACCGGCGTTTTCGCACTCGATCCTGCCCGGTGCATCGAAACGTTTTCACGATGCACAGCCCGGCGTAAGCCTCTCGATCGCGACGCAGGAATCGCCGTTCCTCGAAGAATGGCTGACCGCGCAGCGCTACGACCTTGGCTTGACCGAACACGGCGCGCCGCCCGCCGGAACACGCCTGACACCGTTGCTCGAAGTGGACGAAGTCTGCGTGCTGCCCGATGGGCATTCATTGCTCGCAAAGCGTGTGATCGAGTGGAAGGACTTCGCGAATCAGCCATTCATCAGCCTCTCGTCGAACGATCCGTACCGGATTCAAATCGACGAAGCCTTCGCGCAAGCGGGCATCGCGCGCCGCCAGATGATCGAGACTCCTACCGCCGTCTCCGTTTGCAGTTTCGTGCGACAAGGCCTCGGCGTGGCCATCGTCAATCCGCTTACCGCGTTGGATTTCGCGGGGCGCAATCTGCATATCCGGCCGCTCGCTGTGTCGTTGCCGTTCCGCGTGAGCGTGGTTCATCCGGAGCATCGTCCGAGCCATCCGCTGGCCGATGCGTTCGTCGAAGCGCTGCAAAGCGAGGCCGCCGCGCTACGACTACAATTGAAAACCCACACAAGACGTAAGCAGCAGTAAAGGCGCTGTTCGACGATCAAGCCGCGCCACGTTGGTCCATCAACAGGAGCTTCCCACATGATGAATCGAGACAACCCCGTCTGGTTGATTACAGGCTGTTCCACTGGCTTTGGCCGCGAATTAGCCAAGCTGGTGCTGGAGCGCGGCTGGCGCGCGGTGGTTACCGCCCGCGACCCGTCGAAAGTGAAAGATATCGCCGAAGCACACGGCGACCGCGCGCTGGTTCTGCCGCTCGACGTGACGAACCGCCAGCAGATCGACGACGTGGTCACGCAAGCCAGGCAGCGTTTCGGGCGCATCGATGCGCTCGTGAATAACGCGGGTTACGGCTATCTGGCCGCGATCGAAGAAGGCGAGGACGACGAGGTCCGCGCCATGTTCGAGACCAACGTGTTCGGTCTGGTCGATATGACGAAGGCGGTGCTGCCGATCATGCGTGAGCAGCACAGTGGCTTGATCGTAAATGTGTCGTCGATTGGCGGCATCACCAGTTTCGCCGCGACCGGCTATTACCATGCCACCAAGTATGCGGTGGAAGGCCTGTCCGAATCGCTCGCGACGGAGGTCAAACCGCTCGGCATCGACGTATTGATCGTCGAACCCGGCCCGTTCCGCACGAATTGGGCAGGGCCATCGATCAAGCAATCGGCGACGGTAATCGACGACTACGCCGCCACGGCCGGCGAGCGCCGCATGCAGACAGAGGCGCGCAGCGGCAAACAGGCGGGCGATCCGGTACGCGCCGCTCAGGCGATCATCGACGCCGCTCTATCGGACAAACCGCCGCTGCGTTTGCTGCTCGGCAAGGTGGCGCTTGAGCTGGCGCGCAAGAAGCTGGACTTCATGCGCGGCGACTTCGATGCATGGGAGGCCACCACGGTCGGCGCGGATTTCCCGGAAGGAGCGGGCTAAGACCGGCCGCCAAGTAATCCGGCGCGCAGCCGGGCCTAAAACTCGACCAACGCAAAATCTTCCTTGCCCACGTCGCACAGTGGGCAACGCCAGTCGGCCGGGACATCTGCCCAGCAGGTGCCCGGCGCAATGCCTTCTTCCGGCACGCCGGCGGCTTCATCGTAGATCCAGCCACAAATCACGCAGACCCATTGTTTGAAGTCGTTCGCCGAGGCCGCGCTGCCTACCGCCGCCTGCGGCGCAGCGACCGCTTGCGACGCCGGCGTCTCATCGAGGCTCACCACCAACGGCGCGGCGGTGCCCACGCTGCTTTCAGCCAGGCGTGCCTGCAGACTTTCCAGCAGCCGTTGCGCTTCAACCTGCGTCAAATCGATCCAGTACGGATCGCCGGCGCCGTCGTTGAGCCGTTCGGGAGAAAACTGGATTTCTACGGCTACGCCCTTCTTGTACATGGCAAATCGGAATGTCGATGAAGCCGGCGGCGAGCGCCGGCATAGGGTCGGATGCTTGAAGCGAGGGCTTGTGGCGGGGGTTAGACGAACTGATTCAGCACGATGGCGGCAATCAGTCCGGCGGCGCCGATGAGGCCCAGCAATTGCAACAGAGTGAGGGATTTACGGGATGCGGTGGGGAGTTGTTGCGTAGTCACGGGGCGTTCTTAAAGATCGGAAAAAGCGAAATGGTACACGGGTCGGAGGCCGGCGCATCTCGAATGGCGCAAACCGGCGTGTGTTAGATGCCATTATCGCTGCTCGACCGGCCTGAATTCCCTACCGGGTGGAGATGGATTCATTCCCCACCGGGCAGAAAGCCAGCCTACGAAAGAGCCACCTCGCCGGCATGCTCAGACACCGCCGCTACAATCGCGGCGACGGCGGCCGCATCGAGCGTCAACGCGATATGCGCCACGCCAGGCACGATCGTAACCGGCACTACACGCCCCGCTTCCGCAAAGACCTGGGCAAATTTCTCGGCGTGAAACGCCTCGTCATCCGCGCCAACCAGCGCTTCAACCGGCTGCCGCATCGCGCGGATATCCGCGCGGTAATCCTCATGCGGACGAAAGTTCTGCATCAGGTTGTACGAGTACTGCGGCGCGAGCTTGGCCGCCGCCTCAGGCGACAGGGCGTAGGCCACGGTCGGCAGGTGATTGAACAGCGTGATGTGCAGCTTGTTGAGGATCACCAGCACGATCACGCGTGGTGACCCGACATTCACCCACCCGCCGACGGAAGGCGGCGTGGTCGGCGCGCCCTGATGAATGAACGGCGCAAGCAGCACGTAGCGGTCGAATGCCAGCTGCCGCGCATCCCCCGCGAACCGCAGCGCGAAACCGCCACCCGCCGAGAAGCCGGCCAGCGTACGCGGTCCAGCCGGTTGTACCGCATCGAGAAAGTCGCTCAGATCGTCTTCGAGCTGGCCGATATACGCGATCGTGCCTTTCTTGCCTGAGTCGCCATGCCCGCGGATGTCGGGTACGTAGACCTCGTACCCGGCCGCAGCAAGCGCCTTCGCCAAGGTATGCAGGCTCACGCCACTCGCCGACGAACCGTGAATCAGCACGACGCTGCCTCGCAGCCGCGTCAACCGGCTCGCATAGCGCCGATACGCGAGCGCCGCCTTGTCGCGTGCGGTGTAGCGTTCAACGGGAGGTAAATCGGAAGTATCGACCGACTTGAAAGGCTCGTTGATCGACGCGAGTGGCGGCGGCTGTTTGGGGCCGCCCTTCCAAAGCGCCACCGCCATGATGGCGAGGCCCGCACAGAACACGACAACCGGCATCACTGCATGCAGTTCGGTACTCATCGACTGGACCCCTCACGCGATTCATTATGATTTTGGATTGACCGATCGATGAGCCTGCGCCTTATGCGTCTTGTTATAGCCGGCGCCGCCGGCCCGCCGCTCATCGTCGCCGACGATTTTACGGCCCTGCGCGGCGCCAAAAGACTCGAATATCAGGTATTCGACAACGGGTTGCCGTGACGCGAATCCCAGAAGCGGATCACCGCGCCGCCGCCGGTACCGGCACCCACGACGTGATCCGGCGCGCCACTCTCGCGCAGCAAGGCGCGTAATTCGTTGATGACCGGAAACACCTCGTGATTCCAGTCCGAGCCTTGCGAGTCGTGCGCGCGCTGTTCGGCTTCCACGATTTCGCGGTCTTCCTTGAAGATGCGTTCGGTGAACCACACGAGGAGCGGCCACGCGAGATTGAGCACGCCGGGAATACCCGGTTTGCGAATCGACAGCAGGCCGAACGTGCGGTTAGTGCGTTGCTCGCGATCGAGCGGCACGTAGACGATCCACAGATCCATCACCAGCGTCTGTTCGGACGTGCGGATCTGCAGCGTCTGATACGGATACTCGGTGCGGATCGTCATCACGTCCTTGTCGTTCTCGCCGCCCGTCTTGCGGCTCTGGCCGAACACGATCGCTTCGCCGATCGGCTGCTGGCCGGCCATGCGCGCGAACGTGTAATCGACCTCGACCCAGCCTTCGCCGCGCCGCCGGCCCAGCGAACGTGCGCGCATCTGACCCATCTGCCGCCGGTGCAGGAACTGATGGTTCATGTCCATCAGGTTCTCGTGCATGAACGAATAGTGGCAACTCACCGGACGACCGAAACGGCGCGTCTTGTACTTCTTGTCGGATACGGACCCGAACGCGGGGAGCGGCCGTTCTTCGGCCAAAGCAGCATCGCCGGGAAACACGAAAATCAGGCCTTCAACTTCGCGGCACGGATAAGACCGCACGCCGTTCGGCAGACGATCGCGGCCCAGATACGGCACGTCGATGCACGTGCCCGAACAGTCGTAGGTCCAGCCGTGATAGCCGCAGCGGATCGATTCGCCGTCCACTACGCCCTGATGCAACGGCACCTGACGATGCGCGCAACGATCTTCGAGCGCGAACACCTTGCCTGACTCCGTGCGCGCCAGCACGATCGGCTCACCCGCGAACGTCACACCATGCGTCTTGCTTCGCTTCACTTCATGCGACCACGCGAGCGGATACCAGTAGTCGGGGTGAATGCCGACGCGGCGCAGATCGCGCACCGGCGCGCTGTGGGCGGCCTGATCTGGCGTGTGTGCAATCGCGGCGGTTGGGGCGTTGGTTTGCGCGGCGGCATGAGCAGGCGACGCATCGGCCGGCGCTTCGACGGTGTCTTGTTCGAGCGGGGGAACAGCATGCATAAGTGGAGCCTCCGTGCACGAGCGGATAGAAGGTTGCCGCCCTGCAATTCGCGGGCCGACATCGCCGTACAGTCTACTCGAACCCGAAGCGGCCTGGTTCCGCCGATAGCATGCCATGCCCCACTCTGCCGCTCATGGGCGCAACCGCGCCGGTCTGCCACCCTACGCGCGTCAAATAAGGCGATCGGCTGCTAACTTTCGTCGTGCGTCACGAGGCCGGAGCGGCGTTGCACGCCCCATGAACGGCCGCCACGCAGGAAATGCAGCCAGCCGAGCAAGGCGCCAATATGCCGCACCAGTTGGAACGTGAACGGCTCGGCGATTGCCGCGAGCACGGCCATCCACAAACTGGAACCGGTGCGCTTGCCGGTCCAGCGGCGGTACAGATGGATACACCACAGATAGAACGCGAGGTCGATTGCCGTTTTGAGGCCGATCACGCTGAAAATCGACACGACGATCGCGCCATGCCCGTCGAACAGAAAGCCGAGCAGCAGCGCGAAGGCGGTCAGCCCGTAGATCGGCTGCATCGTATCGATGGCCTTGACCGGCAGCATCAGCATGCCCATCGTGCCGTAGCGCGGATTGCCGGTCATGTCGCGGTTCCAGTATTGCGTTTGCAGGAAGCCCGCAAACCAGCGGCGGCGCTGCCGCAGGAAACTGCCGAGGTTGTCCGGCGCATCGGTATGCGCATGAGCGTCGCCGACCACGCGCACGTCCCAGCCGAGACCATGATCCACCGAGTAGCGGCGCAGCCGATGAATCAGTTCGTAGTCTTCAACCAGGCACTGCGGATCGAAGCCGCCCACGTCGACCAGCGCGTCGCGCTTGAACGACGCGAAGGCACCTGAAATCAGCAGCAGACTGTCGGCGCGCATCCATGCAAAGCGGGCGATGAAGTTGCGCATGTACTCATAGGTCTGGAACCACTGGAATACGCGGCCCGAAACCGATTTGCCGCAGACCGGCACCAGAATGCCGGCCGCCGCGACCAGTTTCGGCTCGCTCGCGAAGGCGGCGCGCATCGCATAGGTGGCGTCGTCGTCGAGCAGCGTGTCGGCGTCGACGGTCATGACGGTGTCGGTCGTCATGACCGTGATGGCGGCGTTCAGCGCACGGGCCTTGCCGCCATGCGGCACGCGCAGCCAGTAAAGATTCGGGTAAAGCGAACTCGGTGCGCTCAGTACACCGTCGGCTGCGGCAGCCAGGCCGAAGCGTTCGGTGAGCAGCGCCTGGGTGGCATCGGTGGAACCGTCGTCGGCGATCACGATCTGCGCCGGGCCATGCGTCTGGCGTAGCAGCGCAGCGAGCGTGACCGGCAACACCGTCGCCTCGTTATGCGAGGCGACGATCACCCCCATGCTCGGCAAGCTGCGCGCGTCGAAGTCAGGCTCGAGCGGCGGCGTGGGCCGCATCAGCGGCAGCGTTTTCCACGTGACGAACGCGAGCAGCAACGTGTCGTACACGACGTACGCAATCCCCGTCGACCACGCCACCACGCCTTGCAGAAAGAACGCGCGCGCGAACAGCAGCAGCCACAACACGACGACGCTGAAATGAATCAACGTGCTCAGCAGCGTAGTGGGACGCGGCAGAATGCGCGGGGATGCGAGGGCGAGCGCCTGTTCCAGAGTTTTCTTCAAAATGACTGCTGAGTCCGTCGGTGGTGCGGTTATTAGATCGAAAGTAGCGTGACGGTGCTTACGGCACCATGCGTTTCAGAACCGACTTGCGATCGATCCATTGGTGCTTCAACGCGCCGCCGATATGCATCGCCAGCAGCGCATACAGCGCGTAGCCGAGCGACGTATGCAAGGCGCCGAAGCGATCGTGCAAGGTCTCCTTGAGCACCGGATCGAGATTCATCACATAGCCGATGCGCGGCCAGGGGAACAGGTTGAACAGGCGCATCGGATGCGTGGCCGCATCTTTCCACGCGGAATCGTGCAGCCAGCCGGACAGCGGCAGCGCAATCATCAAGAAATACAGCAGGAAATGGGCGACATGCGCGGCGATCTTCTCCCACGAGGGAAACTCGCGCGGCAACGGCGGCGGCTTGTGCGACACGCGCCACAAGATGCGCAGCAGCGCGAGACCGAGCACGGTGATGCCGATCGACTTATGGGTATCGACGACCGGACGCACCCAATCATCGGGCCATGATTCGGCGGTCAGGCCGAGCACGACATTGCCGATCATCAGCAGCGCGATCAGCCAGTGCAGCGTGATCGCCGTGCGGGTATAGCGCGACGCCAGCGGCGTGCTGGTCGAATCGGTCAGGGGATCGGCGTGGGTGTTCATAGGTCGTTCCGTCTGCAAATGGTTTTCTGGCGAAAGCTGTTTGAAAATTCGGCCATGCCGGAGCAGGCCCGGTCGCGCCGCTGGCATAAGGCAAACGCATTAGTGTGACGTTTTATTCCGCCAGGCGCTTAGCGATGTGTTTCAGATTATTTCGACCGCGCGCGGCAAATCATGCCTGGAGCGCTACGGCAACCCGCGTCCGCAGCGTCGGCAACACCTCCGCTTCGAACCACGGATTGCGTTTGAACCAGGCAATATTGCGCGGCGAGGGATGCGGAAGCGGCACCACGTTGGGGCCGAATTCTCGCCAGCGCAGCAGTGTATCGGTTAGCGTCGGCCCGAACGCGTCGCCGAGACCAAAACGCTGAGCGTATTGGCCAATCAGCAACGTGAGCCGCACCTCGCGCAACTGAGCGAGCAACACCTGATGCCAATGCGCGGCGCATTCGGGCCTCGGCGGCAAATCGCCACTCGCGCCTCTGCCCGGAAAGCAGAAACCCATCGGCACGATCGCGAATTTCGAGGCGTCGTAGAAGGTCTCGTCGGAGACCGCGAGCCAGTTGCGCAAACGTGCACCACTCGCATCGCTCCATGGAATACCTGAAGCATGCACGCGTGCACCGGGCGCCTGGCCGATGATCAGAATGCGCGAATCAGTTGATGCCACAACGACCGGCCGCGGCGCATGCGGCAGCACCGGCGCGCACACCGTACAGGCGCGAATGTCGTGCAATAACGTGTTCAGTAAAATTTGCTTCCTTGCGGTCATACCTTGGCGCGGATTAGCGCTTCACAAACCGATAGTGTCCCACGCCCCACTCATTCCCGTTCGCGTAGCCGAACAACTCGGCCACGGCCATGTAGAACATCCGCCACCGCTGAAGCCACACAGCCGCATCGCGCGCGCCATACGTATCCACGAGCGTTGGCATCACGCGATCACGCGCCACATCGAGGGCGACGAGCCAATGATTCGCCGTGCGCTCGTAATGCGTGCCGCTCACCCACCACTGACGCTCCATCCGCAGATCGTCCTGGAAGTTCAGCAACAGCGCCTCGGACGGCATCGTGCCACCCGTGAAAAAGTACTTCGACATCCAGTCGCTACCGTCCTGCACCTCGAAGTGATACGCCAGCGTGCGATGCACGAAGATATGCGCGAACAGCTTCGCCTCGTCGCGCATCCAGCGTGAAATTTTGCCGAGCAGCAGCCCGTAGTTCTTCATATGCTCGAACATCTCGATCGACACCACGCGATCGAAACCGCCACCAAGCTGCGCTCCGTCGAATTCGAAATCGACGACATTGCCCGTGACCACCGAGAGGTTGTGCAAGCCGCGCTCCGCAGCACGCGCCTCGATAAACGCGCGCTGTCCATGCGAATTCGATAGTGCGACGATCTGTGCGCGCGGATAACGCGCCGCCAGCCACAACGACAGCGAGCCCCACCCGCAACCGAGATCGAGAATCTGCTGACCGTCGGCCAGTTCCGCGCGTTCGGCATACCGCTCGAGCATCGCGACTTCGGCTTGCGCGAGCGTCTCATTGCCGGTCGGGTACAAACAGCACGAATACTTCAGATGCGGTCCGAGATGCGCATGGAAGAACGACGCCGGCACCTCGTAATGCTGCGTGTTGGCCGCTTGGGTCTCGATGGCAATCGGACTCGCGCGCAAGTCGTCCAGTAGACGGTTGAGCCGTTGCGCGCGCAACTCACCGTTGTCGTTTCCTTCGTCGCGCAAACGCTGGGGCATCAGCTGACGCATGCCGAAACGGATCAGGCTGTCGGGCAGCCAGCCGCGTTCGCAGCACTGGATCAACCAGCCGTCACCCGGCTCAGCGGGCGACGGTGACGGCATCGTGTGGCCGGTGGTGGAAAGGCTCATGAGGCTGACTCCCTATCGTTTGTTCTGGATTTTTCCGACCATTCGCACGCGCCTTGGCCGACTCATCTCAATGCCGTGGCGGCCACGGAATCAACGCGCTGGTAGTGCGCATGTACTCGGCGTAACCGGCACGCCGTTTAGCCATGCTTTCTTCGAGCAGTGGAATGCCGGAGAACCTCAGCAACAGAAACGCCATCAGCACCGGCGGCAACAACGTGAACCAGGCCCACGGCGTACCGATCGACAACGCGATATAAGCGAGCCAATGGACGCATTCGAAGAAGTAGTTCGGATGCCGCGAGTAGCGCCACAAGCCGACGCGGCACACGGTGTTGTGATTGGCCTGATCCTGCGCGAAGCGCTTGAGTTGCCGGTCCGCTGTGCCTTCGCCGGCTACCGAGACGATCCACAGCACGACCGCCAGCACGATCCAGCCGATGGCTACTGGACTGCTCCGGTACGACGGCACCAGGAATGCGATCGACAGCAACATCGAGACCGCGACTTGCACCTGGAAAAACCAGAACATCTTGCTGGCGGCCTTGTCGCCCCATTCTTCACGGAAGCGGCGATAGCGCGCGTCCTCGGGCTTGCCGGCATTGCGTTTCCACAGATGCGTGCCGAGCCGCGCGCCCCAACCCAGACCGCCCAGCGCAGTCAGTGCACGTGACACCGGGTCGCCGTTGCTGAGCAGGGCGTACAGCACCGCGACCAGGCCAAGCGAATAGGCCCAGACCGGGTCGACCATGCCGGCGTTCGCGGTCTTCAATTGCCACGCCCAAACGGCGCTGAAGATCACGACGAGCCCAACCAGGGCGATCAGAGCGGCGGCAAGTGGCGGCATGGGAGCCTCTTTCAACGGCGATGCAAGTTATACGCTGTAAGGGCGCGATCGGATGCGGCGGGGATTTCCGGTCTGCACGCCTGTTCAGCGGAGTTAGGCGTTCGCGGCCCGATAGCGGTATCGTGTCGGCAACGCCAGCACTCACCGAATCTTCCACTCATGTCTACTCGCTTCAACGCAGCTTTCACCGCCCTGCTCGCCGCCGCCTTGTTCGGTGCGACCACCCCGCTCGCCAAGGCGCTACTGGGGTCGCTGTCGCCGTTTCTGCTGGCCGGACTGTTCTATCTCGGCAGCGGCACCGGCCTTGCCGCCCTCATTCTGGCGCGCCGCCTGAAAGGTCACGCGCAAGGGCAGCCAGTCAGTCACAACCGCTTCCCGCTGCGCGAGGTCCCGTGGCTCGCCGGCGCGATCGTGGCCGGCGGTGTCGCAGGCCCGGCGCTGTTGATGCTGGGTCTGAAGACGACGCCGGCCGCCACCGGTTCGCTGCTGCTGAATCTCGAAGGCGTGTTTACCGCGCTGATTGCGTGGATCGTGTTTCGTGAGAACGTCGACATTCAGGTGTTCCTGGGCATGGCCGCGATCGTCGCGGGCGGCGTGGCATTGTCGTGGCAGCCCGGCGCGGCCGGCCTGCCGCCCGGCACGCTGCTGCTGGCCGGCGCCTGCGCGTGCTGGGCGGTCGACAACAACCTCACGCGCAAGGTGTCGACTCACGACGCCATGTTCATTGCCTGCATAAAAGGGCTCGTGGCCGGTTCGGTCAACGTGACGCTCGCGCTCACCCTTGGCGCCGCGTGGCCCAAGGCCACGACCGTGGCGCTCGCCATGCTGACGGGGTTCGCGGGCTACGGCGTCAGTCTCGTGCTGTTCGTCGTCGCGCTGCGCAATCTCGGCACCGCGCGTACTGGCGCTTATTTCTCCGTCGCGCCACTATTTGGCGTGACCTTGTCGTGGCTGCTGTGGCCGGAGATGCCGCCGCCGCTGTTCTGGGTGGCCGCTGCCCTGATGGCGCTGGGTGTCTGGCTGCACATCCGCGAACGTCACGAGCATCCGCACACGCACCAGCCGCTGGACCACACGCATCGCCACCGGCACGACGCGCATCACCAGCACGAGCACGATTTCGCGTGGGACGGCGACGAACCGCACACCCATCCGCACTCCCACGCGCCGATCACGCATGCGCACGCGCATTTCCCAGATATTCATCACCGGCATACGCATTGATTTCTCGTATCACCGCGTAGTGCGGGCGCCTGCTGCAGCGCAAGACAAAAATCTCTGTGGGACGGTTCATACGATAGATCGATTCAATTGGCATCGCGGCGGATCGCATCCTCTAATGAAACTCCTGTCGTGCGCGCCCGTTCCTGGCAACCCCGCCTGGCAATCCGCTTGTCCACCCCGCTTGCCCTGGAGAGTTCTATGTCCCAACCCGAGCCTAATGTCGACGAAGTGGTGAGAAGCATCGCAGAGGAAACCGACACGCCTACAGAGACGGTCTCGAAGATGTATGCAGACACACTGGCCGACTACCGGCACGAAGCGCGTGTGTTCGATTACGTGCCGCTGTTCGCCGCGAAGAAGGTACGCGACAAACTGCGCCATACGTCGAAGCACAAACACTGATACGGCGGCGCGCGGAGACCACCGCCTGTTGGGTAGCACGTAGGATCGACCCCGCTGGATTGCGTGGCGATTCACTAGAACGCGTACCGATTTATTTTTCCCACTGCTAGACTCTGACCCGGATACATCGACTCGGGGGAAGATGGCATGCGCGTGACAATCGTAGGCGCGGGTATTGCCGGCTTGAGCACAGCGTGGTCGCTCGCGAAGCTGGGACACGACATCACATTGATCGAGCAGGGCTCGATTCCGAATCCACTCGCCGCCTCGGGCGACCGCCATCGCATGATCCGTCGCGCATATGGCGATGCCGACGGCTATGCACGCGGCATGGCCGAAGCGTTCGACAGTTGGGATCTGCTGTGGAATGACCTGGGCGTATCCCACTATGCAAACTGCGGCGTGCTCGGCATTTCGCAACGCGAAGGCGATGACGCCGAGCTATACCGCGCCGGCCTCGACCGGATGAAATTCGACTATGACCGGCTCGACCCGCGCGAAGCGGCCGAGCGTTATCCGTTTCTCGATCCCGCCACGTTTCGCTACGCGTACCTCGATCACGAAGGCGGCGCGCTGTTCAGCGAACGCATCGCACACGACATGAAAGCGTGGCTCAAGATGCGCGGCGCCGAGATCCGTACCCACGCCAAGGTGCTCGCAGTCGATGCGCACGCGGCCTCCGTGCGCATCGAGGACGACACCATCATTCGCGCCGACCGGCTCGTTATCGCTGCCGGCGCGTGGACGCTGCAACTGTTCCCCTCGCTCGCCGAAAATCTGGTGACTTATCGCAACGCGGTTGCCTATATGGAGCCGCCTGCGGATCTGGCGGACGCATGGTCGAATGCACCCGCTATCGTCGATATCGGCGGCGACAGTGGCGGCTACGTGTTACCGCCGAGCGACGGCATTGGCCTGAAGTTCGGCGCCGGCGTGCACAAATCACGTGCACCCGATCCTGACGCCAATCGTGTCGCCGCGCCCGGAGAAGGCGACAGTCTGCGCCGCTTGTTTTCACCGCCGCTCAGCCGCGTCGACGAATATACGGTTACCGAAGTAAAAACTTGCATCTACACTTTTACTGCGGACAGCCGTTTTTTCTCGAAGCGCATCGGCAACACGCTGGTGGTATCGGCATGCTCGGGCCACGGCTATAAGTTCGGCGCGGCAGTCGGACGCCGAGTCGCGCAAGCGCTGGATACCGATGACGACGCCATGCTCGCGCGTTGGCTCAGAGCGGAAGCGGACTAGCCTTCTTTCTTCACAACAATACGACGTTCGCGGTCCAGTTCGCGCACCACGGCGGCGAGCCGGACCACCAGCGCGTCTGTTTCGTGCGGTTTGATACCCGCATAGCCCAGCATGAAGCCGTTGTAGTGCGCGGCGTCTTGAGCAGGCGGCTGACAAAATGCACTGAGCGCCGCGATATGCAAACCGTGCTCGCGTGTAACGGCGCTCACATCCTGGTCGTGCAGCGGTGCATCGAGCCGCATCGTCAGATGGATGCCGCCGCCGTCGGACGAAACCGTCACCAGGTCGCCCATATGCCGCTCGATCGCATTCACCAGGGCGATGCGGCGCTGCTGATAAAGACGCCGCATGCGCCGCAGATGCCGCGCATATTTCCCACTATCGATGAAATCAGCCAACGCGATCTGTTCCGCCACACGCCCTTGCCGCGCAATTTCGCTGAGCGCCTCGTCGATATCGGCAACGAGGTGCGCCGGCACGACCATAAAGCCCATCCGCAGCGCCGGAAACATCGTCTTGCTGAAGGTGCCGAGGTAAATCACCGGCGTGTCGGCCGCGAGGCCCTGGATCGACGGCAACGGCGGACCGCTGTGGCGCAGTTCGCTGTCGTAGTCGTCTTCGATGATCCAGGCGCCGCGCGCCACGGCGTTCTCGATGATCGACCAGCGCCGCTCAAGGCTCAACACGCTGCCGAGCGGATATTGATGTGAGGGCGTGATGTACATCAGGCGTGGCGGCGTCTGGTCCCAGTGATCGGGCGTCGGCGCCATGCCGGCGGCATCGACGGGAATCGGCACCAGGTGCAAACCAGCGGCCTGAAACGCAGCCTTTGCGCCGTGATAGCCGGGGTCCTCGACCCAGACGCTGTCGCCGGGGTCGGCCAGCATGCACGCGCATAGATCAAGACTCGCCTGCGTTCCCGAGGTAATAAACACCTGCTCCGCCGAACACCGCACACCGCGCGAGACGCGCACGTATTCCGCAATCGAGCGGCGCAATGCCGGGTGACCGGCGTTGTTGCCGTAACCGAGTTCGCGCGGTTCGACTGAGCGCCATGCCCGCTCCATTGAGGCACGCCATTGCGCGAGCGGAAATTCATCGAGCGCGGGCACGCCGGGACGAAACGGCGTGGGGTCGTCAGGGCTCGTGCGCTCGCGCGGCAGATCGGCGACGCGGCGCGACAGGCGATTTTCAGGCGTCTGCGCGCCGCCGCTTGCTGCGGAGTTCGAAGTACCGGAACCGCTCACCATGCTGACGATGGAACCATGCCGGCTCGCCGTGATGAAGCCCTCGTCGGTGAGCCGTTCATAGGCGTAGAGCACCGAGTTGCGCGCAATGCCCAATTGTTCGGCGAGCGCTCGCGTAGCAAGAAGCCGGCTGCCGTTGCGGATATCGCCATCGAGGATCGCACGGCGCAGACTTTCGTAGAGCAAGTCCTGCTGCGTGAGCTTGCGCCCACCCATTGCGCGCTCGACGTTCGACATCAACAGGCCGTAGTCCAAATTCGTGGCTCCAAATTCTGGTCGCATTGTGGAACTAACAATGGTGCCACAAATTTCATATCCTGACGGTTCCGGAGTCGCCACCATTGAAACTGCCAGAGAGGCCGATGCGATGAACCACACGTCTGCACGCGACATCGCCACAGCACGCCCGAGCTATGGCGCTGCAGTGAAGGGGTGCGTGGCGCTGGCGTGCGCGGCTTATGCCTATGGGCTGCTCGAGCCCGCGGCAACCGCACGCGCAAACCTGGATGCCTGCGTGAACGCAAGTCTGGAGCAGCGCGGTAGCGCAGCCGGCGCAGGTGCCGCGACGCCCGCCGCCGAAGAAGACCGCGAACAGGCGTTTAGCGCGGCCGTCTACGCCTGTTCGACTCAGCCTTAGCCGCGACGATCCGTTTGGCCGTAACCATCACTACACAAGGAGCCACACCCATGTCCGAAACGATTCAAATCCGCCCCGTGACGCCCGCCGACTTCGACGCCTGGCTGCCCCTGTGGGACGCCTACAACGCGTTCTACGGCCGTTCGGGCGAAACGGCATTGCCGCGCGAGATCACGCAGGTCACGTGGGGGCGTTTCTTCGACAGCTACGAGCCGATGCACGCGCTGGTCGCCGAACGCAACGGCCAGTTGCTCGGCCTCGTGCACTTCCTGTATCACCGTCACACCACCATGATCGCGCCTACGTGTTATCTGCAAGATCTCTACACGCTGGAGGCGGAGCGCGGCAAAGGCGTCGGCCGTGCGCTGATCGAAGCGGTGTACGCGCGGGCCAAGGCTGACGGTTTGCAGCGGGTCTACTGGCAAACGCATGAGACGAATCACACGGCGATGAAGCTGTATGACAAGGTCGCGGAGCACTCCGGCTTCGTGGTGTACCGCAAGGCGTTGTAACGTCGAACAACACGCTCGCATAGCAGACGTTCGACTCCCCTCCTCGCGCCGCCACCACGCGCGGCGTGCCGCTTTAGGCCCAGCTTTAGCTTCTGAAATTGCTGGAACCCGCATCAGTTGTAGGGTTCGGCAATTTTTTAGTAGTCCTATGTAGCCATGTAATTCACATTATCACCTTGATTTTTCGCGCATGCTTTGCTTTTATTCGTGTTCATGTACATCGAACACGTCCCCAACCGCAACTCGCCACCCGCAATCCTGCTGCGCGAGTCCTATCGTGACGGCAACAAGGTCAGGAAGCGCACCCTGGCCAACCTCTCGTCGCTTCCCGCCGAGGTAATCGAGGGCTTGAAGGTCCTGCTACGCGGCGGTGTCGCCGTATCCTCGGTCGATGATGCCTTCGTGATCGAGCGCAGCCTGCCGCACGGGCATGTGGCCGCGGTGCTCGGCGCGGCGCGCGCCTGCGGCGCCGAGCAGTGGTTCGCCACCGCACCCGCCGCGGTGCGCTCGGTGGTCATGGCGCTGCTGGTGGCGCGGGTGGTGTCGCCCGCCTCCAAGCTCGCCACCCATCGCATGTTGCGCGACGAGACCGCGACCCACTCGCTGTCGCGGCTGCTGGAGCTGGGGGAAGTCGACCTCGAGCAGGTCTATGCCGCCCTCGACTGGCTGGGAGAGGCTCAGGCGGGCATCGAGAAGCGCCTCGCCCGCCAGCATCTGGCCGGTAGTACGCTGGTGCTCTACGACCTCACTTCGACATGGGTGACCGGACGCTGCTGCGAGCTCGCGGCGCACGGCTACAGCCGCGATGGCAAGCGTGACGACCCGCAGATCGTGTTCGGGCTGGTCTGCACGTCTGAGGGCATCCCGGTGGCGGTCGAAGTCTTCGCCGGCAACACCGCCGATCCCGCGACCGTAGCATCTCAGGTGGAGAAGCTCAAAGACCGTTACGGGATCGACAAGCTCGCCTGGGTGGGCGACCGGGGCATGCTCACGCAGGCACGTATCGACACGGTGTTGCGCCCGGCCGGGCTGGACTGGGTGAGCAGCCTGCGCGCGCCGCAGATGGCCGCGCTCGCCCAGGAGACGGGACCCTTCCAGCCGTCGCTGTTCGATGAGCGCAACCTGCTTGAGATGACGAGTGACGCGTTCCCCGGCGAGCGGCTCATCGTGTGTCGCAATCCGCTGTTGGCCGAGGAGCGCAGCCGCAAACGCGAGGCGCTGCTGCAGGCCACCGAAGCAGAGCTGATGAAGATAGCCGAAGCGACCTCGCGCGTGCGCAACCGGCTCAAGGGTACCGAAGCGATTGCCTTGCGCGTGGGCCGGGTCATCGATCACTTCAAGATGGCCAAGCACTTCGAGTTGAGCATCACCGACACGAGCTTTAGCTGGGAGCGCAAGACGGTGCAGATCCAGCAGGAGGCAGCACTTGATGGTCTGTATGTGGTGCGTACGAGTCTGCCGGCAGCGGCTCTGTCAGCCGAGGCGGCCGTGACGGCCTACAAGGGCCTGGCAGTCGTGGAGCGGGCCTTCCGTTCGCTCAAGACGGTCGACCTGCAGGTGCGTCCGGTATTCCATTGGAACGCCGGGCGCGTGCGCGCGCATGTCTTTCTGTGCATGCTCGCTTACTACGTCGAGTGGCACATGCGCGAGAAGTTAAAGCCGATGCTGTTTGACGATGAATATGTCGAGCAGGCGCGCGCTAGCCGCGCGTCGCCGGTGGCCAAGGCACGACGTTCGGACCAGGCGAAAGCTAAGGACGCGACCAGGCTTGGCGAGGACGGCTTGCCGGTCCATAGCTTCCGCACCTTGCTCGATGATCTGGCCACGCTCGCGTACAACGTCTGTCATACGCCACTCAATCCGGATGCCAGGCTCGTCATGACGACGCGGCCCACGCCCATTCAGGAAAAAGCCTTCCGCCTCCTGAACGTTAACCCCGCCTGTACCCAGTAACCATCCCGCCTTCGCACGCATAACAGCGCGAAATCAATAGCTTATGTTTCGGCCTGGTCAAAGTTCGGTTTAGGGTTGCGTCCAAAGCGCCAGTCCAAAAAAACAAAGGGCGCACCACCCAGTGCGCCCTTCGCCTCCCTGCCATTGCGGTACTACATCAACCGCCCACCAAACTCTTCACACGCTAAAAAACATCAAGCCTCAAGCTGCTCCAGCACCTTACCCTTGGTCTCAATACCAAGAAAATGCACTGCGATCGCCGCAATGAACGGCACAACCGCAAGGATATAGAACGCGACATCCAGATTGCCACCGATCATCGTCTTCGACACGATAGCCGGCGCGAAAATCGCCGCCACCTTCAGCCACGCGCCGCCGACACCACAACCCATCGCGCGAATGCTGGTCGGATACAGTTCCGGCGTGTACACATAGGCCGTGATAAAGCCGCAAGCGAGGAAGCCGAGCGCGAACGCGCAGCACGTCGCCACCACATACACCGACGAGTTGTGAAACACACCCGCCAGCAGCAACGACAACGCACACGCCAGGAACGACACATTGATAATCGGCTTGCGGCCCACCTTATCGACCAGCAACGCACACGTCAGCGAACCCACCACCCCGAGCACCGAAGCCGCCACCGCCAGATTCAACGCCAGTTGCAACGGCGCGTGATAAACCGTGCGATAAATCGTCGGCAGCCACGTCGACAGACCGTACTGAATGAAGCCGCACGTCATCCACAGCATCGCCAGGGCCATCGTGCGCTTCAGATACGCCGGGCCGAACAGATCGCTCATGCGGCGCTTCGGATGACGATTGACCATCGCTTCGAACTCGGCCGTATTGGCGACCGGCGGCAGCGGACCTTTCACCACGCGCTCGAAAGCATGCACAGCGGCATCGGCGTCGGCCATCCGCTCACGTTCGGCGAGCCAGCGCGGCGATTCCGGCACCAGCTTGCGCAGCACGAAGAACAGGATCAACGGCATGCCGCCGATGAAGTACATCGCTTGCCAACCGAATCGCGGCACGATCCATGCGCCCAACGCGTTCGATGCAAGCAGGCCAACCGGGAAAACGATCTCATACAACAGCACGAAGCGCCCGCGGCCATGTGCACGGCTGATCTCGTTGATGTACGTCGCGGCCACTGGCAATTCACCGCCGAGCCCAAGCCCTTGAATCACACGCAACGCGACGAACACGGCAAACGACGGCGCAAACCCGCAAGCAATACTCGTGATGCCGATGATCCCCGAGCTCAACGCAATCGCTTTCACGCGGCCCTTGCGCTCTGCGTACCATGGGAACACGAACGCGCCGATCAACTGCCCCACCGAGCCGGAGCCGATCAGGAAGCCAATTTCCCACGGCGTCAGATGCCATTTCGCAATCAGGATCGGCAGCGTGGCCGCGATGGCGATCACGTCGAAGCCGTCGAAGAAAGTCGCGAGACCGATCAGTATGCGCGCGCGCACCTGCATCGCATTCTTCGGCAAGCGCTCAAGACGCGCGATGATCGAACCCCGGGTCACGGGGCCTGAGACACCGGCGCTGCTGCGGTCCCCCATGGTGTTGTCGATGGTTCTCATGCCGTGGTGCCGTCCGTAATGTGGTTAGGCAAGCGCCGTTGAGGCGTCGGTCAGGGTGGCAAGGTCGATGGTGCGGCCTTGGTTCATCCACTTGCGCGACAATTTCAGTTCGCGTGGCGTGTTGATGGCGATCACGCCGCGAATCGTGCCGTCTTCCAGATGGAAAAGCGTGGCGCGTTTGCCCGGCAAATCACCACGTACAGCGAGTTGCGCACCGCCCGGAATGTCGCCGAGGATTTGCAGATTGACGTCGTATTGATCGGACCAGAACCACGGGATGTCCGCATACGGTTCGAAGGTGCCGAGCAACGCTTTCGCCACCGAGATCGCCTGGTTCTGCGCGTTGGCCCACGATTCGAGGCGCACGCGGCGCTTCAACCACGCGCTCGGATGATTCGCGACGTCGCCGCACGCGAAGATGCGCGGGTCGTCGGTCGCACCGAAATGATCGACGACGATGCCGTCTTCCACCTTGATACCCGCAGCTTCGGCCAGCGCCGTGTGCGGCGTGAGGCCGATGCCGGCGACCGCGAAGTCGGCGTCCAATGTGGAACCATCGGCGAACGTTGCGCGAATACGGTTGGCGTCGTTCGGATGATCAGCGATCGACACGAGCGATACGTTCAAACGCACGTCCACGCCATTCGCACGATGCAGTTGCAGCAGGAAATCCGACACCATCGGCGGTAACGAGCGAGCGCATAGACGCGGCGCGCCTTCCACTACCGTCGCCGCCACACCGAGCTTGCGCGCCGTGGCTGCGACTTCGAGGCCGATCCAGCCACCGCCGACCACCAGCACGCGCTTGCTTGCACGCAGGCGTTCGCCCAAAACGACGGCTTCGTCGAGCGTACGCAGATAGGTGATGTGCGAGGTCTTCACCAGCGATTCCGGCAAACGGCGCGCCGCGCCGCCCGTTGCGATCACCAGCCGGTCGTATTGCACTTCACGACCGGACTGCGTACGCACGATGCGCTGTTCGCGATCGATCGACGTCGCGTAATCCGGTTGCCATGCTTCGACATTCAGCGCTTCGAAAGCGTCGGGCGTCACGAGGCGCACGGTTTCAATATCCGCTTCACCAGCCAGCACGGCCTTCGACAGCGGCGGGCGCTCGTACGGCAAATGAATCTCGTCGGCGATCATCACAAGGCGGCCGTCGAAACCTTCCTTGCGCAACGTCTTCACGACCCAACCCGCCGCCTGACCACCGCCGATCACAACGATCGTGCGTGGCGCTTCGAGTCCGGCATGCGCGGCTTGCGCCTTTGCAGCTGCAGCGTCAGTCATTTTTCCGCTCCGTCATGAACTTGCCTTCCGGCGCCTTCGCGTTTTTCTGGCGACGCGTATTGCCGTCGATGCCGCCGTCGATCGCCCATTCGGCGAACACGGTCGGACCCGGTTCGAAATCGCGCGGCTGCCATTCGGGTGTGAGCTGGTCTTCGTCGGCGTAGTACTCGATCAGGCCGCCGGCCGGATTCTGGAAGTACCAGAAGTACGCCGACGACACCGGATGACGCCCCGGACCGAGTTGCGTATCCCAGCCACAACGGCTGACGTGCATGCCGCCGCCGAACACTTCATGGATATCGCGCACGGTGAACGCGACATGATTCAGACCGCGCTTACCGCCAGGCAAGGCCAGCAGGAAGATGTCGTGGTGGCCGCCGTGCGGTGCGCAGCGCATGAACGCACCGCGGCCCGGATAACGGTCCGACATTTCGAAGCCGAGCAGTTCCTGGTAAAACTTTTCCTGTGCCGCGAGTTGATTCGTGAAGAACACCACGTGACCCACTTCAACCGGTTCAGCACGTTCGTAAACCGGCGAAGGTTGATCGACGCGCAACGTCTGACCCCACACGTTCGACGGCGAACCGTGAATATCGAGCGCACGCTTGCGGGTCACTTCCACGCGAATCGCCATGCCGTTCGGATCGATACAACCCACAGCGT
The DNA here is from genome assembly GCF_013177695.1 of Paraburkholderia solitsugae. Classification (GTDB taxonomy): domain Bacteria; phylum Pseudomonadota; class Gammaproteobacteria; order Burkholderiales; family Burkholderiaceae; genus Paraburkholderia; species Paraburkholderia solitsugae. Next base: position 63,675 of record NZ_WOEY01000091.1, on the reverse strand, counting down.
CTTCCGTTTCGAAGTGGCCCGGCTGACCGGCAAAGCGGCCGCGCAGTTCGTCGAGTTCGGCTTGGGTTGCCACACCCCAGGTCACCTCACGCAGCGTCGGACCTTCTTCGAACGCGGGCGGCAGCGACGGGTCGTTCGCATCGACGGCGAGAATCGTGCAGCCGTTCAGCGTTTCGAAGCGCGCATGCGTTTCGTCGTGCGCGGTTTCTTTAAGGCCCCAGTCGGCGAAGAACCGCCGACTGGTGGCAAGATCCGTCACACCGTAAATAATCTGTTCAATGCCGAGAATCGTCATAACGTGCCTCTTGCGTATCTTGCGTATTAGTTCGCCCACGCCAGCGGCGCGTCGTTCAAGCCCCAGTAGAGGCTCTTCTGTTGCATGTATTCGCGGATGCCGAGACGGCCTTTTTCGCGTCCCATGCCGCTCTCCTTCCAGCCGCTAAACGGCGTCGAGATCGAGAACAGCTTGTAGGTGTTGATCCACACAGTGCCGGTCTCAAGCGCGCGGGCGATCCGGTAAGCGCGTTTGTAATCGCGCGTCCAGATGCCGGCGGCGAGGCCGAACACACTATTGTTCGCTTCTTTCAGCAGCGACGCTTCGTCGTCGAACGGCATGGCGACCAGCACCGGGCCGAAGATTTCTTCCTGGCAGATGCGGGCGTCGTTCGTGAGGCCTTCGAGAATCGTCGGCTGGAAGTAGGTGCCTGCTTCACGGCCATCGCCGACCGGACGCTCGCCGCCGCACAGCAGGCGGCCGCCTTCTTCCAGACCCAATGCGACGTAACGTTCGACGGTTTCGCGATGCGCCGCGGTAATGAGCGGACCCATCTGCGTTTCCGCACGCGACGGATCGCCGACGCGCAACTTGCGAGCGCCTTCAGCGAGACGCTTCATGAATGCGTCGTAAATCGAGCGCTGCACGAACAGGCGCGAACCCGCGATGCACGCCTCGCCCGACGAACTGAAAATGCCGTACAGCACGCCGTTCACGGCATGATCGAGATCGGCGTCGTCGAAGACGATGGTCGGCGACTTGCCGCCGAGTTCCAGCGAAACCGGCATCAGCTTGTCCGCAGCGATGCGCGCGATACCACGGCCAACTTCCGTGCCACCCGTGAACGACGCTTTCTTGACCAACGGATGGCGCACCAGCACGTCGCCGATCACCGAGCCCTTGCCCGGCACCACGCTCAAGACGCCCTTCGGCACGCCGGCTTCTTCACAGATACGTGCCAATGCGAGCGACGCCAACGGCGTCACCTCAGCGGGCTTCAACACCACTGCGTTACCGCCTGCCAGTGCCGGAGCCAGTTTCTGTGCGTCCGATGCAATCGGCGAATTCCACGGCGTAATGGCCGCGATCACACCAATCGGCTCGTAAATGCTCATCGTCAGATAGTCGCCGCGCGAGGGCGTGACTTCTTCGTCGAGCGTTTCGAGGCACGCAGCGAAGTAGCGGAACGTGTTCGCCGCGCTCGCCACCAGCACGCGCGTTTCGCCAATCGGCTTACCGTTGTCGCGGCGCTGCAATTGCGCGAGCGCTTCATGACGCGACATGATCAGATCGGCAATGCGGTACAGAATCAGCGCGCGCTGATGCGGCTTCAAACCCGACCAATCTGCCTTGCGCCATGCAATATCCGCGGCTTCCACGGCTTCGCGGGCGTCGTCGGCATTGGCCGTCGAGATTTCCATGTTGACCGACTGATCCGCCGGATACAGGCTTTTGTACGGGTTGCCACGCCCTTGCCGCCATTCGCCGCCGATGAAAATATCGCCGGTGGGCACGAGGCTGGTATCGAAGTGAGTCATGTCGGTCGTTCCGGTTTGCTACAGCTAATCAGCTAATGTCTTAAATCACGCAACGTGCCGCGCGATTGCGTAACGCACGGATCGCGCTGAACGCGGTCAGGGCGGACGTCTTGGGGTTGTCCGGCAGCGGCTTGCCGCACATTTCCAGCGACATCTCGCCGAATGCGCCGCGCGCCACGATGCGGTGCACATTGCGCGACACGTTCGGGTCGGCGATCAGGCGGACCGTGGTGTGGTCCAGACCGAGGCCGGCCAGGGCGACCGTCGCGGCAACGTTGGCGTTCTTCGGATACAGCCGCGCCGCTTCGCGTGCGCTGCCTTCGAAAATCACCATCTCTTCGGTCAGCGTGTGCAGATTGCAGACCTGTTCCGCGGGCGTGCCAAGCCAGCCCGTGGGCGGCTTGCGGCCGGTGTACAGCACTTCGTCGAGGCCGCCGAGCTTGGCCGCAGCCAGTGCATCCACGCCGCCGATGGCGCCTGATAGCAGGGTCAACGTCGCATCGCCTTCGTCAGCCGCCGCGGACAGTGCGTCCAGCAACATCATGTCGGACAGCGCACCGATCGAGGCGACCGCGCAATCCGTACCGGCTTTCAGCAACGGCACCACGTGATCGACCAGCGCGCTATGGCCCGCACATTCCAGCGCGAAATGCGGCTGGCTGTTCAACGCGGACACCGACGAGACGACGTCGACCGACGACCCCACCACTTCACGCACCGACGCCATATAGCGTTCCGGCACAATCACGTGCGAAACGTGCACCGTCGGATCCGACTCGACCGAGCGATACACCGCCTGGCCGATCGCGCCGAAGCCGATCATCGCGACGTCGACGGGTGCGTGATGCCCCGCGTAGCCGGCCTCATGCATGTTCGGGCTCCTGTTCCTTGACCGGCGGGCCTGCGAACGCGGTGGCGAACGAGCCGACCGACAGCATGTCCACTTCGACCAGCACGGGGCCCGTCTTCGCCATGCCTTCGCGGATGATTTCCTCAGCCTGGTCGAGCGACTTGATGCGATAGTGCGTGAGCTTCAGGCTCTCGCAGAACTGCGCGAAATCCGGCTGGTGCAAATCGACGTAGCAGCGGCGGCCGCCGTATTGCGCGTCCTGAATGTTGCGGATCACGCCGTAGCACTGGTCGTTCATCAGCACGATCATCACGTTGGCGTTTTCCTGCACGGCCGTTGCGAGTTCGCCGACGTTGACCATCAGGCCGCCGTCGCCGACCAGGCACACGGTCTTCGCAGCATTGCCAGCCAGTGCTGCGCCGATACCCATTTGCATGCCTTGGCCGATACCGCCGCCGAGTGCGTGAACGCCCGCACGCGGCGAGAAGATCTTCAGCATGCGGTTACCCCACGTGCTGTTCGAGATCGTGACGTCGCGCACCCAGTTATAGTCGCGGCCCACAGCCTGTTGCAGGGCGTCGACAAGGCGCTTGTACGGGCCAAGGCCCTTGCCCACATCAGCGACTGCGCTTTCGCGTGCGGCAGCCAGGTCTTGCGCGAAAGTCGGATCGACCTTCAGGCGGCCTTCGAGCAGCGTCGCGAGTTCTTCGAGAACGGCCGATGCGTCGCCGTGAATGAACATGTCGTTGCGATAGCCGCGATTGTCGGCGAGCGCGTCGGCGTCGATGCGATACAGCGGTTGCGGCAGCGCGAGCTTGTATTTCAGCGTTTCATTGCCACGCAGACGCGAACCGACGACCACCAGCGCGTCACACGTCTTGTAGAAGCTTTCGACAGCGGCATGCACGTTGAACGCGCCGAGCGTCGCCGGATGATCTTCCGGCAGCACGCCACGGCCTTGAACGCTGGTCACAACACCGAAGCCCAACGCCACCAGACGTTCAACCGCAGCACGTGCGTGACGCGTACCGCCACCCAGCCACAACAGCGGACGCTTCGCATTCGCCAGTTGATCCGCGAGTTGCGCGACGCGCTTGCTGCAATGCGTAAGCGTCGTAACGTGCGGCGCAGCCAGATCGGCAGGCCATTCGATCTCGGCAGCCTGAATGTCGATCGGAATTTCAACGCTGACCGGGCCGCTCGGCGCTGTTTGCGCGACACGGACGGCTTCGCGGATCGTCGGCAGCGCGGTTTCGACCGAGCGCACGCGGAACGCGGCCTTCGAGATCGACGACAGCATCGACAATTGATCCGGCGCTTCGTGGATATAAGCGAGGTCCTGATCGAGGTATTCGGTTTCGATCTGGCCGGTGACGTGCAAGAGCGCGGTGCCCGCCGTCAGTGCTTCGACCATCGCGCCGGCAGCGTTACCCGCCGCCGTGCCGGTGCTGGTGAATGCCACGCCAAGGCCGCCGGAGACACGCGCCAGGCCATCGGCCATATTCACCGCGCCCGCTTCGCCACGTGCGCCGACGTAGCGAATCTTGCCGCGGTTGTGGATCGCGTCGAGGATCGGCATGTTGTGGATCGAGATTACGCCAAATGCGGTTTGAACGCCGCATTGCTCGAGAAAAGCGGCGATCAGTTCGCCAACGGTGGTTTTGTTAGACATGTCGTGCAACGCCTCCAGAAACATCGATGTGACTGCCCGTCGTATAGGACGACAGCGTCGTAGCCAGGTAAAAGAGCGCTTGTGCGGCTTCTTCGGGGCGACCGAAGCGGCCTAGCGGAATGTTTTTCTTGCGCGCGAGTTCAGCGGTCCAGTCTTCCCAGCTCTGGCCCGGCTGTGCTTCCTTCGCGTAACGGCGGCGCCATTGACCTGATTCGACGATGCCGATCAGAATCGAATTCACGCGAATGCGTTGCGGCGCAAGCTCCACCGCGAGCGATTTGATGAGGCTCAGCACACCGGCGCGAGCCGACGAGGTCGCCACCATATGCGGCTCCGGCTGCAGTGCGAGCAGCGAGTTCACGCAGACCACCGCGGCATGGCCTGACCCGGCCGCATCGCGCAGCATCGGCATGAACGCGCGGGTCGGGCGGATCACGCTGAAGTACTTCAGGTCGAGTTCTTCGCGCCAGGCGTCGTCGGTGGTATCGGCGAACGTTGACACGCGGCCCTGGCCGGCGTTGTTCACCAGCATGTCCGTGCGGCCGAAGCGCGCTTGCACCGCTTGCGCGAAGGCGTTCACTGCGTCGGCGTCGAGCACGTCGCAGGTTTGCGCCAGCAGTTGCGCGCCGGGAAACTGCGCCTTCAGCGAGGCTTCCGCTTGCGCGAGACGGTCGCTGTCGCGTCCGCAGATCGCAACTGAAGCGCCTGCCCGCAGAAACAGTTCGGCGGTGGCGAGGCCGATGCCGGACGAGCCGCCCGTCACCACCGCTACCTGTCCGGTCAAGTCGATTTGGATCATTTGAGCCCCAGTGCCTTCATGTATTTCGTGCCCGCGTTCGGGCTACCCTTCGGCCGATAGTTGAGCCGCTGCGAGAGTTCGTCGGCGGCACGGCGAACCTTGTCGATCAGGCCGCTATCGAGCAGCGACGCGTCGATCTCGTGGCGCGGAATCGTCGTCGTGATCACGGCGACGATGCGGCCCGTGTCGTTGCGCACCGGCGCGCTCACCACCGAAATGCCGCGCTCGAACGACGACTCGCTGATCGCGTAACCGCGCTTGGCGTCATCGCGAATGCGTTCGTACAGGTCGTCGATCGTGGCGGGCGTCTGCTTCGTGAAGCGTTCGAGTTCCGGCTCGGGATAGAGCTTTTTCAAGTCATCGAGCGTCATGTCGCCCATCAGCACCTGACCGTGCGTCGTCGCGTAAGCCGGCAGGCGCGTGCCGACGTTCACCTTCACCGAGCTGAAAATCGGTGCGTGGCTTTGCGCCTTGGCGACGAATACGACATCACGTCCGTCGCGAATCACGATGTGGCTCGTCAAGCCGGTGTCGTTGCGCAGCGCCTCGATGATCGGCAAACCGAGGTCGGTCAATTCAAGCGAGCTCAGATATTCGAAACCTAGTCGCAACACCGCGACGCCGAGGCGATAGTTGCGGTCCTTATCAGCACGCTCGAGAAAACCGAGCGATTCAAGTGTTTGCAGCAGACGGAACACCGTCGTGCGGGGAATCTTCAGGCGCTTCGATAATTCCGGTGCGCCGAGTACCGGCTCGCGCGGCGAAAACTCGGTGAGGATATTCAGACCGCGTTCCAGACCCGGCACGCGATAGCTGATATCGCTGCTGGTGTCGTTGCGGTCGTCGTCCGCGTCGCGCTCGGCGTTAATCGTGTCGGGCGTCATTCATTGGCTCCGTTGTCCGTCGCTCGCGCGGCAGAACGTGTCGATGATCGCGGTGTACGCGGCGGGTGCTTCGATATAGCCGGCATGCCCCGCCCGGGGCACGACCTGCAGTTCGGTGCTGGCGGCCAGTGCGAGTCGCTCGCAGGCCTCGGGGGTCGTAATCGTGTCTTCAGCGCCAACCGCGACGTTGATGCGGCCTTTGTAGCGAGCGAGATCACTGGCGAGATCGGCGTTCGCGAGCAGATGCGTCGCTTGCGCATAGCCGTGCGGAATCACGCGCGACATGTTCCAGCGCACCCATGCGCGCGCTTCGTCTCTCGCATGGACAGACAACATATTGGTGCTGCGTTTTTCGGCGAGACCTTGCGGGCCGAGTTCGGCAATCATCGCAAGACGCTGATCGCGTTTCGTCTCGCGCACTTCCGCCGCCGAAGCGCCATAACCGCCAGCCGGCGACAACAGCAGCAAGCCGGCCACGCGCTGCGGATTCGTCACAGCAAACGCACCCGCGATGATCGCGCCAAGCGAATGGCCCAGCAGCACGCAGCGTTCAATGCCGAGCGCGTCGAGCCATTCCTTCAATACAGCTGCGTAATCGCTTGCGGCAGGCGAATCGGCTTCGACCGGTGTTGACGCCCCATACCCCGGCGCATCCCACGCCAGCACACGGCGCGTCTCACCCAGTACTTCAAACTGCTGCACCCACGAAGCCGCGCCCGAACCGATACCGTGCAACAGCACGAGCGGCAGTGCTTCGCTTTCGGCGCTATCCACATCGCGATAGCTCACCGCGCGTTGCGATGCCAGCCAGATCTGCTGCGCGGGAAAGCGGCCAAGGCGCGCTTCGAGCGTAGCGTTCTGATCGACGGTAGTGGACGGGACTGCGGACATGATTTCCTTCGCGGGTGATTTCAAAGCGACGCCAGTGTTGAAAGGCTTAGCGCTTGAGCTTGGCCAAAGGCGAATCCGGCGGATACGTCGGCGTGATCGGCTTGGCTGCACCGAGCATCACGCACATCAACGCGTCTTCTTCGCCGATGTTCACTTCCGTGCGATACACGCCCGGCGGCACCGAAATCAGATCGCGTTCGCCGAGCACGGCTTCCCACGTTTCACCGTCTTTCTCGCAGATCACTTTCATCTTGCCGCGCAGCACGAAGAAAATTTCTTCGACATCCATATGAATATGGCTCGGGCCGATGTTGCCGGCCGGGATCACCATCGTCGAGAACGTGAAGCCGCCTGCCGGTACTGTGTTCATATCCTTCGCGACGCCCGTGCCGCCCGTGCCGACGTAGCGCATTTGCGCGCGGCGATATTTCGGGTCGTAATCGGCCTGGAACTTCAGCGCTTCCCAGTCATAGCGACGCGTTTCCAGGCGTGCCACGCGGGTGTCCAACCATTGGGCAAAGCTCGCGTCCGCAGGTTGTTCCCACGATTTACGTTCGAGTTCGGCGTCCGCCATCTCTTTCTCCTTTCGATTCGACAAGATCAATTCATCACGAAGCCGCCGTTGACCGGCAGCAACTGGCCAGTCACGAAGCGCGCGGCATCGGACAACAGGAACAGCACCGGCCCGGTAACGTCGTCGGGCACTTGTGCGCGCGTGAGCGCGCGGCCTTGCAGGTAATACTGGTGACGCTCGGCGGGCACGTAGGCGGTGGCCTCGACTTCGGTGAGGCCCGGTGCGATCGCGTTGACCGTCACGCAGTGGGCGCCGAATTCGCGCGCCAGCGAGCGGGTCATCGAGATCACGGCGCCCTTGCTGGCCACATACGCGAGCAACTTCGGCGCGCCCCACATCGCTGTATCCGACGCGATGTTGACGATGCTGCCGCGGCCCGAGTCGCGCAGATACGGCAATGCCGCGGTGCTCATCAGCCACGTGCCACGCACGTTGACGTTCATCACGGCGTCCCACGTGTCGACCGACAATTCGTCGGCAAACTTGCCGCCCGAGGTGGTGATCGCCGCGTTGTTGATCAGTGCGTCGAGGCCGCCGAGTTGCACCGCCGCTTGATCGGCGAACTGCTTGATGCTGGCGGGGTCGGCGAGATCGAGCGGCAGATACGTCACCGCGTGACCTTGCTCGACCAGCGACGCAGCAAGCGCACGGCCCTCGTCATGCAGCACGTCGCCAAACACCACTTGCGCGCCCGCTTGCACCAGCGAGCGAACGAACGCCGCGCCGAGACCTCGCGCGCCGCCGGTCACGAGGACCCGCAGGCCATTGAGTGCTGACAATGCCGATGGCGCTTCGTTATGCATGGCTGTGGCCTGCTGCGTCCGTTTGCGCGGCGCCGGACTGAGCGGCTTCAGCGCGATGTGCTTCCAGATCGGCAAAATGCTGTTGTGCGCGCTGACGCAGCATGCGGCGCACACGCGTCATGCCGACGTCGTGCTGATAGAGGAATTCGTGGTTGCGCGCATTCGGCGCCATGCTTTCCAGCACGTAGCGGTCTTGCTCGAGCACGTCCCAATGCAGACCTTCCAGACGGTTGCGATACATGAAACGCCATGCGTCGCGCTGCCAGCCCGACACCTTGCGGGTACGCCAGAAGTAAACCTGGCAGTTATTTTCGTCGATGGGCACAGCGAAGCCGATGATCCCGAAGTTGCCGCCCGGGCCGAACTTCTTCTTGTACGGAATCGCGAGGCGCATCCACAGCGTGCCGGTCTCGCCGAGCTCGACCCAGTCGAAGTTCACATCGCGCTGACCGACCTTTTCGAACATCAGTCCGGTTTCGGTCTTGCGCACGCGCATGTCGGCCTGCTTGTCGCCTTCGGCCATCGAGTGCGACGTCGCGTGCAGGTACGCGCCGTGCATCGGGTCCATCACGTTGTCGATTGCGTACTGGTAATTGCACTTCCAGTTCGACATGCACAGGAAGCTCGCGTACTCCTCGCCGACCAGCTCTTCCGGCAGCACAAGCGGAGTGGGTTCTTTATGGGCCTCGTCGCCGAACCACAGGAAAATCGCGCCGGCGTGTTCTTCGGCCGGATACGACTTCACGCACTTCTGGCCTTCCAGCGGGCAGTTAGAAACAGCGGGCACTTTCGTGACCATGCCGCCGCCGTCGATTTCAATGCCGTGATACCAGCACGCGACGCTGCCGCCGAGATTCCAGCCGAGCGACAGACGCGCGCCGCGATGCGGGCAACGGTCTTCGAGCGCGCGGACTTTGCCTTCCTTGTCGCGCCACAGCACGATCTGATCGCCGAGGCGCGTGACGCCGACCGGCGCGTCGCCGACTTGCCAGCTCGGTGCAACGGGATACCAGTAATTGCGCAGGCCGCGGTTCAGATAGGACTGAATCGGGTCGGCCGCGCCTTGAGTCGTTGTATTGGGGGACGTCATGAAGAGACTCCGGGTACGAAAGCGATGAAACGTGTTCGGGAAAGCGCGCTTATTCGGCGAGCAGGCGGAATTCGGCAGCGAGACGATCGACGTCCCACGCATTGCCTTCCGGCGTACGGAAGCCCACGCGGTTCAGGCCGTCGACGACTTCCGGCAACTCCATCGCGCCGGCTTCGAAGACCTGTTCGAGCGCATCGCCGAAGTCGTTTTCGTATTGGGTCGGCTCAGCCTTACGCGTTTGCCAGATGAAGTTTTCGGTCTCGCCCGGCTTTTCGATCACGCCCTTGCCGGCGACGTTGTTCGGCTGCGGCGCAAGCCACGGCTTCAGGAAGGGATTGAAGTTCACGATGTGTTCTGACATGTCATTCCACCTTGATCTGGATTTCTTCGCCGGCGAGACGTACCGAGTACATCTTCAGGTCGCGGCCACCCGGCTCTTTCAAGCACTTGCCGGTCGGGATATGGAACACGGCTTCGTGCAGCGGGCATTCGACGGTGTCGCCGTCGACAAAGCCCTGCGTCAGCAACGCGTACGCATGGGGGCAGACGTTTTCCAGCGCGTACAGCGCATCGCCCAACTTGTAGATGCCGATTTCCGTGCCGTCAAGTTTGAACTCGAGCGGCGCGTCTTCGGACAGGTCGCCGGCATGGCCGGCGCAGCGCCATTGTTCAGTCATTTCTCGCCTTCTCCTGAAGCCTTATGTTCCATACAAGGAACATCAGTTCGTGTATGGATAATTATAGGAGCGGCTTTGCATAGAGAAAATAAAAATCTGGGTTGGTAGGGGAAAACACCGACTGTGGCGTTCACAACACAGCTTTGCGTGAACTGACATAAGTGGCCTCGTTTGCTCAAGAACCTTTGTGGGCTTGGGTTTGCCCATAATTTTCAGACAAATACTGAAGCGCTCGTACGGGTTTGTCCGGGGTCCGAAAATTTATTTTGACCGCTTCCAGACTCACTATACTTTCCATAGGCGATACAAACGCCCATAGGTGGAACATAAAGCGGAACAGTTTTGGCGCATAAACCCGAAGCTGCATTCAACTCAAAGCAAGGATCAGGGACGACGAAATCGGCGTGAGCCGTCCGTCGTGTGATCAGGAGAACCAACGGTGAAGCACATCATTGCGGCGGCCGGCTTGACGGCAATCTGCGCAACGACTGGCGCATGGGCGCAGAGCAGCGTGACGCTATACGGCAGCCTGGATGCCGGTATTGCGTATATCAGCAATGCAGGTGGCAGCTCGAAGTGGATCGAGGAGCAAGGCAACATGCAGCCGGATCGCTGGGGCCTGAAGGGCGTGGAAGATCTGGGCGGCGGTCTGAAGACGGTATTCCAGTTGGAAAACGGCTTCTACACGAACACAGGCGCATTCGCCAAAGCCGGCACCCTGTTCAACCGTCAGGCTTATGTCGGACTGAGTTCGGACCAGATCGGCACAGTGACGCTCGGCCATCAGACGCCGTTCAGCTTCGACGTGCTGGACCCCTTTAGCACGGCTTATCTGGCCGCGAGCTGGTACGCATTTCACCCAGGCAACATCGACGAGCTCGCCGACACTGGCGTGGTGCCGTTCGACAACTCGGTGAAATTCCGCTCGGCGACTTTCGCCGGTTTCTCGGTTGGCGCGATGATGGGTCTTGGCAACACGACCAACTTCTCCACCGGCAAGACACTGAGCTTTGCGCTTAGCTATGCGAATGGTCCGTTCAAGGCCGGCGCGACCTATGCGAACGAGCACGACCGTACGCCGTCGATCGTGACGACGGGCATCACCACCTTCCAGGGCGTTGCAGCGGCGAACTACACCGCGGACAAGGTCGAGAACATGGGCGCGGGAGCGTCATACCAGTTCGGCAAGCTGCTGGTGCATGGTTTGTACACGCGTGTGAAGCTGGAATCGTCCAGTCATTCGGACACGTATCAGAGCTACGATGTGGGCGCGAATTATCAGTTCACGCCTTTCAACAGCATCGCCGGCGGCGCCGCGACGACCACGTTGGCGGGCCACCGCTGGACGCAGTTCGAGATCGGCGATATCTACTCGCTGTCGAAATCAACGCAGTTGTATGTGAATGCACTGTATGAGCGCGCGGGTTCGAATACGGATGCTGCGTTCTTTACTGCGGGTGTATCGAGCGGCCGGAATCAGACGATTTTCCTGACGGGTATTCACCACTCGTTCTGATCGCCATGATGCCGACGACGTAAAGCAAACGGCCCGGGTGCGAAAGCAGCCGGGCCGTTTGGCATAAGCAGAAGCAAAACCAGAATCAGTGCGCCGCAACCGGTCTGCGACGCGCTTGAGCCGCAGTCGGATCATCCGGCCGCGGACGATAGCTCAGACGCTCGGACAATTCGAGCGCCGCCTGGCAAACCGCGATGATGAGCGGCTCGCGCTCTTCGGCTTCGCCGATATCGGAACGCGGAATGGTGACTGTCAACGCGGCGGCGATCTTGCCGCTTTGATCGCGCACCGGCGCGCTCACGACCGAGATCCCTCGTTCAAAAGACGCCTCGCTCAATGCATAGCCGAGCGCCGCGCTTTCGCGCACGCGTCCATACAGTTCTTCGACAGTCGCAGGCGTGCGTTCGGTGAAACGTTCGAGTTGCGGCTCGGGGTACAACTGACGCAATTCTTCGAAACTCAAATCGCCCATCAGCACCTGGCCATGGACGGTGGCATGCGCGGGCAGACGCGTCCCGACATGCACCTTCACGGAACTGAACATGGGCTCATGGGTTTGCGCTTTGGCGACGAACACCACGTCGCGCTGGTCGCGGATCAGCAGATGCGTGCTGAGGCCGGTCGCGTCGCGCAAGCGTTCCAAGATCGGGGTGCCGACGTCGGTGAGTTCGAGCGAACTCAGATACTCGAAACCGAGTCGCAACACCGCGACGCTCAAGCGGAAATAGCGGTCGCCATTCACGCGCTCGAGAAAGCCTAACGCTTCGAGCGTTTGCAGTAGACGGAATGTCGTGGTGCGCGGAATGCCGATGCGTTTCGACAATTCGGGCGCGCCCAGAATCGGTTCACGCGCGCTGAATTCGGCGAGGATGCGCAGGCCGCGCTCCAGCCCCGGCACGAGGTAAGTCGATCCACCGGTGCTCTCTTCATCGGTGGAATCGGCGGAATCAGCGCCTTCCGCATGGGACAACGCCGCATCGTCCTGCGAAGCCGGGGCCGCCGCACCGCGTGGCCTCGCCTGCTTGCGTCCCGCTCCTGTCTGCTCTTCTTTTGCCATCTTGGCTGCCGTTTCTGCTGTTCATCGGGTACAGATCAGCATGATAGCGCGAAGCACGCGGCGGTCATTTATCAAGGCACATCAAGGCACATCAAGGCACGGTGCGCGGTGCTATCCTTTGGTGCGCGGTCCATCGCGCGCGGTCTCACTGCCGCGCGTTGGTTCCCGCCAGGCGTCCGGAGGCCACGCTCATGTCCGAATCCGTCCAGATCCAGGTTGCCGACTCACATCTTTATCCGGGCTGCGCCGTGCATATCGCGCACCTGCCCGAACCGGCCCGCGCGGCCGCGGCTATCGTCGAATTCGCGGACGGCTCCGGCGCGCATGCCACCTGCCATCGGCGGACTTTCGACGAACTCGAATTGACCGTTGACGGTTACGCGACGCAGAGGCGTCATCCCGTCGACGCCAGACATTGGCTTCTGTTCGCCATCGACTCGACGCACAATAGCTGGCGCGTGAAACGACGATTACCTTAGCTGTGCCGGAACCTTCCGGCCACCTCGTATCAGAAACCCGGTGCCGCGCGCATGCCGCCCCGAGCGGCAGCTAGAGCCTGTGAAGCGCCCGTCACGCTAACTTCGAAACCGACCGATGACAGACAACGACTCCCCCCTGCCGCCGAACCCCAACGATGCCCCCGACGATCCCGAGCGCCGCCGTGTCCTGCCCGGCCTCGCCGCGGCCGGTATCGGACTCGCGCTGACCGGTTGCTCGACCGAGCAAAGTACCGCGAGCGGCGCGGCGCCGCGCAGTGCCGCCGACATGCGGCTCGATGCCGCCTTACACGATCAGGTCAAGCAGATCGTGGTGATCTACGCCGAGAACCGCAGCTTCGCAAACCTGTACGGCAACTTTCCCGGCGTCCAGCATCCACTCGACGCGGTGAGCGCCGAACGTTACCTGCAACTCGACCGCGACGGCAAGACGCCGCTGCCGCGCCTGCCGGCGATCTGGGGCGGCCTCGTGCCACAAGCGCAGGAGGTGGACGGCAAACGTTACATGATCGGTCAGAAGGATATCGGCAAACTGCGCAACGGCCCGTTCCACATCACCGATGCCCAGGGCGCGCCGTTACCGAACGGCGTGATCACGCGCGATCTGGTGCATCGCTTTTATCAGAACCAGATGCAGATCAACGCCGGGCGCAACAACCAGTTCGCCGCATGGGGCGATTCCGGCGGACTGGTAATGGGGCACTACCGCAGTTCCGCCGACACGCTGCGTCTGTGGAATCTCGCGCAGCAATACACGCTGTGCGACAACTTCTTCATGGCGGCCTTCGGCGGCTCGTGGATGAACCACATTTTTCTGATCTCGGCGCAGGCGCCGTTTTACCCCGACATCCACAACAGTCCGGCGAAGAAAATGGTCTCGGTGGTCGACGGCGACGATCCGACCGGCACACGGCTCAAGCTGGCGCCGGACTCGCCTGCGTCCGCGCTCGACGGTCCGCCGAAATTCGTCAACGACGGCGCGTTTACCGCCGACGGCTACGCCGTCAACACGATGGCGCCGCCGTATCAGCCGAGCAGTGTGCGTCCGGCCGAAGGCGGCAATCCCGCGTTCGCCGACCCATCGAATCCGCGCGTGATGCCGCCGCAAAACTACGCGACGATCGGCGACCGTCTGACGGACAAGGGCGTCGACTGGGCATGGTACAGCGGTGCGTGGCAGTACGCGCTGGAGCATCAGGATACGGGCGCGGTGCCTGACTTCCAGTACCACCATCAGCCGTTCAACTACTTCGCCAATTACGCGCCGGGCACGGCCGCGCGGCGCAGGTATCTGCGCGATGCGGGCCTCGGCGACGACGCGTCCACCAATCGTCTGATTGCCGATATCGACGCGGGGCGTTTGCCGGCGGTCACGTTCTACAAACCGCAGGGCGACCTGAACATGCACGCGGGGTATGCGGACGTCGCATCGGGGGATCGTCACATCGCGAATGTGATCGAGCATATTCAGCACGGTCCGCAGTGGGCCAATACGGTCGTGGTCGTCACGGTCGATGAGAACGGCGGCTGGTGGGATCCGGTCTCACCGCCGAAGGGCGACCGCTGGGGGCCGGGATCGCGGATTCCCGCGTTGGTGATTTCGCCGTTGGCGAAGAAGGGTTATGTCGATCACACGGTGTACGACACCAATTCGATTCTTCGCCTGATTAGCCGGGTGCATGGGCTGGCGCCGCTGGACGGGGTTGCCGCACGAGATCGGGCTTTTGCGCAGAATGGCCTGGCGCCGCTTGGGGATTTGACCGGTACGCTGGATCTCGCCTAAGCCGTTTTTACCTATCTCGAAGGGGTGCGCAGCAGTGCGTCAATCACTGCGCCGCCCCGTGCAGCTTCGCAATCACCGAATCCGAAATCTGCTGAGCGGTCTTCTTGATCGTCTTTTTCTCGTCGCCGCCCGCCATCACGAACTTGGCCGCGATCACGTAGGGATTGAGTTTGATCACCGCGCCTGGCTTCCCCTTGCTGTCGGCCTCTTCGACGGCCTGATAGAGCGGCGGTAAATCAGCCGTCCCCAGGCTGTCGCACGATACCGCGACTTGAATATCGTTCTGCCCTGCACCAAAACCGACCATCGCGCGTCTTAGACGATTGCCGTCGTCGACGCTCAGGAACACGCCGCGCACTTGCCAGCCCGTTGCGGGTAATGGTTGACCGGGCGCACTGCGGCGCGCGTCGACACCGCCCTTTTTCAGATCCGCAGTCAGCGCGTCCGCCATCTCGTTCACGATGTCCTTGGCGTGGTCCTCCGGATTCTTGTCCTTGCCTAACGGTCCCGGGCCACTCGGCAGCAAACCGCGCAGACCGCGCAATCGTTGCCCCGGTCCGCTGTCGGGTTTCACGTTGGCCACGTCGAGTTCGAAGTCGGACACATAGACGATCGGCACCGGTGCCGCGAACGGGGTGCTGTCCGCTGCGGCACTGAGCGTCGATACCGCGCCGAGGCACGCCGCCATCATCGTGAGTTGCAGGAATCGACGCAGCATGGCGCTGCCTCCGCGAATGTCTTTTAGACGCGGCTATCGTACAACCGTATGCACGGTGCGTAAGTTTTTTTCGTGCCTGATCCGTCGTACCTTTTGCCTTGCATAACACGCGTTGCGACATAGACTGTTAGGGCATCACTTCGCACTTTGTACGGAACTGCCATGCGCCTGACTATCCTCATCAACGGTTCCGATCCCACCGTCAGCCACGACTACGCTGTGTTATGGCTCGACACCGATGAACACCGGTGGTCGAGAGAAGCGCATCAAGGGATCGATCTGCCCCCGTGGGGGGAATTACACGACGACAATGGCGTGACCACTCTCTGTGCGCCGAGCGCGGATGCGCCGCTGTGCACGCTGCGCGGATTGCACGTCGATCGCAAACAACGCGTGAGCGCGGCGCAAGGCGCCGCGGCATGGACGGCCTTGCCCACACGCGCGCAAACCAGCGGCTTCTGGCGCTTACAAGCCGTTGACCGTCAGAACGTGCATGCCGAGCACAGCGTATTCGGTAATTAAGTTCGAGCACTTTTTCGCCCGTCGAAATTTTTACTCACATAAACCGCGCCGCCCGGGCGCGGGCGGATTCGTGCGCGAATTCGACCTTCAATGCACGCCATACTTTGCATCGCGTGCGCTTAAGTCGGTCTTAAGTTTGCGTGCGTAGAGTTTGAATTCCACGCATTAGGGTCGCTGCAAAGCGGCCCGTTTTTTTTGGTGTGGCGCTTTGGGGCTTTTTGGTGCGCCGTGCGCTTCATGCGCTTCATGCGCTTCATGCGCTTCATGCGCTTCATGCGCTTCATGCGCTTCATGCGCTTCATGCGCTTCATGCGCTTCATGCGCTTCATGCGCTTGCACCATTTTCCTCGCCGCGAGTACCGCGCAAAATCCGCTTTCTTCCTCTGTGATTCCCTGTGTTCGACGTCGCTCGATGCGGGCTCGCGACGCTATACTTGCGCCCCCGGTTCCTCGATTGATTGACACATGAAGAAGTGGTTTGCCTGTCTGTTGTTCGCCGTTGCCGCTCACGCGAGCGCGGCGCCTTCCTGCACCCAGTTCACCCCGAATGCGCAATGGCCGGTTCTGACCAATCAGAAGATGGCGCCGAAAACGCGCATGCTGTGCTACAGCGATTTCGCGGTGCTGCACTCGGGTATCACGCATGGTCCGCTGTGGTCCGCCGAGCATCTGACGCGCGAGCATATCGAAGCCGCCAAAGACATGGTACGCACCAACAAATTCTTCGAAGACGCGCGTTTGCCGGACGGCGAAGGCGCGACGCTCGCGGACTATAAGCGCAGCGGCTTCGATCGCGGCCATATGAGTCCGGCAGGCAATCGCTGGAATCAGGAAGCGATGGCACAATCGTTTTCGCTGGCCAACGTCGTGCCGCAGAACCGCGAGAACAATCAGCGCTTGTGGGCGCGTATCGAAACGTCAGTGCGTAAGATCGCAACGTCGTACAACGATACCTATGTGGTCACCGGGCCGATTTTCAGCGGCCAGCAATTGCAGACCATCGGACCGACGCGCGTCTTCGTGCCGACGCAGTTGTTCAAAGTGGTCTACGTGCCGTCCCGGCAAATGGCGTTCGCGGTGGTGGTGGACAATGTGTCGACCAACCGCTACGACATCAGGACGATTCACGAACTCGAGGCGGCATCGGGCATCCGTTTTCCGGGTATTCCGGAACACGTCAAAGATCAGCGACCGGGAGGACTGAAAGGTGTTTAAACCCTATTCGAACGATGACGACGTGCTCAACATCCAGGGCGATGCATTCACCGTCAGCAACGGCACCACGCGCGTGGTGCTGAACGGCACGCTGGAGTTGACTCAGGACCAGCGCGGGCTGAAGGCGGCGTTGGCGCTGAAGGAAGCGATCGATGCGGTGGTGGCTGCGCTGCAGGCGCAGACCAATTTGCCGGCGAAGGTGAAGGACGAGCCGGATGCGAAGCCGGGCGTCGTGCAGAATCCGTTTCAATAGTGCGTCGCGTCACTCAACAACCACTGCGCGGTCATCGCCTCCGCTCCCGCCGGCCGACCATAGAAGTAGCCTTGCGCGATATCGCATCCCATGTTCGTCAGTAAGTCGGCGACATCAGACGTTTCCACCCCCTCGGCCACCACCTCCAGGTTGAAACTATGCGCCAGCGTGATGGACGATTCCACGATCCGGCGATCCGCTTCTTCTGTCATGAGTGATGCGATAAAGGAGCGATCGATCTTCAGGATATGGACAGGAAGCTTCTTCAGATAAGCGAGCGAAGAGTGACCCGCGCCAAAGTCATCGATAGACAGTCTTACGCCGATGTCTCGAATCTGACAAAGTTGCATCAGTGCGGTATCGGGATCGCTCATCAGTGCGCTTTCCGTGACTTCCAGTTCGAGTTGCTCCGGCGAAACATCGAACTCGGCGAGCAATGCGCGTACTTGCGCCACGAAATCCCTATGCAGCAGATTGTTCATGCTCACGTTGACAGATACCGACACCCTCGGATCTAGCAGCGACCACGACTTCAGTTGCCGCATCGCCATCCTGATCACCCGATCCGTAAAGGGATAAATCAACTCCGTAGTTTCCGCCAAAGGAATGAAAATGCCAGGCGATATGGCACCCTGACTGGGATGTGTCCAGCGCGCCAATGCCTCGAAGCCGACCAGGGCCCCATCACTCAAGCGCACTTTTGGCTGGTACGCCAGAGCCAGGTCTCCGTTGCGGATGGCGCGTGCAAAATCAGACTTGAACGTCAATGACCGCGGCGCGTAGCAATCCAGCTTCTGCGAATAATACTCAAACGGAATCATTGCCCGTTTTGCGGAATACATGGCGATGTCGGCACAGCGTAGAAGCTGCTCGGCATCAGTTGCGTCATCGGGATAGACCGCGATGCCGACACTCGCGGAAATTTCGAAATTGGCATCGTTGAGCGTGAAGGTTTTTTGCACGGCTGCGTGCAGTTCCTGGCAGAACTCAGCGACTCCACCTGCCCATTCCCTCGGGTCCGCGCAAACCGCAATTTCGTCGCCCCCAAGTCTGCCAATGCAGCCAGACCGGTTTTCAAGCACGCGGCTTAGTCTCCCGCCCAGAATTTCAAGGACAGTGTCGCCAGCGTGATGCCCCAACGAGTCGTTAATGTCCTTGAAACGGTTCAAGTCCACAAACGCAACGAAGAACGACGTGTCCGAATGGCCGCCGATTCTGCTAGCAACATGATCAAGGAACGCGGAACGATTCAGCAGCCCCGTTAACGCATCGTGCCGGGCGAGAAATTCCTGCCGGGCAAGATGCTCGCGCTCGGCCGTCACGTCCCGCAACAGCGCTGTGACGAATGGATCCGTGTCGCGTGGAGACGCGAATAGATGCAATTTCACGTAGACCATGCCCGACTGGCCGACCCGCCGAAATTGCCAGTCATGTGTGCGCGTTTCGCCCGGCTGGAGTTTGCGCAATTGTCTCAGTCCGCGGGACTCGACCACCGCTGAATCTCTATCCGTAACCGTAAGATGAAAAAGATTCACACCAGCGAGATCCTGTTCCGATCCAACACGCAAAAGGCGGGAAGCCGCCTGATTGCATTTCTGGATGACGCCGTCGCGATTCAGGATGACCAGTCCGTCGCCCACCGATCTGAACAGTTGCCGGTACTGGCTGTGGCTACCCTGCAGGTCCAGGACTGCCTTCTTCAATCGCAAACCGAAGACAATTGATGCAATAGTCCCTGCCAACAGTAAAAAGAGCTGCACAGCAGACTGTCGCAGCCATGCTATCTCGATCGAGCGCTTAGGCACGCCCACCACCACAAAGAGCGGTAGAGAGTCGGAGTGCGAGTAGCCCAAAATGTCGTATCGACGATCGACGGAAGATTCGCTTTCAAATGTCCCTGATTGCTGCGCCGCCAGGATTCGTAGCAAGTTTGGCGGAACCGGAGCGGGGCGAATCTCGAAGGCGCGCTCGCGACTAAGGTAGCGGAACAGCCTTTTCCCGTCTCCCGTGAACAAACCAAAGCGTCCGTCTGTTACCAATTGAAGACTGGCCGCCGCTTCGACCAACTGCTCCGCCGGAACGAGTGAGAAGAAAACGTCCGCGTCTCTGCTGGATTCCACGCTGCGTAACGCCAGGGGTAAATACCAGATGCCGCGCTCATCGTCATGGATAAGCGGGAGTGGCTGGACGGTGTTCGCCTGCAGGGTTCTGAACGCCGCCTTTAGCGCGCTTGCCATAGCGGGTTGATTGATGAAAAAGCCCGCGCGGTCCACCATCAGGACTTCGCCGCCGTGGTCGGCCCCAACTAGCGCCGATACGGTGTCATAGCGCATCGCCTCCGACAGGCTAGCCTGCACCAGGCGCGTGCTCGCCCCCGGATTTCCTTGCAAATCCGAGCGAACGCCCAAGACGCTATTGGTCGCCCGCACAAGTTCGCCCGAAATATGCAACTGCACTGCCTCTGCAATGTTCAGCGCATCCTTGTGCCCGGTCTCCACCATCTTGATGCGGTCCCGAGCAAGCCCGTAGCCGGCAAGTCCGATCAACACGAACACAGCCAAAAACAGGACCAACTCGAATTGGTGACGGCGAAGAAAATCCAGCCCGATAGGGGAGCGATTCAGCATGGGTAGACCTGGTAAGCAGGCGTGCGAACAACAAAAATACCAACGGGGCACAAAGGGCTTAACGGTCTGCTCCACCACTTCTTAATGGGTACAAATAAGGGTTGAGGTGCAAAAAGTGATCAACGAATCGATGCGGTTCCAGCGCGGAGATTGAATCAGACTGGGCGCGAGAGGTATTCGGCTAGGCTAGCCAACATTGCATCGCAGCGGGTCAGTTGCTCGACGGTAATAAATTCGTCAGGTTTGTGCCCTTGATCCATGCTTCCCGGCCCGCAGACCACGGTGGGAATGCCTGCCTGGTCGAACAGTCCGCCCTCGGTGCCGAAGGCCACCGTACCGAACTCGGTGGAACCGCTCAGCAATGCCAACAGGCGTGCCGCTTCGCTGTCGGGCGAGGTGGCTAATCCCGGGTAGGCGGAGAGCGACTGAAAGCGAATGTCAGTATCGGGCTGCACAGAACGCATCTTCGGCAGCAGTTCGGCCTCGGCGTAGATCTGCAACTCATCCGCCACGTCGTAGGCGTGGAAGCCTGGCAAGGCGCGCACCTCGAAATCGAATTCGCATTCAGCCGGCACGATGTTCAGCGCACGCCCCCCTTTGATTACGCCGGTCTGCACTGTCGAGAACGGCGGATCAAAGCGCTGATCGTGATGTTCAGGCTGTGCCAGCTCCGAGCCGATCTCTTCCAACCTGCCGATCAGTCGCGCCGCATAGTGGATAGCGTTGACGCCATAGGGTGCGTAGGCCGAGTGGCAGGCAGCCCCTTTCACCTGGCAGCGCATCGCCAGCTTGGCCTTATGGCCCAAAACCGGCTTCAAGTCGGTAGGTTCGCCGATCAGGCACAGACGCGGTTTGTGCGGACGCTTTTCCAATTCCGCCAACATCGGTCGCACACCAAGGCATCCCACTTCCTCGTCATAGGAGAAGGCAAGGTGTACCGGCAGCTTCAGCGGCCGCTTGAGAAAGACCGGTACTGCCGCCAACACGGAGGCGATGAAGCCCTTCATGTCGGCCGTGCCGCGACCGTACAGCCGCCCGTCTCTCTCGGTGAGACGGAACGGCTCCACCGTCCAGGCCTGCCCATCCACCGGCACCACATCGGTATGGCCGGAAAGCACAACGCCACCCCGGTCACGAGGACCAATGGTGGCGAACAGGTTGGCCTTGGTGCGCTCCGGGTTGTAGAACAGCTCGCTCTCCACGCCGAGTTCCGCCAGGTAATGCTGGATGAAAGCGATCAGTTCCAGGTTGGAGTCCCGACTGACGGTAGCGAAACCGATCAGTCGTTCGAGCAGCTCACGGCTGGACATTTCACTCATTGCCCGGTACCCCGTAGCTGGGCGCCGCGGTCGGGTTCAACGCACGCGCGAGGTAGTCCTGCATCTGCGGCCGGTAGGCTTGCCAGAGCGCGCCCAATTGGCCGATTGGGTCTTCCTCCGCCCAGTCGACGCGCAGATCGACGATCGGCCAGCTCACCTCGCCCACGACCTTGAGCGCCGCCGAGTGCACGGGCCCTGCCTCGCCACCGGCCGCCATCGCGGCATGCATGGCTACCAGCAGGCGATCGGCAAGCATCCCAGGCGCATTCTCGAACGCCTGAACCATCGCCTCGATGACCTGAACACCCGCCAATAAGTTGCCGGCGGCTACGCACTGCTCACCCGCCACAGCGTTGTGTAAACCCAGTGTTTCTTTACCGCTAAAGAACGCGGTACGGCCCTGGCCATCGATCACCGTCACCTGGCGATACTCGCTCCAGCCGTTGGCGCTGAGCGCCCGGTCCAGGGCCGCGGCAGGCTCGATCGGCTGGTTTTCGAGGAGGTCGAGAATCTGCGGGCCGAGGGCAGGCAGGGTGACGTTCTGGGTCGCCACCGCACCCACTCCCGCCCGTACCCAGGGGCATCGAGCACCCACCGCGATACTGGAAGAGCTGATGGCGATCCCGAGTTGCCCCGTCTCCGCGCAACGTCCGACGATAGAGAAAGTCATGTCCTGCTCCTTAGGCCTGAGCCGGCTTCCAGCCATCCGGGATCACCGCGATCACGTCGATCTCCATCAGCCACTGCGGTTGGCCGAGCGCGCTCACCACCAGGCCGGTAGAAATGGGGAACACACCCTTGAGCCACTTGCCGACCTCCTGGTACACCGGCTCGCGATAGCGCGGGTCGATCAGGTAGGTGGTGGTCTTGACGATGTGGGACATATCGCTGCCCGCCTCTTCCAGCAACTGCTTGACGTTCTGCATCGCTTGCCTCGCCTGGGCACCCGGGTCGCCGAGCCCGACCAGGTGGCCTTCGAAATCGGTGCCAACCTGACCGCGCACATAGACGGTGTTGCCGGCGCGCACGGCCTGACAGAGGTCGTTATCCAGCGTCTGGTTCGGATAGGTATCCTTGGTGTTGAACATGCGGATGCGGGTGTGCGTGGGCTGGCTCATTAGTGGACCTCAGTACTCGGAAGAAATTTTGCTTCGTAGATCTCGCGACCGTCTTCTGCCTGGCGTTCCGAGGCATCGCGGTAGGAGAGATATTTGCGCTGCGTGACGATATGGTCGGCAATATGCTTGGCGTCGTGCCAGACGCCCCAGATGAAAGCGGAGCCACGACGCGACAGCCACGGCAGACCCAGGAAATAAACGCCAGGCTCGATCGACACGCCGCGCTGATGTTTCGGCTTACCGTTTGCGTCGAAAGCGTTGACATGCAGCCAGTTGTAATCGACGGCATAGCCGGTTGCCCACACGATCGAGGTCACGCCGGCCCGGGCCAGATCGAGTTCAGGAATGGGATGGGTCACGCATTCCGGATCCGGGAGCATATGGCGGGCTTCAGGTTCTTCCGGGAGATCGAGACCATTGCGGGCAATATAGGCGTCAGCGGCATTCAGCAAAGACAGATAGTTCTCGTCGCCGCGAGCCAGGTTGTCAGCCAGATCCGATTCGAAGGTCACCACACCGTCATGGAACGATTTCGTCAAACCGACGAGCGTGATCCCCTGATTGGCAAGCCGCCGGAAGTCAACCGTATGGCCACCACGCGCACCGCTTACGGCAATGGTCACATGTTCCCTGCCCGGCCTCATGACCTCCGCATCCCATTCGCCGAGCACGCCCAGCCACCAGCAAAAGTCACGATTGCGATAGGCGCGTGGAGGACGATCGTGCGCGCCAACCGAGAGGTAAACCTGCTTGCCGGCGCGCTGCAGTTCATCCGCGATCTGCACCCCCGATGACCCGGCGCCGACCACCAGAACCCCACCCTCGGGCAGTTGCTGCGGATTACGATACTCGGCGGAGTGGATCTGCGTGAGCTCCCCGGCTTCAGGCGCGATCGGCGGGATAACCGGGCGCTGAAAAGGCCCGGTCGTGACAACCACGCGGTTGGCCTCGATCACGCCTTTCGTGGTTTCAACGGTGAAGCCCGGCCGGCCGGCATTGCGTACCACCTTCGTCACTTCCACACCCGTGCGGATGGGTGCGTTGAACTTCCTGGCATAGGCTTCAAAATAATCCGCCACCCG
This sequence comes from Paraburkholderia solitsugae, assembly GCF_013177695.1. Lineage (GTDB taxonomy): Bacteria > Pseudomonadota > Gammaproteobacteria > Burkholderiales > Burkholderiaceae > Paraburkholderia > Paraburkholderia solitsugae. The sequence continues at coordinate 39,916 of NZ_WOEY01000091.1, read as the reverse complement.
ATCTTTCGAGGCGAAGGCATCGGGGTCGAGATCGTCGAACTCCATGCCCGGGAAACGATCGTGCCAGGCCGGACCATTGGCAACCAGAGAATCCCACCGTCCCGTGCGCCAGCGTTCGGCGATACGATCGCGCTCCAGAACGAGGTGGGGCACCCCGAGTTTGCTCAGGTGTTCACTCATGGCCACGCCGGCCTGACCGGCGCCGACCACAAGCGTATCGATTGACGTTCTTTCAACTGTCACGGCTATCTCCTTGCAAGATCCACTGATGAAAGAAATCTACGCGGATAGATCACATCTGAAAAACATATTTAAAAAATGCAAAACATTTGTTTTAGCTATGCAGAGCGCGAGATAATCAGCGTGGAATCGAGCGCCCTGCGCGGCGTCTCCTGAATGATTTTTTTCATGGGAACAGGTCAATGGAAAGCCCTCTGCTTCGGTATTCGCTGCGTCAGCTGCGATACTTTGTCGTGACGGCAGAAGCGCTGTCATTCACCGGCGCCTCAAAAGTTCTGCACATTTCGCAACCCTCGATTTCTACGGCGATTGCAGAGCTGGAGGAATCCTTTGGTGTGCAACTGTTCATCCGTCACCACGCCTCCGGGCTTTCCCTGACCCAGGCAGGGCGCGAGATGCTCGGCAAAACGCGTGACCTGCTCAAGAATGCGGAAGAGCTGCAGGTTGCTGCACGCGGAATGGATACCGGCATATCGGGCGGGATTGCGCTCGGCTGCCTGGTCTCGCTTGCGCCGCCGTTGCTGCCGGGTCTCATCAGTCACTTTGTGGCCCAACATGCCGGCGTCGTATTCCAGACGCGGGAAGCGCATCAGGAAGATTTGTTCACGGGCCTGCACGACGGATCGCTCGACCTCGCGCTGACCTACAGCATTGATCTGACCGACGACATTGAATTCCTGCCGATGCTGACGCTGCCGCCGTACGTCATCCTCCCGAAAACGCACCATCTGGCCCAACATCGCTCGATCGCGCTCGCGAATCTGGTGGGGGAGCCCTACGTGATGCTCGACCTGCCCCATAGCCGGGAATATTTTGCGGGGCTGTTCGACGCGGTGGGCGAGCGTCCGGTCCCGGCGTTCAAGTCCGCACAACCCGAGGTGGTGCGCGGTATGGTGGCGAACGGTCTCGGATACAGCATCCTGAACTTTCCGCTCAAATCGACCCATACCGTGGACGGTGAGGATTTCGTCGTCAAACGGTTCAAGGACGACGTGGCAGCCGCCACGTTGGGCATTGCACAGTCGCGCAACATGAAGCCGCGACAGGTTGTGCGGCATTTCACGTCCTTCTGTGAAGCGCAGATAAAGAAGCAGCACGCGAAGCGCTGAATTTTTGCGTCAGGTGCCCGACGACGTCTGTCGACGGGCACCTCGCTCCGGCACTCCCACACCTCAATGCAAGGCGTTAGAACGAGTAGATGAACTGCGTCGCGAGCAGGTCGTTGGACTTGCCGTACGAACCGTCGTTCTTCAGGAACACCTGCTTGTTCGCCCAGTCGTGGCGATATTCCACCTTGACCGTGATCTGCTGGGTCGGGTAGAACAACAGATCGAGCGCGGCGTCCTGATGGATTGCGCCCTTGCACTCGAAGCCGAGACCGCCGCTCGCCTTCGAATTGGCGAGACAGTCCGCGCCGATACCGAAGCCGTCCGCCGTATCCATGCCGTTCGCGTTCAACGCAACGCCACCGCCGCCGCCGCCGTTCTTCTGGTCAACCAGCACGTCGTAACGGGCGGTCGCGCCCATGCGGCCCACCACCGGCAAGCTGAACTTGCGGTGTGCGAGCAGCGACAGACCGTACCACTGCGCCTGCCCGCCATTGAATGCGGCGTTCTGCTGCTGGCCGTAGTCGACTTCTGCGTTGTACGTCACGTCAGCCAGCGTGTAGGCCATGTCCGCTTCGCCGAAGAAGAACGTGCCGAAGGCGCTGGATGCCTGACCGCCCACGCCGTACACCGGAATCGTGTTGCCGTTCACGTTCTGCGTGGAAGCCGAGAGCGTCTGACGACCGATGTTGAACGAACCGCCAATATCCAGCGCGCTCGACCACGTGTAGTCGAGGCGGGCCGTGAAGGTCGGGATCTTGTTGCTGCTGGTGATCGGGTCGCCCAGCGCGTTGGTGCCTGTCTGCACCACCGAACCATACGTGCGGTACTGTTCGTTGCCCAGCATGAACTTCCATGCCCAGTTGCTGTTGTCGCCCGTGTAGTTCACGCCGACGCCGATATAGCTGCCCGGATCGGAGAAGTCATACAGCAGGTTGTGCGTAAGCGTCAGCATCTGGTTCGACTGCTGCACTTCGTAGCCGCCGAAGCTCGGCATCAAACCGGCTACGAAGGTCGTCGTTGCCGTCACAGGGACGGTCACGACCGCCGTATTCAGAATGTTGTTGCCGATATTGCCGTGCTCGTTTGTCAGCAACGTGATGCCGTTGCCGCGGTTCGGCATCAACGTGATTTCGGCCGACGGCGCCATCGGGCCGACACCGAAGGTCTTCTTGATGTCGAGGTACAGATCGCCGAACGTACTGTTGAAGTAGTTGTAGCTGCTTTCGTGGTTCGCGAACAGGAACGACGAACTGCTTGCCGCGCGGTTATACACGTAGGTCGGATCGATATAGCCCGTCACCGACAGACCGGCGATCGGACCGGTATTCTGCGCATCCACCAGCGAATCGACCTTCAGTTGCTGGTTGGCGAGCTGCTGCTTCATCGTATCGACCTGATCGTTGGTCAGCGTCGCTTGCGCCTTGCCGTAATCCGGCGAGGAGATATCGACCGGCGCAGCGGCCACTGCCGAGGCAGGGGCAGGCGCGGCGGCAGCCGCTGCAGCTTTCGGCCTGGTTGCCGCTTCCGAGCGCAACTGCTTCACTTCCTTTTGCAGTGCATTGAGCTGGGCCTGTAGCGCCTTGATCTGGTCGCTAGTGGTATCTGCCATGGCAAAGCCCGGCAAACTTCCCGCCACCAACAGACAGATGAGCTTCTTTCTCATGCGAATTCTCCTTATTGGTCGTATTGCAAAAGGACTTCTTATGCGCGTGCCGTATCGAGCGACTTGCGCGCCGTTGCGGGTTGTGGCGCGGCGGGACCTGCATCGGCGGCTTCGGCCACCGTCAAGGCTGCTTGCATATCGCGCAGGCGCTTACGCTCTTTGGCGACCAGCAGCGTATTCACGCTGACCACCCCAATCGTCACCAGACTGATGAAGATCGTCGCCAGTGCATTCATCTCCGGATTCAGGCCGAGGCGGACACGGGAGAACACGACGAGCGGCAGCGTAGTGGAGCCCGGACCCGACAGGAACGCGGACAGCACGAGGTCGTCGATCGACAGCGTGAACGACAGCAGCCAGCCGGACATCAACGCCTGCGAGATCAGCGGCAAGGTAATAACGAAAAACACCTTGAGCGGAGTCGCGCCCAGGTTGAGGGCGGCTTCTTCGAGCGATCGGTTCAACTCCTTCACGCGTGACTGCACGATGATCGCCACATAGGAGACGCACAGCATCACGTGACCGATCCACATCGTGACGACGCCGCGACCCTTCGGCCAGCCGAGCATCTGTTCCATCGCCACGAACAGCAGCAGCAGCGAAATGCCCTGAATCACTTCAGGAATCACGAGCGGCGCGTTGATCATCCCGGCGAACAGCGTGAAGCCCCGAAAGCGCCCGAAACGGGCCAGCACGAAGCCGGCCCATGTACCGATCACGACCGACGCGCACGCGGTCATCAGACCGATCTTCAAGGACAACCAGGCAGCGGTCAGCAACTCGTCGTCCTGCAGCAACGCGGCGTACCATTTCAGCGAGAAGCCGGACCAGATCGTGACGAGCTTCGACTCGTTGAACGAGAACACCACGAGACTGATGATCGGGATGTACAGAAACAGGAATCCGAACGTCAGCACACTGGTGGAAAGGGTTTTATTTGGCTTGATCATTTCGCGCCCTCCAGTTCCTTGACCTGGTAGTACTGGAACACGGCCATCGGCACGAGCAGCAGCAGAACCATCGCGACCGTCACGGCGGAGGCCATCGGCCAGTCCATATCGTTGAAGAATTCATTCCACATCACGCGGCCGATCATCAGCGTGTCGGCGCCGCCGAGCAGTTCGGGAATCACGTACTCGCCGACCGCCGGAATGAACACCAGCAGGCTGCCGGCGATGATGCCGTTCTTCGATAGCGGCAAGGTGATGCGCGTGAACGCGGTCCACGGTTTGCAGCCAAGGTCGTACGCGGCTTCGAGCAGCGTGAGGTCCAACTTCACCAGGTGCGCGTAGAGCGGCATCACCATGAACGGCAGATACGAATAGACCATGCCGATATAGACGCCGATATCCGTGTGATAGAGCCGCAGCGGCGAATGGATCATCCCGAGGGCCATCAGCGTGTGATTGAGCAGGCCGTCGTCTTTCAGAATGCCGATCCATGCGTAGACGCGGATCAGGAACGACGTCCAGAACGGCAGCATCACGCCCATCATCAGCAGGTTGCGCTTCGCGGGCTCCGAACGCGCGATGTAGTACGCGACCGGATAGCCGATCAACAGGCAGCAGAGCGTCGAGACCGCCGCCATCTTCAGCGAGCTGATGTAGGTGGCCACATACAGGTCGTCTTGCAACAGGAACGCGTAGTGCCCCAGTTGCATGACCACGTGGAGCACGCCATCCTTCGCACTGAGGAGATCGGTGTACGGCGGAATGCCAAGCCGCGAGTCGGTGAAACTGATCTTCAGCACCAGTAGGAACGGCACGGCGAAGAACAGCGTGAGCCAGATGAACGGCACACCGATGACCGTCGAGCGGCCTGCCGGCATCAGCTTCGAGAGGCGTTTTTTCAGCGAACCGGCCAAGCGGCTGCCGGACGGCGCGCCGAGCGCCGCGGGGGAGGTAGTGGGATGGCTCATTGCGTCAGCACCACGCCACTCGACGGCGACCAGTAGATGAACACGTCATCGTTGTAGGCGGGCGCACCTTCGCTCATCAGGTGCGAGCTGGAGAGATTCGACACGACTGTCTTGCCGCTCTCGAGGCGTACGTGGTACAGCGAATAGCTGCCCATGTAGGCGACATCCGAGACGACGCCGCGCGCCCAGTTATGCGGCGTGCCCGGCCGCTCGCGCGATACCTTCACGCGTTCCGGGCGCACCGAGATGCCGACCGGCATGCCGAGCGGGCCGGTAATGCCATGGCTCACATACATGCGGGCTTCGAGGTCCTGGCTTTCGACGAAGATGTGGTCCGGTTCGTCCTCGACGACAACGCCTTCGAACAGATTGGTCGATCCGATGAATTCAGCCGAGAAGCGGCTATTCGGGAACTCATATACCTGGCTGGGCGAGCCGATCTGCACGATATGGCCTTCGCTCATGACCGCGATGCGGCCGGCCATCGTCATCGCCTCCTCCTGATCGTGGGTGACCATCACGCAGGTCACGTCGACTTTCTCGATGATGTTCACCAGTTCGAGCTGGGTTTTCTGGCGGATCTGTTTGTCGAGCGCGGACATCGGCTCGTCGAGCAGCAGCAGCTTGGGGCGTTTGACGAGCGAGCGGGCCAACGCCACACGCTGCTGCTGGCCGCCGGAGAGCTGATGCGGTTTGCGCTGCGCATATTTGCCCATCTGCACGAGATTGAGTGCGTCAGCAACACGTTCCTTGATCTCGTTCTTCGGCGTGCCTTCCTGCTTGAGACCAAAAGCGATGTTCGCTTCCACCGTCATGTGCGGGAACAGCGCATACGACTGGAACATCATGTTGACTGGGCGCTTGTACGGCGGCATCGCAGCGAGATCTTCGCCGTCGACGAAAATGCGCCCGGAGGTGACCGTTTCCAGTCCGGCGAGCATGCGCAGTAGCGTGGACTTGCCGCAGCCGGAGCTGCCGAGCAGCGCGAACAGTTCGTTCTTCGCGATGTTCAGATTGACGTTATTGACAGCGGTACTGTCGCCGAATTTTTTCACGACATTTTCGATGCGAACGAATTCGTCCGATTTCGACTTTGTCGTCGGTGCGGGGCGGGCCATCTGGGCGGCGCCGGCCGCGCTTTTTAAGGTCGTCGAGTTCATGATGTAACCATTCCTTGCGGATCGCGGGCGCAAGTGTCTCCATACGAGACGCGAAGAGCGGCTCGCAAGATGCGCTGCGATCGGAAAACATGGGACTGCGCGGAGCTGGAACGCTAAAAGCGCGCAGGCTGACTACTGTGCTGCTTACCTCTGGTGGGCAGGAGTCGAGCGACTCCTGCCGCGAAGTTCTCTATGAGTTGCTTTGCCGTGGTAACGGTTTAGTAGGTTTAGTGGCCGGTTTTAAGCTGAGCCCAAAGACGGTTTTCAAGTCGAAGGATGTCAGTGGGCAACGGCTTCATCAGGGTCATTTTCTTCAACACATCCACCGCCGGGTACACCCCCTGGTCATGCAAAACGGCCGGCGTGACGAACTGGCGCGCGGGGACATTGGCGGTCGGATAGAAAACCTCGTTGGTAATGGCCGCGTTAACTTTCGGGTCCTCGATGTAATTGATCCACGCGAGCGCCGCTTCCGGGTGCGGCGCATCCTTCGGGATCACCATCATGTCGAACCACACCAGGCCACCTTCCTTCGCGTTGTTAAACTTGATGTCGTATGAACGCTTGGCTTCTTCCGCACGGCGGTGCGCGATGCCGACGTCGCCCGACCAGCCGAGCGTGACGCAAATGTCGTTGTTCGCAAGGTCGTTGATGTAGCCCGACGAGTTGAACTGTGTGATGTACGGGCGAACCTTCTTCAGCACTTCGAAGGCGGCCTGGTAGTCGGCCGGACTGGTGCTGTTCGGGTCCTTGTGCAGGTATTGCAGCGTGGCGGCGAACACGTCGACGGGCTGATCGAGGAACGACACACCGCAACTCTTCAACTTGGAGAGGTACTGCGGATCAAGCACCAGCGCCCAACTGTCAACCGGCGCATCCGCACCCAGCGCTTTCTGGACGGCCTGCACGTTGTAGCCGATGCCGTCGGTGCCATACGCGTAGGGCGCACCGTACTGGTTGCCCGGATCAGCCTCACTGATGATTTTCATCAAGGTGGGATCCAGGTTGGCCAGATTAGGGAGTTTCGACTTGTCGAGCTTCTGGTACACGCCGGCCTGAATCTGCTTGGCCATATAGTTCGACGTCGGTACCACGATGTCGTAACCGGAACTGCCTGCGAGCAGTTTGGCCTGTAGCGTGTCGTCGCTATCGTAGTTGTCGTACTTGACCTTGATGCCGTCCAGCTTCTCGAAGTTCGGAATCGTGTCCTTGGCGATATAGTCCGACCAGTTGTAGACATTCAGTTCCGTGTCGGCCGCCTGCGCCGGCGTGACCGACAGCGCTGCCAAACTCGTAAAGGCGAGTAGCGCGGCCCCCGCAGCTGCATGGCGAAGATGACGTCCAGAATGACAAGCGCTCATGATGTTCCCCTAGTAAATAAAGAAGCCGGTGCGAGCGTCTGTCGGTGCTCTTGCCGGACGAAATTGGCGTTGAGAAAAGCTGGGTTGCGGAGTGGTCTTAAACGTGCAGCAGCAAATGCCGGCGTTCCCACGAGCTGATTACGCGGAAAAACGCTTCGTATTCGGTTTCTTTCAGTGCGAGATAGGCTTTCACGAATTTCTCGCCGAGAATCTCGGCCATCGGTTCGCATGCGCCCATCAACGTCAGACCCTCTTCGAGGTTGCGCGGCAACTGGTACGGCAATTCATAACCGTCACTGAGCAGCGGCTCGGTGGCTTCGAGCTTTTGCGTCATACCGAGATACCCGGCAGCCAGCGTTGCTGCGATCGCCAGATACGGATTGCAGTCCACGCCCGGAATGCGGTTCTCGATACGGCGCGCAGCCGGCCCCGAATGCGGAATCCGGAAGCCCACCGTGCGGTTGTCGTAACCCCACGCCACATTGATCGGCGCAGCCATGAAGCGCGACAGGCGGCGATACGAGTTGATGTACGGCGCGAAGATCGGCATTAGCGCCGGCGTGTACTTCTGCAGACCGGCGATATAGCCGGTGAACATCGAAGTCGGCTTGCCGTCCGGACCGGTGAACAGGTTCTGGCCGGTTTCTTCGTCCACGAGGCTCTGGTGCATGTGCATCGCCGAGCCCGGTTCGCCTTCCATCGGCTTGGCCATGAAAGTCGCGTACATCTTGTGACGCAGCGCAGCCTCGCGCACCGTGCGCTTGAACAGGAACACGCTGTCGGCGAGCTTCAGCGGGTCGCCGTGCATGAAGTTGATTTCCATCTGCGCGGCGCCGACTTCGTGAATCAGCGTGTCGACTTCCAGTTCCTGAACCTCGCAGTATTCATAGATGTCTTCGAACAGCGGGTCGAACTCGTTGACGGCCTCGATCGAATACGCCTGACGCCCGGTCTCCGGACGGCCCGTACGGCCAATCGGCGGTTGCAGTGGCAGGTCCGGGTCCTTGTTCATGTCGACCAGGTAGAACTCGAGCTCGGGCGCGATGACCGGCTTCCAGCCTTTGGCCTTGTAGAGTTCGAGCACGCGGCGCAGCACACGGCGCGGCGAGATCGCGACGGGCGTGCCGTCGAAGTGAACGCAATCGTGGATCACCTGGGCGGTCGGATCGACGGCCCACGGAATCATGCGGATGGTGCTGGCGTCAGGCACGCACACCATGTCCGGGTCGGTGACGCCGGTGAGCGTGCCGTCTTCCGGATAGTCCCCTGTGACGGTCTGGATCATCACCGCTTGCGGCAAGCGCATGGACTCGCCGGATTCGAACTTGCTGCGCGGAATGATCTTGCCGCGTGCGATCCCGGCCATATCCGGAATGATCGCTTCGATTTCGGTGACGCGGTTCTTCTTCAGGAAGTCGTCGATCTCGTTCATGGCTCTTTATCCGTCCACCCACCGGCGCTACGCACAACGTCTCCTGTGCGCGCGGCTCTTGCAACATGGCGTTCCTGGTGCCGCAAAACCTCCAGATACAAGGACTCTGCGGCGAACGACGGATGGAGCGTAGCATCGCGCATTTATTGAATAAAAATAGTTTTCCTACCTTATGGATAGTTTTTTGAGATGCAAAGTCGGCTCGTTCCACCCCGCCTGTTAATGTGTGTTCTCAATCTGTCCCGGCGTTCAAGCAACGAAACCCTGAAAGAGACCAGAAGGAAATGCAACTTCGAAAATGAATAGGAAAAACAGATGCAATGAAGAGCAAATTTGTTCTTTCCCGTCCCTTTTTGTTAATCGACAGTAGGGCGCTAGAGCAGTAGCTATCTCGATCATCGATACACGAGATGGGCGGGTAGTCCTGCCCATCGCCAGACCGGAGTTATTCCTTGAGTCATTCTTCAGCTGATATCCACACCCATGCGGACTGGCGGCGACGGGCCGCAGAAGTTCTCCCGCGCGCGCAGGCACACATTGACGGTCGCTTCACGGACGCTCAAGACGGCAAGACCTTCCAGGCGATCAATCCGGCGACCGAGACGGTGATTGCCAACGTTGCATCCTGTGGCATGGCCGAGGTCAACGACGCCGTTCGTGCTGCCCGTGCTTCGTTCGATGCTGGGCACTGGTCGCGTTGTCCGGCGGCGGAACACAAGCGTGTCTTGTGCCGGTTAGGTGCTTTGATTGCGTCCCACGGTGCGGAGCTCGCCCTGCTCGATTCGCTCAACATGGGCAAACGCGTGGCCGACGCCTTCGACATCGACGTGCCGGCCGCAAGCAGCCTGTTCTGCTGGTATGGCGAAGCGATAGATAAAGTGAACGGCGAGGTCGCGTCGACCGATCCGGGCAATCTCGCCGTTGTCACACGCGAGCCGCTCGGCGTGGTCGGCGCGGTCGTGCCGTGGAATTTCCCGCTCGATATGGTGGCCTGGAAAATTGCCCCTGCCCTTGCAGCTGGCAATAGCGTCGTGCTGAAGCCCGCGGAGCAATCACCGCTATCCGCCCTGCGTCTTGCCGAACTCGCGCTCGAGGCTGGACTGCCGCCGGGCGTGCTGAACGTCGTGCCCGGCTTCGGCGAGACCGCAGGACGGGCGCTCGGATTGCATCCGGACGTTGACGTTCTGGCGTTTACGGGATCGACGGCCGTCGGCAAGAAGTTTCTCGAATACGCCGCGCAATCGAATATGAAGCAGGTCTGGCTCGAATGCGGCGGCAAGAGTCCCAATCTGGTTTTCGAAGACGCGGACGATCTCGATCTTGCGGCCCGCAAAGCATGCTTCGGCATCTTCTTCAATCAGGGCGAAGTGTGCTCGGCCAATTCACGACTGCTGGTGCATCGCTCGATCCATGATGAGTTTGTCGATCGCCTGATTGCCCATTCGCGCGACTTCATGCCCGGCGACCCGCTTGATCCTGCTAGCGGCATGGGCGCAATCGTCGACCGTACGCAGTTTGAGCGGGTTAAAGAATGGATCGCGCGAGGGCGCACGAGCTCGACGCTGGCGACAGGCGGCGGAACACGGCTTGTCGACGGCAAGGGGTATTTCATCGAGCCGACCATCTTTGTCGATGTGAACGCAAACGACCCGATTGCGCGCGAGGAAATCTTTGGACCGGTGCTGTCGGTTCTCACATTCGACACCGAGGACGAAGCGATCGCGCTCGCCAACGATTCGATTTACGGACTCGCCGCGTCGGTCTGGACGGGCGGCCTGGCACGCGCGCATCGCGTGGCGTCGCGCTTGCGTGCCGGCACAGTGTCCGTCAACACCGTCGACGCATTGAGCGCGCAAACCCCGTTTGGCGGTTTCCGTCAATCGGGATTCGGCCGCGATCTGTCGTTGCACGCACTCGACAAATACACGGGGCTAAAAACAACGTGGATCAGCTACTGATCCGGCGCTCCAACGCCTGAAATCAATCTGCAATGAGCCTGAGAGTACAGCCTGGGTGCGTGCGACTCGCCGCACCGGGACGTGAAAGGCCACATCCGTTCGTTACACAACTGGAACCTTGAACATGAACGCTCCTAACTTCCCGCACCGCGCTACCCGCGATTACCAACAAAGCGATGCAGCCCATCACCTGCATGCCTTCGTCGATCAGAAAGCCCTGAACAACGAAGGGCCGCGCGTGATGGTGCGAGGCGAAGGCGTCTATCTGTGGGATAACGACGGCAACCGTTATATCGACGGCATGTCCGGCCTCTGGTGCACCAACGTCGGTTACGGCCGTCAGGAACTGATCGACGCAGCGTCACGGCAAATGAAGGAACTGTCGTACTACAACATGTTCTTTCACACCACGCATCCCGCCGTGATCGAATTGTCGGAACGACTGTTCTCGCTGCTGGGCGATCGTTTTAGTCATGTCGTGTACACGAACTCAGGCTCCGAGGCGAATGAAGTCCTCATTCGTACGGTGCGGCGCTACTGGGACATCCAGGGCAAGCCCGGCAAGAAGGTCTTGATCGGGCGGATCAATGGCTATCACGGGTCGACCGTCGGCAGCGCGTCGCTGGGCGGCATGGCGTTCATGCATGAGATGGGCGATCTGCCGATTCCGAACGTAACGCATGTCGACGAACCCTACTGGTACGCGAACGGTGGCGATCTGAGCCCGGAGGCATTCGGCAAACAGGCCGCGTTGTCGCTCGAAAAGAAGATTCTCGAACTGGGCGCGGACCGGGTCGGCGCCTTTGTCGCCGAGCCATTCCAAGGGGCGGGCGGCATGATCTTTCCGCCGGACGGCTACTGGCAGGAAATCCAGCGTATTTGCCGTCAGTACGACGTGCTGTTGTGTGCGGACGAAGTGATTGGCGGTTTCGGGCGAACCGGCGAGTGGTTCGCGCATCGGCATTTCGGCTTCGAGCCCGATCTGATCTGCATTGCGAAGGGTCTGACGTCGGGTTACGTGCCGATGGGGGGTCTCGTGATGAGCCGGCAGGTCGGCGAGGCACTGGTCGAACAAGGCGGTGTCTACGCGCACGGACTGACCTATTCAGGTCACCCGGTCGCGGCGGCGGTCGCGCTGGCCAATCTCGATGTTCTCGTGAAAGACCGTCTTGTCGAGCGCACGAAGAACGATACCGGTCCGTATCTGCAGAAGGCATTGCGTGACGCATTCGCCGATCACCCGTTGATCGGCGAGATCCAGGGCGTGGGCGCGGTGGCCGCGATACAGTTCGCGAAAAACAAGGCCACGCGCGAGCGCTTTAGCGACGAAGCCGAGTTGACCTGGCATAGCCGGACTGTCGGCTTCGAACTGGGCGCCATCGTGCGCTCGACGAACGGCCGGCTGATCGTCGCCCCGCCGCTCGTGATCGACCACGCGCAGATCGACGAACTGGTCGACAAGATGCGGCAGGCCGTCGATGCGACTGCGCAGAAGGTACTCGGCAATACGCGTTGATCCTGCTTTTACGAGTGTGCCGCTTCAGTTCGGCGCCGGTGGCGGCGGCTGAACGGCACACGGCAATATGTATCCGCCGTTACGTTTTGTCACCAGAGCGCCGTCAACTGCTGTCTTCCCGCCAACGTTAAACCGGCAGCGCTGAAACATTTCAGCCGCGACACAAAGAACAACCGGTTTAACCTGGAGTTACATCATGAAGACGCTTTTCGCTGCTCTCGCTTCCGCTCTCGTCGTGTCGACCGCATTTGCACAAACCGCAGCGCCGTCGGCCGCGCAACCCGCGCAAACGCAGCCCGCCGGTCAAGCGAATCTGAAGGCGAGCACCGCCGCGCAAACCGGCGCCACGACTGAAGCCGCCGCCACGACGAAAGCGCCGACGAAGGCCGCGACGAAGGCGCATGTGAAAAAGGCTTCCGCCGCTCACACGGCGAAGATCCATAAGGCAACCAAGAAGACCGCTGTCGAAGCTAGCGCAGGCAAGACCAAAACGGAGAGCGCGAAAGAGGCCAGCAATGCCCCGGCAAAAGCCGACGGCGCAAAGACCGACACGACGAAGACGCAATAACACGTGATCGGTTTTCGGCACACACCGGCCACGCATGCGTAGTTAATCGAAGCCGAACGCTGCCGTTCAGGGAGGGCGAGTCTCACGACTCGCCTTTTTTTATGGGCGCGTCGTATGAACCGGGTTGAAACTCACGCAAAGTTAATTTGCCAGCACGCCGCCTGATTCAATTCGAGCGACACGTCGAACCCGCAAGTTTTTTTCAGCGGACACCTCAATTTTTGCACTGCGTTTACCCGTAGACGTCTAATCTCGAACTGTCTTGATCAACCATGGCGTCGACGAACGCCAAAGCAAATGGCTCTCACACAATCAATCGACAGCTTCGAAACGCAGCCGCTCAGCGCGCCGCCGGTCCCGCCCCAACGCAACAATGTCATTCCTTTCCCGGCGGCCCGCGCCCGCTTGCAGGTGACCCTGCCTCATCCTCCGCACGATCTTCCTGGCACCCAACTGCGCACATTGCTTCATTCCCCACTCGGCGTTTATGTCGTCAGCACGGAGGCCGTGCGCGAAGAAGTGCGCGTGCAACTCGACATTGCGCTCGACGACCTCGATTTCACCTTGCATACGCTCATCTCCACACTCCCCGCGGCACTGATCGGACCACTGAAGCGCCGCCAAGCCGTCGCAAAGGCGCGCTAATCATGTTTTCAGGTATCTGGTTGCCCATCGTTACCCCGTTTCGCAATGGCGAAGTCGACGTCGACGCGTTGCAGCGCCTCGCTGACTACTACCTGAGCACGGAGATCAGCGGTTTTGTCGCCTTGAGCACGACAGGTGAAGCCGCTTTATTACAGGAATCCGAGCGCCTCACGGTATTGCAGGCGCTGACCGATGTGATCGGCACCCGTCTGCCGATGCTGATCGGGGTCGGCGGCTCCAATACGCGCGACGTCCTGCACGATATTCAGCGCTATGAGCGCTGGGACTGCGCGGGTTACCTGGTGTCGCCACCGTCGTACGTCTGTCCAGATCAAGCCGGCGTGCAGTGGCATTTCGAACAAGCCGCACTCGCCACCGAGCGGCCGATCGTTTTGTACAACGTGCCACATCGAACCGGCGTGACGATCGCGCCGGAGACGGTCGCGCGCCTGGTTGAGTTCGGCAACATCGTCGCGATCAAGGAATGCGTGAAGGAACACTTCAGCAAGCTGCGCGGCCTGCCGATCAACGTACTATGCGGCACCGATGAAGCATTGGACGACTGCCTGAACAACGGTGGCACAGGGGGCATTCTGGCCAGCGCACATGTTTGCGCGGACCTTCTGGTTGCGGTACAGGAATTGATCCGGACCGATCGCGACCACGACGCGCGCAATCTGTTTGCCAGCTTGTTGCCCGTGTTGCGTCTGCTGTTCGCCGCGCCCAATCCGTCCGCGATCAAGGCGATGCTGGCGTTCGATCATTCGCTGACCGACGAAACACGTATGCCGATCACACGCGCCTCGGCGCAACTCGTCGAGCGCCTCAGCACCGCACGCGACAGGTTGCAGGATCTGCGCGCCGAGTTTGCCGGGGCAATGAGCTAAAGAGTAAGAGGTTGCATTTCGATGTGGAGGTCAATGTGCACTTCGATGTGCACATTGACCTCCACCTTAACGTACACATCAACGCGCCACGAATGCGTTAATCATTCGTGGCGCAAACTTGCGTCCAGGTGCTGCATCCGCAGCACGACACGCCGCGCATAACCGCGGCCGCCGCCGCTGTAGCGAAGCAGCGCGGCGTCGAGATCGCCGCCGCTCTCGTCGAGGTAGCCGCGCAAAATGGTCGTGCCGATCCGCACGTTGATCGCCGGATCGGACAAATCAGTTGTGTCCGCAATCAATTGCGGATGTGCTGCGGGCAAGACCTGCATGAGCCCGCGCGCACCTGCGTTGCTGACCGCGTGGCGATCGAAACTCGATTCGACCGACATCACGGCAAGCAGCAATACCGGCGAGATGGCGTGACGGTCGGCTTCGATCAACACCGCGCGTGCGATCTTCATCGATTCCGATGGCGCAACGCGAAACTGCGCGCGCAACATGGCGGTGATATCGCTGAGCGCCGGCATACCGGCGTCAGGGGTTGTGTCGCTCGCGGCAGTTGGAGCGGCCAATGTCGATTGTGCATCGGCGCCTTGCGACACTGCGGCAAGCGAGAAGACGATTGCCGTGACTATGGCCTTCAGGCTAAATTTCGGACAAAGATCCTGTTGTGTTTGCACACCATCCAGAGCGCTATTTCCATGCATACTTTCGCTTCCTGACCGGGGGTGGCTCGACCTTACCGGGCTTGGTGTAGCGAATCGCCAAAGAAATAGGGGTGCGCCGTAAAATGCTTATAAAGATGCAGCGGCGCGTGAGTGGGGCGTATATGCATCTTTTGCGTTTGTCGACGCGTTATTAAGGCATTCGATATTTCAGGAATGTCAGACTTTGGTGACCGCTCAACGAGACGTCATCATGTCCAGCCTGAACATCCGTCAGTACGCCGTCACATCCCCGGACGACCGCGGCGACACATCGCATCGCAACTACCTTGCCGGCCGGCAAGCCGTTCGGCGACGCACGCTTGTCCTGGCGGTCGCGAGCGCCGCGGTCGCGGCCATCGCCATCGCGGCGGGATTGCCTTCGACGGGTATCGCCGTCTACCTGGCCGCCACGTTGCCCTTTGCGTTCTTTTCGTAAGTGAGCGGGAGGCCGTGCCGCGCTTTGCGGGTAGGTTTACGGGTAGATCGAGGCGATCAATCCGTTGCCGGATTCAGCTCGGCTAGCGCGCTGAGCTTTTGCACGTCGGCGATTTCGATTTCCGCATAGCCCAGCTTCAATGCACCTTGCGCTTCGAACTGCTTGAGCACCTGATTGATCGTCTGCCGCGACAAAGCCAGCATCATCGCCAGGTCCTCCTGCGGCACCTTGAGTACGCGCCGCAATGCACCGGGTTCGCCGTAACCGCCAGCCATCAATAACAAGCGGCGCGCCACGCGCGGCGCGGCGGGAAGCAAGGCGGCTTCTTCAATGACATCGAAAGCGAGGCGCAGCTTTTGCGTCAACAGCAAACCGAAGGCATGCCAATATTCAGGCGTGCGTTCGAGCAGCACGGCAAGCGCGGTGCGCGGCACATGAAACAGCTCGGAATCGCGTTCGGCGTACGCGTCATGGGTTCGCGGGCGATTATCGAACAGCGCGATCTCGCCGAACCAGTTGACCGGCTCGATGACCGCGAGCAACGCTTCCTTGCCGGCCGAACTCGCCGCGCCGATTCGCACGAGACCGTCGAGCACGCAATAGAGGCCATCGTCAGAATCGCCGCGCGTGAAAAGCCGTTGACCGGCCGCCAGGCGCTCGACACACCCCGCTTCGATTAGTTGCGCCTGCATGGCAGCAGGCGCCGAGCGAAACCACGCGCTGCGCGCCAGCAGGCGGCCAAGCTCATTTGATGAAAAACTCGCAGTCATAAGACTGTATCCGTGCCCGATTGTCGGCTACCCGATGGTTTCAAATTCCGCTGCCCGCGATTATGCTGACTTTGATCGAGGAGCGGCATCCATGAGAACGCTGACGCAACAGCTGACGCAATACGCGGCCTACCATCGTGACCGGCGCAATATCGCCACCCATTTCATCGGCATTCCGATGATCGTGCTGGCGCTGGCTGTGTTGTTGAGCCGGCCTGCTTTCGGCTTCGGCGCGTTGCCGCTTACCTTATCGCCCGCGTGGGTGTTGTTCGCCGCGGCGACCGTCTATTACCTCGTGCTCGACGTGCCGCTCGGTGTAATGATGGCCGTGGTATCGGTGTTGTGCATCGCATGCGGACAGTGGCTCGCCGCGCAAGCCACGCTCACCTGGCTCGCCTCGGGCATCGGACTCTTCGTTGTCGGCTGGGTGTTTCAGTTCATCGGCCACGTGGCATACGAACATCGCAAGCCGGCATTTGTCGACGATGTGATCGGTCTGCTGATCGGGCCGCTATTCGTGCTCGCTGAAGCGTTGTTCGGTTTCGGCTGGCGGCCGGCACTGCGCGAAGCCATCGAGGCGCAGGTCGGCGCGACGCGTATCAATGTGGATCGCGCGGCGGCGCATCGCTGATGCCGCTGCGCCTGATTCAGCGGCATCAGCGCAACGCTGCGCGCCGTCTCAACTCAACCACCCGCCGCGACTCAACCCACGCAGCTCAGCGCGTCGCAAAGCGAACAAGCCGCACGCTATGCAGTGCCGTCAACGCAACCGCAATCCAGATCGGAATATAGGTGGCTAACTGCGCGGCGCTCAGTACCTCGCCGAGCAGCGTGATCGAGACAAACACGAGCAACACCGGCTCGACATAGCCGAGGATGCCGAACAATGCGACCGGCAACAGACGGCTCGCCTTCAGATACGAAGCCAGCGCAATGGTGCTTAGCGCGCCAAGCCCAGGCAACAGCAAACACCACATGTCGATACGGCCGCCGATCATCGCCAGCGAACCGCCGATGATGATGAACACAGCTGCCGCCGGCAGCAGCAACGCCATTTCCACCGTGAACATGGCGAGTGAATCCTGGTTGATTTTACGGCGCAGCACGAAATACGGCGGATAGCCGAGCGCAACCAGCAGGGTCGGCCAGGAAAACGCGCCCGTCATCCACAGTTCGTGCCCAACGCCCAACGCGGCACAGATAACCGCTAGCCACTGCAAAGCGTCGAGGCGCTCGTGATAGTAGAAGCGCCCCACCAGCACCATCACGAGCGGCAACAGAAAATAACCGAGGGAGACTTCAAGCATGCGCCCATGGAGCGGCGCCCATAGAAACACCCACAGCTGCGCGCCCAGCAAAACCGCGCTGACAACCATCGCCACGCCGAGCTTCGGCTCCGTCACCATGCGGTAAAGAAGTTGCCGGAGAATCGGCAGGCGCTTGCGCAGCACGATCAGCAATAGCGCCCCGGGCACGGTCCACACGACACGCCACGCGAAAATGTCGAGACCGCTCAACGGTGCAAGCAGCTTGGCGTAAGCGGACAGTAAAGCGAACATCGCCGATGCGCCGACCGACAACGCGATTCCGCGCTTTGGGTCATACTGGTTCATCGCGCGCCCCGTGGCGCAATTGCTTTGGCATGCGGTTCAGGTGCACGAGCGGATGCACATGCCGGTGTGTGCAGCGCAGCATACGGCTGCGTGCCTCGAATCGTTGTCATTAGAAGTAAAGTCTCACAAGCAGGCAGTGCGGCTGACGGTGCGTATCAAGCGCTGCATTTTTATCTTCGATAGGTGATGCAAGCGGGCATTCTAGACGGGTTCCCCGCCAACGTGCCCGTTCGTTCCTTGCAGTAAGTAGCAATTTTTCCCGTGCGCATCGCGCGACGATGCACTAGAACATAACTTCACGCGCGACCAAGCGGATCCGCAACTGCAACGCCGGCAACGTCCCCTGCTTTGCTCAAGCGCGAATCTTGCTACGAAATCTGGCGACACCGTTTGCAACGTCATCTGAGGCATCCTGGATATCCGTCGCAACGGCCAGCCGTCATTTGCAATCGTCATCTGCAGCATCAACGAGCCGGGTCGGCAAAGGCAGTCCACGCTACCGAGCCAGCCCTTCTTTCCCGCGGCATGCATCAACTGCGTTTCACCGCGCCTGCCGCCGCCCGGCCAGCAATCCCGCTCATCGAATGTGACTGAATGTGACTACTGGAGCCAGCATGACCCAGCCAGCCCTATCGCACGACGCATCTCCCGATTTATTCCGCGCTACCTTCGCCGCCGAAGTACGCGCCGGACTCACCCACACGCCGCAGAAAGAGCTGCCGTCGAAGTATCTGTATGACGAAGTCGGCTCCGCGCTGTTCGAAGTGATCACTGTCCTGCCCGAATACGGCGTGACGCGCGCCGAGGAACGGCTGCTCACGAAGCACGCTGCGGACATCGTCGCGCACTTGCCGCACGACGTGACCGTCGCCGAACTGGGCAGCGGCAGCGGCCGCAAAACGCGGCGCATTCTGGAAGCACTGTGTAAAAAGCGCCCCACTTCTTACTTCCCGATTGAAATTTCGCGCAGCGCGCTGCAGTTGTGCAGGCGTGAACTTGGTGACATCGAGCGGATCTCGATCGTCGGCTATGAACGCGATTACCTGGCCGGGTTGGCTGAAGTGAGCAAGAACCGCGCGGAGGACGAACGGCTACTCGTCCTGTTTCTCGGCAGTACGATCGGTAATTTCGGCAGACTCGCGGCGACGCGTTTTCTGCGCGATATCCGCAACATGCTCGCACCTGGCGACGCGCTGCTGCTCGGGACGGATCTGATCAAGCCGACGCCGGTGCTCGTTGCCGCCTACGACGATGCGATCGGTGTGACCGCATCGTTCAATCTGAATCTGCTGGCGCGCGTCAATCGCGAACTCGATGGCGATTTTCCGCTCGATGCATTCGAGCACGTCGCGCGCTTCAATCCGGACGCGCGCAGCATCGAGATGCATCTGCGTGCGAAGCGCGATGTCACGGCGCACGTGGGCGCCGCGCAATTGACGGTCTCGCTCAAAGCAGGCGAAACGATCTGGACCGAGAGCAGCCACAAGTATCGTGCAGACGAGATGCCCGTGATCGCCGACGATGCCGGCTTCGTATGCAGCCATCAGTGGATCGAAGATGGATGGGGGTTTGCGGAGAGCTTGCTGGTGGCGCGCTAGGGGCTAAGTGCTATTGAGCCGCGAGCCGGAAACGCGAGACACGCAAACGACAAGGCGGCGCGCTATCGATGTGATGGCTCGCCGCCTTTGCTTTGCGCGAAGCTCACGCGCTCAGTGCTGCTCAAAACGCTCGAAACGCTTTTCCGTCAGGCGCTCTTCGCCGGTCACTTCGGTCACGCGCGCCGCCGGCGGCCCGTGACGCAGCCACGACAGCATCCGGTCGACCTGGTTGGCCGAGCCCTGCAACATGGCTTCGACGGAGCCGTCGTCGAGATTCGCCACCCATCCCTTGATACCGAGCGCGTGGGCCTGCCGCACGGTGGCGTGGCGAAAGCCCACGCCCTGCACGGTGCCGCGCACTCTCACGTAATACGTTTCGATCCGCTGATCCAGATCCGGGGCCATGCCGTCCTCTCCTCTGTCGACCGGAGTTAGTGCTTCAGCTGTCGACCAGAGTTAGCGCTTTAGCGCTTACTCTGGTCCCATGCAACGCAATTCTTTCAAGCCGGCATTCTAGACGCGTCGCGGCAAGATTGCTCGGCGGTCTCTGAGCTCGCCTGCGCGCTGAGCCCGCCCGGTGCGACACGCGGCACGCGCGACACGTACAATCCGTCGACTGTCACGCAGGGAATGAAAGAGAATGACCGAACAGAATCGCGATCTCGTGCTCGTGACCGGCGCATCCGGCTTCGTCGGCTCGTCGGTGGCGCGCATCGCGCAACAGAAGGGTTTCAAGGTGCGCGTGCTGGTGCGCGCCACCAGTCCGCGCAAAAACGTCGAGGCGCTGGATGCGGAAATCGTCGTCGGCGATATGCGCGACGAAGCGTCGATGCGCAACGCGCTGCGCGGCGTGCGTTATCTGCTGCACGTGGCGGCAGACTATCGCCTGTGGGCGCCGGACCCGAGCGAAATCGAGCGCTCGAATCTCGAAGGCACCGAGGCGACCATGCGCGCGGCGCTGAAGGAAGGCGTTGAACGTATCGTCTACACAAGCAGCGTGGCCACGCTGAAAGTCACCAGTTCCGGCCAGTCCGCCGATGAAACCTCGCCGCTCAAAGCCGACCAGGCAATCGGTGTGTACAAGCGCAGCAAGGTGCTGGCCGAGCGCGCGGTGGAGCGCATGATCGCCGAAGACGGCCTGCCGGCCGTGATCGTCAATCCGTCCACGCCGATCGGTCCGCGCGACGTCAAGCCGACGCCGACCGGTCGCATCATCGTCGAAGCGGCGCTCGGCAAGATTCCCGCGTTCGTCGAGACGGGGCTGAACCTCGTGCACGTGGATGACGTGGCCGCCGGCCATTTTCTCGCGCTCGAACGTGGCAAGATCGGCGAGCGCTATATTCTCGGCGGCGAAAATCTGCCGCTGCAACAGATGCTCGCGGATATCGCGGTGCTGACCGGCCGCAAGGCGCCGACGCTGAGTTTGCCGCGCTGGCCGCTCTACCCGCTCGCCATGGGCGCCGAAGCGGTCGCCAAGATCACGAAGCGTGAACCGTTCCTCACCGTCGACGGTCTGAAAATGTCGAAGAACAAAATGTACTTCACGTCGGCGAAGGCGGAACGCGAGCTCGGCTATCGCGCGCGGCCCTATCGCGAGGGCTTGAGCGATGCGCTCGAATGGTTCCGGCAAGCCGGGTATCTGAAGCCCTGATAAAGCGCCGACGCGGGCAGGAAAGTCAGCGTCGGGCCGCGTAGGCGGCATCATTCAGGTCATGCAGGCCGCGCCGGGCGATCCGGCGTGGCCTGCATGCACTTTGTTACAACGTCACTGTGTTTGCGACAGGTAAAAGCCTACGCGCAGCAGGTAAAATCGTGGGTCTTACCAGAGAAACCTCGCATGAATCTTCATGAACAGCTCGGCGCGCTGGAAATGGGCGTCGATCAGCTCATCCAGGCTGTCGTGGCCCCGCAGGCCGAAAACATCCCCGAGACAACCGCAGTAACCGCCGCGCAGGAAGCGCCGGTGGCGAATCACGTCCCGTCCGAAGCGAAAGTGGACGACGTTGCGCCTGAAGCAGCGGCGGCAGCGGTAGATGCAGCGGAGCCGGCACCTGTGCCCGGTGAAGAGCCGGCCGCCCAGTTGCAGCCCACGCTCGAAATCAACCGCCCTGCGCAGAACGAAATCACGATGACGATCGGCGGCCAGACGGTCGCGCTGCGTGCTGAGCAGATCGGGCAACTGATCGAGGAATTGTCGAACGCGCGCGCCTCGATGACGCCGGAGCCGCCGCCGGGCATCCCGCCGGGTTGGCGCTTCGTGTCGACGAAAAACCCCGTCATGGCCGTACAGAAACAGTCGAATGGCGACCGTCTGCTGGTCATGCGTCACACCGGCCACGGCTGGGTGCCGTTCACGTTCTCGCCCGACATGGTGATCCAGATGTACATGATGCTCACCAAGGGCTGATGCCCAAGTCGATGTAAAAAAAAGCGGCGCCTGAGAGCGCCGCTTTTTTCATCTGATGAACCTCCGGACGGGCGCGTCTCAGCGCTCCTGCACCGGCGCCTGCACCCGCGCCTTCCATTGACCGCCCTTGCCGCGCCAGTAGCGCACCGCCGACGCGAACGTCGCACCGACATAGAACAATGCGATCAGCGGCAGAAACGGCGCCCACAGCGGCGAGCGACGGTAATAGCTGAGCATCGGCGCATACGCGCAGCACATGAGCGCCCACGCAAGCCACGCGGGCCAGCCCAGGGGACCGAGCACCAGCGCCGCCACCGGCGGCATCAGGTAGATGATCGTCATGCCCAGCAGCGTGCCCGCCAGCAGCAGCAGCGAGTAACGCAACTGGGTAAAGGCCGTGCGCGCGATCATGTTCCAGATCTCACGCCAGCTATCGTAAGGACGCAGCGACACGCTGCGCGCCGCCAGATCCAGACGGATCGGATGACGCCCCGTGCCGCGATGCTTGATCCGCGCAGCGAGGCTGCAATCGTCGATCAGCTCGGCGCGAATCGATTCGATGCCGCCCGCTTCTTCGAGCGCGCTGCGCCGGACCAGCATGCAGCCGCCCGCCGCCGCGGCCGTACGGTTGCGCGGGTTGTTGACCCACGAGAAGGGATACAGCTTGGCGAAGAAGAACACGAAGGCCGGAATCAGCGCCTTCTCCCAGAACGAATCGCAGCGCAGACGGACCATCAGCGAGACGAGATCGCGCTTTTCCGCATCCGCGCGGGCGACGAGTTGCGCCACAGCATCAGCGGGATGGCCGATGTCCGCATCGGTCAGGAGCAGGAAATCGGCCGGCAGACCGAGCGTGCGCACCGCCTCGATCCCTTGCGACTGCGCCCACACCTTGCCGGACCAGCCCGGCGGCAGCGGCTTCGCGCTCAGCACCGTGAGACGATCCGGGCATTGCAGTTGCAACGCGGCCGCGCGGGCGGCGTCGGCGGTGCCGTCGGTGCTGTGGTCGTCGACGACGATCACGTGAAATTCGCCCGGATAGTCCTGCTCGAGCAAGGTGGTCACCGCTTGAGCGATCACATCGACTTCATTGCGGGCCGGCACCACGGCGGCGACCGCCGGCCAGGTTTCACGCGGCTCGAGGGTGAGCGGCGTGGCGGGGCGGGCCCCCCAGAAACCGCCGCGCGCGAACAGCAACACACACCAGATCAGCAGGGACAGACACGACAGAAGAAACAGAACCACCGCCATTAAGCATTACCCTCAAGTGAACCCGCTTGCACGCCGACGCGCCGCGACAGGCGCATCACCACAGTGCGTACCGCGACGACGCACCAGTCGAAAGTGTTGAGTACCGGCCGCTCGCGAAACACGTCGTAGCCGGCCTTTTCGATCCGCTCGAGGATGCGCAGGCCGCCGTGGATGGCGCCGCACAGTTCGATCCCCAACCGCCCTGGGATACGCAGCGCGAGCGGTGCGCCGCGCACCAGCATGGCCCGGACGAACGAAATTTCGTAGGCCATCAGCTTCGCCCAGGCATCGTCGACGACGCCCCTCGCGATGTGCGCCTCGGTCACGTTGAAGCGCCGCAGATCCGCGAGCGGCAGATACAGGCGGTCTTTTTTCCAGTCGGCGGCGACGTCCTGCCAGAAGCTGATCAGTTGTGATGCCGTACAGATCGCATCGGCATCGGCGAGATTCTCCGGCGTGGCGGCGCCCACCAGATGCAGCATCAGAACCCCGACCGGGCTGGCCGAGTGGCGGCAGTAGTCGAGCAGCGCGGCCCGGTCCGCGTAACGGTTGGTGTCGATGTCCTGACCGCACGCGTGCAGCAGGTCGTAGAACGGCGCGAGCGGCAGTTTGTACTGGGCGACCACGCCGGCGAGCTGCCCGAACAGGAGCGGATGCACCGGCGCCGCGCGGCGCTGTGCTACCGCGTCGAGGCCGGCGCGGAAGTCAGCAAGGCGGGCATGCCGCTCGGCCGGGCTCCAGTCGCCTTCATCGGCAATGTCGGCGGCCGTGCGGACAACCTGATAGATAATGCCGATAGGCGCGCGCAGCGCCTTTGGCAGCAGCACGCTCGCGACCGGAAAATTTTCGTATAGATCGACGTCCATCCAGCGAGCCTCGAAACCTTTCTGTTCTGTAATGCAGTCGCAAACGCGCGCCGCAGGACCATGTAGTTTAAGGGTTCCGCCAAACCGGTGCAGTGCGTAATGATTGCCGCCCGCACATTGCCAGCTACGCCTTGCCACCCGCGCATTGCCGCCTGCACCATGGGGCGGCGCCGGGCAGCAAGCCCGTGGCGCGGCGGCGGCCCAACACCTTGGTGGGGCACCAGAGCAAAACCGGCCTGATAGCGTTAGAATGCGCGTTTGGTTTTGCTGTACCGGCTCGGCGCCGGGGCTCAAGACGTCAACTAAATAGATGGTCGCGGCGATAAAGTCATTTTTACCGACTTCTTCGAAACCCGCGTCAGTCGGAGTTCGCCAATTTATGCGAGTCATCCTTGCTCAGCCCCGCGGCTTTTGTGCGGGTGTTGTTCGTGCAATTGAGATCGTCGATCGTGCGCTACAACAACACGGCGCACCCGTGTATGTCCGTCACGAGATTGTTCACAATCGCCACGTGGTGGACAACTTGCGCCAGAAAGGCGCGCGCTTTGTCGAAGAACTCGATGAGGTGCCGCAAGGCGCCGTGGCGATTTTCAGCGCGCATGGTGTCGCGCAGACCGTCGAGCGCGACGCGGAACAGCGCGGCCTCGACGTGCTCGACGCGACCTGCCCGCTCGTGACCAAAGTCCACGTGCAAGGGCGCCAGTATGTGGCCGCGGGCCGTACCCTGATCCTGATCGGCCACGCGGGCCATCCGGAAGTGGAAGGCACGATCGGCCAGATTCCCGGCAAGGTGCTGCTGGTGCAGAGCGAGGCTGAAGTCGCGCATCTGGACCTGCCGCTCGATACGCCGCTCGCGTACGTCACGCAGACCACGCTCTCGGTCGACGACACGCGTGGCATTATCGACGCCTTGCTGCGCCGTTTCACCGACATCGTAGGTCCTGACACGCGCGACATCTGCTACGCCACGCAAAACCGCCAGGCGGCGGTGCGTGAACTGAGCAAAGAAATCGACGTGCTGCTGGTGGTAGGCGCAACCAACAGTTCGAACTCGAACCGGCTGCGCGAGATCGGCAGCGAAAGCGGCGTGGCGAGTTATCTCGTCGCCGACGGTTCGGAAGTGAAGCCGGAGTGGTTTGCCAACGTGCAGACTGTCGGCATCACGGCCGGTGCTTCGGCACCGGAAGAGATGGTGAAGAACGTAATCGATGCGCTGCGCGCATTGGGGCCTGTCGATGTCACGACGATGGCGGGCCGTGAAGAGAAAGTCGAATTCAAGTTGCCATCGAAACTGATGCAACCACTCGCTGCACGCGAAGTTTAAGGAGGACGTCTTGTCTATTCCGCTGCTACAGAAAGTCCGGGTTGGCGCATACATCATGCGTCAGCATCTCTCTGGCAACAAACGCTACCCGCTCGCATTGATGCTGGAGCCGCTGTTCCGCTGCAATCTTGCCTGCAATGGCTGCGGCAAGATCGACTATCCGGATCCCATCCTGAATCAGCGTCTGTCGCTCGAAGAATGTCTTGGCGCAGTCGACGAATGCGGCGCACCGGTCGTTTCGATTGCAGGCGGCGAGCCGCTCCTGCACAAGGAAATGCCGCAGATCGTGAAGGGCATCATCGCGCGCAAGAAGTTCGTGTATCTGTGCACGAATGCGCTGCTGATGGAAAAGAAGATGGACGACTACGAGCCGAATCCGTACTTCGTCTGGTCGGTTCACCTGGACGGCGACCAGCAGGCGCACGATCACTCGGTGTCGCAGGAAGGTGTGTACGACAAGGCTGTCGCCGCGATCAAGGAAGCGAAGCGCCGCGGTTTCCGCGTGAACATCAACTGCACGTTGTTCAACGACGCCGTGCCGGAACGCGTTGCTGCGTTCTTCGACACGCTGGGCCCGATGGGCGTGGACGGCATCACCGTCTCGCCGGGTTATGCATATGAACGCGCGCCGGATCAGCAACACTTCCTGAACCGCGACAAGACCAAGCAACTGTTCCGCGAGATTTTCAAGCGCGGCAACAACGGCAAGAACTGGTCGTTCAGCCAGTCGGGCATGTTCCTCGACTTCCTGGCCGGCAATCAGACGTACGAGTGCACGCCTTGGGGCAACCCGGCGCGCACGGTGTTCGGCTGGCAGAAGCCGTGCTACCTGGTCGGCGAAGGCTACGTGAAGACCTTCAAGGAATTGATGGAAACCACGGAGTGGGAAAAGTACGGTACGGGTAACTACGAGAAGTGCGCGGATTGCATGGTGCACTGCGGCTTTGAAGCGACTGCCGTGATGGATACGGTTGCGCACCCGTTGAAGGCGTTGAGGGTCAGCCTGCGCGGCCCGAAGACGTCCGGTGCTTTCACCAAGGATATTGCCTTGGATAAGCAGCGTCCGGCTGAGTACGTGTTCTCGCGGCACGTCGAGATCAAGCTCGAAGAGATTGGGCGTGCTGGAAAGGGTAAGAAGGTGCAAACGTCGGCTTCCGCTTCTGCACACTAAGCGGCGCATGGGACGGTTTTGTCCGCCCCATGATAGGCATGTTAGAAAAAAAGCGCGTTGGCTTGATTGCCACCGCGCTTTTTCTTTTTGCGTGAAGTGTTTTACTTCGGTGTTACTTCAGCCTGCGCTGCGTGCGTTATGTGCAGTCAGGAACTTGATCAGCCCATCAACGCCGCCTTTGGAAATCTGATCGGCAAACTGCGTCTGATAAACCTGAATCAGCCAGGCGCCCATCATGTTGATGTCGTAAATCTTCCAGCCCGACGCGCCTTTAGTCAGCCGGTAATCAATCGCATCGTCGCCGCCATTGCTGATCACGTGCGACTGCACGACCGCATCCTTGGCGCCGGCCGGCACGTTGGGCGGTAGAAATTTGAATTTCACGTCCTGGTCCCGCAACTGCGACAGCGAGGCGGCGTAGGTACGCACCAGCAGCAGCGTAAACTGGTCATAAAGTTGCTTCTGCTGCTCAGGCGTCGCCGTACTCCATGCCTTCCCTACGGCGATCCGCGTGGTCCGCTGAAAATCGGTGGCCGGCACAAATCGCGTTTGGACCAGATCGGTGATCTTCGCCATGTCGCCGCCACGGGCCTGCGGATCAGCCTTCATCGCGGCGACCGTGCCTTCGACGGCACTCTTCACCACCGCATCAGGCGCGCTTTGCGCATAGGCCGCAGTGGACACCACGGCCGCAGCCAGAAAAGCAGACAGATAACGTTTCATACGCTCGCCAAAACCCAAAGAAGTAAGCGCCGGCAGGCTCACGAGCCTGTAGCGAAAGCAGGATAGACCCAGTATACCGATATTGCGTTCCCGCCCCTTCACCGCTGCCCGGGAGCCGGGCTTGCTACCGAAGTGGAGCCGAACCGCTCCGGCTCTGTATACTTGTGCACTTTCGTCAAAAACGCCACCTGCGATAAGGCCCTCTCCGCCTACATGTTGAAGTCATCTATTGTCCGTCTCGTCGCCTATTCGGTGCGTCATCCGTTTCGGATCATCGCCGCGTCGCTCGTGCTCGCCGTTTTGAGCAGCATCTATGTAGCCTATAACTTCAAGATCAACACGGATATCAGCCGTCTGGTCGAAACCGACAAGCAATGGTCGTCGCTCGAACATGCCATGGACGCGGCCTTCCCGGATCGCGGCGACACTGTGCTGGTGGTGGTCGAAGCCCGCGCCCCGGAGTTTGCGGACGCGGCCGCCAATGCCCTGACGGCCGCGCTCAAAGCCGATCCGAAAGAGTTCGTGGCGGTCTCGCAGCCCGCCGGCGGGCCGTTCTTCGAACACAACGGTCTGTTGTTTCCGTCAACCGATGAGGTTCTTTCGACCACCTCGCAGCTCGTCCAGTCCCGCCCGCTCGTCAATGCGCTCGCGCACGATCCGAGCCTGACCGGCCTGGCCGGCACGCTCACCACGAGCCTGTTGCTGCCGCTGCAGCTCGGTCAGGTGAAGCTGGCCGACATGAGCCATCTGCTGTCGCAAAGCGCGACCACGTTCGATCGCGTGCTGGCCGGCCAGCCGGCTGCGTTCTCGTGGCGTGCGCTGGTCGACAAGGGCGCCGCCACGGATCCGGCACGCGCCTTCGTCACGGTGCAGCCGGTTGTGAACTACGACGCGCTGGAGCCGGGCGCTACCGCGTCCAAAACGATCCGCGACACTGCCGCCTCGTTGCACCTCGATACGCGTTATGGCGCCACGATCCGCCTGACGGGTGAACAGCCCCTGGCGGATGAAGAATTCGCATCGGTCCAGGACGGTGCCGTACTCAACGGCATCGGCACATTCATCGTCGTGCTGGTCATTCTGTGGCTGGCGCTGCGTTCGGGCCGCATGATCGCCGCCGTGTTTATCACGCTGTTCGTCGGTCTCGCGATCACCGCGGCACTCGGCTTGATGATGGTCGGTGCGCTCAACATGATTTCGGTCGCCTTCATGGTGCTGTTCGTCGGGCTCGGGGTCGATTTCGGCGTGCAGTTCGGCGTCAAGTATCGCGAGGAACGCAATCGCGACGAGCGTATTTCCGCGGCACTCATGCATACCGCGCACAGCATCGGCGTGCCGCTGACGCTCGCGGCCGTTGCGGTCGCGCTGAGCTTCTTCTCCTTCCTGCCAACGGCTTACCGTGGCGTGTCGGAATTGGGTGAGATCGCCGGCGTCGGCATGTTCGTCGCGTACTTCACCAACATGTCGCTGCTGCCGGCGCTGCTGAAAGTCTTCAGACCGCGGAGCGAACCCACCTCGCCGGGCTTCAAGCAGCTCGCCCCCGTCGACGATTTCCTCGATCGCAACCGCAAGCCGGTGCTGATCGGCACGCTCATCGTCGTGATCGGCGCCGCCCCGTTGCTCACGCATTTGCGCTTCGACTTCAACCCGCTGCATCTGAAGGACCCGCACACGGAATCGATGGCGACGCTACTGTCGTTGAAGGATTCGCCGGAAGCGGCGGTCAACAACGTGCAAGTGCTGGCGCCAACGCTTGCCGACGCGGACCGCATCGCCGCTCATCTGCGCACGCTGCCGGAAGTGGGCCGCGTGACCACGCTCGACACGTTCATTCCCACCGAGCAGCAGCAAAAGCTGATGCTGGTTGCAAGCGCCTCGCAGCAACTCTTGCCCGCGCTGCAACAGCAGCCCTCGCCTCAAGCCACCGACGCAGTGCGCGTTGCCGCGTTGAAGCGCGCGTCGAACCAGCTCTCGCTCGCCGCCGACGACCACCCGGGCCCGGGCGCCGCCGAAGCCCAGCATCTGTCCGCGACGCTGCAAAAGCTGGCTGCCGCCGACGCCGCCACGCGCGACCGTGCCGAAACCGCGATGTCCGAGCCGCTGCGTATCGCGCTGAAGCAACTGGCGGATTTGCTGCAGCCGACCGAGATTACTCGCGACAACCTGCCCAAGGAGATATCCACGGGTTGGGTTTCCAAGGACGGCCGCGCGCTTGTGGACATCGCGCCGAGGATAAAAGCCGGTGCTGATCCGAACGACGACGCGACGCTCGCCCGCTTTGTGCACGCGGTGAAGAAGGCCGAACCGGACGCGATCGGCGGCCCGATTTCGATCCTCAATTCCGCCGACACGATCATCAAGGCGTTCCTGCAGGCTGCCGGCTACGCGTTGCTGTCGATTGCCATCCTGCTGTGGATTGCGCTGCGGCGGCTCAGCGATATGCTGCGCACCCTGGTTCCGCTGCTGGTGTCGGCACTGGTAACGTTGGAGTTGTGCGTGGTGTTCGGCATGCCGCTGAACTTCGCGAACATTATTGCGTTGCCCCTGATGCTGGGCGTCGGCGTAGCATTCAAGATCTACTTCGTCATGGCGTGGCGCCACGGCCAGACCAGCCTTTTACAGTCGAGCCTTACGCATGCCGTGTTGTTCAGCGCGGCGACTACGGCGACGGCGTTCGGCAGTCTCTGGCTGTCGCACCATCCGGGGACGTCGAGTATGGGACGCTTGCTGGCGCTCTCGTTGTTTTGCACGCTGATTGGCGCAGTGGTGTTCCAACCGGTACTGATGGGCAAACCGCGACGTCGCGCGAAGCACAAAGGAATATAAGTATGAAGATGCGAACCACTGTGCTGGCGCTGGCTGCTACCGGTCTGATCGCTGGCTGCGCCACCGGCCCCGACCGCAAACCGGGCGACCCGTTCGAGCCCGCGAACCGCGTGATTTTCAAATTCAATGACGGCGTGGACCGCTACATCGCCGTTCCGGTCGCCAAGGGTTACCAGAAGGTGACACCGCAGCCGTTGCGCACGGCGGTGAGCAACTTCTTCTCGAATCTGGGCGATCTGACCAACGCCGCCAACAACCTGTTGCAGTTGAAGATCACGGACGCAACGGAAGACCTCGTACGTTTCGCGTTCAACTCGACCTTTGGACTTGGCGGCCTGCTCGACTGGGCGACGCCGGCCGGCCTGCCGAAGCACCACCAGGACTTTGGCTTGACGCTGGGTCACTGGGGCGTCCCATCGGGCCCGTATCTTGTTCTGCCGCTATTCGGCCCGAGCACGGTGCGTGACAGCGTGGGTCTGGTGGTGGACGTGAAGTTCAACCCGCTGAACTACATCGAGCCGGCGGAGCGCAATCCACTGTACGTGTTGCAGTTCGTGAGTGTGCGCTCCGACCTGCTGGGCGCGTCCAGCCTGCTGGAACAGGCTGCACTGGACAAGTACTCATTCGTTCGCGACGCTTATACGCAGCAGCGTAAAGCGCGCCTGCGCGGTCCCGGCGAAAACGCCGCACCGCTCCCGAACTACGACGACGAGGACAACTCGGGCGCGGCTGCGCCCGCCAAGGGCGCTTCGGGCGCGGCGGCAGGCTTACCGAACTACGCGGACCCTGGCGACGCAGCCGAAGCCCCGAACGCCGCATCAGGGAGCGCCACAGGCGCCCCGGCGGGCGTGCCGAACTACAGTGATCCGGGCGACACACCGACCGCCCCAGCGGCGGCACCTGCGGCGTCGTCGGGCGCAATGACCCCGACGCCGCCGCAGCAAACCGCGCCGACGGACAAGAAACTGCAAGAAGCAGTACCGGCGACACAATAAAGGGTCTGAGTCAGACGACCCGGCTCGCGCAAAGCGCGCCGGGCAACCGCGAAGAGCGGAAATGAGTCGCGCGCCCGCCAATTACAGACCGAGCGCGGAGCAAAACAAGCGGTTTTATGAATTACGCGTCGGCGCGCGCAGCGCCGCCGGAAGTATGACGCCCTTGTCACTGACGCCGAATGTGCGAGGGCACAGATTCCAGATGCACCACTACCGTGGCTGCGCGGGGGACCCGCTTAAGAATTAGCGGTGTGAGCCGCTTTCTTTGCTTATCTTTCTTTGCGGCGGCAAAGAAAGTAAGTGCCGCCCCGCACAGGGGCAACGCTAATAAACCAATAACAAATCAAGAAAAGGCCAAAGAAGCCAAATCAAGGAGCGGCGAGCGGCCACCTTCAGGCAACAGCCTGCAAAACCCCAGCCTCCCCCATCGCATGCCGCGCCTGCACCAGCGAGGTCCGCGCCGCCCGCGCGTCGACGGCGACCTGAATCAGCGCGCCCAACTGCGACGGCTGCCGCAACAGCTCCCGCAAAATCGGCCCTAACGCTGTCGTCCCATCATCCCGCAAGCCAGCGGTCGCAGCAGACGGCAACGTCCGCCAGGCCGGATCGACAATCGCGCGGCAAACCGCAAACGGCACACCATGCGCGGCGGCCGCCGCACCGGCAATATGCGATTCCATATCAACGGCCAAAGCGCCCGTAGCGCGATGCAGCACGCGCTTATCGTCAGCAGTGACTAAAGGCGCGGTCACAGCCGCCATCAACCCGCGCCGCAGACGCGCCACAAGAGGCCCGGTCGACAGCGCGGCAGCAAGCCTATCGGC
This sequence comes from Paraburkholderia solitsugae, assembly GCF_013177695.1. GTDB lineage: Bacteria > Pseudomonadota > Gammaproteobacteria > Burkholderiales > Burkholderiaceae > Paraburkholderia > Paraburkholderia solitsugae. The sequence continues at coordinate 7,948 of NZ_WOEY01000091.1, read as the reverse complement.
CCATGCCCGATCGGTCTCGAGCCGCCCAAACGGCCCCTCGACGGCCTCCGCGACGATCAACGCGCCCGGCTCCAGGTCCGGCGCCAACCCACCCGCCGTACCAAAACTGACGATCCCCGAGCAACCGCGCGCGACCGCCGCGCTCAGCGCCCGCTCCAGCAGATCGGCGCGCGCCGCATAAACCACCTCGACGCCCTTACCACGCGCGATGCGCGCTTCGAACGCCATCCCCGTCACCACGATCACCGGCAAGGTGCTGCGGCCGGCGCCGGCTAACGGCGTTGTCGAAAACGCCATCCGTTACATCCCGACCGCGACGCGCGTCAGCCCGTTGCGTTTCAGATGACGGAAGCGCGCCAGCGCCCACAACGGGAAGAACTTGCGATATCCGTGGTAACGCAGATAGAACACGCGCGGGAAACCGGTCGCCGTGAAGCGCGTTTCGTCCCACAGGCCGTGTTCACGCTGTTCGCGCTGCAAATACTCGACGCCGCGCGCGACCGCCTCGTGATTCACCTCGCCCGCCGCCATCAGGCCCATCAGCGCCCATGCGGTTTGCGAAGCCGTGCTCGGCGCGCGGTCGTAGCCGCGATAGTCGAGCTTGTAGCTCTCGCCGCCCTCGCCCCAGCCGCCGTCTTCGTTCTGGATCGACAGGAGCCACTGCGCGCCGCGTTTCATGCGCGGGTCGTCGTGCGGCAGGCCTGCGGCGTTCAGCGAACACAGCGCGGTCCACGTGCCGTAGATGTAGTTCAGGCCCCAGCGGCCATACCAGCTACCGTCCGATTCCTGTTCCTTCAGCATGTAATCGAACGCGCGTTGCGCCGGTTCGCTGCCCTGCGGGAATTCGCCGAGTTGCGCGAGCATCGACAGGCAGCGGCCCGACACGTCCGCGGTCGGCGGATCGAGCAACGCACCGTGATCGGAGAACGGAATGTTGTTCAGGTAATACTGGGTGTTTTCGGGTTCGAACGCGCCCCAGCCGCCATCGCTGCTTTGCATGCCGACCACCCATTCGCGCGCCCGCGCAATGGCTTCGCGATCGACATCCGATTGCGTCAGCGCCGCCGAACGTTGCATTGCCATCGCCACCACCGCCGTGTCGTCGACGTCCGGATAGTGCGCGTTGTTGTACTGGAACGCCCAGCCGCCAGGACGCACGTTCGGACGGCGCGAGATCCAGTCACCGCGCACGTCGAGAATCTGCAGCGGACGCAGCCATGCGAGCCCGCGTTCAGCCGCCTGTTCCGCATGCGCTTCGCCGGTTTCAAGCAGCGCGTGCGCCGCAAGCGAGGTATCCCACACCGGCGACAGGCACGGCTGGCAATAGGCTTCGTCATCCTTGATGACGAGCAGCTTCTCGATCGACTGACGGGCGATTGCGCTGTTCGGATGATCGGCCGGATAGCCGAGCACGTCGTACATCATCACCGAGTTCGCCATCGCCGGGAAAATCGCGCCGAGGCCGTCTTCACCGTTCAGCCGTTCGTCGACGAAGCGCACTGCCTCACGCACCGACCGTTCGCGCGTCGCCTTCGGGAACAGGCCGTCGATCATGCGCAGCATCACATCCACGCCGCGGAAAAAGCGGAACCAGCCGAGATGCTGATGCGGCGCCCGATCGCGCATGCCGGTATTGACCGGTGCGCCGCGGAACAGCTCGTCGATCCGCACCCGGCGCGGATTGCGCGCCACCGGCCGCTTCGCGTTCAGCACCAGCAACGGCACGATCACGGTACGCGCCCAGTACGACACCTTCGACAGATGGAACGGGAACCACATCGGCAGCAGCATGATTTCGACCGGCATCATCGGCACCGCGCGCCACGACACCACGCCGAACAGCGCGAGCAGAATCCGCGTGAACACGTTCACCGTCTCCGCGCCGCCGTTCGCCAGAATCGCTTCGCGCGCACGGACCATGTGTTCGGCATCCGGCGAGTCGCCGATCATCTTCAGTGCGAAGTACGCCTTGACGCTGGCGCTGATGTCGAGCGCGCCGTCGGTGAAGAGCGGCCAGCCACCGTCCGCCAACTGGATGCGGCGTAGATAGCGGCCGATCTTCTGCTCCAGTTCCACGTTCGGCGTTTCGCCGAGATAGTGGACCAGCAGCACGTATTCGGCGGGAATCGTCGCGTCGGCTTCAAGTTCGTAGACCCAGTGGCCGTCCGGTTTCTGCGCGCCGAGAATCGCGTCGGTGGCGCGCGTGATCGCGGCGTCGAGCGGCCCAGCGGACGCTTGCGGCGCAACGATAGGCGCAGCGATCGACACAGTCGGCGCCGCATCGGCGAATTCAGGCAGGACGGCGTCCAGCGGCTGGGCTTGAGATAAGTCGTTCATCGGCGTTCCATCGGTTGATTCAGCAGCGTGTCCGCGGCCTTCTGGCCGGAGCGGATCGCCCCTTCAATCGTCGCGGGCAGACCAGTGGCCGTCCAGTCGCCCGCGAGCATCAAGTTGTTCCAGCGAGTGCGCGTGCCGGGGCGCAGCGTTTCCTGATCCGGCAGAGCGGCAAATGACGCGCGCTTTTCCATCACGACCTGCCAGGCCGGCATCGGCTCGGCCGGCAAATTGGCGGCCTGAGCCACTTCGGCCCAGATGGTTTTCGCGAGCGCTTCATGCGGTGTGTCGAGCAGGCGTTCAGCGGCGTTGACCGTGACCGACACGCGCCCCTCGAAGGCGAACAGCCAATCGGCCGTCGCATTGAGCAGCCCCGTGACCTGCGCCATACCGAACGGCGGCTCGACCGCGAAATGCACGTTCAGGGTCGCGGCGAAGCGATTCGGCGAGCGCACACCGGGCACGAGCGTCTGTGCAATCTCCGGCGGCACCGCGAGCACCACGGCCTGGTTCGCTTCGATCGCGATGCGTTCGTCCGCGAAATTCAGTGCCGAGATACGACCGGGGCCGGTGTCGGCAAACTCCATGTCCTTCAGGCGCGAACCGAGCCGGATTGCCGCGCCGCCATGCTGCAACAGACGCAGCGCCGGGTCGACAAAGGCGCTGCCCAGACCGTTCTTCGCCACCAGAGGCCGGCACGCCAGACCACCGGCGACCAGCGTCTCCCTGACCATCGCGCCCGTCAGCTCCGCCGACGCTTCACGCGGCTCGACATTGAGCATCGCGAGAAACAGCGGCCGCAGCAGGCGGTCCCACAGCGGGCCATTGCAGCGCATGGTCTGCGCCACACTGCGCCCAGGCTTGGCGAACAGCAGCGGCACCAGCGCCAGATAGTCGCTCGGGCCGGTGTTCGGCACGCGCGCGTTCGGGTCGAAGATCCAACCGGGCAGACGGCCCGGCGACATGCGCACGGTCCAGCGCGCCCGCGTCGCCAGATCCACGAACGGATACTCGGGCTGGGCCGGGCCGACCAGCTCGTCGGCGGCGCCGATCGCGCGCACATAGTTGAGCGTGGAGAAATTACCTGACAGCACCATGTGATTGCCGCTGTCGATCGTGGCGCCCAGCTTGGGGTCGTAATACGAACGACAACGGCCACCCGCCTCGCGCGCGGCCTCATGCAACACGACTTGCGCGCCGCGCCGCTGCAATTGCACCGCAGCGGCCAGGCCGGCGAGCCCGGCGCCGATTACATGGATGAGCTTTGGCATCAGCTCAGAAGAGCGCGTAACGCGCGACGATCCACAGCAGGCGCAGTTTCGGCTTGCTGACCTTCGTTCGCGGAATGTCAAAACCGCGATCGAGCGTGCGTTCGAGCAGCACGCGATAGACGCCCGACATGATGCGCGGCGCACGCACGTGGTTGCGCGGCTCGCGGTCCATGATCGCGTCGGAGGCAGCGAAGTGCTCCTTGGCGCGCTCGGCGAGCGTCGCGCAGACGCGCGGTAGCGACGGATCGTCGGCAATCTGCGTCGGGCTCGTCACCGCGATGCCTTCGCGCGCCAGCAATTCGTGCGGCAGGTAGCAGCGGTTGATGCCGGCGTCTTCGTCGATATCGCGCAGGATGTTGGTCAGTTGCAGCGCGCGGCCCAGATGGTGCGCAAGTAGCCGGCCGGGCTCCTCCTGCATCCCGAATATCCTCACCGATAGGCGGCCCGCCGCGCTGGCCACACGATCGCAGTACAGGTCGAGCGTGGCCTCGTCGGGCGCGCAAATGTCGGCGGCGGCGTCCATCGCCATGCCGTCGATCATCGCGTGAAAATCTTCGCGTTGCAGGTGAAACGTATGAATGTGCCGCGTCAGCGCGCGCAAGGAAGCGCGCGGTGCGCCGACGTAGCACGCGTCGATGTTGGCGCGCCAGCACTCGAGCGCGGCGGCGCGTTCGGCGCGCGGCATGTCGCTGTCGGCAATGTCGTCGACAGCGCGGCAGAAGGCGTAGACCTGATACATCGCGTCGCGCTGCGCGGCCGGCAGGATGCGCATCGCGAGATAGAACGAGCTGCCGGACGTGGCGGCAGCGGCGTCGATTTCTGGTTCGTCCACGACAAGATTGGAAACAGCCAAGACGATCTCCGCTGGAGGCGCCCGCTGAAAGGCGTTCAAGAAGTTTTAATGCCTACCCGCAAGGTAAGCGGCCCGCGCGCGCGGACACGCGCGAAACGCCCGGCTGGGATGCCGGAAACGGCGAAAAGTATAACAACGTTTGTGAGATGCCGCAGTTTTGAGGGGTGAATAAGGGCCGGAACGAGGGCTGGGGGCGACATGCGCCGACCGTCGGCCTGGCGGGAAAGGCTCAGGAAAAAGCCACCGAGCGGTTGCGTCCTTGCCGTTTCGCGCTATACAGCGCCGCGTCGGCTTCATTGATGAGCACGTCATACGTCGGCACGCCCACGCGCGCCGCCGCGCCACCGACGCTGGCCGTCACCGGCACGCTCGTGCCCTGCACTTCGACCGGCGTGTCCGCGATCGTGCAGCGGATCTTCTCCGCGACCCGCATGGCGTCTTCGAGCGGCGTGCACGGCAACAGCAAGGCAAACTCCTCGCCCCCGAAACGCCCGAAGGTATCCTGCACCCGCACCACCCCGGCGACCCGCTGCGCCATCACGCGCAACACCGTGTCGCCGACGCCGTGGCCGAACTGGTCGTTGATTTTCTTGAAGTGATCGAGATCGAACAGCAGCACGGACATCTCGCCGCCGTAGCGCTGCCATCGCGTGTACTCGTCGCGCAGGCGTGCTTCGAAGAAACGACGATTGGCGATGCCCGTGAGGCCGTCGCGGTCCGCATATTCCTGCAGCTTGGCGACCGCCTCTTCACGCTCGCGCTGCACGATGCTGACATGCGTGACGTCGGAGATGGTCACGCACACCGCCACCACTTCGCGGTCGCGCATCAGCGGCATGAACGTGCAGTCCTGCTGCATGAAATCGACGCCGCCGGTAATCGGCCGGTCGTGATCGAACTTGAAGAGATACGGGCGCTGCTCCCACGAACTGAACGCGAAACTGCCGAGCTGAAACACGCTTTCGATCTTGCGCGACAGCCACACGCGCGGCAGTTCCGGAAAGTGCGTGAAGAGCGATTTGCCGACCATCTGTTCGGGCGACAACCCGCTGTGATCCTGCATGAAGCGGTTCCACATGAGCACGCTCATGTCGCGATCGAGCACGAAAATGCCGAAACCGACACGTTCGACCACCAGATCGCTCAACGAGTCCACAGGCACATTCATAGGCTGGACAACAGCGCGTCGAGCGCCTCGTTCATATGCCGGATCGATTCTTCGGCCATCAGCATCACGAGGTGCGCGCGGAAGCTTTGATCCTCGAGCGCGAAATTGACTTCGACCAGCAGCGCGACTTCCCATTGCAGCACACCGGGCTGGAACACTTCGTCGAGCGTCATCGCTTCGCCGAGCAGGCCCGGCGCGGAGAAGACCGGCGTGCGGCCGAGCTGGTCGAGAATGCACGAGACACACGCGCCCGTCAGCACATTCGCGACGTCGAACACGAGTTCTTTCTGGCTCACCGCCTCGTAGCTCGAGCGCGAATACGGATCGCTCACGAGCGAACACAACTGGTCGATGCTGTCGCTGCGGCAGATCACCAGCGCTTCGCCCTTGATGTCGGAGCGAAAGCCCTGGCGCACCGCGCTCACCGTGTCCTCGATCCCGGTCATCTCGCGCAGCGCCTGTGCCGCTTCGTGCACCACCACCACCTTCACGCGCGGCACCGACAATTCGATGAACGCATCGAGCAGGTGCGCGAGACGCGTCGCGGCCTGGCCCATCGCCAGATTGGCGACCTCCTGCAGCGCGTCGCGCTGATCTTCGTTGAGGGCTGGCTCAGACATACAACCCGTACTCCTTGAGGATGGGCAGTACCGCCTCGGGCGTCACGGGCTTGGCGATGAATGCAGCGGCGCCCAGCGCGCGTACGCGCGATTGGGCCATCGGCTGGACATCGGCGGAGACGACGATGACGAAAGTGTTCAGATCCTCATGCTGCAATGCCTCCAGCACCTGATAGCCCGTCATGTCCGGCATCGTCAGGTCGAGGAACATGACCGACGCCTTGCCTTCGCGATACAAGCCGAGCGCTTCGCGCCCGTTCGCCGCGTAGGACACGTCGACATCCCAGTCCGGTGGCAATGCCTTGGTGAGCACCTTGCGGGCAAGCAATGAATCGTCGGCGATCACAATGGGCAAAGGCATGGGCGGGTCAGTAAGCGGAATGAGCTCTTGCGCGTTAACGGCGGGTAGAGGCGATTTCTTTAGTGCGTGGTCTGTCGACCCGCGGCAAAGCGGACTGAGACTTGCGAGAATACGGCTTGCAGACGAGCGGGGAGCGCGCGCAGCGAGGCGCTTTGGACGGAAGCCGTGAGCACGCCTGGATGCGCGCGAGCACGGTGGACGACGGCTATGACCGGCATGTTCGAAGCCTACCCCGTAGATGATTCCGCGCGGCTTTACGGATCGGATGGTCCCCTTGCCGCGCGCGTGTTTCCGCGAGCGCCTTCCATCACGCGTTGTGCGCGTTGTCTGGCGGGCCCTCGCGGCAGATGCATCCGAGCATGGCGGACACATTATTTGTAGTGGCGTCGATTTTCGAAGTAAAACGGCGGAAAGGCAATACACCAATTTCGCATTGGTTAAAGAGATCTTCCCAATAATGAGTATTATTGAAAATATTTTGATAGATATGGAAGGTTTTCTTTTACATTTATACTTTTGTGTACGTTTGCGCTTCTCGATTCGTCACTGATTCAAACAGTAGACAAATCAGACGGCAACCATGTGTCACGGTAACCAGTACCGCCGCGACATGTCTATGCTTTCCGTATGAGGCCGACGCCCGGCCCTTTCGTCCCGAACGACCTTAGCGTTATCGACCATGACACCAGACCGGTTCGACCCGCCCAAAGCGAGCCGCCTTCCCGCCGATCGCCAGCACGAGGCACTGTTCCCGGCCGTGCCGGAACAGAATTTCCACGTCCGGCGCATCACGCTGATCGCGCTGCTGATTGCAGCCATCGTGCTGCCCTGCGTGTACGTCGCGGCGATGGCGTTCAGCGATCTGCGCGGGCGCATGGCCGACGCAACCGACGTGACGCTGCGCACCGTGCGCGTGGCGGAAGAACACGCACTGAAAGTGTTCGACATGAACGAGACGCTCGACTCGCGCATCGTCGATCTGACCCAAGGTCTGGACGACGACGGCATCCGCGCTAAAGAAGCCGACATTCACGAGAAACTGCGCACCATGGGCGGCGGCTATCCCCAGGTGGCGGCCGTTTCGATTTTCGGCCGTGAAGGTGATCTGCTCGCCACCAGCCGTTTCTATCCTGCACCGGTGCTGTCGATTGCCGATCGCGACGATTTCATCGGCATTCGCGACGGCAAAGGCCTCGAGCATGTCTCCAAGGTGATGGCGGGACATGTTGTGGGCGAGCAGGTCTTCAACACCGGTGTGGGGCGTCCCGCCGTCGACGGCTCGTTTGCCGGGGTCGTCTCGGTGGCACTGCGGCCCAGCTATTTCGATGCGTTCTACCGGGA
>NZ_WOEY01000090.1 GCF_013177695.1 Paraburkholderia solitsugae | reverse complement strand
CCCCCAGCACCGAGTCCCGCTGCGTTCGACGTCGATCCGCCGCCGTTAGCGCCCAACCCAGCCGACGAAGTCCCGCTGCCATTGCTGCTCTGTGAGCCCGAAGGCGATGTCGACCCCAGACCCGCGGCCGCAGCCGCTGCCACGCCAACTCCGCCGCCCCCCCGCGACCCACCGTCTTCCTGCCTACAGCCAAGCGCGTCGAATAGCGGACAATCGACCGGCAATGTTTGCGCAACCATCAGCTTCGTCGAATTTGCCGACGGCGCCGCAGGTGTCGCCGGACTCGTTTGAGCGCCCGCCATTGCCGCATAAAGACTCACCGCAACCGCCAATACCGCTTTACTTGTCCCCAACGCGCGCGTGTCCCCGTTCTGCTTTTTCATTTCATTCTCCTAACTATATATTCTGAAAGACAGATCCAGACAACGAGTAAGCCGCTGTTCGCTGTCAAAAAATGACTTTCAAAATGCGATCGACGTTGTCGCGAGCCACACGAAAGCCGCATGACACTCGACTTCTCTCCCGCAGATAATCCCGATCCGATTTGACGTGATCCGGGATAAACAACTAGCTGTGCGCGAACAAAGCCTTGAAAAGAGCACAGCAGGGCCTAATGGACGTTGAAGTTATGCGGAGCGCGATCCGGTGACCGTGCGCTAGCCCACGCAATGCGATATTGCTGACCTGTTTCCAATTAATTGCGTTGCCCGACTGTCAAAGACCGTTAATTACCATTTGTAAAAAGGACTCTAACTTTCTGAATTTAGATACGCAGTCCAAATTATTTTTTTAATTGACGCCCGGATCTCTTCGTCAGATGAATCCAACAGACGCAGGCGAACCTATCACTCACAGGGCGTAGTTTTCGAGCAAGGGAGTGGACCATGACACGAACCAACGTCTCGTATAAGTGTTTGTCCGGACACGAAATAGCATTTGCAAAAACGGGAGTGAGGGCAATCACACAGACAGTGCAAAGACATAAGGCCAACCACTGAGCCATACGAGGCGCACTCCGTTACGCACATCGCCCCCGCATCAGCGCCATCGTTATCCGTGCGCCACCCCACTGAGCGAGAAAGCTGAATCAGGCGACAATAAGAAAATCGCAAGCGCATCGACAACAGCAAAAGAGATGCTTTCATCCCAACAATGGGTGCTGGTAACGGGCGGCGCCCGCGGACTCGGCGCCGCGGCGACGCCGGAATTCGCTTTCGACCTGATCGCCAGTTCGACACCGGTGCGGCACGTCACGACGCCTGAGGAGTTCGCCGACGCCGTGCTGTTCTTCCTGTCGCCGTGGGCGCGCGCGGTCACCGGTCAGAATCTGATTGTGGCCGGCGGCCTCGTGAAGGGCTAGTCCAAAGGAGCGCAGCAACGCTGCATTCAGCGTTCCGCTCAATTCACCTCGACCACGACTTTGCCCCGCGCGCTGCCGTCGGTCAGTGCGTCATAAGCAAGCTGCGCGGAACCCAGATCAAAGCGCCGTGCGTCGAGGCGGGGCGCGAGCCTGTTTTCTTCAGCGAGCTGCGCCGCCACGCGCAGCATCTCGCCGTGATGCGCGCGGCCTTCACCGGAAAGCAATGCATGCAGCGTGAACACGCCCGAGTAACTGGCTTCGCGAAACGACAGCGGCGCTAGCGCATGCGTGCCCCACCCGAGCGCGCTGACCACATGGCCGAAATGCCTCACGGCGGCAAACGATGCGTCGAGCGTCGCCCCGCCGACCGTATCGACGACCAGGTCGAAACCCGCACCGTCCGTCGCAGACTGGACGTATTGCTCAACCGGCTGCGCACGGTAATCGATCGGCGTAGCACCAAGCGCCTCCACCACACTGCGGTCGCGCTCGCTAACTGTCGTAAAAACCTTCGCACCGAGCGCGAGCGCCAACTGCACCGAGACGTATCCAACACCGCCCACCCCGCCATGTACGAGCACGGTTTGCCCTGCCTGCAAATGCGCGCGATCGACAATGCCTGAGTACGCCGTGATGAAAGCAAGCGGCAGCGCAGCGGCTTCACGCATCGAGAGATTTGACGGCATCAAGGCCAGCAGATCTGCATCGACCGACGCGTATTGCGCCAGCGAGCCTTGCAGGCCGCCCACGCCGCCCGTCATTCCGTATACCCGATCGCCCGCCTTGAACCTGCCGACACCGTCGCCCGCCGCCTCCACGACGCCCGCCATGTCGATGCCCAACACCGCCGGCAACGGATGTTTCGCGTGCCCGGCAGCGCCGGCGCGGATCTTGGTGTCGAGTGGATTCAGTCCGCTCGCGGCGATGCGGACCAGCACCTCACCGCGCGCCGGCTCGGGGCGCGGCAGTTCCGTGAGTTCGAGCGGGCCGCCGTGCTGCTTGAGAACGAGAGCTTGTATGGACATGACGCTTCCTCAGCGATAGGTTGTGAACGAGTCGATACGGGCATAGTCCTCCGTGCGAAACGGCGTGTAAATCGACACTTCTGCACGGCACGCAAACAACCAAGCCAACTTTCTGCTGCAAAAGTGTCGCCGCGCAGCCACCATCGCAGCGCACGACCATCACTTCTTCGCGCCGCTTTTTCTCGAAGCGCTCCCACCATCCACTGCGTCGCCGAGGGTCATCATTCCCGCCGCGACTCGCAGACACTTGCTGCACGAGCTTTCGTGCGGCGTCGGTTGCAGGCGCGGGTTTACCTTCGTTTGACTTACGGAGGCAGCCCCGTTTACTGGATGGACGCAAATTGAACATTTTCAGGCGTCTTCATTTACTTTGTTCAGCTGAATAGTGTTCTGAGAGCGTCTTCCACTGTGTCTGGAGGTGTGCCATGGTTAGTGTGTCCAGTAGCGCCATCGACGAACTAAAAACCGCGACCCGAGGCCAGCTTCTGCTGCCCGGCGACGCGGGTTTCGATGAGGCCCGCAGCATCTGGAATGCGATGATCGACCGGAATCCGGCGATGATCCTGCGTTGCGCCGGCGTGGCCGACGTGCGCCGCGGCGTAGCGTTCGCGCGCGACAACGATCTGCCGCTGGCGGTGCGCGGCGGCGGCCACAATATCGCCGGCACCGCGCTGTGTGATGACGGCCTCGTGATCGACCTGTCATCGATGAAATCGGTCCAGATCGATCCGGCAGCGCGGCGCGCCTATGTCGAGCCCGGCGCGACGCTCGGCGATTTCGACCACGAAGCGCAAGCGTTCGGGCTTGCCACCCCGCTCGGCATCAACTCGACCACCGGCGTGGCAGGTCTGACGCTCGGTGGCGGGTTCGGCTGGCTGAGCCGCAGATACGGCATGACCGTCGACAATCTGATTTCAGCGGACGTGGTCACTGCCGACGGCGAACTGCTCCACGCGAGCGCCGACTCCCATCCAGATCTGTTCTGGGCGATTCGCGGTGGCGGCGGCAATTTCGGCGTCGTAACGCGCTTCGAGTTCGCGCTTCATCCGGTCGGGCCGCTCGTGTACGGCGGCCTGGTCGTGCTGCCGCTCGACCAGGCAAAGAGTGCCCTGCTCCAGTACCGCACGGCGGTGGAACAGATGCCGGAGGAGTTGAGCGTATGGCCTGTGGTGCGGCTTGCGCCCCCGCTGCCGTTTCTGCCGCCCGAGGCACACGGCAAGCCGGTGATCGTATTCGCGATGTGCTACTCCGGCCCCGTCGAAAACGGCCCGTCCGTCGTGGAGGTTGTGCGCGGTTTCGGCACACCCGTCGGCGAACATCTTGGGCCAATGCCATACGTCATGTGGCAACAGGCGTTCGATCCGCTGCTCACGCCGGGCGCGCGTAACTACTGGAAGTCGCACAACCTCGACAAAATATCGGACGGCCTCATCGATGCCCTGCTCGATGCGATCGGCACGCTGCCGTCGCCGCAATGCGAAATCTTCCTCGGGCAGATCGGCGCACAGACTTGCCGGGTGCCGGTCGACGCCACAGCCTATTCGAGCCGCAACACGCAGTACGCGATGAACGTGCACGGCCGTTGGGACGACGCGAGCGATGACGAGCGCTGCATCGCCTGGGCCCGCGCGTTCTTCGCCGCGGCCGCTCCGTTCGCGCTGGGCAGCGTGTACGTCAACTTCATGACGCAGGAGGAAGGCGGCCGGGTGGCCGATGCGTACGGACCGAACTATGAGCGTCTCGTCGCCGTCAAGTACCGCTACGACCCGCACAACCTGTTCCACCACAATCAGAATATCCGCCCGACAGCATAGGGATTGGGGGGCGCGGCATTAAACGCCGCGCCCCCTGTGCGAACGTCCGCGCATCACGGCTGTCTCACACACGAGCCGTGGCGTCAGGCACGCTAAATGCTGGTTAGCAAGCATACGGGCGGCCGGCGTACCGGCGGCCGGCGCACCGGTTTGCCGGCGTACGGGCTACCGGCGTCACGGCACTCACTGTTCGAAAAGAAAACGCAACCCTCATTACGCACAAGGAGAACGATCATGCGCAGACGACAATTCATCATGACCACTGGCGCAGCTTTGGCTACGACCGGTTTTGGCCTCGCCGCCTGCACGACCACGTCGCCATCTTCGAGCGCGTCGCCTTCGGAGAACGCCAGCAAGCGTGACACGATCAACGCCGGGGTCGATTCCACCCTGTCGCGTCTCTACGCGAACGTTACCGGCTCGCGTGAACTGGTCGACAAGGCGCGCGGTGTGCTCGTGTTCCCGTCGGTGATTTCGGCGGGCTTCTGGGTCGGTGCGCAATACGGCGAAGGCGCGTTGCGCGTGGCCGGACGCACGGCGGGCTATTACAGCACCGTCGCGGGCTCGTTCGGTTTGCAGATTGGCGCGCAGTCCAAAGCGCTCGTGTTTCTGTTCATGACGCAAGACGCACTCGACACGTTCCTGCGCAGCCAGGGATGGGCAGCAGGCGCCGATGCAACGGTCGCCGTGCTGAAGGTCGGCGCGAACGGCGCGGTCGATACCTCGACCGCCACCAGTCCGATCGAAGCGTTTGTGCTGACGAACGGCGGGCTAATGGCCGGTGTGTCGCTCGAAGGCACCAAAGTCTCACGTCTGATGATCTGAGCAAGCGCGCCCGTTAGCGCGCTGTCCCGCTGTCACCTTCCTTGGTGCGTTGGCCTACGGGGCTGACCTCGATTGGTGCTGCTTGCCGGGGCGGCGGCGCCCCAAAACCTTCACTCGGCCGGCAGCGCAAGCGAGGCAACTTCGCAGCGCGGCCACTGCTGCAGTACCTCGGGCGCCACCAACAACTTGGCCGCCCGCACCCCTGCACCCATCACGACCTGAGCACGCTCCATGACCGCGGCGTCGACGAGAATGCGCCAGTCCGCCGGCAAACCGAAGGCCGTAATCCCGCCGAACTCCATCCCGCTATGCTCCACGGCGGCCTCCCGTTTGGCGAACGAAAGGCGCTGCGCGCCCAGCGCGGCCTTCACCGCGCCATTGATGTCCAGACGCAGCGAACCCAGCGAGACCAGCGCCGCGTAATGCTCGGCGCCCTCCTTCTTGTAGCGGACCACGATCGTGTTGGCGCAATCTTCAAGGCCGAAGCCGTAGCGCGCGCTGAATTCGGCGGTGTCCGAGGCGTCGTCGCTAACGGCGAACACGGTCACGCCCTGGGCCGGCAAATGCTCGACGACATGTGCCGGCAAATTCGCGCTCAATTGTTCGGCAGGAATGACGTCCAGCTGCTTTACGAGTTCGTGCGAGTGCATAGTGATAAAAGTGTGAAGGTCCATCGGCATTCTAACGGCACACCTGCGTGCGACGTATCGCGGGCACACGCATACAACGCTTGTCGCTTGTTATAGTGACAGGCACAAGGTTTGCGAAAGGCCTCGATGCGCGGAGTGCATCAAGGCCACCTCGGGCCACCTCAACGGCACGCACACGGCGCATCCGGCGCCCGTATCCCATTGAGAAAAACGACCATGGACATCGACAGGCTTTCCGCCGAGAACCTCCAGTTGGTGGCGCGCAAGCAGGCCAATTGGGCAATCGGCGCATTCAAACAGTTTGCCGACGACCGCTGCGCGGCCATGGCCGCCAGCATTGCCTTCTATGCGGCATTTTCACTCGCGCCCACGCTGGTCATGGTGATCGCCGTGGCCGGCTGGTTCTTTGGCGCTCAAGCCGCGCGCGGCGAACTGTTCACCCACATTCACGGCCTGCTTGGCGACCAGGCCGCCGCGGGCGTGCAGACCATCGTCGAGAATGCCCATCACAGCGGCAGCGCCGGTGGCATCGCGGCGATTATTTCGTTCACGATGCTGGCGATCGGCGCCTCGGCGACCTTCTCGTCGCTCAATAGCGCACTCAACCTGGTGTGGCCGTATACGGGGCCGCGCTCGTCGAGCGTGATCGCGCTGGTGCGCGTGCGCCTGATTTCGTTCGGTCTGGTGCTCGGCGTCGCGTTCCTGCTGATCGTCTCGCTGGTGCTCGATACGGTCATCACGTTCATCGGCAAGTGGCTGTGGGGCGACTCGCCGTATGTGGTGATCGGCAATCTGCTGCAACTCGGCGTCGGCTTGCTGGTGCTGGCGTTTGCCTTTGCCGGTCTGCTGAAGTTTCTGCCGGACGCCAAGGTGCAGTGGCGCGATGCGTTCGTCGGAGGGATCGTCGCGGCCGTGCTGTTCTCCGCGGGCAAGAAGCTGTTCGCGCTGTATATCGCGCACGCCGGGATGGCGAGCTCGTTCGGCGCGGCCGGCTCGCTGGCTGTGCTGCTGATGTGGCTGTACTTCTCGGCCGTCGTGCTCCTGCTCGGCGCGGAGTTTTCGGCGGCGCGCGGGCGCATGCACGATCCGCGCGGCGGATGGGGCATGCAGGAAGCGTCGCCACCCGGCAGCCGCGCCAAGCTCGCTTCGGTGCTCGCGGCATCGACGGTATCGGCCGATGCGCTGCCTCGCGTGGAAGACCGCAAATCGCCTGCTGCGGGGTTAGCGCCTGCCGTCGGAACGGCAGAAGCGGCGGCGCTTGCCGCGAACGCGCCGGCATCGGCTTCACCGCGAGAGCAAGGGCGAGAGAAGACTTCAGCCCGGGCGACCGCGGTCAAGATCGGCCGCACCGTTGTCGTTGCTGAAGCACAGGCGACACACGCTGCCGCTGTCACGCTGGTCGAAGCGGGCCGCCGGGCCGTCGCGGCCGATCGCTATGTCAGACGGTATCCGTGGACCTCGGTGCTGGTTGCCGCGGCGGCCGGGCTAGCGGCCGTTGCCGTAGCGCGCCGCAACGGCGGACGATAACGACCGTCACGAGCGAAGACTGAAGCGGGCGGCGCCCGCTCACAACGCATAAATTCTGTCTAGCGCGCCAGTCAAGCGAAACGCGGCTCTGTTTTTATATGGACGCTGCAGAACGACGAGGACAGCTAGACAACTAAATTACAACCGCCATTCAAACAAGTGTCTAAATTGCAGGTACCGACGCCTTCACTGTTAACAAAACAACAATAATGTGCGATCAATGAACGAATATTGCGGAAATAGCAATAATCGTTAACGGGCTTTAAATACAAGGGTTTGCACGTTTTGTCGGTTTTTGGCGACACTCTTTTTTTTCCAGTTCTTGCCGGTTGAGGCGGTGAGCTATTCTCCTTTCCGCAACGACAAACTAATCATCTGCGTGGAGAAATGGATGAAACGAATCGCCCTGTCTACCCTCTCGCTGGCGCTCCTCGGCGCCACCGGCGTAGCACATGCTCAAAGCAGCGTTACCCTTTACGGCCTGATCGATGACTCGATCCAGTACATCAACAACAACAACGTTTCGGGCAGCAACAAGAGTTCCTTCGCTATGGCCGCAGGCAACCTGCAGGGCAGCCGCTGGGGCATGAAGGGCACGGAAGATCTGGGCGGTGGCCTGAAGGCTATCTTCCAGTTGGAAAACGGTTTCGACCCGAACAGCGGCAAGCTGAACCAAGGCGGTCGCGAATTCGGCCGCCAGGCCTTTGTTGGCCTGCAAAGCGACCAGTTCGGTACGGTCACCCTCGGCCGCCAGTATGACCCGGTGGTCGACCTGGTTCAGCCGCTGACGGCAGACAACTACTTCGGTTCCACCTTCACGACGCCGAGCGACGTTGACAACAACGACAACAGCTCGCGTACGAACAACGCAGTCAAGTACACGTCGAACGTGTACTCTGGCTTCCAGTTCGAAGCAATGTACGCATTAGGCGGCGTAGCAGGCTCGACGGGTGCAGGTCAAACCTGGTCCGCCGCAGCAACGTACGCGAACGGTCCGTTCAGCGTCGCTGCTGGCTACATCCGCATGGACAACTCCAACTCGGCGGCCGCTCGCGCAGCTGGCGACCCGAAGGGTTGGAACGCGACGTCGGACGGCACGTTCAACTCGATCAATGCACCGTTCGCATCGGCGAAGTCGATCGGTATCGCTTCGGTTGCTGGCCAGTACGTTATCGGCCCGGTCACGGCTGGTATCCGTTACAGCAACGCACAGTACAAGCCGGACGCCCTCTCGACGTTCAGCTCGACCGAGCGTTACAACGTCGGCGCTGGCTTCGTGAACTACCAACTGACGCCGGCAGCATTGCTGGGTCTGGGCTACACGTTCACGCACGGTTCGGGCAACGGTCCGTCAGCCTCGTATAACCAGATCTCGCTGGGCGGCGACTACAACCTGTCGAAGCGCACGGACCTCTACCTGGTCGGCGCCTATCAAAAGGCATCGGGCACGGGCGCAACGGCATCGGTTGCCGACTACGACGCCGAATCGGCCTCGAACTCGCAAATAATCGTCAGCCTGGGCATCCGCCACAAGTTCTAATCAAACTTGACGGACTGCTGAAGCGACACGCAGTTGAAGACCAGCCACGGGTGATAAGCCTGTGGCTGGTTTTTTTTTCGTCCCCAGGTTTTGCATCCCCTGGCTTTGTCGCTCGCGGCGACGGCGGGTCCGTTCGGGTCACGCCGCGAATAGACGGACAGCCATGCGCGCACTGCGCGTCCATCGTGATCAGTTGACCGGTGAGGTAAAAGAAAAGGCCGCCAGCAAGCCCTTAACAGGCTCGTGACGACCTTGATGTAATGCTCCCGGCCGCAGAGACCGACTCTGAACTGCCTAGCGCCGCTGGGCCTTGCCCTTCTCCGCCTGCGCCAACGTCTGCGCCGGCTTCGCATCGAGCTCATGCTCCACGCCGTCTGCCCCCACCGGCGCGCGATGCAGCACCAGTGCACGCTCGCGCTGCAGCAGCGGCACATTGGGCGAATCCTGCCAGTCAGGATCGGGAATCTCGCCGAACACCTGGCGCAGCCGCTCGCCCCACGTGCGGTGAATCATCTCGAAGTACGCATTGTCGTGATCGATCGAGACGAAGCGCGTGACGTGCAGCGAATCTTTCTCGTACACCAGCAGATCCAACGGCAGTCCGACCGACAGATTCGAACGCAGCGTCGAATCCATCGAAATCAGCGCGCACTTGGCCGCTTCGTCGAGCGGCGTGGACGGCGTCAGCACGCGATCGATGATCGGCTTGCCATACTTGGCCTCGCCGATCTGGAAATACGGATTCACGGCCGACGCTTCGATGAAATTCCCCGCCGCGTAGATCATGAACAGATGCGGCCGGTTGCCCGCGATCTGGCCGCCGAGAATGAAGCTGCAATTGAAGTCGATGCCGAATTCCTGCAACGCCTCCGCTTCGCGCTGATGCACGCCGCGCACCGCGCGGCCGATCACGCGAGCCGCGTCAGCCATGGTGGGCGCATTCCAGAGCGTGGGCTGCGAGGGATCGGCGGGCTCGGACAGCTCGTGCAGCACCGCTTGCGTGAGCGACAGATTGCCGGCGCCCAGCAGCACCAGTATGCGTTCGCCCGGCAGCTCGAACACCGACATCTTGCGCGCGGTGCTGATGTGATCGACGCCCGCGTTGGTGCGCGTGTCCGACAGGAACACGAGCCCGTCGTCGACGGACATCGCTACACAGTAAGTCATAAGGAAAAGTACCCGCAAAAAACGACAGAACGTCGCTATTGTAATGCGGCCCGCATGCGCCTTTCTCCGTATTACGGCGGACGCGGGCCTAATCTGAATAGCTATGCGGGCTGACGCTCATTCAAGCCCTTGCCATGGCTGCCGGCAAGCGGCCCTGCAATGCGCCCGTCAAGGCGGCCCTGACAACCCATTGGCCTCCTCCCAGCGGCCGCTATTGCGACAGTTGCCCACTGACCGTGACGGACACCTTCAACTGCTCTTCCAGCCCGCCGATACGCCGCCCGCGCACCGGTGCGGCGGCTTCGTAGTCGCGCGCCACGGCGAGCCGGCAGTAGATCTCGCTGGCAAACGCGGCGTGCGTGACGTCGATGGAAATCCAGCCCTTGCCGTCGAGCCACACGTCGACCCATGCGTGGCTCGCTCCGTGCTCGACATCGCCGGGTTCGATGTAGCCGCTCACATAACGCGCCGGAATGCCGCGCGCGCGGCAGCAGGCCAGCATCAGATGCGCATGGTCCTGGCACACGCCGTTGCCGAGCGCGAGTGCCTGGGCAGCTGTGCTGGTGACTTCGGTGATGCCGGGGTTGTACTTCACGCGCTGCAGGATCTGTTCGGACAACGCGATCAGATTGCTCGAGCTCGCGAGGCTCGGCACCGATTCGGCCAGCTCGCGGATCGCCGCATCAGCCTCGGTGAGACGCGTCGAGCAGGTGAAATGCTCGAGCGGAATCGGGCCGACGGCGTCGGGTAACCGGCCGTCGCTCAGCGGGATCGTGTCGACTTCGCCCGCTACATGCAGACGGATCTCGCCATGCGGCTTGTTGATCACGAGCGTATGCAGCACATTGCCGTAGGCGTCGAAAGTAGCGTCGAGCTTGCCGGGCGCATCGATGCTCCAGCGCCGCACCACTTGCGAGGCGCCGCTTGCCGGCGTCAGACGCAGTTGCTGGATCGAATAATGGACAGTCGCTTCGTAACGATAGGACGTGTCGTGGCGGATCGTCAGGTACATAGAAAAACTCCGTCAGGCGACTGGCAACATCAGATAGGTACGCGCAACCAGATTGCCGAGCTCGAACACGCGAGCAAGGAACTGCGTCAGATAGGCGTGCAGGCCGGCTTCGAAAATCTGCCGGATGTCGGAGTACACCAGCTCGGCGCGCAGCTTGCCGGCAAACCGCTCGCACTGGTTCGAGCCGGACGTGCGCAGCATCGCCAGATTCGTGCAGACGCCTTCGAGCGACGCGAGCAGCGAGCGCGGCATCTGCTGGTTCAGGATCATCAATTCGACCACCCGCGCCGGCGTGACGACATCGCGATACACCTTGCGATAAATCTCCAGCGCCGACACCGAACTGAGAATCGAAGTCCAGTAGTAGAAGTCTTCGAGCTGGCGCGCGGCATCGCGTGAATTCGGCTCGACGTCGGCAAAACGCACGTCGAGAATCCGCGCGGTGTTGTCGGCGCGTTCGAGGAAGGTGCCAAGCTGCGTGAAGAAGAATGCGTCGTCCTGCAACGCCGTGCCGATCGTCACGCCGCGCGACAGGTGCGAGCGGAACTTCACCCACTCGAATAGCGCGCCCGGATTGCTCGCCGCCTGGCCGGCCGAGGAACGTTCGTTGAACTCGAGCCAGGTGTCGTTGATGGTTTCCCACCATTCGGTCGTCAAGGTGCCGCGCACGGCGCGGGCGTTTTCGCGCGCGGCCTGCAAACACGAGTGAATGCTCGACGGATTGGTCGCATCGGCCACCATGAAATCGAGCACATGTTCGCGGGTCGGTTCATCGTAGCGCTGCGCGAACGCGCTTTCGAGTTCGGAAATGCGCAGCACCGAGCGTTGCGCGCGCGCCTCCTGTTCGGGCGTCTGCGGCAACAGCAAGGCCTTCAGGTTGATGTCGAGCATGCGGGCGGTGTTCTCCGCGCGCTCCATGTAGCGGGCCATCCAGAAGAGGTGATCGGCGGTTCGGCTTAGCATGACGGCGTTCCGTATCTGATGACGCGAGACCTTTGCAGAAGTAAAAGGCTCGCGCGGGTTATCCGTGTGCGCCGGCGGCGGTTTGACTCATCTGCCGGCGCGTTGGGTTGCGGGCGCGGTTGCCTGCATGGCGACAGGCATTGCTGCATGCGCTGCCACATGAGCTATTACAAGAGCAACCGCATTGGCAACCGCGTCAGTCGACCATCCACGTATCTTTGGTCCCGCCTCCCTGCGACGAATTGACGACGAGCGAGCCCTCCTGCAACGCCACGCGCGTGAGACCGCCCGCGCACATCGTCACGCTCTTGCCGGACAGCACGAAGGGGCGCAAATCGATATGGCGCGGCGCGATGCCCGCTTCGACAAAGGTCGGACACGCGGAGAGCGCGAGCGTGGGCTGCGCGATATAACCCGCGGGCCGCGCAATCAGGCGCTCCCGGAACGATTCGATTTCGGCTTTCGTCGACGCCGGCCCGACCAGCATCCCGTAGCCGCCCGCGCCGTGCACCTCCTTCACGACCAGCTCCGGCAGATGGGCGAGCGTGTACGCGAGATCGTCAGGCTTACGGCACTGGAACGTGGGCACGTTGTTGAGGATCGGCTTCTCGCCGAGGTAAAACTCGATCATTTCCGGCACATACGGATAGATCGATTTGTCGTCGGCGATGCCGGTGCCCATGGCGTTCGCGAGCGCGACACGTCCGGCGCGATACGCGGTCAACAGACCCGGCACGCCCAGCGCCGAATCGTTGCGGAAGGCGAGCGGATCGAGAAAATCGTCGTCGACGCGGCGGTAGATCACGTCGACGCGTTTCGGCCCCTGCGTGGTGCGCATGAACACGTAGTTGTCGTCGACGAACAGATCCTTGCCTTCCACCAGTTCGACACCCATCTGCTGCGCGAGGAAGGTGTGCTCGAAATAGGCCGAGTTGTACATGCCCGGCGTGAGGACCACCACGACCGGATCGTCGACGCCTTCGGGCGCCACCGAGCGCAGTGTGTCGAGCAGCAGATCGGGATAGTGCGCGACCGGCGCAATGCGGTTCTGCACGAACAGCTCGGGGAAAAGCCGCATCATCATCTTGCGGTTTTCCAGCATATACGACACGCCCGACGGCACCCGCAGGTTGTCTTCGAGCACGTAGAACTCGCCCTCGTCGCCCGCGCGCACCACGTCGACGCCGGCGATATGCGCGTAAACACCGAGCGGCACATTGACGCCCTGCATTTCAGGCCGGTATTGCGCGTTGGTATAGACCTGTTCGGCCGGCACGATCCCGGCGCGCACGATGTTGCGATCGTGATAGACGTCGTGGATAAACAGATTGAGCGCCTGCACCCGCTGGCGCAACCCGGCCTCCAGCGTCTGCCATTCGCTGCGCGGAATGATGCGCGGAATCAGGTCGAAAGGAATCAGCCGCTCGGTCCCGGACAAATCGCCGTTCACCGCGAAGGTGATACCGACCCGGCGAAACAGAAGGTCGGCTTCCGCACGCTTGCGTGCGATCGCCTCGTTGCCCTGCTTCACCAGCCACCGCTCAAAGCGCGCGTAGTGTGGCCGCACGGAATCGTCATGATGACGCATCTCGTCATAGCATCGCATGTCACGCCCCGCTCTTGTTGTCGGATAGAAGGCGAATGCGCTGCGCATTCGGTGTTCGACAAACGTTCAAGCAAGCGCTATGCCACTGAGCTTTTCGCGTGCGACACACGGTGCATGCACGCTAAAAGCGCATCCCGACCGGCATGGCTTCGTTGCCATCGTACTGCGGCGGCTCATGATGCGCTAGTACGGTGCATCGGGGCACCGTGGCGGGCGGCGGCGAGTTCGCCAAACTGCAAGCAGACGCCCATAGTAAAATCCCCGAGGATTCGCATCCACGGGGATTCGGACAACTCGCACTGCGGGTCGGCTCAAACGTTAACGACGGTTAAAAGCGGACGGTTAAAAGCGGATGGCTAACAACGCACCGTTAAAACGCTCGCTCAAAAACCGCCGTAACGCATGAAGCGCGATCAGCCTGCTGCTGCGTCTTTCAGCTTCTTCAGCGGACGTGCCTTGATGCGCACGCTAGCCGGCTTGGCCGGGAACCAACGCTCTTCGCCCGAGAACGGGTCTTTGCCGAAGCGCTTCTTCTTCGCCGGCACAGCTTGCACGACGATCTTCAGAAGACCCGACAGCGTGAATTCGCCAGCGCCCTTCTTGTGCACGGCGCCGAGGATCGTGTCTTCGAGCGCGGCCAGCACAGCCTTGGCAGCCTTCGGTTCCACAGCAGCGCGTTCAGCGACGTGTGCAGCCAGCGAGGCCTTCGTGAAGGTGTCCTTGATCGGCGACGGAGCGCTGGACGCCTTCACGGCGACCTTCTTAGCTGCGACGGCTTTCTTCGCAGGAACTTTCTTTGCAGCAACCTTCTTGGTCGGTACCGGGGCAGCAGCCTTCTTGGCCACCTTTTTTGCGGAAGTCGGCATGTTTCTCCTACCTGTAGTGGTCAGTGAATTGCACGAAGCGCACACGGTATGTGCACGCTTCAACGCCGGATTCTACAAGCGCTAATACGATTTGCGCGACTCTTTTGTGTATAACAGCGAAGGTTTGTTGCGCGGCGCAGACTGCGCAACACATTTTGATCCTTGTTTTAGCGGGTAAACGTGCGTCGTCGAGCGTCGGACTGGTCTGCAACACGAACACGTAACGTGCGTTACAAGTCATTTCGATGCCTGAATAGAGGCACTTTCGGCACCGGGCGATGGCCGGCGGATGGCGACTCGATGGCCCGGCCGCGGCTCGCCGGCACGCTCGCCATGCCGATTCACGCGGCGGAAAAAACACGCCCCCTGCAGCGAAAGTCTCTGCAGGGGGCGGCTAACGTTGCTCTGCGACAGAAAATCTCAGGTGTTTTTCAACGCGCGATCATGGCCGGCTGACGTGCTTCAGATCGTGCTCGCTCTCTTTCACGTGGGCCCAGTACGCGTCTTCGTCGCGCGCCATGCCGAGCTCGCCGTTGCGATAAGCGATCGCCAGCGCCAGATTTGCCTCGGGTAACTCCGCATTGGCCGCGCGCGTCAGCCATTGCAGCGCGAGGGCGTCGTCATGCGGCAGCGTCGAACCGAAGCGATACGCGTTGGCGAGCTGGAATTGTGCGAGCGGCACACCCGCGTGCGCCGCCCGTTCCAGCCAGTGAATCGCGAGACGTGGATCGCGCGCGACGCCGTAGCCGTTGCGATAAAGCGTCGACAGATCATAGGCAGCCTGCGGATCATGCGATGCGGCTACGCTCAACCAGCGGCGACTTTCCGCAAAATCCGGCGCGATGCCGGGCAGTCCGCGCAGCAGCAGACGGCCGAGCGTGGCTTGCGCACTCGGCACGGCATCGAGCGCAAGTTGACGGTACAAGTCGACACCTTCGCGCCGCTCGTCGAGTTTCGCCGAGCTCACCAGCACGTCGGCCAGGGCCTCGCGCGCCGCCGCGTTGCCGAACGCCGCGGCGAGGCGCAGCCGCCACACCGGCCACGCCGCGTGTGTGGCCGTGCCCTGCATCCGCCAATCGTCGATCTGCACGTTGGAGACGGGCGTCGCCACGCGCGTGGCTGCGACCGTGGCGAGCGTACCGGCAACGACGGCGACAGCCACCGCCACGGTCACCGCCACGGCCGCCGGCTTCAAAGACAAGCGCGCCGTCATTGGCTGAGGTTCACCGAGTAGACCGCGAGCCCCTTGCCGCTGCCGTCGTCGGCCTGGAGCTGGGTGACGTTGGTGATGCCGTAGGTTTGCGCGAGCGCCACCAGGTTCGGCGCCGCCTTGAAGGTCACCTGCCCGGCCGTCGCCACCTTCGTGAAACGCCAGCTACGGTCGCTGCCGTTGCTGGCCGCCTTGATGGCTTGCACCTTCTTGATGTAGGAAATCAGGACGTCGCGGCTCGCATCCGGCGACGCGTAAATCGTCTTGCTGCCGTCCAGCCCCGGGAAATTGCCGCCGCCGCTCGCGCGATAATTGTTGGTCGCGACGATGAACGACTGCGACTCCGAGATCGCCGCACCCTGATAGGTCAGGTTGCGAATCCGGCTGCCGACCGCTTGCGTCACGTCGATTTCGTAGCTGAAATCCTTCGACGTGATCATGTCGAAGTTATAGCCGGGGTAGGTGCTGACCAGCGCCTGCGCCGCCGTGTTAGCCGGATCGATCTTGTTGAAGCGCTTCGCCGCGGTTTCCAGCCAGGCCTTCAGATCGGCGCCCGTCACCTTCACCGCGTAGATCGTGTTCGGGTACAGGTAGAGGTCGGCGGCGTTGTTGATCGCGACGTTGCCCTGCGCGACGTCGGTGAAATCGTTGCCGCCGCCAAAGCCGCTCTTGAACGGCGCGCTCACCGACAACACCGGAATACCCGCATATTGCGGCAGATTCGCGCTGATGTAGTCCTGCACGTAGGCGGCCTGCGCCTGATTGACGATCTCGATGGCCGACACGTCGCCCACGTCGGCGAAGTAGGTGCTCATGCGGAAATCGGTCGTGCCAACCGGCGTTTTCACATAATTGATGGTGGCACTGTGTTCGGCCGCGATTGCCTGCGAGATCGCCGGATCGACCGCCACGTAGCTGTTATCCGCGTTCTGGATCGAGCGGGCTTCCGCCGTGCTCGAATTGCGGTCCACCGTCCATGTGCCGTTCGTGTAGTTCAGCGCGAGCTTGATCACGCCGAGATGCTTGCCCCAGAAATTCGCCATCACGGTCGGCACGCCGTTGACGGTGCCCTTCACCTTGTCGACGCCCGGCAGGTTGAATTGCGTGACCGTGCTGTTCTTGTCGGGGAATACCTGGTGCGAGTGGCCGATCAGCATCGCGTCGATGCCGGGCACCTTCGAAAGATAGTAGCTGCCGTTTTCCATCGACGGTGAATAGGTCGAATTGTCGAGCCCCCCATGCGACATGGCGACGATGATCTGCGCGCCCTTCGCCTTCATTTCCGGCACGTACTTCGATGCGCTTTCCACCAGCCCTTGCGTGTAGACGTTGCCGTCCAGCCAGCGTTTATCCCACGCCATGATCGCGGGCGGCGTAAAGCCGATCACGCCGATTTTCACGGGCGCGCTGACGGTCTTGCCGTCGGGCGTGGTGGCGCTCAGCGTGCGCTCGAGGATCGTGTACGGCTTGAAAATCGGCTGCTGCGATTTCGCGCCGAGCACGTTGGAGAGCACCAGCGGAAAGTTCGGCCCCGCGCACGCCGGTTGCGACGCCACCGGGCTCATGTTGGGCACGTCGAACGCGCTGCCGGTTACCTGCGCGAGGAACGGCAAACCGTAGTTGAACTCGTGATTGCCGATCGTGCCCGCGTCGTACTTCAGCAGGTTCATAACCTTATAGACGCCGAGCGTCGTCTTGCAATCGATCGGCGCGACCTGCGCCTCGTAATCGGCGAGCGCCGTGCCCTGAATCGTGTCGCCATCGTCGAGCAACATCGTGTTCGGGAATTCCTTGCGCGCGGCCGCGATCAGCGTGGCGGTGCGCTCCAGACCGAGCGACTTGTCTTCGGCCAGCTTGTAGTAGTCGTAGCTGAGGAGATTGGTGTGGATGTCGGTCGTTTCCAGCAACGCGAGCGTCGCCTTCGTACCGTTCGCCACCTGCGGTTGCAACTGCGGTGTTTCAATGTCGCTGCTGCTGCATGCCGCGATGCCGATCGCGCTCACCACGCCCAATCCACCCAGGGCGCCGACCGCGCGAAGCCTGCGCATCCTCTTTGCTGCCATAAACGTCACTCGCATCCCTACTGCCCTCCGGTTTGTTGTGTGGTCGTGCCGGCTCATCCGGGCCGGCGTTGCATGACAAACAATTACAGAGGCGCAAGGGTACGGCTGATTTGTGACACCTATTTGTATGGAATTAGACAGGTTTGAGTAATATTCGAGCTTCGGATCGTCAGCGCGCGAGGCGCGGCAGAATGCCGGCGAGCTTCGTGAGCGCCGCGTCGATGTGCTCGACAGCGATGCTGCCGTAGCCAAACATCAAGCCGGGCTGCGGCTTGACGCGCTGATAAAACGGCGCGAGTCCATACAAACCGATCGACGCTTCACGCGCGGCGCTCACCAGCGCCTCCTCGGTCAACGGTGCTTTCAGATGCGAGGCCATGTGGATGCCGGCGGTCGGCACGATCGGTTCGAACCACGGCGCGAGATTGCCCTGCAGATGCTTCAGCAGCATCGCGCGGCGCGCCGCATAGGTCTTGTGCATGCGCCGCAGATGCTTGGCGAAGTCGCCGTTGAGCATGAAGGTCGCGAGCGCGGTTTGCGTGAGGGTGCAGCCGTGGCAATCGGCGATCTGGCGGGCCTTGATGAGCGGCCCATAGAGGGAAACCGGCGGCACCACGTAGCCGACTCGCAGCTCCGGGAAAATCGTCTTCGAAAACGTGCCCACGTATGCGACGAGACCGGCGCGGTCGAGACTTTTCAGCGGCTCCATCGGCCGGCCTTCGAAACGGTACTCGCAGTCGTAGTCGTCCTCGATGATCACGGCGCCGCGTTTCTGCGCCCATTCCAGCAACTCGACGCGCCGCTCCAGGCTCATCGGCATGCCGAGCGGAAACTGATGCGAGGGTGTCACGTAGACGAGCCGCGCCTTGTCCGGGAGCTTGCTCACGATCAGGCCTTCAGCGTCCACCGGCACCGGCACCACACGAGCGCCCGTGGCCGTGAAGCATGCCTGGACCGGCGGATAGCCGGGGTCTTCGAGCGCCGCGATCTCGCCGGGCCGCAATGTGACGCGTGCGATCAGATCGAGCGCGTGCTGTGCGCCTTGCGTGACGATCACGTCGACCCAGTTGCTCGTGACCGCGCGGTTGAACGCCAGGTAGCGCGAAATCGCGAGGCGCAATTCCTGCTCGCCGGCCACGTCGCGATACGTGCCTGGACCACGCGCTTGCACACGCAATGCGTGGTTCACACAGCGGCGCCAAACGTCGAAGGGGAACAGCGATTTGTCGGTCGCGCCACCGATGAAATCCTGCGGCGAGGCCACCGTGGGGCGCGGCAACGGCAAGGTCTCGGGCATCTGCTCCCAAAGCGGCTGGGCGCGCGCCGCGGCTTTCGGTTTAGCCTTCGCCCGCTCACGCGCGGACTCGGCAGCGAGAGCATGCGACGAGCGCTCCACCGGCAGACGCTCGAGGCCGTCGGCGACGAAGGTGCCCGAACCGGCGCGGGTGTGCAGATAGCCTTCGGAGAGTAACCGTTCGAACACGTCGAGCGTCGTCTTGCGCGAGACGCCCAGTTGCGTGGCGAGGTCGCGCGTGGACGGCAAACGCGTGCCGCCGGCGAGGCGCCCTTCGAGTATGCCGGCACGCAACTGCCGGTAGATCTGTCCTGACAGATCGTGACGCCCTTCGACCGCGATATGGATCTCCATCCGAGTGGTTACCTTAAATATCCGAGAAATGGTTATTCCGAAAGACCAATACCAACCGTAAGCTTACCTCCGTCGCCGCCATCGGA
Source organism: Paraburkholderia solitsugae (assembly GCF_013177695.1). Classification (GTDB taxonomy): domain Bacteria; phylum Pseudomonadota; class Gammaproteobacteria; order Burkholderiales; family Burkholderiaceae; genus Paraburkholderia; species Paraburkholderia solitsugae. Next base: position 100,651 of record NZ_WOEY01000090.1, on the reverse strand, counting down.
GCGGACACTTACCGGACATTTACGACAAGGAACAGCGCATGCAATCCCGACTCGACTTCTACAAGGCCACTTGCTGATCATTGCGATCAACGGCTGGAACCGGATTGCGGTTTCTTTCCGGAAAATGCCGGAGTAAAGGCGCGGAGCAGGGACGATTACGCGCAAGCGAGCAAGCATAGCGCAGCGCATGAAACGCAAAATGGCGCGCCCCTGTCATACGGGGCGCGCCATTTTTTTCGCTGCTGAGCGCGGCGGACGCTGGGTGTCGAACGGCCGGCGCTTACTTTCTTGCGACTGGCGCCCGGCACCTTGGCGCCGTGTTTCGACGCCGTGACACGTTACTCCGCCACCGCGCCGCTCAATGCAGCCGCTTGCCGCGCATTCTCGCGCGCTTCGTCGCCGCAACGCTGATGCTCACGCGACAGCTTGCGCATCAGCGGCAACAGCAGCACGGCAACCAGCGCGCCCACTGCCGCGAGCCAGCCCAGACCGGTAAACAGCTTGGTGTAGAGCGGCAACGATTCGAGCGGATCCATATTGCCCGCCGGCATCTGCGCGAAATTCGCCACCACGCTGCCCAGATATTGCGACACGCCGGTTGCGACGAAGTAAGCGCCCATCATGAAGCCGCTCATCCGCGCCGGCACGTAGCGCGCAATCATCGCGAGACCCAGCCCGCTCACCAGCAATTCGCCGAGCGAATACAAGCCGTAGCCGCCCACCATGAACCACGACGACACGCGCCCGTTCACCGCGTAGTTGCCGCTCGCCGCGTACACGAAGAAGCCGGCCGCCACCACCGCGAAGCCGAACGCGTACTTGACCGCCACCGGCACGTCCTTGCCGCTCTTCGCGAGCTTCGTGTAGAGCAGCGCGAGCACCGGGCTCAGCAGCATGATCCAGATCGGATTGAGCGCCTGGAACTGCGCGGCGCTCCACGTGAACAGCGTCTCGCCGAACAGCATGAAACGCGGATCGACATTGCGCAGCGCGAACAGCGTGAGCGACGTCGACATCTGCACGTAGAACACGAAGAACAGGATTACCTGCGCGGTCAGGACCAGCGCGGCAATCAGACCCGAGCGCTCCGAGCGTTCACACTTCATCAGCATGTAGCCGAAGATCGCCAGAATCGCGACGCCCGCCGTGTACACGCAGGCCACGGCAATCGCCTTGTGTTGCAGCACGAACATCGTTGCCGTGCCGAGCACGATACCGCCCAGCGCGACCGCGCCGACGCGTTTCCAGCGGATCGGTTCGGCGTCCGGCGCGGAGCCGATATGCGCGAGCGTGCGGAACATGATGAAGTAATTCAGCACCGACAGCAGCATGCCCGCGCAGCAAACCGCGAATGCCGTGTGCCAGCCCCAATGGTCCTTGATCCACGGTGTCGCGAGCATCGACGCTGTCGAACCGATATTGACCGCCATGTAATAGATCGTGAATGCGCTGTCGATGCGCGCATCGTCGCCTTCATAGATGCGGCGCACGAGATTCGCGGCATTCGCCTTGAAAAGCCCGTTGCCCACCACGATCACGCCGAGCGACGCGTACATGTAGCTCAATTGCTCATTGGGCAGCGCCAGCATGAAATAGCCGGCCGCCAGCACGCCGGCGCCGAAGATCATCGTGCGGCGCGCGCCGAGAATCTTGTCGCCGATCCAGCCGCCGATCGAGGGCGACGCGTACACCAGTGCCGTGAACGCCCCCCACGTGAGGGTGGCGTGGCTGTCGGTGAAGTTCAGCTTGTCGATCATGAACAGGACGAGCAGCGCGGCCATCCCGTAGTAACCAAAGCGCTCCCACATCTCGATCAGAAAGACCGTCGAGAACGAACGGGTCTGCGAGACCGGTGCGCCGGGGGGATTGGACGAATTCATCATGTACCTCGTGTTCTTACGGTTGCGGCGGCGCGTGGGCTGGCCACACGGCGCGAAAAACTGGATCTGGAAAAACGCTCAGCGGACAATGCGCGGCGCGGCGCACACATTGGCCTATGCCTGCGCATAGTCAATGGCGCGTTCATCTACACGTTCATCTGGAAACTGAGCTGCGCGCTCATCTGCAAACTGGGTTGCAAACTGAGGCGCCAATACCAGCAGAAAAACCAGGGGATGGGATAGAGGCCCGCCACGCGGTACGCCCCGCAGGAAGTCCTCCGCCCCGAAGGAAGTTCGCTCGGGGGATTGGAGGACGCTGCGCTACATTGGGCTCGGGTTCCGGCAGGCGGAACAGGCTCAATGATAAAGCATCTCGGAAAACGGGGGTCCAGCGGCCGGCGGTCCGGAGGCCAGATAGCCGGCGTCCGGCTACGCAGCGAGCGGCAGTGGGCGGCCGCGCCAGACGGCGGGCGCGAAGCCCGCAGCGGGAAAAATCAGCAGTGATAGTCATGTCCTCTTGCCGGTCAGCGTTCGGATGGAACGTGCCGGACAATGCTCCGCCGCGCAGGATCGCTGCGCGCGGAATGAAAAACAGCGGCCAGCGTCGCGTTTGATACGAACACGTGCGCCCAACCGCCAAGCGGGGCTGATTCTGCAAATATAAGCACGATTCGTCACTCAGGGAATTCACTGATGCCACGCCAATTACCTGCCCTTACACGCCAGATCGCTTCGTTGCGAGGTGGCATTTGACTGAAAATAGTCTTTGATGTCATGCCTTTAGCGCTTCCTGATCCTCAATCTGCCTCAATACCGGCACCCGTATGCACACTGCAGTCTTTACCGCATCTGCCTTCAGTTTCTCGCCGATTACCGGTCAAAACGGCGGGAGCGAATTTCGGTTCTGGCAACATAGAGCGTTGTCTCGAAAATGTGGTCCCTTGCACGACCGGGCGCTGAACGGCCCGCCACCCCGGCCTGGACCGCAATCAAACCATATTTACTTATATCAAACAAATTTTGACGGGCTAATTTCCTCCTGCTATGGTCACGACAATTCAAAAGAACAACCCGGCACTCGAACTTGGGAGCAAGATCCGCGCGCTGCGGCAACGGCTTAAGCGCACCCTGGATGACACGGCAACAGCGGCGGGGATTTCCAAACCGTTTTTGTCGCAAGTCGAACGCGGTCTGGCGTCACCGTCCATCACTTCGCTGGCCGGGATTGCTCACGCACTCGGGGTGACGGTGCAGTATTTCGTCGACACACCAAGCGAAGAGCGCTCGATGTGCCGCGGCGATCAGTTGAAGTTTTTCGGTTTTGCGGACTCGGCCAATCTGTTTGCGCGATTGACCAACTTGACAGGCGGCCGTCAGCTCGAAGCGATTCTCGTGAAGATGCCGCCCGGGCAGAAACGCTCGGAAGTCACCACGCATGCCGGTGAAGAGTTTATGTATGTGATCAGCGGCGAAGTGACTTTGACGCTGGAAGGCAAGACATTCGTGCTGCACGCGGGAGACAGCGCGCATTACGAATCGACGGTGCCTCATAGCTGGGCGAATACCGCGCGTATCGAGACGGTGGTCGTCTGGGTGGGTACACCGAGACTGTTTTAAAAAGCAGGCACCTTTTCCGGTTGATCCGGCCAGGGTTTGCCTGCATTACAAAATGTAAGGAATCCTGCATGTCGCGCAACCAACACGGGCAACAAGGGCCGCCCCGGCCCGAGCACCGCGGATAACCGGGCGCCCTGGCGCCAGCGCGCTCTTCTTTCGACCTTTCCGGCGATCTCAACCGATGAAAACCCCGTTCGTCTACGCGACGGCGCTGACCGCGCTCGTCCTTACGTTTCAGCCCTCCGCCTTCGCCGTCATGGTACCCGCGGGTGTCACGCTCGCTGCCAGCCAGGAGATGACCCGCCAGGTGCCGGCCGAAACCGAATCGCTCGACCCCGCGCATATTGAATCGTGGACCGGCGACACGATCGCGCTTGACATGTTCGAAGGCCTGACGCGTATCGACGCGGCCGGCGCGATCGTGCCGGGCGTCGCGCAATCGTGGACGCGCACCGGGCCGGATACGTGGGTTTTCAAGCTGCGCCACGACGCGCGCTGGAGCAATGGCCAGCCGGTCACGGCCGCTGATTTCATCTACGCATGGCAACGCGTGCTCGATCCGAAGACGGGGTCGAAATACACGGTGCTGGTCGAATTCGTCAAGAACGCCAAGGCGATTCTCGCCGGCAAGGCGCCACTGACGAGCCTCGCCGCACGCGCCATCGATCCGTATACGCTCGAAGTCACCACCGAAGTGCCCGCCGCCTTCTTCCCGCAACTGACCGCCATGCCGGCCATGGCCCCGGTCAATCGCGCGACCATTGCCAAATTCGGCAACGACTGGACCCGGCCGGGCAACTTCGTCGGTAACGGCCCGTATGTGCTGACCGACTGGCAGCCGAGCAACCGGCTGGTGGCGAGCAAAAGCAGCACGTACTGGAATGCCAGCAAGGTCGTGATCACGAAAGTGACCTATCTGCCGATCGAAAACGACGAAACGGCGATGCGCATGTATCAGGCCGGCCAGTTCGACTACACGTACTCGATTCCGTCGGGCATCTACCCGCAGGTGAGCAAACAGTTTGGCTCCGAACTGAAAACCGGCCTGCAGATCGCCACTTACTACTACAGCCTGAACAACGACGACCCGGCCTTCAAGGACAAGCGCGTGCGTCAGGCGCTGGCGATGGTGTTGGACCGCGACCTGCTGACCAAACGTCTGACGGCCGACGGCGAGGTGCCGATGTACGGCCTGATCGCCAAGGGCACGGAAGGCGCGAACGTCTTCACGCCTGACTGGGCGAGCTGGCCGATGGCCAAGCGCGTCGATTACGCGCGCAACCTGCTGAAGGACGCGGGCTATTCGGACGCGAAGCCGCTGACGTTCACGCTCACCTACAACACCAACGACCTGCACAAGAAGGTCGCGCTGTTTGCCACGTCGGAATGGCGCACCAAGCTCGGCGTGACCGCCAAGCTCGAAAACGTCGAACAAAAGGTCCTGTTCAAGCAACGCCACGACGGCAAGGTGCAGGCCTCGCGCGACGGCTGGTTTGTCGACTACAACGACGCCAACTCGTTTTTCGATCTGATCCGCTGCAACAGCGTGCAGAACGATCAGCGCTACTGCAACCCGCAAGTCGACAAGCTGATCGATGAAGGCAACCAGCAGCTCGACGACGCGAAGCGCACCGCCCTGCTCACGCAGGCGCACGATCTGGCCATGAACGACTACCCGCTGGTATCGCTCTTCCAGTACTCGGCCGACCGGCTGGTCAAATCGTATGTGGGCGGCTACACGTCTACCAACTACGTCGACCAGCGTGCCACGCAAGACATGTATCTGATCAAGCACTAAGCGCGGGAGCACTGTCATGCTGGCCTATACGCTGCGCCGCACGCTCTGGGCGATCCCGACGATTCTCGCCGTGATCACCGCGTGCTATCTGCTGCTGCACCTTACCCCCGGCGGGCCGTTCGACACGGAGAAACACCTGTCGGCGGCCGTGCTCGCGAACCTCAACGCCAAGTATCACCTCGACGAGCCGCTGTGGCTGCAGTACTTCCACTACCTCGGCTCGCTGCTGCACGGCGACCTCGGGCCGTCGTTCCGCTACGCCGACTGGTCGGTCAACGATCTGGTGTGGAAGGCGTTGCCGGTGAGTCTCGGCGTAGGCGGCGTATCGGTGCCGATCGCGGTCGTGATCGGCGTCACGCTCGGCACGCTGGCCGCCGTGCGGCGCGACCGTTTCATCGATCACCTCGTGATGGTGCTCGGCAATATCGGCAACGTGGTGCCGCCGTTCGTGCTGGGTCCGGTGCTAGTGTGGATCTTCGCGATCCTGCTGAAGACCTCCGAAGGCCACGGCTGGCTGCCGGCCGGCGGTTGGGGCGAAGGCGAGTGGCGCTACCGTGTGCTGCCGATCGTGCTGCTCACCATCATCAACGTCGCCGCGATCGCGCGCGTGATGCGCGGCAGCATGATCGAAGTGCTGTCGGGCAATTTCATCCGCACCGCGCGCGCCAAGGGTCTGCCGGGCCGCACGATCGTGTTGCGCCATGCGATGAAGCCCGCGCTAATGCCGGTGGTGTCGCTGCTCGGCTCGATCTGCATCTCGTCGATCACGGCGGCAGTGGTCACCGAATCGGTGTTCGCCCTGCCCGGCCTCGGCCAACTGGTCGTCAACGGCGCGATCAACCGCGACTACACCCTCGTGCTCGGTCTCGTCGTGCTGACCACCGCGGTCGCTGTCCTGTTCAATCTGCTGGTCGATCTGGCGTATGCCTGGCTCGATCCGCGCATCCGGTACTGATTCATGCCCCGCTCAATTCAATCGACTGCCGCAGCGCTCGATCCGCTCGCGGCTATTGCAAGAGCGCCGCGTTCGCGCGGGCCGCTCGCCACGGCCGCGCTGCGCTTCGTACGCAATCGCGCGGCGTTTTCCGGCTTCGTCATCTTGCTGCTGATCGTGATTGCCTGCGTGGCCGGTCCGTGGTTCCTGCCGAACAATCCGATCGATAGCGACTGGAGCGCCATTAGCCTCGCGCCGACGCTCTCGAACATGCACTGGTTCGGCACCGACGAACTCGGCCGCGATCTGCTTGCGCGCACGCTGCAAGGCGGACGCGTATCACTGGAAGTGGGTCTGCTCGGCACGCTGGTGTCGGGGCTGATCGGCGTGGCGTACGGCGCGACCGCCGGCTATCTGGGTGGCCGCGTCGATGCGGTGATGATGCGCATCGTCGACATGATGTACGCGATCCCCTACATGCTGATCGCCATCCTGATGATGACGATGTTCGGCCGGGCGTTCTACCTGGTCGTGCTGACGATCAGCGCATTCTCGTGGCTCGACATGGCGCGCGTGGTGCGCGGCCAGACACTGTCGCTGCGCTCGCGTGAATTCATCGACGCCGCCCGCGCCATCGGCGTGAGTTCGCGTTCGATCATCGCGCGCCACATCGTGCCGAATCTGCTCGGCGTGGTGGTGGTGTATGCCAGCGTGACGGTGCCCAACATCGTGCTGACGGAATCGGTGTTGTCGTTCCTCGGCCTCGGCGTACAGGAACCGATGACGAGCTGGGGCGTGCTGATTCAGGACGGCGCGCAGAAGCTCGAATCGATGCCGTGGCTGCTGCTGTGCCCGGCGGTGATGCTGTGCGTCACCCTGTATTGCGTGAATTTCGTCGGCGACGGTCTACGCGACGCATTCGATCCGAAGGACCGCTGACATGCCCCTACTCGAAGTCAAAGACCTGAGCGTGCGTTTCACACGCCGCGAAGGCACCCCCGTAGACGCCGTGCAACGCGTATCGTTTTCGCTCGAAGCGGGCCGCACGCTCGGCATTGTCGGCGAATCGGGCTCCGGCAAAAGCCAGACCGTGATGGCGCTGCTCGGCCTGCTGGCCGGCAACGGCAAGGTTTCAGGCGCTGCGACTTATCGCGGCGAGAACCTGCTGACGATGAACGAAGCCGCGTTGAACAGGATTCGCGGCGACCGCATTGGCATGATCTTCCAGGACCCGATGACCTCGCTCAACCCGTTCCTGACGATCGAACGGCAGATGACTGAGACGCTGCAACTGCATCGCAAGATATCGCGCCGCGAAGCGCGCCGCCGCGCCATCGAAACACTGGAAACGGTGCGCATTCCCGACGCCGCGCGGCGCATCAACATGTATCCGCATGAGTTCTCCGGCGGCATGCGGCAACGCGTGATGATCGCGATGGCCTTGCTCTCCGAGCCGGAAATCCTGATCGCCGACGAGCCGACCACCGCGCTCGACGTGACCGTGCAGGCGCAAATCATTGAGTTGCTGCGCGAACTGAACCAGGAACGCGGCACCGCAATCATTCTGATCACGCACGACATGGGCGTGGTGGCCGGGTTGTGCGACGACGTGATGGTGATGTACGCCGGCCAGACCGTCGAGCAGGCGAACGCCGCCACGTTGTTCGCCGCGCCGACGCATCCGTACACGATCGGCCTGCTGAACGCGTTGCCGCGCCTGACCGATGACGATGACCGTCCGCTGCAAACCATCCCCGGCAATCCGCCCTTGCCCGGCGAAGTCGGCGAGGGTTGCGCATTCGCGCCGCGCTGCGCGTATTGCAGCGATCGATGCCGCGAGTCGCGGCCTGTACTCACAGCGTCGCCAACGGCTGCCGACGCGTTGCGCGCATGCCATCGACCGGTGCAGGAAATCATGGAGGTACAACACGTATGAACGCCACTTCCATTGCAAGCCAGGGTCAAGGCCAAAGTCCGGCAACGCTGTTGTCGGTCGACAATCTCAAGGTTCAATTCGGCGTGCCGCGCGGCGGCTTTCCGTGGTCCGGCAAAGCGACGCTGCGCGCGGTGGACGGCGTGTCGTTCAGCGTGCGGCGTGGCGAAACCGTGGGACTTGTCGGCGAATCGGGTTGCGGCAAGTCCACCCTGGCGCGCGCAATCATTGGCCTTGCGCCGGTGGCGAGCGGCAGCGTGCGCTGGCTCGACAACGAAACCGTGCTGACGGGCGCGCGCCGCGACACCTCGCGCTTGCGCCGCGACGTGCAGATGATTTTCCAGGACCCGCTCGCCTCGCTCGATCCGCGCATGACGATCGAACAGATCGTCGCCGAACCCTTGCTCACGCATGGCCAGGATGTCGCACGCACCGACGTGCAGCGTCGCGTTCTGACGATGCTCGAACGCGTCGGCCTCAATGCGCAGCATCTGCGCCGCTATCCGCATGAGTTTTCCGGCGGCCAATGTCAGCGCGTCGGCATTGCGCGTGCGTTGATCGGCGAGCCGCAACTGGTGATCTGCGATGAGCCGGTGTCTGCGCTCGACGTCTCGATCCAGGCGCAAATCGTCAACCTGTTGCGCGATCTGCAGCGCGAGTTGTCGCTGTCGCTGTTGTTCGTCGCGCACGACCTTGCGGTCGTCAAGGCAATCAGCCACCGCGTGCTGGTGATGTATCTGGGACGTGTAATGGAGTTCGGCGACAAGCGCGACGTATATGGCACGCCGCGTCATCCGTACACGCGCGCGTTGCTGTCGGCGGTACCGGTACCCGATCCGGTGGTTGAACGTGCACGCCGTCATCTGCTGTTGCGCGGCGAGATTGCGTCACCGCTCAGCCCACCCTCCGGCTGCGCGTTTCGCACGCGCTGCCCGGATGCGATCGAGGCCTGCGCCAGCGAGATTCCGCAGGCTGTCACGCATGGCGCGAGCGCCACACGCGTGGCGTGCATTCGCGTGAGCGACGCCCCGAAGGCAGTCCCCTTGGGGGTCGCCTCGTAGGACGTCCCCTTGGGGCACCGCTAAAAAACAGTCTGGCAATTTAAAACCGTATTCCCCGGCGCGGCGGGCCGTCGCGCCGATGGATTCGTTCGTCCTGCCATCAGCGGGACGAACGATAAGCGTGGACTGGCTAACCGCCAGCCAAAGATTCACCAAAATAACAGAGAAGTACACCTTGAAAGATAGCCGAACAAAAAACCGGTCAAAAAAAAATAGTGCCGCCACCTTCTTTTACTGCGCATTCACCCTGCCCGCGCTGACCATCGGCGCAAGTGCCTACGCCGATGACGCCGTATTGGAGCCCACCTCCGATACGACGAAAACTCAAACACTCGCGCAAACGTTTCCCTCTCCTACGCAACGGTCGCAAGCTTCATCGGCCTCGCAAACTTCGCAAGCCAACACGCCCGGCAAGCGCAGAGCCGAACAGGGCGGCCAGGTGCGCAACGATCAGCCCGACACCACCAATGCCGTCGTCAACTCGGAAGCCGACCAGACGGTCACGCCGCCCGCACCGCAGTCGAGCCAGGCGGCAAGCAAGGGCTTTATCGCCGATAGCCATCTCAACCTGCAGTTCCGCAACTATTCCGACTACTTCCAGGCGCCCCCCTCGATCTATCGTCACGCGTGGATTCAGGGCGCGCAAGCCAACTACGAATCAGGCTTCACGCAAGGCCTGATTGGCTTCGGCGTGGATGCGTCCCTGTTTGCCGCACTCAAGCTCGACGGCGGCAAAGGTGCCGGCAACATGGTGCACGTGGGCAAGGACGGCGGCGGTTCGCAACAACTCGCCTGGGCTTACCCGGGTATGTATGACATCAAGGGCCGTATTTCGGAAACGGTCGTGAAGTACGGTCTGCAAACCGTCACCAACCCGTTCCTCGAACCGCACGACAACCGCGCACTGCCGCCGACGTTCCTCGGCGTCTCGACGGTCAGCAACGATCTGGTGCATACGACGCTAGAAGCCGGCAGTTTCACCAAAGTCGACGCACGCGGCCACACGAACCTGACCAACCTGACCACCTCGTATGGCGGCACCCGCATCGACCGCCTGACCTACGTAGGCGGCACGTGGCACTACGCGAAGAACGGCGAAATGGCGCTGTACGTGGACCAGGCGGACGACGTCTGGCGTCAGTACTACGGCTCGGTGGCGCAGTCGTTCGGCGACCCGACCACCATCAAGTGGAGCGGCCTCGCGAATATCTATTCGACGCACGATACCGGCGCATCACGCCAGGGACATATCAACAGCAACGCGTACAGCCTGTCGGTCTCCGCGCAGCACGGCCCGCATGCGCTGCTGCTCGGTTACCAGCAGGTGCTCGGCGACCAGTTCTTCGACTACGTCAACGAGACCAACGGTATCTACCTGACCAACTCGATGGACGTCGACTACAACGCGCCGCATGAGCAGTCGCTGCAACTGCGCTACACATTCGACGGTAAGTACGCCGGCGTGCCGGGGCTCAAGGCGATGTTCTGGGGCGAGTACGGCTGGGGCGCGGACGCGTCGGCAGGTGCCGCGGACAATGCTTCGGCGTCGGCACCGCTGCACAACCTGTACTGGAAGAACGGCGAACCGGTGCATGGCCACCATCACGAGTTCGGCTTCATTCCGAGCTATACGCTCCAAAGCGGCCGCTTCAAGGACACGAAGGTCACGTTCATCGCGATGTGGCACAACGCCTCGCGCTATTACTCCGACGGCAACAACATGGAGTACCGGCTGGTGGTGAACGTGCCGGTGAAGGTGTTCTAAACTGGTCCGGGTTCGACGGGGGCAACCTGTGGACCCAGGCCAGCCTTGATCCTCCAGCGGCGTTCCGATCGATGTCACGAGCGCCGCCCAGCGAGGGAACGTATCAAGAACGGTCGTTCGGTGGCAACGCCGGCGACCGTCTCTTCACGGAGTCTGATATTCGCGTGAATGCCAGTACACTAAACGTACTGAACGCAATGGGTCCGGATCAGACGTGCCTGGTCCGATATTCGGTTCTTGAAAGAGGGAGACGATCGTGGCAGATGAGAAGATGCTTGCGCAAGTTCGTGAAAAACAGGGATTTTTCGCGGCCCTGGACCAGAGCGGCGGATCGACCCCCGGCGCCTTGAAGCTTTACGGCATTCCGGAGAGTGCCTACAGCGGTGACGCCGAGATGTTCAAACTGATCCACGAGATGCGGGTGCGCATCATCACCGCGCCTGCCTTTACAGGGGACAAGGTCATCGGGGCCATTCTGTTCGAAGCAACCATGGACGGACAGGCACAGGGGAAACCCGTTCCGACGTTCCTGTGGGAGGAGCGCGGCGTCGTACCCTTCCTGAAGGTCGATAAGGGCCTGGAAGCCGAAGCCGACGGTGTGCAACTGATGAAGCCGATACCCGGGTTGGACGAGCTGCTCGATCGGGCCACGAAGCGCGGTATCTGCGGCACCAAGATGCGGTCGGTCATCAACCTGAATTCGGAAAACGGTATCGCTGCGATTGTGAAGCAACAGTTCGCACTGGCAGCGCAGATCGACGCGCACGGCCTGATGCCGATACTGGAACCCGAGATTTCGATCAAGAGTCCGGACAAGCCAGGGGCGGAAGCCACCCTCCTCGCGGAACTGACCAAAGGTCTCGACGCCTTGCCGGATAGCCGTCGCGTGATGCTCAAGCTGACCATACCTGACGTAGCGGACTTCTATCGTCCACTGATCGAGCACCCGCGCGTCGCGCGGGTAGTCGCGCTTTCAGGAGGCTACACGCGAGCCGACGCCTGCGAACGGCTCGCTGGAAATCACGGCATGATTGCCAGCTTCTCAAGGGCATTGATCAACGAACTCAAGGAATCAATGACTGACAGTGAATTCGACGCGACGCTGGCGAAGAGCATCGACGAGATCTATCGGGCCTCTGTCGTCAAGGTTTGAAGCGACTTTCGGGAAGGCGGACCCTGGCGGATAAAGATCCGCCAGGGTCGCCGAATATGAACACCCTGCTTTGCCCGGCCCCATTGCCGGGCAAAGCTCGCGGCCTGATGGTCCGCGAATGCCTCCCCACACTTCGCAAAACTTTGCGAAGCGTTCAATCCATTGCCGCGGTGGCTTTATCCATGCTCGATGTCAAGCAGCCGCGCGTCCAGCCGCCGCGCTAGCGCCGCGCCGCCTTCGCGCATCACTGCATCGTGGTTCCATTGGAAAGCCGGTCGCAACAACGGTGCCAGTGCATTCATCCACGCGCGGTTCGTATGCACATACCAGTCATAGCGGACCACGGTAAGGTTGCGTCCGTCGGTCGAAAAGCTCCACTGGCCGGTGCCTTCGACGTCGCCACTGGCTTCTCCCTCCAGCGCGACCAACGGGTCGACGCGCGTCACCCGCATATCGAACACGAGGCGATAGGGTAACCAGCCTTTCCACGTATAGCGTTGCACAGCGCCCACGCCATGATCTGACCCCGCCTCTAGCTGGTCCACGCGCTCGACGTTATTCCACCACTCGGGCCAGCGCGCCGAATCGTGGATTGCCGCCCAAACGTCCTGCACGGGCGCTTCGATGCGCCAAATGGTGGAAAAGCGGTATTCGACCGTCCGCAAGCTGCCTCCATTCTTAGTATTCTTCTAGAGATTTTGTCAGATGCTCACTGCACTTGCCATGACCGGCGAAACAGAAATGCGTCTCCCCCCTCGATATCTCGTCAGTCATCTGCAACCAAACGTAGGACAGCTAGCGGCGCCCGGCAAGTGCACGAGAGCCGACGGCCGAGAGCTTCACCTCAGCTACCAGCATTCGAGGCGGTTCCTACTGTTTGCCTTTTACGAAGCCAGCTTCGCCCGTCGGCCACCCGGCTCAGCCGCGCTTTCCTCAAGGGCAAGCGCGACGAATGCCCGCGCTGCTGCGGTTCGATATGCGCCTTTGCGCAGTAGCAGCGCAGCGGTCCGCTGCGGTAGCGCCGGCTCCAGGTGTACCAGACACAGTTCGCTGTGTGCGCGCGCGATCGCGGCCGGTAGAAGCGTTGCGAGCTCGCTACGCTGTACGATCTCGATAGCCGCGCTGATCGAATTGACCTCCATTGCAATGCGCGGCGCGACGCCATTCTGTTTGCAATATCGATCGATGGTCTGGCGGGTAGCAAACTCTTCGTTGAGCAGCACGAGCGCTTCGTTTTCGAACTCGGGAAGCGTCAATGCAGCGCGCTTCTTCGCATGCGGATGAGACTTGCCGACCACCATCGCCAGGGCTTCGACGAAAAGGACATGGGTCTCGACGTCGGGGGACTGCGTATCGGTGAACGCGATGCCGACATCGAGCGCATCTTCGTTCAACAGCGTCTCCATCCGGTCCTGCGGCATTTCGAGGATGTTCAGCGTGATGTTCGGATAGCGGCGGTTGTACTGCTCCAGCAACGGGCCGATCAGGTAGGCGGTGAACGTCGGGGTCATGGCGAGGCGCAGCGAGCCGCGGTTCAATTCCTGCACGTCGTGAATCGCCCGCGTGCCCGCCTCCAGGTCTTGCAGCGCGCGCTGCGCGTAGCGCACATAAGCCGCGCCGGCGTCGGTCAGCTGGATCGTCCGGCCGGACCGGTCGAGCAACTGCACGCGCAGCGTGTCCTCAAGCTGCCTGATCTGTTGCGACAGCGTCGGCTGCGACACGTGCAGCGCCTCGGCCGCGCGCGTGAAATTGCGATGTTCCGCGACCGCCAGAAAGTAACGGATGTGCCGGAGCAGCATGGAGCCCCTCTCGAACTATTGGCGTTGCCTATAGAGAAGATAATAAACCGATCTTGGACACTATAGTTTGAGCGGCGCATTCTTCGTCCATCGGTTTGCAATAACCCCCGTGACTCACCCCGATGGAGCGAAACATGCAAGAAATCATTGACGGCTTCCTGAAGTTCCAGCGCGACGCGTTCCCGCAGCGCTCCGAGCTTTTCAAGCAGCTGGCCACGAGCCAGCACCCCCGCACCTTGTTCATCTCGTGCTCGGACAGCCGGCTCGTACCGGAACTCGTCACGCAGCGCGAGCCGGGCGACCTGTTCGTGATCCGTAATGCCGGCAACATCGTGCCGTCGTACGGCCCGGAACCGGGCGGCGTGTCCGCCACGATCGAATACGCGGTCGCCGCGCTCGGCGTCACCGATGTGGTGATCTGCGGTCACTCCGATTGCGGTGCGATGACGGCAATCGCTACCTGCAAGTGCATGGACCACATGCCGGCCGTGCGCAATTGGCTGCACTACGCGGATTCCGCGAAAGTCGTCAACGAGGCGCGTGAGCACAGGAGCGAACGAGACCGGGTCAACTCGATGGTCCGCGAAAACGTGGTGGCCCAGCTTGCCAACATCAAGACTCACCCCTCCGTACGGCTCGCGCTCGAACAAGGACATTTGGCCTTGCACGGCTGGGTGTACGACATCGAAACCGGCTCGATCGATACGCTCGACGGCACGACGAACCGCTTCGTTTCTCTCGCGGAACATCCGCATGTTTGTGCAAGCCCGGCTCGACTCAACCTCGCTGCCTGAACCACTGCTTTTCAACTTCATCCCATCTCAAGGAGCAAGATCATGACGCAATCTCAATATAGCCAGGCCCCCCGTGAAATCCTAGCCGACGCGATCATCGACGCGAAGGTCCGCAAGAACCTGACGTTCGAGCAGATCACCGAAGGCACTGGCCTCAGCCTCGCATTCGTCACCGCCGCGCTGCTCGGCCAGCATCCGCTGCCGGCGGACGCCGCCAAGGTCGTGGCCGACAAACTGGACATGGGTGAAGACGCGGTGCGCCTGCTGCAGACGATTCCGGTGCGCGGCAGCATCCCCGGCGGCGTGCCGACCGATCCGACGATCTACCGGTTCTACGAGATGGTGCAGATTTACGGTTCGACGCTAAAGGCGCTGGTTCATGAGAAGTTCGGAGACGGCATTATCAGCGCAATCAATTTCAAGCTCGACATCAAGAAAGTCGACGATCCGGAAGGCGGCTCGCGTGCCGTGATCACACTCGACGGAAAGTATTTGCCGACCAAGCCGTTCTGAGGCGGCACAGGAGTCGTTTTTGCGGGAACGGCTCCTGATATATTTATTCGTAATACATATTATTAAATTGAAGCCATGAAAGCTTCAGGGGCACTCGCCAAACTCTTTTCCTCGATGAAGAAATTCATGAAGGTCCGCATTCTTGCTGCCCTTATCGTTGCAAGCGCTATTGCCGCTCCCGCTTTTGCAGGCACCGACGCTCCTGCGTTGACCCGCGCACAGGTGCGCGCAGAACTCGTCCAGCTGCAAGAGGCCGGCTACGACCAGTCCCGCGGCGAAGACGCGAACTACCCGGTCGAGATTCACGCGGCCGAAGCGCGCCAGCGCGACCGTCGCCTCATGACCGGTCACTGCCTGACGGCGATTGGCAGCACCCGACCTGTTTGAGTCATTTACTTGTCGCGTGGGAGAATCGCGAGCCCGCATCGTGGAGCGGCCCGCGATGGGTGATCAGCTGGGTTGTTGTTGTGTCGTGCAGTGAATTCCACCGCCGCCTGCGGCGACGCCGTCGATATTCAGTTGAATCACGTCCCGGCCGGGAAACAGATCCACGAGAACATCGCGCGTATTGCGGTCCGCTTTGCTGTCGCCGAATTCCGGGGCGATCACCGCGTGGTTGCACACATAGAAGTTGATGTATCCGGCCGCGAACTGGTCGTTCTCATACTTGCGGCGCACGGTCGCCGGGCCTTGCAGCACCACTACCTTCAATGGACGGCCCTTCGCGTCGGTGGACTTGCGCAAGATCTCCAGATGGCGCTTCGTCACCGTGTGATCGTAGGAAGACGGATCCGGATCGAGCCCGGCGACCACGACACCCGGGCTCGTAAAGCGCGCATAGAAGTCGGTATGGCCGTCGGTAATATCCTTGCCTGCAATGCCCGGCAGCCAGATGATTTTCCGCAGCCCGAGCAGGCGGGACAATTCCGCTTCGCACTGCGCCTTGCTGAGACCCGGATTGCGATTGGAATTCAGTACGCAGCTCTGCGTGATAATGGCCGTGCCTTCGCCGTCCACCTCAATGCCGCCGCCTTCCAGCACCAGACGCGTTTCGAGTAATGTCGCCCCGGCTCGATGCGCGACGAAGGCCGCGACTTCCGCGTCCTGTTCGTGCTGCTGCTTGTTCCCCCAGCCGTTGAAGTTAAAGTCCACGGCGCCGATCTGGCCTGCGGATCCTTTGACAAACACGGGCCCTGTATCGCGCATCCACAAATCATCGACGGGTTGAAGCACGAGCTCGACCGCAGCACCACAGAGGCGAGCGGCGATGTCGTGGTCTTCTTCCCGCACCAGCATTTTCACCGGCTCGTGCGCTGCAATGGCCTTCGCGATGCCAGCCAGATTCTCTCTGACCACGGGCAGCAGTTTGCCGCCCCAGATTTCCTCGCTGGGGCCGAATGCCATCCAGGTCGCGGCGTGGGTGCCGCCTTCGTCCGGCATCTGCCAGTTGTCGCTCTGCGCGAGCGCTATCGTACTGAAGCCGCTGCCCAGCGCGCCCGATAACAGCGCGCCGCCGGAGGCCAGCAATCCCCGTTTTAGGAAATGACGTCTTGTCGTCATGAAAAACACCTCAACCATTTCGGTGAAACTTTATGCATAGCCGGCCATTCAGGGCTTGCTCGCCTTGAGGCCGAGCCAGATTCGGCCCTCCAGACGAGCGGTGGCGGGTGCTTCGACCACCGGCGTAAACAGAGTCCGTTTCTTTTGCTCATTCGGATAGATGTTCGGATTATTGACCAGCGCCGGGTCCATCAGCTTCACTGCGGCCAGATTGGCATTAGCGTATCGCGTGGCATTGGAGATCTTCGCCACGACGTCCGGCCGCAGGATGTAGTTGATGAACGCATGCGCGTTGTCCGGGTGCTTCGCGGTCTTGGGAATGACCATGCCGTCGAACCACATCAGGCTGCCCACGCTCGGGATGTCGTAGACGATGTCACGCTTGCGGTCGAACTCCCGAGCCTTTTGCGAGGCCACGTTGATCGCGCCGGAGTAGCCCACCATGACGCACAGTTCGCCGTCGATCAACTCGTTGGCGTTGGCCGAATCGACGAACAGATGAATATAAGGCCGGACTTTCTGCAGCATGGTCTGCGCGACGGCATAGTCTTGCGCGGTCGGGTTCACCGGATCGCGGCCGACATAGCGCAGCGCCAACGGCAGCACCGTGCTAGCTGAGTCCTGCAAGCCGATACCGCAGTGCGCGGCGATGCGCGACGCGATCGCCGGATTGAACAGCAAGTCCATGCTGTTGACGGGCATGTCTTTCCCGAGGATCGCGCTGACCTTGGCGCGGTCATATCCCACGCCCACGGTGCCCCACATGTACGGAACGCCGTACTGATTGCCGGGATCGGACCGCGCCATCAATTTCAGCAGCGCGGGGTCCAGATACTTGAGGTTCGGCAGCTTGCTCTTGTCGAGCTTGAAAAATGCGCCAGCCTGGATCTGCTTCGCCATGAAATCATTGGTCGGCCACACCAGGTCGTATCCGCTGTCCCCTGTCATCAGCTTGGACTGTAGTGTCTCGTCGCTGTCGTACGCGTCGTAACGGACCTTGATACCGGTTTCCTTCTGGAACTCGGACAACGTGTCAGGGGCGAAATAATCGCTCCAGTTGTACAGATTCAGTACCTTCTCTTCCTCTGCGTGGGATTGCCCTGCAAGCAGGCACAGACAAAGTCCAAGAGCGGCGAACGACGGCAGCCGGTGCTTTTTCATAAAGTATTCCTTAGCGATAGCAGGACGAATTGCCATCGCTGGTGAGCAGCGTGCGATACATTTCCGGACGGCGATCGCGGAAAAAACCCCACGACTGCCGGTCTGCCCGAATGGCGTTCAGGTCGAACGTGTGCAGAAGAATGGTTTCGTCCGTGCGATTAGCCTCGGCCAGCTTCGCGCCCGTGTGATCCGCAATGAAACTGGAACCGTAGAACACGCCGGTGAGCCCTTGCTGTTGCGGATTGCCGTTGCCGAAGCCGACTTCACGGCCAATCCGGTTAGCCGCGACGACCGGCACCATATTGGCTGCCGCGTGGCCTTGCATCGTGCGTTGCCAATGACCGGCGGAGTCGAAGTCGCTGCTGAACGGCTCGGACCCGATGATGGTCGGAAAGCACAGGATTTCCGCGCCCATCAGCGCGAGGCTGCGTGCCGTCTCCGGATACCACTGATCCCAGCAGATGCCGATGCCGATCTTGCCGAAGCGCGTGTCCCACACCTTGAAGCCGGTGTCGCCGGGCGTGAAATAGAACTTTTCCGTATAGCCAGGTCCGTCCGGAATGTGGGTCTTGCGATACACGCCGAGTACTTTTCCATCGGCGTCGGCTACAGCAATCGAGTTGTAGGCGGCATTGCCGGCCCGCTCGAAGAAACCGATCGGCAACACGATGCCCAGTTCACCGGCGAGTCTCGCGAAGCGGGCAATCCGAGGATTACCGGCAAACGGTTCGGCCAGCTCCAGATGCTGCACGTTCTGATCCAGACAGAAGTACGGCATCATGAAAAGCTCGGGGCACAACACGAGGTTGGCGCCCTGCTTCGCGGCCTCACGGATCAATCGTTCCGCCGTGGCCATATTGTCTTCAAAGGTCCAGCTGCCGGATGCCATTTGCACCGACGCTACCGTGATGTTTCGCGACGACATGTGAAGGTTCCTTCGATCGGATTCGGTCTGGATCAGTTAGCGGTGACGTGAGTGGTAACAGCCGGCTGTTGCTGCGTCGAACAATGAATGCTGCCGCCGCCGATCGACAAAGTGGGAATCGGCAGCAACTCCACGCGCCGCTCCGGAAACGCCAGAGCGAAGACCTCGCGCGCGGCCTGGTCCTGTTCCACACCAAACGCGGTCGAAATCACCGCGCCGTTGACCAGAATGTAGTTCGCGTAGCAATCGCAGTAGCGCTCGGAGCCATAGCGTTCGCTGATGATCGGCGACGGCAGGTCGAGCAGTTCGAAGCGCCGGCCGGCAGCGTCAGTGGCTAACTCCAGTGCGCGGCGATTCTCACGCATCACATGAAAGTAATCGCCCTGCACCGGACTCGCGCTCTGGCACAACATCTTGCCCGGCGCGATGAACGACGCAATACCGTCCACATGCCCATTGGTTTCGACTTCGTCCGGATTGCCAGGCAACCAGATAATCTTCTCCACGCCCAGCATGCGCTTGAGTTCGGCCTCGATTTCAGCACGGTTCATGTGCGGATTGCGGTTCGGATGCAACAGGCAGCTTTCCGTGGTGATCAGCGTACCCTGCCCGTCCACGTTAAAGGCGCCGCCTTCCAGCACCATGTGCGAGTTGAAAATCTGCGCCCCGGCCGCGCGGGCGATGTCCTGCCCTACCTGCTGGCAACCGTCGTAAGGCTGGTATTTCTCGCCCCAGCAATTGAAGCGGAAAGCGGCAGCGCCCAACTGGCCACGCTCGCCCAGCAGGAAAATCGGCCCGCAGTCGCGCAGCCAGTTGTCTTCTGCCGCAACGCTGAGAACCTCGACGCCGTTGCCGAGCAATTCGCGCGCGGCATCCGCCTGGCTGTGATGAGCGGTCACTACGCAACGCTGATAGCGGGCGACCGTCTGCGCGACCAGCGCAAACTCCCGGCAGACCCGCAGATAGTGGCTCCCCCACAAGTCTTCGCGGCCTTCCAGAATCGGCCATCCCAACCAGGTGGTGTCCATCGTTTCCCATTCAGCGGGCATCCGGTAGCCATGTTGGCGAGCATCAAAGCGACTCATCCTGCTATCTCCGTCGTTAGGTGGTGAGCCATTGTGATACGGGTTACACTTGATGAAAAATGATGTTTATTGCTCGAATCAATTAACTTCTCTCATACCTCCATGCAACGTGTCCCCTCCCTGAAGTTGCTGATGGGCTTCGAAGCGGCCGCGAGACTGGGCAATTTCTCCCGCGCGGCCGACGAACTGCACCTCTCGCAATCGGCGATCAGCCACCAGATCCAGCAGCTCGAGGAGCAACTGGGGCAACCGCTGTTTCGCAGAATCGGCCGCGGCGTCGAATTGACGGTCGCGGGCGAGGTGCTGCAGCGAAGCGTGCAGCGCTCGATGGACACGCTGCGCAGCGGGCTCGGCCGGATCGCCACCTATCTGGACCCCGGGCTGGTCGTGCTGGTGTGTCCCGCGCCGTTGCTGCACGGCTGGCTGCAACCGCGCCTCGATCAATTGCAACAGGTGCTTCCCGATCTATGCCCGCTGCTCTCCACCGACGAGAGCGCGCGTTATGTCGATGAGATCGATGTCGATATGACGATCGGCGCGCGGCCGATGCAACAGGCCGGTTTGTTGGAAATGCCGTTTCTGCAGGACGAGTGGGTGACCGTGTGCGCCACGGAACTGGCGACGAAATTAGACTGCGTGCCACGCGCCAAACATCATTTGCATACGGGCCTCATCTGTCTGGAAGAGAACCTGACCAGCGAGAGCATCGCGCCGATTTTCCGCGAGCAACTGTCCGCCTATCGCATGAGCGCGATCTATGACGATCAGCGTCTGGTGCTGGATGCCGTGTTGCGTGGGCGTGGCATTGCCTGCCTGTCCCGGCTGGTGGCGCAAGGCAGTATCGATCAGGGCGCGTTGACCATCCTGGCCGATTACCCGCGTTTGCCGGGCATGACATGGTGGATATCGCGAGTGGCCGGGCTGTCGCGCTCACCGATCGTCGAGCAGATGTTCGAATGGCTGCTGACGCAGGGCAAAGAAGCCGATTCCGGCCGTGGTCCCGGAGCCTAGCTTGTAGCTGGACCACGGCCGGCTCATTCACGCGGGACGTTCTCTCGGCGTGCAGTGGATTCCGCTGCCTCGATTGGGCATCAGTGTGATTACGGCCGACGGCGCCATCGGCCCGACGCCGAAGGTCTTCTTGATGTCGAGATACAGATCGCCGAACTTGCTGTTGAAGTAGCCACCAATGCTTTCATCGTTCGCGAACAGATCAGCGCCCCGCTTTCAGTTGCGCCCAAAGTCGGTTTTCCAGCCGGACGATGTCGGCGGGCAAGGGTTTCATCAGGGTCATTTTGCTCAGCACGTCATCGTCCGGATAAACGCTCGGGTCCTGCGACACGACCGGGCTGACGAACGAACGAGCGGCACGGTTCGCGGTCGGATAGAACACCTCGTTGGTGATCGCCGCATTGACCTTCGGGTCTTCGACATAGTTGATCCACTTCATGGCCGCTTCGGGATGCGGCGCGTCCTTCGGGATCACCATCATGTCGAACCACAGCAGGCCACCTTCCTTGACGTTCGAGAAGCGGACCTCATAGGACCGTTTCGCTTCTGCCGCGCGCCGCCGCGCAATGCCCACGTCGCCGGACCAACCGATTGCCACGCAGACATCGTTATTCGCGAGGTCATTGATGTAGCCCGACGAGTTGAACTGGGTGATGTAGGGACGCACCTTCTTCAGCAGATCGAAGGCGGCCTGATAGTCGGCAGGATTCGAACTGTTCGGATCCTTGTGCAGGTACTGCAAGGCAGTCGCGAATGCGTCGGCGGCCTGATCGAGGAACGAGACGCCACAGCTTTTCAGCTTCGACACGTTAGCCGGATCGAACACCAGCGCCCAACTGTCGACGGGCGCGTTTTCGCCCAGCGCTTTCTTCACTTCCTGCACGTTGTAGCCGATGCCATCGGTGCCGTACGCCCAGGGTACGCCGTATTGCGCCCCCGGATCGGCATCCGCGATCATTTTCATGAGTACCGGGTCAAGATTCTTGAGGTTCGGGATTTGCGACTTGTCGAGCTTCTGAAGTATGCCCGCCTGAATCTGCCTCGCCATGTAGAGCGACGACGGCACGACGATGTCGAAACCTGAACTCCCCGCCAGAAGCTTGGCCTGCAGCGTGTCGTCACTGTCGTAGTTGTCGTATCTCACGTGAATACCAGACTCCTTTTCGAAGTTCGGGATCGTGTCCTTAGCGATGTAGTCCGACCAGTTGTAGACATTGAGTTCGGCATCGGCCGCCATTACCGGCGGCGAGCAGGACAGAAAAAGTCCGGCGATCGCAACAAAAGCAACAGCCGCGACCTCATGACGAAGATGACAAAAGCGCATTGTTGTTTTCCTTGAAGGTAGTAGATTGTGTTTACTTTAAGTAGGAATACATAAGAAACCATAAAACGATCGGATCGCCCCGTCCGGATATCCTCCGCTCATGCAGTGACGGCACTGTGCCGACGAAAATGCAAGCCGCCGAGTACTGGCACCGACCATTCTTTTTTCGCATCTGAACCAGCCAGCCATTTAATCTACATTCCTAACTATTTGGATGAACTGAATAGCGACAGGAATGGATGGAGAATCGTTGCTCATCCGGCATCGCGTCTCTCGCGTTGCCGACTGGTGAACCATTCTCGGCCGAACAATATCTGATGAGAATTGATGTTTTTTGCTTGGTTTGATCAATTTCTCTCATGTCTTCTGCAGCGGGCAGCAGGAGACACAAAAGCCGCCCGCTAACCCGGAGCTAGACACGCGTGTGTTCGAGAGGCTGCCGCAGCGGCAGCCCAAGGTCGAAAATGGAACATCGGTGGGAACTTCGATGACGTCCGTCTGCCTCGGCGCGGAGCCCAGGCGGAGCCCAAGCCGCGGCTAATCGTCCGGATCGTGCAAACTTTGGCGGTGGACTCGCGCAAACTGCTAAACGGATGCCATCGCGCCATGGACGGTCAATAACTGCAGCGATCCACGCGGTGTTCGCCACGTAAGGTAGTGAATCTGACAGTCGCTGAGATAACTCAGTCAGCAAGGTCGCTGAGAAATTTGCGGGCCGGAGCGAAGAACGTCACGCCGGCGACGGCCTTGGAGAAGTCCAGGATCCGGTCGTGAAGCGGTGGAGGATCGCCGATGAACATCCGCTCCATCATCTTCTCGATCACCCAAAGGTGGCGCGAATAACCGATGAAGTAGGTGCCGTACTCGCCCCGTCCCGGGACCGCGAACGGCATGTTATCGCGCAGGATGTCGTGCTCGCCGTCGGCGTCCTGGATCGTGCAGAGCGTCTTGTGCGACTTTTGACCCTGCGTCGCGTCCGGTAACTCGACGTTGTCGAACTTGGTGCGCCCGATAATCGCCTCCTGGGTTTCGACTTTTTGAGCGCGCCAGGCTGAGAGGTCATGAAGGTACTTCTGGATCACGACATAGCTACCGCCGGCGTAGTCGGGATCCTCCTCGCCGACGATCGTCGCGGCGGGCAGGTCAAGGCCGTCGGGATTCGCGGTGCCGTCGACAAACTCGAGCAGGTCGCGCCCGTCGAAGTAGCGGAACCCAGCCACGTCGTCGACCGCCGTGACGGCGTCGCCGAAGGCCTCAAGGAGAAGCTTCTCGAACTCGATGATCAGATCCATCGTGTCGGCACGGATGTGATAGAGCAGATCACCTGCTGTGGCCACCGCCGTGTGCGTAGCGCCCCGCACCTCCCGGAACGGCACAAGCTCGCTCGGCGCGGGTTTGCCGGTGAGCGGTCCCCAGACACGATGCGAGATCCCGACGTTGCAGGTAAACAGGCCGCTATTGGCTCGGATCCTGAGGTCTTTTATGAGGTCGCCGGTACTGGCCACCACGGAGCGGGCGGTGGCGATCGATGCGTCATCATCCTTGACGACAAGCACGAGAAACGCGGCGGCCGCCGACAGCGGAGCATCGACGGATTGCGGCTCGGTGTCGAGTGCGCGCTGGGCGTTGGAGATCGGCGAAGCTTTCGGGCTCACGGATGCCTCCTGTGGCGAAGCGAGGTGAGCATTGCCGAAGAACACCCTTGGCAAATTCAATCATGGCCGTGAGGCACGGGTCAAGCGCAATGTGACCGTAAGCCTTCTAATTCACAATGAGACTTCCCCCCTTTGGTTAAGAGACGTCAACATGCGCAAAGACCCCGTTCACCTCAAGTTGAGCGAGCTTCTCGATGCAAACGCACACTTTGACCTTGCGGCTAGAGGGACAACGAACCATTGCCCGATGGCGCTTGTTGCCTTGGCCGAAATGGGGGCTTCGCCAGTTCGACTGCAGGCGTTCTTCGATATGTGGGAGCGCGAGTACGCCTTGAGTGCTCCGCCGATCGACGCGGTTATCGCTCGTCACGAATGGGCACGACATTTAGGCGAACGAGCCGCATTCGGCGCATTGCGCCTTTGCTTTCAGGACTGGATCGCCGACGCCGGCCCCGATCCCGTGATCACGACAGTGCTGCAGGAGGTGCCTTTCGCTCCTGCTACGCAGGCCTTCCACTCGCTGATCCGGCTGGCCTACGGCATTGAGGCCGGGCATGCCGGCGAGATTGCCGCGGGCTTGGCGTCGTTAATCTCGTCGCATCTGCCGATTGACGTTAGTCCGGAAGAAAATCGCACGGCGAGGCGCGCTGATGCAGGATTCGACCACGTCGCCCAGGCACTGAGCGGCACGGCTTTCGAGGGCACCTCGATCACGTCGCGCTTGCGTGCTGTTGGAGCCGATCCGCGGTTTGGCAACGCCGTGCTTGCGCCTCCCGCCGATGTGGCGTTGCTGGACGATCTGGCGCGGGCGACAATTGGCGCTTACTGGCGTAAGCCGGACTTCACCTTGCTCCATACGGTTACCGCAACGCGAGCCGCGCGAATCGTCTTTGCCCAGCTTCCCGATGAACTGGTCAAGCAATTGCTGCCGGGCCTGTGGATTGCGCTATGCGCCGCTTATGCAACGGTCGGCAGACTGGCTGACGCAGAAGCAAACATCCCGGATCTCGCCATCGACTGGAACGACGTGTGCGGGATGGCGGTCGCCTCGGACGACGATCACGTGATCAAGATGACCTACACCTGTTTTTGCGAGCACCGACGCGACCCATCGCCGCTATACCTCGCATCAGCGGCAAGGCTAGTGTCGTAGCGGCCTTCCGTTCGCGTCGCATCATGGCTTACGGAAAGATCAATAGCTCGGAGCCGTCTTGAGCTGAGGGCGCAGCGCCAGACAGAAAGCGGCAACATGCGTAATCATCAGCAAGGGCACGTAGATGATCGGAATCGCGTACACGGCGCCAAATTCTCCCGCATGCGCAGGAAGGTCGGCCTGAATTGCGTGGTAGTAGTCGACGATGATGTCGGTCGCACCCACAAAATTGAAGGCTACGACGAACAACCAGAAGAGTCGGCGTATGCGTACCGTCAGGAGCGCCAGCATCGCCAGCACGCCCGTTGCGAAATCGCCGTATGCGGCAAACACGGCGAAGCTGGCAGGAAGATCGGGACTGACGATGCCCGGGAGGATGAAGACAAGCCCGAAAAAACGGAAACTGTGCAACGTGGCGATTGCGCGCTGCGCGTCGAATGGGGCCATCGACTTGAGCCTGGGCCAGACGTATGCGCCGAAGCAAAGAAGCCACGCGACATACCCCAGAACGAGTTGCAACTGAAAGAGAAGTTTCGGTGACATGGTGCTTGTTATCCAGTGTTGGGTGGAGCATTGATGGTCGGGAACGCGATCAGGCGGCGCGTCGTCGGATCAGTTGCCGCAGCGACAGCGCGTGCAGCAGGATCGAGCTGGGCACCACGAAAGCAGGGGTCAGTACATACGGATAAGCGCCCGCGCTAATGCTTAGCCCATGCAGAGCGATCAACTGGAAGCGGCCGGGCGCGGTGATCATCCCCAAGGTAATCGCGACGGCGAAATCGGCAAGGCCGAAGAAGTTCCAGGCGATCGCCGTCTTGCGCCCTGGAGCCGTGCCGCTTGCCAGGGATATCGCCGCCGGCAGTGCGAATAGGCCGGTCAGCACGTCGCCCATCCCTGCCGGCAGCGCGACGATGCCTGGCATCACGCCGTGCAGCCAGGCAGCGAGAGCCCAGCTGCCGAATATGCGGTAAAGCTGAAGCGCGACGAGCCAGGTCGCCGGCATCGCGTCGAGCACTTGACCGACCCGCTTCGAAAACAGCAACAGAGGCGCGCCAATGATTACCGGCAGGAAGATCGCCATAGGCAGGAACGGCACCGGTGGGGGTGTGGCACTCAGGAGAAAGACGCCATTGATCGCCGCACTCCAGACGACTGCAAACCAAAGCGTGTCCGGGATCATGATCGCAAGCCAGGTCGCGCGGCGTTGGCCCGGCGTCAGGTCAGTGCTTTCGAGACCGCGCCACAAGCCAAGCGCGATAAACGCATGGGCCATCAGCTGGTGGGCCGTGGTCTGAACCCCGCTGGAGGGGATTATTGGCTGCCAGTAGATCAACGCAATCCACATGGCCGTCAGCGGCGCGAACCAGAGCAGGCTGCGCCAGGCGGGGCGCGGCGGGACGATCCTGGCGGAATCAGCGCGCGTAATCAGCGGCGGTTCGCCAGATGAATCCTGGACTTCGTGGCCGGTCAGGCCGGTCGTGCGATCGTGTTCGCGCACGCCATCAAGTACGTCAGTCATTGAAGGATCTCCCACTCCTGATCTGCAGGTGTTAGGTGTACCATCGTCTCGCGCGAGTGACTATTCATCACAATGTTGACAGGCTATGAAGCAGAACTTCACAGTTCGGCAGGGTGCGCTCGATGGCGTGGAGGTGTTTTTGAGCGTTGCCCAGCATCGCAGCTTTCGAAAGGCAGCTGCAGAACTCGGCGTGACGCCATCGGCCGTCAGCCAGACGGTGCGCGTGCTCGAAGCGCGCATTGGCGCAGCGCTCTTCATGCGCACCACGCGCAGTGTCGGCCTGACCGAGGCCGGCGAACGGTTTCTTTCGCGCGCCAAGCCCGCCTTCGAGGAACTTGTCGCGGCCGGCGAGGTTGCGCGCGGGCTCGGTCAGCGGCCGACCGGATTGCTGCGTCTCACCGTACCGCGCGCGGTTGTCCCGATCCTGCTGGAACCGCTGATCGCATCCTTCTGCAAGGCCTATCCCGAGATCGAGGTGGAGCTTGCCACCAGCAAGGAGGTGATCGATATTGCGGCGGAAGGATTCGACGCCGGCATCCGGCTGGGGCATCTCGTCGCCGCCGACATGGTCGCGGTGCCATTGACGCCGCCGTTTCGCCTCATCGTTGTCGGTAGTCCTTACTACTTCGCGGCGCATGGCCGGCCCGAAAACACGGACGATCTGCGCCAACACGCATGCCTGCGATGGCGGCGCTCCAGCGGCGCACTCGCGCCATGGTCATTCAACGTCAACGGGCAGGCGATCGAAATCGCCGTATCCGGTCCGTTGATCGCCGGCGATTTTCCGACCATGCTTGGCGCCGCGATCGAAGGCCTGGGCCTCGCGCAGCTACCCGAGCCGATGGTCGCCGAAGGGTTGAGAGCAGCAAGACTGGTGCACGTGCTGGAAGCGTACGCGCCGGTGCTTCCGGGGGTGTTTCTCTGCTATCCCAGTCGCCGGCAAATCTTGCCGAAGCTGCGCGCGTTCATTGATCACGTGAAGAGCCGCCAGGCGGGCGATGGCAAAGTCCAGGCACAAAGTGTCGCCGGGCGAGCCGGATCGCGGAAGAAGCGTTGATGGCCGTTCGGAGACGGACGGTCGGTGCAGGACCCGGGCCGACCCTTGAATGCCGAACTTGCGCGGCCGACCAATCTGAGACGTTAAGGAAGAAATCTCAGCGTGGCCAAACCAGGGCCATCAAGCGGCGTTCGCAAACGAAATTTTTAGCCTATCCGGACAGGATCCATGACTGCGCGACCGAGACTGACGTTGCATGAATGCGTCTTCATGTCCCCGAAAAAATGCTAATAGACCTACCTCGGACATGTGAAACCCTGTATCTTCGACTGAATAGTGGCGTGGCATAATCGGCGTCGTTCATTGCTTCCTCCCGTCCTTAGCGGCCAGCATGCTTCGTCTTCGCCTTCAGAAAATCGGTAGCCTGTTGGGATTGCTTGCAATCCTGATGAGTACGCTTGCGCCGACGGTTTCGCAGGCACTGGCGGCACACGATCGGCTCGGCCAGGCACTCGCCACCTACTGCTCGGCAGAACCGGACAACAGCCCGGTCGCGCAGAACAGCAAGTCCTCGCATTCACCGGCATTCCATTGGCAAGCTTGCGCCTATTGCGGCATGCTTGCCCACGCGCCGGTGCTGCCGGGCACGCCAGCGGTGTTTGCCGCCACGCTATCGGTGGCGCGAGCACCGGTCGTCGCAACGCGCGACGCGGTCCACGTCCCCCTTTTCTACACCGCGGCCCAGCCGCGTGCGCCTCCCGTTCTTTCCTGAGTCGATCTGTACCAGAACAGAGTCCGCACTGCGCGAGCAGTCGCGGGATGTCGCCGCACCTAAACGCGGCGATGTATCAAGACAATTGGAGAAGAATTAGATCATGCGTACGTTTTTCAAACGGCACGCGGCGCCCGCACGCGCCGCCCTGATGGCGGCGGCCAGCGCCGCCTGCCTCACCGGTTCGCCGGATGCTTCGGCCCATGCAGTGGTCGGCGACCGCGTATTTCCTGCCACGCTGACCATCGACGACCCCGGTGTCGGCGACGAATTCGACACCCAGTTCGGCCACATCAAAACCCCGGACAGCAACGGTGACAACATGAACGTCAACACCGTGTCGTACGAGTGGGACAAGCTCATCACGAAGAACCTCGCGTTCAGCGTTGCCAGCGACTACGTGACCCAGAACGACCCGAACGGCGGCTCCGCCAAGGGTTGGAACAACGTCACCGTCGGCGCCAAATACCTGATCTACGCGAATGCGCGGCACGAATTCATGGCGTCGATCGGGCTGCTGGCTGCAATCGGCGGCACAGGCGCGAAATCGATCGCCAGCTCGTACTCGACGTTCACGCCGAACGTCTATTTCGGCAAAGGCTTCGGCGATCTGCCCGCCTCGCTCAGCTACCTGCGGCCTTTCGCGATTACGGGGCAGCTCGGTCCCAACCTGACGACGGCATCGTCGGATAACGGTCCGAATTCGTTGGGCTGGGGCCTCACGTTGCAGTACAGCATTCCTTACCTGCAATCGCAGGTCAAAGACCTCGGGCTCCCGCAACCGTTCCGCAACCTGATTCTGGTCGTAGAAGCCCCGATGAGTACCTGTACGGCGGGCGCGTGTGCCGGTCAAACAACCGGGACCGTCAACCCAGGCGTACTCTGGCTCAACCGTTATGGCCAGTTCGGCATCGAAGCGCAGATCCCGGTCAATCGCCTGACCGGCAACCACGTGGGCGTCCTGTTCGACGCTCACCTGTATTTCGACGACATCTTCCCTAACTCTCTCGGCAAGCCGCTCTTCAACTGATGAAAACCGCTCTCCTGAACTCCTCCATGGTGCGCGGCCTCGTCGCCGCGCTGACGTTGACTGTCGCGCAATTCGCGCACGCCCACGCCTATCCGACTCACCAGGTGCCGTCTGCCGGCTCGACCGTCACGACGTCGCAGAAAGATGTGGCCATCGACTTCGATGATGGTCTCGAACCGGCGTTCAGTTCGATCACCGTCACCGATGCGCAGGGCAAGCCGGTGACGAGCGGCAAATCCGTGATCGATCCGTCCAACAGGAAGCACATGTCGGTGGCGCTGAACCCACTGACGCCGGGCGCCTACTCGGTTGCCTGGGTGGCGGTCGCTGACGACGGGCACCGCACGCAGGGGCACTACACCTTCACGGTGAAGTAACAGCGAATCCGCCCCTTCTCGTTTCCGCTTATCCGGCGATGCGCTCGGTCGTCATGGCGCGCGACAACCCGTGCATCGGCCGGCGCAACGCGACATCGAAGGGATTGGTTTGCGGGCCGATCGCATCGGCCTGGCGGCGCAGCAATTCGACCACCATCGGCAGTCGATCGTCGCCGAGACGCGCCGCCAGCGTGCCGACGCTCAATGCCGCCACCGCCACGCCGGTACGGTCCAGAATCGGCACCGCGACGCCCGCCATGCCGTCGAGCACCCCGCTATTGCGGCCCGCGTAACCGAGTTGGCGCACGCGTTCGATCTCGGTACGCAAATACACTTCGTCGAGCACGCCATAGCCGCGAATGCGCGGCACGTTAAAGCGAATGATCTCTTCACGCTCGGCTTCCGGCAGGAACGCGAGAATCGCCAGACTCCCCTGGCCGACACCCAATGCGACGCGCCCGCCGATATCGCCGGTAAACGAGCGAATCGGAAACGGCCCTTCGCAGATGTCGAGACACACCGCGTCGAAGCTGCTTTTGACCAGCAGGAAAATCGTGTCGCCGAGACTCGCGCACAGCCGCAGCAACGCCGGACGGCACAGCGTGCGCATGCCGCTCGGATTGCCGGCCTGCGCGGCAAGCGCGAAGAAATCCACGCTCAGCCGATAGAGCTTCGAGCTCTCGTCCTGTTCGACAATGCCTTCCGCGATCAGCGCGTGAAGAATGCGGTGCACCGTGCCTTGCGTCAGACCCACCGCTTTCGCGAGACGCGTGACGCGGCCGCCGTCGGATTGCGCTTCGGATAACGCGCGGATCACAGCGAAGGCGCGCTCCAGCATCCCGGGACCGGGCGCACTGCCGGTTTCGGTCAGTGCGGCATCGGCATCTCGTTTGGCGGCAGCATTCATCTCCAGCGCTCCGAATTATTTCATTGATCGGAACACTATAGAGGGTTTTATCCGTGAATGGAATCTTCACGGCACGCTCGTTCCATTTGTACTTTGTTCTGATTCATAGGGATTTTCCGGACTTCATGCAGCGGAACACCTGACGCCGGTTTCATCGAATATCTTCCATTCAACGGAATTTTTCTGAATCTTATACCGGCAAACGGAATTTGAAATTGACGCGATCCAATTTGGCTAGATAGAGTCGGCTCCATCGAGGCAGTAGCCGATTGAACCGGTGTCGATCCATCCAAAGGCCAGATCATGTCGTTCCTCACACTCACGGACGTAGCGAAATCGTTCGGCGATCTGCAGGCCGTCGCCGACGTGAACCTGTCGGTTGAAAAAGGCGAGTTCGTTTCGCTGCTCGGGCCGTCCGGCTGCGGCAAAACCACCACCTTGCAGATGATCGCGGGCTTCGTCGAAACGACGCGCGGGCGCATCACGCTCGACGGCCGCGACATCACGCACATGAAACCGAATAAGCGCGGCCTCGGCATCGTGTTCCAGAGCTACGCGCTGTTTCCGCATATGAGCGTCGCGGACAACGTCGCTTTTGGGCTCGAGATGCGCAACGTCGACAAGGCCGAGCGCAAGGAACGCGTGCGCGAAGCACTGGCGCTGGTGCGGCTCGATACGCTCGCGCACCGCTTTCCGCGCGAGTTGTCCGGCGGTCAGCGCCAGCGTGTGGCGCTTGCCCGCGCGATCGTGATCGCGCCGCCCGTGCTGCTGCTCGACGAACCGATGTCGAACCTCGACGCCAAGCTGCGCGAAGACATGCAGTTCGAACTGCGCGCCATTCAACGCAAGATCGGCACGACCACCATTATGGTGACGCACGACCAGTCGGAAGCGCTGTCGATCAGCGACCGTGTGGTGGTGATGGAAGCCGGCCGCATTACACAGATCGACACGCCGTACGAAGCCTACGAGCGGCCTGAAAACCGATTCGTCTCGCAGTTCATCGGCAAGGCCAACATGCTGGCGGGCACGGTGGTGGCGCGCGACGGCGACGCGATCCGCATCGATCTCGGGCACGACCTCGCCGAGACCGGCCACACCGCACAACTGCCCATGCGCGAACGGGTGATCGGCGTCGGCGACGCGGTCACGTTGTGCATTCGTCCGGAAAAGCTGCGCCTATGCGCGCCGAACGCGGGACGTTTACCGGCCACCGTGACGAGCCGCTTCTTCCTCGGCAGCCAATGGCTGTACCGCGTGGATAGCCGGCTCGGCGAAGTGCTGGTGTGTTGTCAGAATGAGGGCACCGAGCCGCTGCCGGAGGGCGCGGCGGTCGGTGTCGACTGGAACAGCGAGGCGATTCGCTTCATTCAACGGGATGCGCATCATGGCTAGTACGCTGCCCGCTTCGAACCACAGCATGAAGACCGGCAAGGCGCGCCGCGCGCCGTGGCAGGCGTTTTTACCGTTGTGGCTGATGTGCGCGCCGGCTTTCCTGCTGTTTGCGACGCTCGTGCTGGTGCCGCTCGTGATGACGCTGGTGCTGACCTTCTACCGCTTCGATCCGTCGAGCGGCCCGATCGCCGCATTCCAATTCGGCAACTACGCGGAAGTGCTGAAATCGTCGTATTTCCACACGATCTTCCTGCGCACCTTCGGCATCGCCTTTCTGACCACCCTGCTGTGCATCGTGATCGGTACGCCGGAGGCCTACGTGCTGTCGCGAATGCGCGATCCGTATCGCTCGATGTTCCTGCTGATCATTCTCGCGCCGCTGCTGGTCTCGGTCGTGGTGCGCGCGTTCGGCTGGAGCATGCTGCTCAACAGCAACGGCCTCGTGAATCAGGCGCTCGGTCTCGTCGGGCTAGGGCCGTACAAGCTCGAATACACCACCTTCGCCATCGTCATCGCACTGGTGCACGTGATGCTGCCGTTCATGGTGATTCCCGTGTGGACCGCGTTGCAGAAGCTCGACCCGCAAACGGAGAATGCGGCGCTTTCGCTGATGGCATCGCCCGCCATGACCTTGCGGCGCATCGTGTTGCCGCAACTCACGCCGGGCATTCTGTCGGGCAGCCTGATGGTGTTCGGCCTGTCGGCGAGCGCATTTGCGATTCCCGGCCTGCTCGGCGGACGGCGCCTGAAAGTTGCGGCCACTGCCGTCTATGACGAATTCCTCGGCTCGCTGAACTGGCCACTCGGCGCAACCATTGCGCTCCTGCTGCTGGTCGCGAATCTGATCGTGATGCTCACGTACTACCGGATTCTGGAACGCAAGTACACCAGAAGTCTCGGTTAATGCATCGGCTCGTTCATCAGCTCATTCATCGGCTCACTGAGTAAGATCATCATGAGAAAAAACGGCCCCATTGCGCTGATTTTCCACACGCTCGTCATTGCGTTCGTGCTCGCGCCGCTCGTGATCGTCGTGCTGGTCGCCTTCACGCCCGACGAAACGCTCACGCTGCCCACGCACGGCTTCTCGCTGCGCTGGTTCCGCGCGATCCTCGATTACCCGGACTTCATCTCGGCGTTCTTCAACAGCCTGAAGCTGGCGTTTGCCTCTGCCACGTTGTCTTTGATCGTCGCTTTGCCCGCCGCCCTGGCGATCGGCCGTGCCCGCTTTCCGGGCCGGGGCTTCCTCAACGGCTTACTGTTGTCACCGTTGGTGATTCCCGGCCTCGTGCTCGGCATCGCACTGCTGCGCTTCTTCGCGCTGATCGGCGCGACCGGCTCGTTCGCGTGGCTCGTGCTCGCGCACATGATCATCATCACGCCGTTCGTGATGCGGCTCGTGCTGGCCTCGGTCAGCGGTCTCGACCGCAGCGTCGAACATGCCGCGCACTCGCTCGGCGCCGACGCGTGGACCACGTTTCGCCGCATCACCTTCCCGATGATTCTGCCGGGCATTACCGGCGGCTGGTTGCTCGCGTTCATCAACAGCTTCGACGAACTGACGATGTCGATCTTCGTCACCTCGCCGCAAACCGTCACGCTTCCGGTGCGCATGTACATGTACGCAACCGAATCGATCGACCCGATGATGGCTTCGGTCTCCGCGCTGGTGATCTTCATCACAGCGGGCGCGATGCTGCTGCTCGATCGCGTGTATGGGCTCAACCGGATTCTGATCGGCCAGCACTGATGTCTTCTCCTGCCCTCTCTCCCATGCCGTCGAATTTGCCGTCTTCCGAACCCGCCGCGCCGATGCGTGATGCGCAATTTGTTCGCGTTGCGGAGACGCAGCGTGAACCGCTCAGCTTTTTTATCGACGGTCGCGAAGTCTTTGCGCTGCAAGGCGATACGCTGCTCACCGCCGTGCTCATGCAACAACGTCGCGTGCGCGAAAGCGAATTCAGCGGCGCGCCGCGTGCCGGTTTCTGCCTGATCGGAGCTTGCCAGGACTGCTGGATGCGCACCGAAGCGGGCATGCGCTTGCGCGCGTGCTCGACGCTGGTGACAGAAGGCATGCGTGTGGTCACGCGGCTCGCTGACGTTGCCTCTGCTGCTGATGTTGCCTCTGACGTTGCCTCCGTCGCTACAGTTGCATCTGCGGCGGCGGCGACGACGACAAACGGAGACACGCAATGAGCAACGAACACCGCGTGGTTATCGTCGGCGCGGGACCGGCAGGTGTGCGCGCCGCCGAAACGCTGGTGGCGGCCGGTATCAGGCCCATTGTGCTGGATGAAAACGCCCGCTGGGGTGGACAGATTTATCGTCAACCGCCCGCGAACGGTGCATTCCAGCGCTCGAAAAAGACGCTCTACGGTTTCGAAGCGCACAAAGCCGACGCGTTGCATACGACGATGGCCGCGCTTCTTCCGCACCTCGACTATCGCCCCGACACGCTGGCCTGGGCTTGTGAACCGGGCCGTCTCGATACGCTGCACGAGGGACGGGAAATCAGCGTGCCGTTTTCGCATCTGATCATCGCGAGCGGCGCCACTGATCGCGTGCTGCCGGTGCCGGGCTGGACACTACCCGGCGTCTACACACTGGGCGCGGCGCAGGTCGCCTTGAAGGCGCAGGGCTGTGCGATCGGTCGGCGCGTGGTGCTGGCAGGCACAGGGCCGCTGCTCTATCTCGTGGCTTACCAGTACGTGAAAGCAGGCGCACAAGTAGTAGCCGTGCTCGACACGAGTCCGCTATCGCAGCAGATTGCCGCGGCGCCGAAACTCGCGCGGCAACCTGCTACGTTCGCCAAAGGACTCTTTTACGTCGGCTGGCTAAAGATGCACGGCGTGCGGATCGAACGCGATGTGAGCCTGATCGGCATTCACGGCGCGCAAGGCGTGAGCGCAATCAAATGGCGTCCTTCAACCGACTGCTCAAAGACCGAAACCCTCGCGTGCGACGCCGTTGGCATCAGCTTCGGCCTGAAGCCTGAAACCCAACTCGCCGATCTCGCCGGGTGCCGCTTCCGCTTCGATACGCACAATCGTTGCTGGCTGCCCGATCTCGACCCCGCCGGCCGCAGTTCCGTACGGGGCATCTATCTTGCGGGCGACGGTGCGGGCATCGCCGGCGCCGACGCGGCCGAACTCGCCGGCCGCCGCACCGCGCTGGCGCTACTCGACGACCTCGGCATCGCGCATCCACGGGACCTGGGCATGCGCGACGCGGCTTCCCTCGACCGCAGCCTGCAACGTATCGCGGTGTTTCGCCAAGGTATCGAAGCGGCATTCGCGCCACCCGCACAATGCGCGGCGCAATGGCCCGACGACATGACCGTGTGCCGCTGCGAAGAAATCGACGCGGGCACTCTGCGGCGCTGTATCCGCGGTGGCGAAGCGAACGAGATCAATCGCCTGAAAGCGCTCACGCGCGTCGGCATGGGCCGTTGCCAGGGACGCATGTGTGGCGAAGCGGCATTGACGCTGCTGGCGGAAGAAACCGGCAAACCCCTCGAAGCCGTCGGCCGCTTGCGCAGCCAGCCGCCTGTCAAACCGATTCCGCTATCGCCCGCGATGTATTCCGATGACGTCATCGAGATTCCCGAGGAGGCGCGCGATGAGTGACACCCTGCACTACGACGTCGCGATTGCGGGCGGCGGCCTAGTCGGCTCATCGGCGGCGTTGGCGCTGGCACGGCGCGGCTTGCGCGTGGGCCTGTTCGAGCGGCGCTACTGCGGCGCGCAGGCAAGCGGCGTGAACTACGGCGGCGTGCGCGTCCAGGGACGGCCGGTCGAACAGATGCCGCTCGCCATGCGTGCACGGCGCATCTGGGATCGCTTGCCGGAACTGATCGGCATTGACGGCGAGTTCATCGTGTCAGGACATTTGCGGCTCGCGCGCAGCGAAGCCGATATCGCCGCGCTCGAAGCATGGGCCGAGATGGCGCGCGGTCACGGACTGCAAGCGCATTTGATCAGTGGCGCCGCGTTCCGCCAGTGCTATCCATGGCTGGGCGCCGCAGCGATTGGCGGCTCGCTGTGTGCGACCGATGGTCATGCGAATCCGCGTCTGGTCTCGCCCGCGTTCGCCCGTGCCGCGCGAGCCGCACGCGCGGATGTACACGAGCAAACCGAGCTGACCGAGATTCATCACAACGGCACACGCTTCCAGTTACGCGCAGGCGACATGCGCATCAGCGCCGACTGGTTGATCAATTCCGCGGGTGCATGGGCGAACACGGTTGCCGGTTACTTCGGCGAAACCGCACCGATGCAACCGATCTACCCGAACATGTGGGTCACCGAACCGCTGCCACGCTTCATCACGCACAACCTCGGCGTGGTCGGCGGCGGTATCTACGCACGGCAAGTGGCGCGCGGCAATTGCGTGATCGGTGGCGGGCGCGGACATGGCGACGGCGAATACGGTCAACCGTCGACGGAAACCACCCGCGCCGTGATGCGCGACGCGTGCGCCCTGCTGCCCGCGTTGCGCGAGGCGCTGCTGATCCGCACATGGAGTGGCGTGGAAGGTGAAACGCCCGACAGCAATCCGATCATCGGTGCGAGCCGCACGGTGCCACGTCTGCTGCATGCGTTCGGCTTTTCGGGCGGCGGGTTTCTGCTGGCGCCGGGCGTGGGAGAAGTACTCGCGGATCTCGTGATCGACGGCGCCACAAGCACACCGCTCGACGCTTTCTCGATCAATCGCTTCGCCGCTGTTGCTGCGTCATCCGTCGCTTAGTTATTACCTGGTCATTGCTCAGTCATCGCCTCGTTATCGTTTAATGAAACTCAGGAGCCTCACAATGAAACTGTTCAAGACGATCGCGGCGCTGGCCGCATTGTGCGCATTCGGTGCGGCCGCGCCGGCATGGTCGGAGACCAAGACCATTTACATCGGCATGAACGGCGGCCCGATGGAAAAGGCTTATACGAGCCAGGTCTTGCCCGACTTCGAGAAAGCCAACGACGTCAAAGTGGTCGTGGTGCCCGGCACCTCGTCGGACATTCTCGCCAAGCTGCTCGCCAACAAGGCCAATCCGCAAATCCATGTGGTGTTTCTCGACGACGGCGTGATGGCGCGCGCGGTCAGCATGGGCGTGTGCAAGAAGCTCGACGACTCGCCGGTGCTCAAGGAGCTCTACCCGTTCGCGCGCATGAAAGACGACATGGGCGCGGGCGTGCAACTCGGCATGACCGGCATCGCGTATAACAAGAAGCTGTTCGCTGAAAAAGGCTGGGCGCCGCCGACTTCGTGGATGGACTTTGCCGATCCGAAGTACAAGGGCAAAGTGGTGTTCCAGTCCGCTTCGAGCAGCACCTTCGGCCTGCACGGCTTTCTGGCGATCAACCGTTTGATGGGCGGCAGCGAGCAGAACGTCGAACCGGGCTTCACGAAATGGGCGAGCACAGTCGGGCCGAACGTCGTGGAGTACGTGCCGAACTCGGCGAAGATTTCCGAAATGGTCCAGACCGGCGAAGCGGGCCTGTTCCCGTTGACGCCGACGGCCGTGAGCGACCTGCAGGACAAGGGCATTCCGGTCGGCTATGTGAACCCGAAGGAAGGTCCGGTGTTGTTGCTGGTCGACCTGTGCGTGGTCAACAACAACCCGGATCCGCAATTGGCGCAGAAACTCGCGCAGTTCCTCCTGTCCGCGCCGGCTCAGACAAAAGCGGCCGAGGCCGGCAAGCAGATTCCGACCAACCGGCTCGCGAAAATGACGCCGCCGATGCAGCAAAGCCTCGGTAGCGTCGACGATCTGGTGAAGAAAGTGACCGTGGTGGATTGGGACACGATCAACGCGCATCGCGCGCAGTGGGATACGCGCTGGAATCGGCAGATCGAGCGTTGAGCCTGACTTGCTGCGGTGACGCGCGCGCCTTGTTTGCTGCAAGGCGCGCGCGTTTTAATGGGTGCGCCGCGCCTTATGCGACGACCGACAGCGCCACCGCGAGCCATATCGCCGCCACGCCGGCGAGAAACAGACGCCGCGCGACGCGGATGCCGGCGTCGCTGGTTTCGGTTGCGACGGGGCGCGTCGCCATCCACGGCACGAGCCCGAGGCAGGCAAAGCCGACCAGCGCAAACACCACCACCGTCACCTCGCTGAGGCGCCATTTCGCCGACTCGTGCACGCCCCAATAGCCGAGAAACACAATACCGATCGAGAAGATCGTGGCTGCGGCCGAACTCAGCGCGGGCACCGATCCGGTTGGACTCGGCATGCTTGACCTCCGAAACGTTAGGCTACTATAGGCATGCACTGATACCCGCGACGCTCACGACGTGCGGGTCTGGCGCGCTTCATACGTCTTCAGATGACTATAGGCGATACGCAGCAGCGACAAGCCGTGCTCGCCCTTTTGCGCATCGCCGCCGCGCGAGATCAGATCGCCGAGAATGTGATCCGCCTCGGTATGCGAGTGATTTTCGACGTCGCGCATCATCGAAGCCGTGAGCGGCGAAGGCGTAAAGAGCGTTTGGGTCGCTCGGGCATCGAAGTCCGGGCCCATGGTAAAGCCATTGTTTTCGGCCACGCCACGGCACTCGCCGAGCAGGTTTTCAATGATGTGCTTGCCATCCGGCGCGGCCAGAATATCGCCGACCGAACCACGCATCAAGCACGTACCGGCCGCCAGCGTGGCCAGGAACACCCACTTTTCCCACATGCGCAGCAGGATCTTGTCGCTGATCACCGCATCGAAATTCGCGCCGGCCATCGCGTCCGCGATCGCCTCGACGCGCTCGGACGTGCCGCCGTCCAGCTCACCGAAGGTGATCGCGTGCGTTTCGTTCAGATGCAGGATGTGCTGCTCGGGGCTGAGCGTCGCCGCGATCACGCATTGACCGCCCAGTACGCGTGACGCACCGAACTTTTCCTTGAGCACGTCGATATGGCGCATGCCGTTGAGCATCGGCAGAATCAGCGTCGATTCGCCGACCAGCGGTGCGAACGAATCGATCGCGTCGTCGAGACTGAACGCTTTGCAACTGAGCAGCACCAGATCGAACGGCTCCGCGCCGACGCCGGCGAGTATCGTCTTGACCTCGTGCAACGTGAGATTGCCGCGCGCGCTGTTGATGACGAGACCGTCACGCTGGAGTTTTTCCGCACGGCCAGGGCGCACGAGGAAGGTCACGTCCTGGCCCGCCGCTGCGAGACGTCCACCGAAATAGCCGCCCACGGCGCCCGCCCCTACGACTAGAATTCGCATCTTTTGCCTCTTGATAGATTTGGGTCACACACGCCGGGTCGATAAGCCAAGGCTTCGCGGACCACGCACGCAGCACGTCTGCAGAAATGTAGCAAAGATTGACGATGCGCATCGGCCACACATGCGGGACCGGCTTGCTGCAACGCACCGCGGCGGCGCTGTTTTCCGCACTGTTCTCCGCACTGCTCTCTTATGTCAGATCAATCGCCGCGCCGCCAGCCGTCCGCTACGCCCAGGTCTGCATAAAACGAGGTACTGAGAGAGGGCTTCCCGGAACAAGCGGCAGCGACGTTGCGAGATCGTCCTACAGCGTGCCACAAAGGGTTCGCTCGTAGAGCGCGAGCATTCCGGGCACATCCACGTCCACACAGACTTTGCACTCGGGCCGGCTGTCCCAGTCCGGCGCGGGCACCGGCATCGTAGAAGGCTTCTGGATGGTCTGGCCCACCGCGATACCGTCCGTCAGCACACGTACGGGGCCATTGCGCGTCGTATAAAGGTGCGGCGCCAGCACATAGGTCACCGCCGACGAATCATGGACGTAAATGCCCCTGAGTTGCGCGCTTTGCTCATGAAAGGCCTCGTAGTGCCGCGACACGTCCCACACGAACTGCCCTGCTGCACCGCCGCGATCGCGCAGCGACGCCAGATAGTCCCGGCTCATGATGGTGCGCTGCGTGACGTCGAGCCCGACGATCGCCACCGGCCAAGGCGCGCCGAGCACCATGTCAGCTGCATCGGGGTCGCCGAGGATGTTCGCTTCGGCGGCGGGGGTCACATTGCCGAGCACGCCGTCCGTACCGAACGCGCC
The DNA here is from genome assembly GCF_013177695.1 of Paraburkholderia solitsugae. Taxonomy (GTDB): domain Bacteria; phylum Pseudomonadota; class Gammaproteobacteria; order Burkholderiales; family Burkholderiaceae; genus Paraburkholderia; species Paraburkholderia solitsugae. Next base: position 60,502 of record NZ_WOEY01000090.1, on the reverse strand, counting down.
ACCCATGATGACCACCTGCTTGACGAGCGAGGCGATCTGCGGATCGTCGGCCAGCGCCAATGCCAGGTTCGTGAGCGGGCCCACGGCGATCAGCGTGACTTCGCCGGGATGCGCGCGCACTGTGTCGATGATGAAGCGGTGTGCGGGGCGTGCGTCGAGCGCGGCTTCAACCCCGGCTTCGATCGCGATGTTGCCAAGTCCGTTATCGCCGTGAATCCAGGCGAGCGGCTCGGGCGCTGCGCGCTTGAGCGGAGCGGCAGCGCCCTGCGCAACCGGCACGCCCGGCGCGAATCGCCCGGCCAGGAAACGCGCATTGCGCGTGGTGGTCTCGATCGTGGCATTGCCGAATACGCTCGTCAGACCGAGCAATTCGATGTCCGGATGCCGCGCCTGGAAAACGAGCGCCATCGCATCGTCCACACCGGGATCGGTGTCGTAGATAACTTTGTGCTTGCTCATAGATAAAACGCGTCCGGCAATTGTTCACGCGCGGTGGTGTCGCGGGTCGCGCCATGCAGATTGCCGAGGCGGATCGGCAATTCGGGGCCGCCCAGTTCGATGATCACCTGGCGGCACGCGCCGCACGGTGCGATCGGTCCATCCGTATCGCCGATCACGGCCAGCGCGGCGAACTGGTCGCGCCGATAGCCCGCGGCGATCGCGCTGAAAAAAGCCGTACGTTCAGCGCAATTACACAGTCCATACGATGCATTCTCGACGTTGCAGCCGTCGAATACGGTGCCGTCTTTGGTCAGCAGCGCGGCGCCAACCTTGAACTTCGAATAAGGCGCATAGGCCTTTTCTCGCGCAACACCCGCGCGTTCCAGCAGTTGTTCCATGTTCATGCAACGATCCTCAATTCAATTCAGCGTCAGGAACATGCCCGCGATCGTGGCGCTCATCAGATTCGAGAGCGTCGCGGCGAGCACGACACGCAGGCCGTAGCGCGCGACTTCGGCGCGGCGTTCCGGTGCGACGGCGCTAAAGCCACCCGTCAGCACCGCGATCGACGCAAAGTTCGCGAAGCCGCACAACGCAAACGACAGAATAGCAAGGGTACGCGGATCGAGCGCCTGCAGGCCGGCCGCGCTCACGCTGGCGGCATCTTTCAGATACGGCGACAGCGATGCATAAGCGACAAATTCATTCAGAATGATCTTCTGGCCGAGGAAATTGCCGGCGATTGCCGCCTCGTTCCACGGCACACCGATCAGATAGGCGAGCGGCGCGAACACCGTGCCGAGCACCGACTGCATCGACAATTGCGGATGGCCGAACCAGCCGCCTATGCCGCCCACAATGCCGTTGAGCAACGCGATCAAGCCGACGAACGCGATCAGCATCGCGCCGACCATCACGGCGATTTTGAGGCCCACTGTCGCGCCTGAACTCGCGGCTTCAATCACATTCGCGGGACGCTTCTCGTCGAAGCTGAGATGCTCGAGATGGACGCGGCTCGGTTCGGTGGTCGGGTGAAGGATCTTCGCGAACAGCAAGCCGCCTGGCACCGCCATGAACGACGCAGCCAGCAGATAGTCAATCCGCACACCGAGGCCCGCATAGCCGGCCAGCACCGAACCGGCAATCGCCGCCATGCCGCTCGACATCACCGCGAACAGTTCAGCGCCGGTCATGTCGCGCACGAACGGTTTGACCACGGCAGGCATTTCGCTTTGGCCCAGGAAGATCGTGGTCACGGCCGAGAACGATTCGAGCTTCGATACCCCGAGCAGTTTGTGAAACAGCGTGCCGAGCACGAGCACGATCCAGCGCATCACGCCGATGTAGTACAGCACCGAGATCAGCGCGGTCACGAAGATGATGGCCGGCAGCACCCGCACGGCAAAAACGAATCCGCCGTCGCCGAACACCTGGAACATCTTCGCTTGCACGAGGCCGCCGAACAGAAACGCGATGCCCGCGTTGCCATAGCCGAGTACATCATTGACGCCGGACGCGACGGACGCGAGGATCGTCTTGCCGAGCGGCACGAAGAGAATGAACGCACCGATACCGATCTGCGCAAGCAACGCCGTAATTACAGTCCGTAAGCGGATGGCGCGCCGGTTGGTCGAGAAGATGAAGGCGATAAGCAGCAGTACGGCAATCCCAAGGATGTTTCGTGCGATCAGTGCCATGTCTCTTGGTGTTCTTGTGAAAGTGACAACGATGCTAAACGAAACCGATGCTGGAGAAAAACTTTCAATGTGGCCTCACTCCAACACCGACGACCAGGCGGTCCACGACAGTGCGCCTCGCGCGCAGTCGTTGTTGGATCACCGCCGTTCAGGTACCCTCACGCCACAGGCGTTTCCCATTCGCTTCTTGACCGCTCCACACGCCGTCAGACGCCTCGTCAAGCTGTGAAGACCATTCATTCTCAACGAGGTCGCCTATGAACGTCGGTATCTACGGAACACTCGTCGCGGCCTCACTGGTTCTGCTGTTGGGGAACAGGCTAGTCGGATGGATCCCCCCGCTGCGCAGCTATACGATTCCCGAACCCGTTGCCGGCGGGCTCCTGGTGGCGATCGTCCTGCTGATCCTGCGCACCACGAGCCACGTCGAAGTACGCTTCGATACCGCGCTGCAAACACCGCTGATGCTCGCCTTCTTCGCGACCATCGGCCTCAACGCCAACCTCGCCAGCCTCAAGTCAGGCGGCCCGCTGTTGCTGCGTTTTCTCGGTCTCGTGATCGGCCTGCTGGTCCTGCAGAATGCAGTAGGCATTGCCCTCACTTATCTACTGGGCATCGATCCGCTGTACGGTTTGCTGGTCGGTTCGATCACCCTGTCCGGCGGTCATGGCACGGGCGCAGCATGGAGCAAGGTGTTCGCCGAACACCACGGGCTTCAGTCCGCCACCGAGGCGGCGATCGCCTGCGCGACTTTCGGCCTCGTGATGGGCGGCATTCTCGGCGGCCCAGTGGCGCGCGTGCTGATGCGGCAAGTCGCCAGGAAGGACGCCGCGCATCATGCAGCGAATCAAGCAGAGAGCCACGGCGACAGCCCCGTCGAGGCGCCGCTCGCCTTCGAAGAACCGAAGGCGGAACAAGCCACCACACCGGGCGCCTTCATCGAGACGCTGGCACTGATCGCGATCAGCCTCGCGGCCGGCGACGCGCTCGCACAAGTATTGGCCGGCACCGCGATCGAACTGCCGACTTTTGTCTGCGTGCTATTCGTCGGCGTGGTGCTAAGCAATGCACTCGGGCTCGCGGGCAAGCCCGTTCTCGATCACGCCGTCGCCCTGCTCGGCAACGTGAGCCTCGCGCTGTTCCTCGCCATGGCGCTGATGACGCTCAAGCTCTGGGACCTCGCCTCGCTAGCGCTGCCGGTCGTTTCGATTCTCGTTGCGCAGACCGTTTTGATGGCGCTCTATGCGATCTTCGTCACGTTCCGCGTGATGGGTCGCAACTATGATGCTGTCGTGCTCGCCTCCGGCCATTGCGGTTTCGGACTCGGCGCCACGCCCACGGCCATTGCCAACATGCAGGCCGTCACGGCCCGCTTCGGCCATTCGCACCTCGCCTTTCTGGTCGTGCCGATGGTGGGCGCTTTCTTTATCGACATCGCCAATGCGATCGTCATCAAGGGATATCTGGCCTTGCCGATCTTTCATTAGCCGATACGGCCGCGGCCGTTTCAGCGACATGCCAGCGCCGCGGCGCGTCATCGGTTCCTGGCACCGCAACGCGCCGCAGCCGATTTCAGATCACTTCCAACGCCAGCGCAATCCCCTGCCCACCGCCGATACACAACGTGACGACGCCGCGTTTCAGGCCGTCGCGGCGCATTGAATGCAGGAGACGCGTCGTCAATACCGCACCGGTCGCGCCGATCGGATGACCGTGCGCGATCGCGCCGCCTTGCACGTTGATCAGCTCATCCGCGATGCCGAGTCTGCGCGCCACCGCGAGCGGCACGGCTGCGAAGGCTTCATTGATCTCGAAGCGTTCGACGTCCTCGAGTTGCCAACCTGCGCGGGCCAAGGCCATTTGCACAGCCGGCACCGGACCGAGGCCGAACATGCCCGGCTCGACAGCCGCGACTCCATATGCCACCAGCCGCGCGAATGGCTCGATGCCACGCACCTCAGCGAACCCACGCTCAGCGACCAGCATGGCTGCCGCGCCGCTGTTCAAGCCCGGCGCGTTGCCCGCGGTAATCGTGCCGTCCGGACGGAATGCCGGACGCAGTTTGGCGAGCGTTTCGACGGTGGTATCCGGGCGCGGCTGTTCATCGCTCGAAAAATGTTGCGGACCTTTGCGCCCCGGGACTTCGACGGCGACCAGTTCAGCGTCGAAATCGCCGCGCGCCTGCGCTTGCGCAAAACGCTGTTGTGACCGCGCGGCCCAACGGTCCTGCGTTTCGCGCGTGAGGTCGAACTGCGTGACGAGGTCTTCGGTATGCCAGCCGGAATGCTCGCCGGAAAACGCGTCGTTCAGGCCGTCGCGCAGCAGGCTGTCGTGGATTTGCGCGTTGCCCATCCGGTAGCCCCAGCGGCTGCCGTCGAGCAGATACGGCGCGCGGTCCATGTTTTCCATGCCGCCGGCCACGGCTGCATCGCCGAGGCCAAGCCAGATTTCCTGGGCCGCCGACGCAATCGCCTGCGCGCCCGAACCGCACACACGATTGACCGTCAACGCAGGCACGGCCACCGGCACGCCGCCGCCAATCGATGCCTGACGTGCCGGATTCATCTTGTTGCCGGCCTGAATCACGTTGCCCATCACGACGGACGCCAACACGGCCGGATCGAGGCCGCTGCGACGCAGCGTCTCACGCACCGCGACCGCGCCGAGTTCGGTTGCGGGCACCTCTTTCAGCGATCCGCCGAATGCGCCAATCGGCGTTCTCACCGGATTGCAGATCACTACTTCTCGCTTACTCATCGTTCATCTCCAGTTGGACTACCCATTTCACCCATCTCGCCGCCACGTCCACGCGCATCAATTTGCTGATGCCGCCGTGACTGTGGCGGGCACATCCCAGCCGCCGCCGAGCGAGCGGTACAGCGCGACGGCTGCAAGCGCATGCTCGCGTTTGGCCTGATTTAGCGATTCCGCATCGCGCAGATACGCCTCCTGCGCGGTGAGCACATCGAGGAAATCCGTCGCGCCGTTCTTGTAGAGCTCAGTCGACAGATGCAGCGCATGATTCGATGCATCGAGCGCGCCGCCTAAGCGCTGCACCTGCACACCGCCACTCACCAGATCGCTGCGGTTGTCCTCGATTTCCTTGAGCGCTTGGAGCATGGTCTGCTGCAGGCCGAGCTGCGATTCGCGCATCCGGCTCTCGCTCGCGTCGATGTTCGCGGTGATGCGACCGGCGTTGAAGATCGGGCTCGTGGCATTTAATGCCGCGCTGAAGAGGTTATCGGTCAGCGTCGGCAAGCCGAGATAGGACGAGGCCAGTAGGCCGTCGGCGAGATTGAGCCTGAACTGCGGATAGCGCTGCGCTTTTGACACGCCCACTTCCGCCGCGCGCTGTTCGACCGTCGCGTAGGCATTGCGCACATCGGGCCGTTGCAACAGCGCGTCGGACGGCAGCGTCTGCGGCACGCTTTGCGCGGGCACCGGAATGTCGCGAGCCATATTTGGATCAGCCAGCAGCAAGCCATCGACGCTCTCCGGCGTGCGCCCCGAATACACCGCGATCAGACTCAACTGATGCTGCACGGCCGACTGCACGCGCGGGATCTGCGCCTGCAAATCCTCCAACTGGTTCTGCGCACGCGCAACGTCGAGTTGGGTCGACAGTCCGTAATGCAAGCGCTCCTGCGTGAGTTTCAACGCGCGCGCACGGATCTGTTCGTTGTCGCTGAGAATCTGCAATTGGGATTGCGCCCAGCGCAGATCGATATACGCCGCCGCTGTGTTCGCCGCGAGCGCCAGACGCAGTTGATTCAAAGCCGCCTGCCGACCTGACACTTGCGCCTGGGCTGCGAGCACTGCAAGCCGTTCGCCGCCGAAAACGTCCGGCGTCCAGCTCGCCGTCACGCCGAACCCGGCTTGACGCACGTAGCCGAGCGGCGGCGGCGTGTTCTGCCGGGAGTCGGATGCGCCCGCGCCGGCGTTCAGCTCCGGCAGCAAGGCCGCGCGATCTTGCGTCGCGAGATCCTGCGCCTGCTTGACGCGCTCCACCGCGGCCTGCACGTCGAGATTGCCCGTTAGCACCGATTCCACCAGCTGATGCATCACGGGATCGCCGAATTGGGCCCACCATGTGTCGGCGTTGATGCTGTCTTGAGGAGCATCGACATTCCACGCGGTCGGTGCAACGGTCTGAACCGTATGCTGGAGGTCCGCATGCGTTTCAGGCTGCACCGCGCATGCCGCTAGTGTCAGCAGTGCCGCGCTCGCGAGTACTTTCATAACGATGGGTTTCATGCTGATTTCCTCAATGCGCATCGGGCGGCGGTGCGGTATTGCCAAACGGGCGCGAAAACAGCACGCTTAGCAAACCAACGACAAAACAGAGCGACAGCGCAAAAAACGTGTCGGAGAACGTGAGCACGAGTGCTTCGCGCATCAGCAGCGCATGCAACGCGCCGAGGCCCGCATTGGCTGCATTCAGCGCATCGCCGCCGACTGCCGCGAAGTGCGCGCTTTGCTGCTGCAAGATCGACTCGATCACCGGACGGCCCGCGCTCAAATGCTCGTCGAGCCGCTCGTAGTGGAGATTCAACCGATCGTTGAGCATGGTGCTGCTCACGGCAATGCCAATCGCGCCGCCCAGATTGCGCATCAGGTTGAAGAGACCGCTGGCGGATCGAAGCCTCGACATCGGCAATGAACCGAGCGCCATCGTGACGATGGGCGGAATGCAGAACTGCTGGCCAATGCCGCGCAACGCCTGCGGGATCAGCAATTCCTGCCAGCCCCACTGATTGGTCAGTGGCACATACAGATAACAGCCGACGCCGAACAACACCAGGCCGAACACCAGCAACAAGCGCATATCGACGAAACGCGCGACCACCGAATACGCGACCATCGCGACCAATTGAAAACATCCCACCGACAGCAACGCCACGCCGATCTGCAACGAATCGAAGCCGCGCACACGCGACAGGAACACCGGTGTCAGGAACACCGCGCAGAAAATCCCGATCCCTGTGATGAAGGACAGCAGACTGCCAATGCCGAAGTTGCGGATCGCCAGTGCGCGCAAATCGACGATCGGCTCTTTTGCGGTGAACGCGTGCACGATGAACAGGAATCCGCAGATCGCCGCTACCCAGGTACACGTCAGGATCACGTCGTCGCCGAACCAGTTCTTGCGTGGCCCTTCCTCCAGTATGTATTCCAGGCACCCAAGAAAACCGGACATCAACAGGATGCCGAGATAGTCGCCTTTTTTCAGCAGCGAGAGATCGACGTTGTCGAAGTGCACGTACTTCGGCACCATCAGCGTGACGACGGTGCCCGGCACCAGGTTCAGATAGAACAGCCAGTGCCACGACCATTGCGATGTGATCCAGCCGCCGATCACCGGGCCGACCGTCGGTGCGAGCGTGGCGAGCGCGCTGATGGTGGTGGATGCAATAAGGCGCTGCTTGCCGGGGAACAGCACGAATGCCGTCGTGAACACGGTCGGAATCATCGCGGCGCCGAGCGCGCCCTGCAAACCGCGAAACAGGATCATCGAGTTGATGTCCCATGCAAGGCCGCACAGCATACTCGTGACCGTAAAACCCAGCGCGGAAAATGCGAACACCCAGCGTGTCGAGAACACACGCGTGAGCCAACCGGACATCGGGATCACGAGAATCTCCGCGATCAGATACGAGGTCTGCACCCACGAGAGCTCATCCTGACTCGCGGACAAGCCGCCGCCGATATCCTTGAGGGAAGACGCTACGATCTGAATATCGAGCGTCGCCATGAAAAAACCGAGACACATCAGCACGAACGCGAACACTTTGGTGCGCGTCGGCAGGTCGGCGGGATTGGCGAGGACCTGAGTCATGATCGTTTAACCGTGAGCAGCGTCGAGGTGCACTTTCACCGTCGCCGACAGGCCCGGGCGCAGTACGCCTTGCATGTCCTTCGGCACGTCGAGACGCACGCGCACCGGCACGCGCTGCACGATCTTCGTGAAGTTGCCGGTGGCGTTCTCCGCCGGCAACACGCTGAAGGTCGCGCCGGTCGCGGGCGCGAGACTCTCAACCACGCCGTGAATCCGGTTGCTCGATGCATCGAGATCGACGTCGACGCCGTCGCCAACGTGCATCTTCTTCAACTGGTCTTCCTTGAAATTGGCGTCGATCCACAGCCCGCTCGACGGCACCACCGTCAGCAGCGAAACACCCGTGTTCGCCAGCAGGCCGACGCGCGCAGTGCGATTGCCGACGTAACCGTCGATCGGCGAGCGGATCGTGGTGTACTCCACATTCAATGCCGCAACACGTTGTGCCGCCTGCGCGGTGGCGATGCGTGCCTGCGCATCGCCGATCTGCGCGTCGAGCACGGCGATCTGCCGTTGCGCGGCAATAAACGCCGCGCTGCTGCGGTCGACCGCGGCATGCGCCTTGGTCAGATCTGCGTCCGCGCGTTCGACGACCTGACTCGATACCGCGTCGTCCTTCACCAGTTCGCGATAGCGCGTCTGATCGGCGGCGCTGCGTGTCAACTCGGCGCCTGACGCCCGAACCTCGGCGGCCTGCTCGTTGATGGTGGCAAGCTGCAAGGACTTCTTCGCCTGCAGTTCGGTAACGGCGGCCTCTGCGCTCTCAACCTCCGCGCTGGCCTGCGCGAGGCGAGCGTCGTAATCGCGCGCATCGAGCCGGATCAGCACCTGATTCGCATGGACGAACTGGTTGTCGCGCACCAGCACGTCCGTGACGAAGCCGTTCACCTTCGGCGACATCACGGTCACATCCCCGCCGACGTAGGCATCGTCCGTCGTTTCGATAGAGCGGCCGACGAAGAACCAGTACGACGCGGCAAGCGCCAGCACGGCGACCACCGTGATGATTGCGAGCAGCATCCACGGAATGCGCCGGGCCGGTTTGGCGGCCTTGGCCACGCTGGGCGGTGCAATAGTCGAGGGTGTAGTGGACATGATGTTCGAATGTGTGTATGCACTCTTTGAGCTAAAAAAAACGGCGCGTTGTACTGCGCCGGGCTTGGCCCGCTCCACGCGGGCCTGATTCAAATGGGATCGCTTGTGACGGCGAACAACTCACTGCGCAATGCCGCCGCGCGCTGCTCGCCAAAGCGATCCTCGAACTCGGCTTGCGCCGCATCCCAATGCTTGCGGCCTGCGTGCAAACGCGCTTCGCCGGCTGCCGTGATTGCAATCCACAACGTCCGCGCGTCCGCCCCGCGTGTGTCGCTCGACACCAATCCGTTGCGCCGCAGCGGCTGAATCGTGCGGACAAGCGTGGTGCGTTGCATGCGCATGGCCTCGGCCAGTTCCTTCATGGTCAACGGACCGGTGCGTTTCAGACGCCCCATCAGCGAAAACTGCGTGATAGTCAGGCCGACGTTCCCCAGGTGGCGGTCGTAAAGCTGCGACACATAGCGCGCGGCCTGGCGGATCGCAAAGCAGTCGTCGTCGAAGAGTCCGTCCATCGCTGTACTTCCCTATCGTGAGTGCGTATGCACATAATCGGGCGTACCCAAGCTCGTCGGAACGAGCTCATAGGGTTTGTCTATCCGGTGATGCTGAACAGTTCGGAGCGCAACGCCTTGGCACGTGCGTGACCGAACTCTTCTTCGAACTCGCTCTGCGCAGCACGCCATGCGACGGCAGCCTGATCGAAGATCGTTTCGCCCTTCTCCGTAAGACTGAACAGAAGCGTGCGGCCGTCATGCTCCGCCGATTCGGCGACCACCAGCCCGTCGCGCTGCAACGGCTTCATGGCGCGGACCAGTGTGGTGCGCTCCATGACCATCGCGTCCGCAAGGTCCACCATCGGCAGGTTTGGCGTGCGCGCGAGCTTGGCGAGAATCGTGAACTGCGCGGCCGTGAGCCCGACCTGGCCGAGATGACGCTCGTAGATTTGCGTGACGTGCCGGGCCGCCTGGCGCAGCGCGAAACAGTTGCATTCGTCGTAAGAGAGAGGACGGTTCATGCTAGGCAGTCTATATGTGCATACGCACAGAGTCAAGTTTACGATCGCTCAGCAGGTACTTCGCAAGAATCGATAACGACTGCCTTCGAAGCAATAATCTATCCATACGCCCGTTTGAAATACGCGTGCCGGCACGGCGATCACCGGCGACTACGATACACCGATCGACGCGATGCGACACGGCGCGGCACAGTGCGGTGCGCTGCACTGCGGCGCCGCCCGCTGCCGTGCCGTGCGGCTAACGTGCGTTAAAGCAGCCGGTATGCCAGGCGCGCCGCCGCCCTCGCCGTGCGCTTATCCTGATCGAGCGACGGGTTGTACTCCGCAATATCCGCCACGCGCAGCTTGCCCGACGCCCGCACGCGCTGCACCATCGCTTCGACCACCGACAAGGGCACGCCCAGCGCGGCAGGCGCCGATACACCCGGCGCGGTAGCGGCCGGGAGCACATCGAGATCAATGGTCAGATAGACGTCGTCCGCTGCGTCCAGCACCTGCCGGAGATCGTCCAAACGCTGCGGCAATTGCGGTTCCTGCATGTCGATGTCGAGCACGTAGCGCACGCCGAGTCGTTCTGCATGCGCGAACAGCGAAGCAGTGTTACCCAGATCGCTGATGCCGAAACATACGTAGTTGAATGGCACACCTCGTTCGGCGCAGTCGCTGGCAATCTGATCGAACGGCGTGCCTGAATTCGCCGGCCGCTTCTGGCGCAGATCGAAGTGGGCGTCGAAGTTGATAATGAGGAGCTTGCGGGTTGCCGTTGCTGACGTGACGGTCGAAACCACACCTGCATTCGCTGCAGGAGCCACGGAGCTTGGTGAGGTGGCCGCGACGCCGGCGCCCGCTGCCCCGGCCACGCGATCCTGATGCAGGCGAAAACCGCTATACGTCCCCCACGCGACCTCATGGCCGCCGCCCAACACCAACGGCCGGCCGCCGCTCGCGAGCACGTCGCTCACCACGTTCGCGAGTTCCGCCTGCGCGCCTTCGAGGTCGCCGTCGTCGCACACCACATCGCCCGCATCGGCGAGCGTCACCATCGACGTTTTCGCCGGCAAGCCCGCCAGCACGCGACGCAGTTCCTTCGGCGCATGGGCCGCGCCGATACGCCCTTGATTACGCCGCACGCCTTCGTCGGAACCAAAGCCGATGATCACGGGCGCATCGCTTCCAGTAAGCGGCGCGGCGCGTAAAGCATCCTCATGCCGCAGCGCGCCGCCAAACGGCACCACCTGATTGAAAATACGCCGGGTGTCGCCGGGTTCTCCCTCGTCGGAACGGCCGCTCCACACCTTGCCATCGAATGGAACTCTCATGCGCGCGACAACACCGCCTGAAGGAAAGCGCGCGTGCGCGGCTGCGACGGCGCCGAGAAAATCTCAGCAGGGGGTCCCGCTTCGACGATCACGCCGCCGTCCATCACCACCACCACGTCAGCGACTTCTTTCGCGAAACCCATTTCGTGCGTGACGACGACCATCGTCATGCCCTCGCTCGCTAGCAGCTTCATCACTTGCAGCACTTCGCCAACCAGCTCGGGATCGAGCGCGGAAGTCGGCTCGTCGAACAACATCACGCGCGGCTGCATCGCCAACGCGCGAGCAATGGCAACACGCTGCTTCTGACCGCCCGACAAACTCGCCGGCATCACGTGCGCCTTGTGGGCGAGGCCCACTTTTTCCAGCAACGCGGTTGCAGTCGCTTCGGCTTCGGCCTTGCTGGCGCCACGCAACATCCGCGGACCGACCGTGATGTTATGCAGCACCGACAGATGCGGAAACAGATTGAACGACTGAAACACCATGCCCACTTCGGTGCGCAGCGCATTCAGCGAGCGCTCCTTGAGCATCGCCCCGTGATCCACCAGCCGGTGCCCGCAGATATCGATCGTGCCGCCTTCAGCCTCTTCAAGCCCGTTGCAGCAACGCAGGAAAGTACTTTTGCCCGAGCCGCTCGGCCCGATGACGACCACCACCTGCTGCGGCTGGATGTCGAAATCGATGCCGTTCAGCACCGTATGCGAGCCGAACGATTTGGTCAGTCCGCGAATGCTGACAATAGGTTCATCTACTTTTACGGTGTTCATTGCACCATCCCTCCTGCACGCAAGCGGCGCTCCACACGATGCAGTGCGTAATTGGTCACCTGCGTCAACACCAGATACACCAGCGCGATCGCCAGATACACTTCGAGCGAACGGTACGACACACTGATGATCTTCTGGCCTTCGTGCATCAGATCGTCGATCGTGAGCAGCGATACCAACGCCGAGTTCTTGATCAACGCGATGAACTCGTTGCCAAGCGGCGGGATCATCCGCACAATCGCCTGCGGCAGAATGATCGCGCGCATCGCCTGGCCCGACGACATGCCGATCGAACGCGCCGCTTCCATCTGCCCGCGATCCACCGACTGAATCGCACCGCGCACGATCTCCGATACATAGGCCGCCGAATACAAACCAAGCCCTAGCATCCCGCACACGAAAGCCGGCAACAGAATGCCGAATTGCGGCAAGCCGAAGAACAGCAGGAAAAGTTGCACGAGCAACGGCGTGCCGCGAAAGAACGTGAGGTACGCGGTACACAAGCCGTACATGATGCGCCGCTGCGGCGTGAGCCGGCCGATACCGATCAACAGACCCAGCACGCAGCTCAGCGCGAGCGCGGCGGCGGTCACTTCGACCGTCACCAGCGCGCCATGCATGATGTCCGGCCAGCCGGCAATCACCGGCGAAAAATCGAGGTCCATTATGTTTGCTCAGCCGGTTATTGCGCGGTGGCGCCGAACCACTTCTTGACGATTGCCGCATACGTGCCGTCGGCCTTGATCTTCGCCAGTGCCGTGTTGAATGCCGTCTTCAGTTGCGGTTCGTCCTTGCGCACGGCGATGCCGTAGGCTTCGGTCGTCAGCGGCTTGTCGAGCACGCGGAAACCGCCGCGCGTCTTCACGAGCTGATAGGCGGCAGGCTTGCCGGTCACGGCAGCGTCGGCACGGCCGATACCGACCAGGTCAAACATCTCCTGATTCTTCTCGACTTCGACGCGGTTAATTTGCGGGAAGTTGTCGCGCAGGAAGTTGACCGACTTCGTGCCCACCTGGACCGACACTTTCTTGCCGTTCAGGTCGGCGACCGACTTGATCGGCGAATCGGTTTTCACCAGCGCAACGAGGCCGCCCGCGTAATACGAGTCGGTGAAGTCGACCACTTTCGCGCGCTCATCAGTGATGTAGATGCCGGAGATCGCCGCGTCGAAACGATGCGCGATCAAGCCCGGAATCAGCCCTTTGAAGTCGATATCGGTCCATTGCACGCGTTTGCCCATGGCTTTCGCGAGCGCATTCATCATGTCGACGTCGAAACCGACGCGCGCGCCGTTTTCGGTGTATTCCATCGGCGGGAAAGTCGCGTCGGTGGCGACGTTCAGCACGTCCGGCGTTTGGGCGGACGCCGCACCGGAAAAGCCGGCAAACGTCACCGCAAACGTGACGCATGCGAGGGACAACAGTCGATTCAGTTTCATGGGAGGGCTCCTGGTGGTTCGTTCAGTTCGTTCGGTATCCAGATCGAATGCGGCCGCGAGCGGCTTTGCCCGATCAATCGGTTTGCATATGCTCGGAAATGGCGCGGGCCGTGCGTAGCGTCCCGTCTATGAATTGGCTTTCGCGGCCGATGGCGCGCGTGGACGGCGCCATCAACGTGATCGACGCGCTGCTGCCGATGCCGCGTCCGCTGCGGTGAAATACCGGCGCGCTCACGCCCCACACACCCGGGTCGACTTCGCTGTCGCTAACGGCGTAGCCCTGAGCGCGAATCTGTTCGAGTTCGGCTTCGATCGCGGCACGGCCGGCGGGGTCGTTGTCGAACACGCTGTCGAGTACTTCGGTGCGCGCCTTGTCGGCCATGAACGCCAGCAACGATTTCGCCGAAGCGCCGGCTTTCAGCGGCACGGCACGGCCTTTTTCGAACGAGCAACGCAACGAGTGCTGGCTGTCGACCATTTCCAGGCACATCACCTGATGCTTGACCGCAACCACCAGCCCGATGCTTTCCTGCGACGCGCGCGCCAGTTGCTGCATCTCCGAGCGGCTCGCTTCGACAAGCAGCGAATTCACGTCGAAGCCGAGCGCGAGTTGCAGGCTGATTGGACCCGGCGCGTAATAGCCCGCGTTTTCAGCGACGAAACCCCAGCGCTTGAGCAAGGCGATCTGCCGGTACAGCGTGCTTTGCGCGAGACCGGTGACAGCGAGCAGATCCTTGACCGACATGGCCTTGCCATGACTGGCGAGCGCCGCCAGCACCAGCAATACTCGTTCAGCCCCTGTCACACCCTGTTCCGCGTTCACGATGAAAACTACCCACAATGAATAATGGAATCAGAATGCCAGAACATTCTCGAATTTCAAAAAATGGATTCCCGGTGAGTGGGAATACGAGGAGAGGGTTTTCCCCGAACGCGGGTAAAAGAGCGTGCCGCGGCGGATACGCGGCTCGTTGATGGAAATCGTCTGACCACAACGTGGCGTATTGAAGGGTGAGAGCGGCAGGAAGTGATGGCTTGAAGCGGGGGGTAAAAGCGGGCAGTTAAAGCTGAGCGTAAAAGCGGCGGCTTAAAGCGCGAGCACCGTCACACCCACCTCCACCCGATGCGCCCCGCCCCCCAGGATCATCCCGCGCAGCAGGGATACGTCGCTGTAATCGCGGCCGATCGCGAGCGTCACGTGGTCCATATCGGCGAGCACGTCATTGGTGGGGTCGAGATCGATCCAGCCACTCTCCGGGCAATACACGGACACCCACGCATGCGAGGCATCCGCACCGATCAAGCGCGGTTGCCCAGGCGGCGGATCGTTACGCAGATAACCGCTCACATAGCGCGCCGGCAAGCCCAGCGAACGCAAACAGCCGATCATCACCTGCGCGAAGTCCTGGCACACCCCGCTCTTCAATTCGAAAGCGCGCTCGGCGGGCGTGTCGAACATCGTCGCCGAAGGTTTGTACGCGAAGTCTTCGTGAATCCGGTGCATCAGATCAATCGCGCCCGCCACGATCGGCATGCCGGGAGGGAAGCTCGGCAGTGCGTAAGCGCGCAACGACGGCCGCGGCACGATGTTCGGCGACGCAAAGCAGAACTCCACCTCGGGCCGGAACTCGCCACCGACCCAAAAGCGCAACGCGTCCGCCACCTCTTCCCATTCCGGCGTCTCGTCGGGGTCGAGGTCGGTCCAGCGCGGCATCAGCGCCACCGTCGTTTCGCTGACGAGTTGCAGGCGTTCGTGAGGCGCGTCCAAGGCGAAGTACAACACGTCGTTACCGAATGCATCGAGACGGCTAGTCTGATACGACGGCTCCGGTTCGATCTTTTCACTGTGCGAGACCACCCGCTGCCACGAACAGGCAATCGGACGGATCGTCGCGAGATGCTGGGCGGTCTCCACGTACGTGGAGTAGTGGTAGGTCGTGCGATGCGAGACGGACAACACGGTCGGCGCGTTCTTCATGACCACACCCTTGATGCGACCGTACTGGCATGACTGAAATAGCGCGCGCTGATCTCATGCGCCGCCGCGCCGACATAGCCGCCAATCTGATCGCACACTGCAATCAGCTCGGCGTATGAATCATCTTCGTCGATTGCGCACAGCGATTCGAGCGTCGGCAACGAAGCGGCAGGCGGCATCAATTCCGCAAATGGCCGATGCCGCATGCAGCCCGCCGCCACGGCGATCTCGTCGAGCTTTTTGCGCAGGCGTTCATAGACGCCGTAGATGCCGCGCGGATTGGTGGGCTCGATCACCAGCAGGTCGAGCAAAGCCGGCACTTCGAAACGGCCCGGATACAGCGAGCGATAGGTCAGCGTGCTGTCGAACAATTGCAACAGCAGATCGAACCCGGCCGGTGTCACGAGCTGGCCTTTATCGGCGACCACGCGCAGGAACGACGTCATCGCCGATACCCGCTCGATGTGCCGTCCGACGAAGAGCAGACGCCACGCTTCGTCGCGTGTCATGCGGTCGCCTTGCGCGCCGCTAATCGCCGACAATTGCACCGACAGGCGTTCGAGTGCATTCATCAGCGTCACGCGGTCATAACGATCGTAGCGTTCGCTGCGCTCAGCGCGGCCGTTGCCATTCGCGCCGCCCTGCGATGAACCACCGCCATTACCATTGCCAGTCCCATTGCCGTTGAAACCCGCGGCCGGCATCAAAGTCTGCAATGCATCGCGAAAGTCGTTGCGCGCCGCGAGAATCGTGCGCCAATGATCGTTCGACAAACGCCCCCGCACTTCACCGTTCGAACGCGCCTGGTAGTTGAGGTTCTGGCCGATGCTCGCAGCGCCCGTGCTCTCGATCAGATTCGCGACCAGCGCGCGCTCGAATGCCTGCGGCGAATACGGCGAGGACATATCGCCGGACTGCACAAGGCCGCAATGCAAGGCGAGCTCGACCAGCGTGGGGAACATCGCGTCGGCGTCGTTGCCTTCCAGCGAGCCGAGAATCAGGCGCAACAGCCGCACATTGTTTTCGGCGCGTTCGCCATAACGTCCGGCCCAGAACAGATTTTCCGCCGCGCGGCTCGACACGGTGCGATGCTTGCGCGCAAGGTCGGCGGGTTGCATCGGCGAAGGCAGCAGCGTGAAGGTCGAGGTCGGCTGACTCGACAGCACCCACGTATCGACGCTGCTGCCGCCATATTGCATCGACACCGTCGTCTGACGCTCGGCGGCCATACGCGTGAAGCCGCCGGGCATCACATGCCAGCCGCCGTTGAAGTCGGCGATCGCATAGACGCGCAGCACCGACGGACGGCGGCCGATGGTGCCATCCTCATAACGTGGCGTGCAGGAAAAGCGCAGCGGTTGCTGGATCGTATAGGTGTCGGGCATCGCTTCGATCCGTTCGCGCCATGTCGACAGCCGCTGTCTGCCCTGCTCGATCCCGGGCGGCGCATCGCGTGGCGCGACCGGCCATGTCGGCACGATGAACGCTTCGTCCTGACGCGCGAACGCATGCTCGCGCGCCGCCTTTTCGCCGCACCACCACGTCGCCACGCTCGGCAGCACGAGGTCTTCGTCGAGCAACACTTCGGCGATGCCCGGCAAAAAACCATGCAAGGCCGGCGATTCGACAAAACCCGAACCCGGCACGTTCGACACGATCACGTTGCCCGCTCGCATCACCTGCAACAGGCCCGGCACGCCGATGCTCGAATCCGCGCGCAGTTCGACCGGATCGCAGAACGCATCGTCCAGACGGCGCAGCACGACGTGCACACGTTCGAGGCCACCGAGCGTCTTCAGATACAGCATGTCGTCGCGTACCGTCAGGTCCTTGCCTTCGACCAGCGTGACGCCGAGATAGCGCGCCAGAAACACGTGCTCGAAGTAAGTCTCGCTAAACGGCCCGGGTGTGAGCAGCGCGATATGCGGCGAACGATCGGCCCTCGAACTGTCGGGCTCCATCGTGCACTGTGCGGCCTGCACGAGTGTCGCGATCAGCTGCGAATAAGTCGGCGCGAGGCGGCTCACGCGCATCGTGCGGAACGGATCGGCGAACAGCGTCGACACGATCAGGCGATTTTCCAGCGCATAACCGAGGCCGGATGGCGCCTCGGTGCGATGCGCCATCACGGTCCAGTTACCGCCGGGCGTACGCGCCAGATCGACGGCGACCACCTGCAGATATTGCCCGCCAGGCGGCGTGAAGCCCTTCACGGAGCGCAGATAACCCGGATGCCCGAACACCAGCGCAGGCGGCAACTGCCCACGTTCGAGCAAGGTCTGCGGCCCATAAATATCGGCGACGATCGCATTGAGCAGGTGCGCGCGCTGCGTCACGCCACGCTCGATATGCGCCCACTCGGCCTCGCTGATCAGGAACGGCAGCAGGTCGAGCGCCCACGGCCGCGGCTCGCCGTTGTCCGCGTAGACGTTGTAGCTGATGTCGTTGTCGCGGATCTGCTGCGCGATCGACGCGTAGTGATCCTCCAATCGCGCGATGCCGTCTTCGCCGAGCCGCTCGAAGAACTGCCGCCACGGTGCGCGCAACGCGCCTGAGGCATCGCGTAACTCGTCCCAATGTCCCTCGTAGGCCGGCAACAGCCGCAATAAGGACGAAGCGTCCGCGCGGGCGGCGGACGTTTCGAAAGGAAAAGTCGATTGAAAGGCCAAGGTCGTGTCGTTCTTAAAAGTATGTTGCCGCTTTTCAGTCTACCAGGTTACCAGGTTACCAGTACCGCAGGTCCAGCGTGAACGGAAACTCCAGGCTGCGCGGCGGCCTCTCGACCGTGAGCGGCCCCGGCGTATGCCCGGACGAGAAGAAGCGCGCGCGCCGCCGGCTTTCCGCCTCATAGGCGTTGACCGGGAAGGTCTCATAGTTGCGCCCGCCCGGATGAGCGACATGATACTGGCATCCGCCCACCGAGCGGCCAGTCCACGTATCGACCAGATCGAAGGTGAGCGGCGCATCCACGCCGATGGTCGGGTGCAGCGCCGACGGTTGCGACCACGCGCGAAAGCGCACGCCGGCCACATATTCGCTGACGCGGCCGGTCGGCTGAAGCGGAACCGGCACCCCGTTGACGGTCAGCACATGACGGTTGTCGTTCAAACCAAGCGCGTGCACTTCGAGCCTTTCCACCGACGAATCCACGTAACGCACCGTGCCGCCCGGCGAGCCCTCCTCGCCCATCACGTGCCAGGGTTCCAGCGCGTTGCGAATGGTCAGCGAGACGCCGTTCACCGTGGTCGCGCCGACCAGCGGGAAGCGGAATTCGAAGTGCGGCGCGAACCAGCTGCTCTCGAAGGCGAAGCCCGCCTGGTTGAGTTCGCCGAGCACGTCGTCGAAATCCATTTTCGCGAAGGTGCCGAGCAGAAAGCGGTCATGCAGTTCCGTGCCCCAGCGCGTGAGCCGCTGCGTGTACGGCGTGTGCCAGAAGCGCGCCACCAGCGCGCGCAGCAGCAACTGCTGCACGAGACTCATGCGCGCATGCGGCGGCATTTCAAAACCGCGCAATTCGAGCAGGCCGAGGCGGCCAGTCGGACCATCAGGCGAATAGAGTTTGTCGATGCAGAATTCGGCGCGGTGTGTGTTGCCCGTCACATCGATCAGAATGTTGCGCAACGAGCGGTCGATCATCCACGCCGGCAGATTCGCGCTGTCGCGGCCGCCGAGCAGATCGATCTGCCGCTGCAACTCGCGGAACGCCACTTCGAGTTCATACACCTGATCGTTGCGTGCTTCATCGACGCGCGGCGCCTGGCTCGTCGGCCCGATAAAGAGCCCGGAAAACAGATACGACAGCGAAGGATGGTTGTGCCAATACGCGATCAGACTCGCGAGCAGATCGGGGCGTCGCAGGAAAGGACTGTCGGCAGGCGTCGCGCCGCCGAGCACGAAGTGGTTGCCGCCGCCGGTTCCGGTATGCCGGCCGTCGGTCATGAACTTCTCGCTGCTCAAATAGCTCTCGGCCGCGGACTGATACAGGTACTCCGTGTTGTCGACCAGTTGCGCCCAGCTCGAAGCCGGATGAATGTTCACCTCGATCACACCCGGGTCCGGCGTCACCTGCAGGACTTTCAGGCGCGCATCGCGCGGCGGCGGGTAGCCCTCGAGCACCACCTTCATCTGCAACTCAGCCGCCGTCGCTTCGACCGCGGCGAGCAGGTCGAGATAATCATCGAGTTCCGTGAGCGGCGGCATGAACACATGCAGCAGCGAACGGCCGCTGCCGAACGCTTCGGTTTCCGCTTTCGGACCGGCGGCACGTTTCGGGTCGCGCGCTTCCACGCAGATCGCCGTACGCAATGTTTCCTTCGACGACTGCCCGCGCGCGGGCGCCTGCTCATCGCCCGGTTGCGGCGCAAACGCCAGCACCCCGCTGCCCGCCATGCCGCTCAGCAACTCCGCCGCTGACGACGACAAAGCCGCCGCCTGCCGCGCTTCGGCGGCGCTCAGG
Source organism: Paraburkholderia solitsugae (assembly GCF_013177695.1). Lineage (GTDB taxonomy): Bacteria > Pseudomonadota > Gammaproteobacteria > Burkholderiales > Burkholderiaceae > Paraburkholderia > Paraburkholderia solitsugae. Next base: position 40,457 of record NZ_WOEY01000090.1, on the reverse strand, counting down.
GTGCGGCGGGCCTCACCGTCGCCGTCGTATTGCATGCGCAATTGCGCGGCCGGGCGCAACGGCACCGGCGGCGCAAACGGATCGTGCGCGTGCTGATACGGATAGTCGGTCTTCGACACCCACGGCAGCGAGTCGAGCGGCAAGCGATAACCCATCGGCGAGTCGCCGGGAATCAGGAACATACGGTCGTCGCGGAAGAACCACCGGCCGCTAACCCACTTCGGCGCCTCGTGCGGCACATCGCGTTCGCGCGCGAGCGGCAGGACAAAACCGGTCGCGCCACCCAGGCCCGCATCGAACACGCGCCGCAGACGCACGCGTTCCAGCTCGTCGTCCAGACGCGCATCGAGCGGATCGACATTGACCGGCAGGCGGCGCTCGCGCCACAGGTAGTACCAGACGTCTTCGAAACCGGGCTGGATGCAGTCGTGGTCGACTCCCAGCTTGCTCGTCAGATGAGAGAGGAAACGTTGCGCGTCGGCTGCCGTGTAGGTGCCCGGCTCGCGTTCGTCGGCGAACAGCGTGGGGTCCTGCCAGCACGGTTCGCCATCGGCGCGCCAGTAGAGCGACATCGCCCAGCGCGGCAACTGCTCGCCCGGATACCACTTGCCCTGGCCGATGTGCAGAAAGCCGTTTGCGCCGTAGCGCGAGCGCAGCTTGTCCATCAGCGCGACCGCGTAGCCGCGTTTGGTGGGGCCGAGCGCGTCAGTGTTCCACTCGGCGGCGTCGCGATCGCGCACCGACACGAAGGTCGGCTCGCCGCCCATCGTCAGGCGCACGTCCATCTCGGTGAGGCGCTGGTCGACCTGTTCGCCCATTTTCAGCACGTCGCCCCACACCGCTTCGCTGAACGGCCTGGTGACGCGCGGCGTCTCCAGGACCCGTTCAATCGACATGGTGTGCTCGAACTCGACTTCGGATTCGTCGACCGCGCCTGAGATCGGCGCCGCGCTGCCGGGTTCGGGCGTGCAGGCGACCGGGATATGGCCTTCACCGGCGAGCAGGCCGGAGGTCGGATCGAGACCGATCCAGCCCGCACCCGGCAGGTACACCTCGCACCATGCGTGCAGGTCGGTGAAGTCGACTTCGGTGCCGCTCGGGCCGTCGATGGATTTGACGTCGGGCGCGAGCTGCAGCAGGTAGCCGGAGACGAAGCGCGCCGCCAGCCCCAATTGCCGCAGCGTCTCGACCAGCAGCCAGCCCGAATCGCGGCACGAGCCCGCGGCGCTCACCAGCGTTTCCTCGGGCGTCTGCACGCCGGGTTCCATGCGGATCAGGTAGCGGATCTCGCGTTGCAGCCGCTGATTCAGTGCGACGAGGAAGTCGGCCGTGATCATTGGCGTGCGGTCGATACTCGCGACGAACTCGGCAAAGCGTGGCGTCATGGGGCGCTTGACGCGGTACGGCGCGAGTTCCAGCGCGAGGCCGGGCGCATACTCGAACGGAAACTTTTCCGCCGACGGTTCGAGAAAGAAGTCGAACGGGTTATAGACGGCCATCTCGGCGACCAGATCCACGGTCACCTTGAATTCGCGCGTCTTCTCGGGGAAGACGAGGCGTGCCTGATAGTTGGCAAACGCGTCCTGCTGCCAGTTGATGAAGTGTTCGGCCGGTTCGACCCGCATCGAATAAGACAGAATGGGGGTCCGGCAATGCGGCGCAGGCCTGAGCCGCACGACCTGGGGCGACAGCGCAACCAGCCTGTCGTAGCGGTAATGTGTGACATGATTCAACGCGACGCGTATGGACACACCGGACTCCTGGACAAAGGATGGCAGCCCGCCAAAAAGCAAGCTTCATGCCGTTGATCGAAAAACCGCGTGAACTGCCTGACCCGCCCGGATTAGCGCCTGCTACGAAGTTTGCCGCGTCTACCGACCGTCCGGCCGATCGATCCACGCGCCTTTCCACTGCTTTTTCGAAGGCCGCGCACCAAAGCGGCGCAGCGCCAATGCACGATCATGTACGTAATGTGCGTTAAACCAGTGACGTCTGGCAAATGCGGCATGAAGATTGCACATCGCCTTCGCTCTTGCAGGCGCCTGGGGATGCCCGGCGACCGACATACGGCCTGCCGGCAAAGCGCCCCCCTGCTGCTCCATGACTGCCCCCACCCCTCCGGGCTCGATCGATGAAAACCTTCCACTGCAATCGCTGCTCGCATCTTGTGTTCTACGAAAACGTGCGCTGTGAACGGTGCGAGTCATTGCTCGGATACGTACCCGAACTGGCCGAAATCAGCGCCTTCGAAGAAGCCGATGACGAACGCTGGCGCAGTCTGCATCCGCGTGCCGAGGGCGCCCTGTTCCGGCAGTGCCACAACTACGCCGTCGAAAATGTCTGCAACTGGATGATCCCCGCCGACTCGCCCGACACATTGTGCCGTGCCTGCCAGCTCACGCGCACGATTCCGAATCTGAGCACGCCGGATAACCGGCTCTACTGGTATCGGCTGGAGATGGCGAAACGGCGTCTGCTGTACACGCTGGCCGCGCTCGGCCTCGACGTGCCGTCGCGCCAGGCCGATCCGGAGCATGGATTGGAATTCGAATTCCTCGAGGACGGCGAAGACGGTTCGCGCGTCATGACCGGCCACGACGACGGCCTTATCACGCTGAATATCGCCGAAGCCGACGACGCCTACCGCGAAAAGGTGCGCAGCGCGATGGGCGAGCCCTTCCGCACGCTGCTCGGCCACTTCCGCCATGAGACGGGCCACTACTACTTCAGCCAGTTGATCGAGAGCGATCCGCGCTGGCTCAAGCCGTTCCGCAAGCTGTTCGGCGACGAGCGTGCCGACTACGGCAAGGCGTTGACGGCCTACTACCGCGACGGCGCACCGGCGGACTGGCAGGCCTCGACGATCAGCGCCTATGCGACGACACATCCTTGGGAAGATTGGGCCGAGACGTGGGCGCACTACCTGCTGATCGTCGACGTGCTGGATACCTCGACGTCGTACGGCCTCGCCCTGTTGCCCGACGACCCGAGCGAGCCGACGCTGACTGACCGCACGCCGGTGGAAGACGCGAGCTTCGAAAATCTGATGAAGCGCTGGTTTCCGCTCACCTATGCGTTGAACAGCCTGAACCGCAGTCTCGGCATGCCCGACGCTTATCCGTTCACGCTGGCCTCGCCGGTGATGGACAAGTTGCGGTTCGTGCATCGGCTGATTGCGGCAGTCGGCGACAAAACGCAACCGCGCGAAGTGGCGACGCCGGCGGGTGGTGCCGGGGCGGTGCAGGCGCCGCAGCAATCCAAGCCCGCTGCCACCAAAACAGCACCCGCCAAGCGGGCCGCACGCCGGCGTTAGTCCAATTGCAATGCCCGCACGTGACACACTTCGCGCCCCCACAAAAAAGCCCGCTGCCGAATAAACCGGCAGCGGGCTTTTTCCCATCGGAGCGAAACCTGGCTATCGCTCAATACGCGACGTAAGGCCCCGTCCCGCCAGGCGTCGCCTGCTGCTCGACAGCGGCATACACGTTACGCCCGTAGAAGAACGGCAGGCCCCAGTCGAAAATCGACGACGTCACAAAGGCCGGTCCCGCCAGCAGCGGCAACGCCGAATCGCCGCTGTACGTCTGCGAAATGGTCGTCGCATTGCCGACGCTGAAGTTCACCGTGCTCGTCGTGCCGTTCACCCCCTGGATCATGGCACTCAACGACTGGGTCGACACCGGGCAGTAGTACGCGTTATTGGGGCTTGCGCATGCAGGCATTGCACTGGTCTGGAAGAACAGGCCGGTCGAGCCGCTGTCCAGAATACTGCTCGAATACGTCGTGCCGTTCTGCACCGTCGTAAAAGTGCCATTCGACGGACTCACACCGATCACCTGCGCGCTGCCTAGCGAATTGTTGCTCTGCGTGCCGATGCCGAACACCAATTGCCCACTCACCGACTGCGCGCCGCCCGACACCATCGGCAGGCTCAGCATCGAACCGTTGTTGTCGGTCGCAAAGTACGGAATCGGATTGGCGACCTGCAGCGGTTCAGCGAGCGGAATCGACGTGCATGCCGTGCCGTTGCAACCGTAGTACGTGCCGGCCACCGCATTCTGCACACAGTTCGCGCCGCAATCGTGCTTGAACACGCCGATGCCCAGAATGCCATTAGCCTGCAACGTAGCCGGTGTGTTGCGCGACGCACCGTAGCTCGCGCAATCGGACGGCAGCGAAGCGTAGTTCGGATCGATCACCTGGATCGGCAGCGAGGCCGCTTTTTCACCCGCGATCTGCAGGTCCGCGAGCTTCACCGAACCCCATGTGTAGCCGTCGAAGAACTGCATGCATTCGGCGACCAGATTGCCCGAGGCGTCCTTCTGCTGCGGCAGCGTCATCGAAGCGGGCAATTGCGAGGCGAACACGCGCACGCCCCATGAACCGGTATCCACCAGCATGTGGTCGATGGTCTGGCACTGGGTCGTGCCGGGCACGCAAATCGTGACGCTGACAAACGGCATGTTCGGCACGTTGCTCACGCCGGAGTCGACCGATACGAGGACCGCGTTGTCGGCTACCACTTGCGGCGAAGGCGAAGCATTGGTGACGGTGGGACCGGCCGACAGGCTCGTCGTACTGCTGGAACTCGCCGAGGGGCTGGAACCGCTGGAGCCGCCGCCTCCGCCGCCGCAGGCACTGACGAGCAACGCGAGCAGCGCCGCGCACAACACGGTCACGAACGAAGAAGATTGACGCATGATCCGCTCCGTTATTGAATGACGCCGACATCGACGCCCGCGGGCACCGCTTGCGGCAGATACGCATAGCCGGCGAACGCACGCAGGTGCCCGCCGGAGTAGACCACCAGATCGCTGGTGGACACCGCGAGCGGCGTGCCACGCCGCGTTGCGGTGACGGCGACGTACTGGTCGAACGACGTGCCCAGGATGGATTTCAGATCCGGCAATGTCGGGCCTTGCCACGCGACACCAAACGCGGTGCCGTTGGGCGCAACGTACTCACGTACGAGCGTGCCGGACGGCATCGTCATCAGGTGCACCGAATACGCGCTTTGCGTAGTTGCTGTATGCGTCACTGCGCGCAGGCGTGTCTGATCGCTGTCGACGGTGCTGACGTTCTGGCCGAGCGTGGCGTGCGCGGCAAACGACAGCGCGCAGCTTGCCCCGAGCATTGCGCGAGCAATGCTGATAGAGAGCTTCGGTTTCAAGAGATGTCCTTCGAGGTGAAACGCTCGTGGCCGGCGGGTGAGCCCATCACGAGCGGGAATCCAGGGGTGCACTCCGGACCGGTGGTGCCGGTACTGCATTCACACCGGTTGGGTTGCGTGAATGCGTCTACGGAGTGGCGGCGCGAAACTTTAGGCATCGCGACGTGGCACAGCAATCGTTTGCGGGACGATTTAAACCTTCCGCGAGCGCGATGCCGTTTCAGACTGTTTGAAATTTGCGGACCGGATCACCAAGGGGCGGCGTTTCGATGCATTTTTTTCCGCTTCTCCCTGTTTAAAGCGAACACCCTGAAAAAATAACGGGGCCGCAGCAGAAAAATATCGATGCGTGTAGCATGTGACGAGCGATGTAAGCGTTCGCTGAATAATTCGCGTTCGCGGGCCTGTTTCATCTGATCATTGCGGCGCGTGCAGACTGCATTTGTGTGAAGAGAAAATCGCGGGATGGGGGTGATTCGAGGCGAAAAAAATGCCGCGGATAATTTGATCGCCATCCGCGGCACCTGGCACTTCATTGCTGCTTCATTGCGAATTCATTGCGAATTCCGCGAGTGGCGCCGGATCCGAATCGAGCGATCCGACGCGGGCGCGCCGGTTACTTTTTCTGCTGCTGCAAGAGCGATTTGAGCTCCTGCACATTTTCTTCTACGCGTTTTGCGATCACCGCGTACGACTCAGCCTGCGTCTGATACGCGGCTTGCGCCAACTGCTGCATATCGGCGAGCGACTTATGCAGGCTTTGCTGGATCAGTTCGGCGGCTTTCGCCGGAGGCGCGGCGCCGCCGGCCGACAGCTGCCCCGTGAGCGACTGCAATTCGCCCAGCGTGGTACGCAGCATCTCGGTCTGTTTCTGCGCGAGCGACTGCATGCCCTGGAAGGCCGTCTGATTCGCTTGAACCAGTGCCTCCATATCCTTGCGTCGTGCTTCCATGATGGCGGGTACGTCGAAGCCGGGGAGCTTGAACTGCTCCAGCATTTTGGTGAAATCGCCAAACGGATTGGCGGCGTCAGGTCGGTCCATGCGAAATCCTCCTTAACGATTGAATACTCGCCCGCAGTGCATCGCCGCGATGGGCCTCTCCGGCATATGCACCCGTGGCGTCGCGTGCGCCGCGCCTCCCGCAGAGGCTTGCTGCTTCTAGGGTCGGACGGCACATTGCTTCAATCATGCGCCATCCAGCCACATTGCGCCAGCGGGCACACCCTGGCGTCGTCTGTCTTCGTGCCGACGCGCACACTCGTTCGCTTTGGGGCCCGGTCATTCCAAATCACGGAACGGAACACGGCAATCCATCCCGACGCAAGATCAGTTGGAAGCGCTCCCGCCAAAAAGCAGCGTAGCCATTCAGCAGGCTACGTTGGCTTTCGCACATAGCCGCCTCGCTGCCCACTTTTCATCTTCCCTCAGGTGATTAGGATAAGAACACCGCAACGCTAGTGCCAGGTGAAGAATGCGCTATCCGCTGAACATGGCCGTCGCCGCCGCGCTTCTCGTCTTCGTTCTTTGCTGCATCATCCAGCTCGCCTTGAGCTGATGTCCTCGCCGTCGCTTTCACCCCCTGCCTGAACCACCCCGCAGCGGCCTGTTTCGCCGTGACATAGCGCGAAATAATTGTTGAATGGAGTTTGGGAAGTGACTCACCCATACTTCGTTTCGCTGCCGGTGCGTACGAAAAAAGACGCATGAGATCAAGGGTGCTTTAGTGAAAATGCGCGTGCGAACGCGATCCCGATGATCACCGATCCCACGGTTGCCCGATCATCGGAAGATGCGTTCGAACATAACGGCACCCAGTGCCGACGACAGGATGAACATGTTGACTTCAGTGAGTTTCCTCAAAAAGAATGCCGCTCGTTTTGCATGCGTCGCGATGGTTTTCGGCAGCGCGCTCCTGACCGGCTGCGCCGGCGGCACCATCAGCAACGCGACCCAGACCAGCGCACAGCCGCAAGTGCGCCCGGACAACATTTATGTCTACACGTTCGACACCAATCCGGATCAGGTGAAACTGGACAATGGCGGCATGCTGAAGAAATTGAAATCGCAGCTCGACGGCTCGTCCCCCGCGGACAAGCAATCCGCCGATGCGATCGCCGTGCGTGAGCAGGTCGCCAACGAAATCGTGCATCAATTGCAGTCGATTGGGCTGCGCGCGATTCGCTCGGACATCCCCGCCCCCGCCGACCAGAACGTCCTGCTCGTACAAGGCAGCTTCGACACGATCGACCAGGGCAATCGCCGCCGCCGCGTGCTGATCGGCCTCGGCGCAGGCAAGAGCGAGGTTAGCAGCTCCGTGCAGATTCTGTACAAACCAGCGGGCGGCACCGCGCGGCTGGTGCAAAGTTTCAATGCCACCGGCGACAGCGGCAAGGCACCCGGTATGGCAGAAACAGCCGGCGTGGGCGCCGCGGTCGGGAGCGTCGCGACCTCAGCGGCTGTGGGCGGTGGCCTGCACGCTGTATCCGAAACCAAGAAGGCCGGTGTTTCAGCGGACGCGAAGCGTCTGGCCGACGCGGTGGCAAAACAGGTGGCGCAGATCGGCGTAAGCGGGGGCTGGCTCTCGACGGAGCACATCAAAGGATAAGCAACCCGCAGCAGGATTGATCTGCAAATAGCGCGCGGCAGGGTGTGTGGAATTCACACCCTGCCGCGCGCTTTATTACGCCCTCACCGCTTTCGCGTAGCGCAGCGCTTAAGCGACGGCGAAGCGGGGCTGGTGCGCACGCGCGTTGCCGGCACCGTGCATCAGAATTCGCTGCGGCGTGCCGAGCTGGACGCCGGGTTTCCAGGCTTGTTGGAAGCGGTCATCAAACAGATCGTCAATGAGCCGGCGTTGAGCGAACCGGCCTGATAGCCGGCTGAGGTACGCCTACGCGCCGCCCTTTTCCATCGCGCGTTGATAAGCGGGACGCGCCTCGATGCGATCGACGAACGCAGTGATATTCGGGAACGCGTCGCGTCCACAAAACTTCAGGCACGTCTGAGCCACGAAGGAGAGTTGGATATCGACACCAGTCAATTCATCGCCCATGAAGTAGTCGCGGCCGGCCAATTCCTGATTCAGAAAACCGAGGTGATTCTGCAACTCACTTTCGATTCTCGGTTGCAACGGAGCAGCACCGTCGCCAAGACGTGCCGTGTACACCTTCAACATCAATGGCAGCATGGCGGAGCCTTCCGCGTAGTGCAGAAACTGCGCGTAACGGTCGTACGCGTCGGTTCCGTATGCCGGGCTCAGGCGGCCGTTGCCATGGTGGCGAATCAGATAGTCGACAATCGCGCCCGACTCGAAAATCACCTTTTCGCCGTCACGAATCACGGGGGCCTTGCCCAGCGGATGGATCGCCATCAATTCCGGGGGAGCGAGACGGGTCTGCGGATTCCGCTGGTACTGAACGAGCTGATAGTCGAGGCCGAGTTCTTCGAGCAGCCACGTAATGCGGCGCGAACGGGATTCATTGAGGTGATGGACTTCGATCATGGATTGGGCTTTGGAGTCGACGAGAAAAAATGCGGCCAACGCCTGCCGTGCATCCGATCGATAGATTCGGACAGACAGCCAGGCGTTGGAGATAGCTTGCGAACTGGCATTGGGACGGTACTTCGCTACACGGCGCGGCGCGCGGTGCAGCGAAAAGGCCCGCTGCTTATTTAAACCGCAGCAGCACCTTGCCCTTGCGCGCGCTCTTCTCGCTCGCCGCTGCCGCTTGCGCCGCGTTTTCGACGTCGAAGACGGCTTCGACTGGCAGCTTCAACTCGCCCGATGCAGCGAGCTTCAGCAGTTCACCGATCATTCGCGCTTTATCCGCGCCAGACGTGACCTCGGACACCTTGGTCGCCCAGAAACCTTTGACGGTCGCCTGCTTGAAGATCGCGTCGCCGGAGCTGAGGCGCATCGGCTCACCGGACATGGCGCCAAACGAAACCAGCGTGCCGTTCTCGCCAAGCAGACTGAAGATGTCTCCGCTGGCATCGCCACCAACCGAATCGACACCCGCTACCAGCGGCGCATCGCCGACGATGCCACGAACCTGCTTCTTCCAGCCGTCGCTTTCGGTCGACACCGCATTGCCGATGCCCACCTCGGCCAATTCCGCAATGCCCGACTCGCGCCGGACCAGATTGACCACATTGATGCCGCGTGCGTTGGCCAGCATCGCCAGGGTCTTACCAACCGCACCGTTCGCCGTATTCTGGATGAACCACTGACCGGGCTCCAGATGCAGATACTCCAGCAACATCACCGCGCTCAACGGCATGGCGATCAACTGACAGCCTGTTTCGTCGTCGATCGCGTCGGGCAGCGGGATGACCGCTGCCGCCGGCGCCAGAACGTAATCGGCCCAGGCTTCGTAGATGCCGGCCACCACCACGCGCTGACCGACTTTCACGTGATCGACACCCTCGCCGATCGCGTCGATTACACCGGCGACTTCAGTGCCGCCCACAGCCGGCAGTTTCGGCTTGTAGCCGTATTGACCGCGAATCGTCCACAGGTCGTGATTGTGGATCGACGACATGGTGGATTTGATGCGCACCTGTCCTGCGCCGGGATTCGGCGTGGGGCGGTCCGCGACCTGCAGCACGTCGGTGGGATTGCCGAAAGAGGAATAGATAACGCTACGCACAATCAATCTCCTGGAATGTGCAACGGTAAGGACTCCGCTCTGCACGGAGTTAGTGGTTCTGCGAGTGATTTTGCGAGTGCTTCTTCAGCGAGCGCTTCTGTGAGTGCTTCTGCTGGTGCTTCTGTTCGAGAGGCGTCAATAGCGTCACGGTCTCGGCCTCGACCGCGGCACGGTCAAGGCGCGCGAAGTACGCTGACGGTGACCGCCATGGCTTGTGCCATCGCGCTTCCATCCTGTCGCAGCTTGGTGACGAGCGCCGCGCCGAGCCACATGTGATAAAGGAGTTCGGCGGCTTCCTTGGCCTTGATCTCCGGCGAAAGCGAGCCATCTGCTTTACCTTCTTCGATCACGGACGCCAGACGCGTCATCAAGCGGTCGACGCCGTCGCGCAGCACGATGCGCATCTCATCGGACAGGTCGCCGACTTCCGCGCTCAGCTTCACCACCAGACACTTTTCGTCGCCGTCCTGATCGAGTTGCGCCTGTTGCCAGGCGGCCCAATAACTCAGCAGCTTGTCGCGGCCGTTGAACCCGGGCTGACCGAACAGCTCGTCAAGGCGCGCCGCGTAGTCGGCGACATACTGCTGCAGCAACTCGCTGCCGAACGATTCCTTCGAGCCGAAGTAGTGATAGAACGACCCCTTCGGGATCTCGGCAGTGGTCAGAATCTCGTTCAGCCCGACCGCGACAAAGCCTTTGCGCGCGATCAGGGCGCGCCCGGCGTCGAGGATGTGCCGACGAATGTGGGGATGGCTAGCTCTCATAGGAACCGGATTATGGCTTCAATTAGACCAGTCGTCTAGAGCGCATAAATACGGCTGCGCATGGCCGAGGTTGAGCGCCCTATCCGGGCGGCAATCGTGGAAAGGCGAGCGGATCGCGTGTCGAAATGGATTTACAACCGGCTTGCGTTCCCCGCGTGCGTACGCTGTTCGATCAGGTTGCAGGGCGGATTCGTTGGGAAGCTGCTGGCGGCTCGGCTTAATGTGCCCGTCACCTTCCAGCAATATGGCGGTGTCATGATGATGCTTCGTACCCGCCCCTGCGGCTCGAGAAATTGCAGCCGGATGCGCTGCAGTCCGACACCGCCCGGGCGGGCACGACGCCAGCTAAATCTTGCATCGAACCACAATGCCAGGTTTAGCCCTTCGCGGGACGCCCCGTCTTCACCGTCTCGAGCGACGACACCGCAGCAAGCAGGCGCTGCGGCGCTGCCGACTCCAGCATCATCAAGCCTGCTCGCAACAGTTCGCTCTTCTTGACCGGCACGCCGGCGTCAAGGCACTTCTGCTTGAGCGACGCGATCTTGTCATAGTCCGATTTCGGCATCGTGAAGCTGTCGCGCACGACTTTCTCTTTCTTCGGCGCCTTGGCTTTCTTTGCTTCAGGAGTGGCGGCAGGCGTAGCTTCCGCGGTTGCCGAGCGCTTCGGCTTGGTTGCTTTCTTGACGACCGGCGCTGCTTCCGCTGCTACCGAACGCTTCGCTTTGGCCGCCTTCTTGGCGACCGGCACCGCTTCCACGGTTGCCGAACGCTTTGCTTTGGCCGCCTTCTTGACAACAGGCGCCGCTTCCGCCGTTGCCGAGCGCTTTGCTTTGGCTGCTTTCTTAACGGCAGGCGTCGCTTCCGAAGCCGCCGAGCGCTTCGCTTTACCCGCCTTCTTACCGGCAGGGGCCCCTTCCGCGGCTGCCGAGCGCTTCGTTTTGGCCGACTTCTTGACGACAGGCGCCGCTTCCGCCGGCTGTTCCGGCGCGACGTCCTGCGCCGCGCCGTCCGCCGCGTGCTTAGCCGAACTCTTCGGGAAATGGAACGCCTTCTTGGTGTGCTCCCGAGTGACGGGTGCTGTCATGTTTACCTCCGAATTGATAACTGTATAAACAGTATATATCGTTTATTTTGTGTCGGAGCCATCTGGCGACGGAATGGCCGATATGCGACCGGCCGTTTGCAAGGCCACATCTGCCTTTGCCGCAACGCCTTACGATGCACTCAGCGGTATCAGCCGCGGCTTTGTCAGGCTGTATGCGATTTGCCCGAACAGGGTATTCAGGCTGTTGGTTCCACCGGCGGCATTCGACCAGCGCACGCAACGGCGTGCAATGTAATGCGCGAGCACCCCGGATGTCATGGCAGTTGACCAGACTTTCAAATCATTCCTGGTCGAGAAATGGGCCGTTCCCCATGAAGAATCGGCAATATGCAAATGCGCACGTTCTATCGATATGTCCAGCGACGGTGTGTGACAAAAGTGAGCGGCGTTATCGTGCAAACGACCATCGCAATTCCTATCCACGGTCCGGCTCCTGCAGCGTGCGCCAGGTACGACACCAGACCGGTCAAAACGACACCGCCAAACGAAACGGCCGCAAATCGCCAGACGTTCCTGAGCCGAAGCGAATATGAGAAGCTCCAGAGCGTGTTCACCAGGTATGACCAACACGTCGCGCATGCGAACGCCACCGTGTTCGCCAACGTCGACGACGCACCAGCGTGCGATATCAGCACGACGGCCACGACGATATGCAAGCCCGTCGCCAGCACGCCGCAGACACCGAAGCGGACCACTCTTATAAACTCGGTGTTGTTTGCCATGGCTGTGTCACTTTACCGTCAGCACTGCGAGCAGCGACACGCCGCACGGCAACGTACGATGTGAAACCCAGTGACGCTCAGCGCTGAAGATGCGGTATAGGAACGTGTTCAGCACATCGGCCGGAGTAGCATCGCCGCTCGATTTATCGTGCTTAAGCAGGCGGTCGATAAAACGTACCGCAATCGCCAGCGGCAGCAGCAGCGTGTTGAAGTACGTGATGCGTTCGATGCGGTAACCTGCTTCGTCAGCGCACGCCGTCAGCGCCGCTCGGCTGTAGCGTCTGTGGTGCTGAAGAAACACGTCATGCGCGCTCCATAGCCATTGATATGCCGGCACGGTTACGACGACTTTTCCGCCGGGGGCCAGTACCTCCCGCATGCGCACGAGCGAGCCAACATCGTCGGCGATATGTTCGAGGCAATCGAAAAAACAGATCAGATCGAAGCGTTCGCAGTCGAAAGGCAAATCATCCGGGCAACGGCCTGCGCGGATATCGAAACGCTCTCCGGTGCTTTTTGCTGTCAGCACCCGCGCCGTCTCGTCCATCTCGATTCCACTCACGCTGCCGAACTCGGCCAGCATTTCCAGGTTGCCGCCGGTGCCCGAACCTACTTCGAGCACACGCGCGCGGGACGGTAACGCAAGGCGGCGCAACACCGAACTCAACACATCGCGCCGGCCGCGAAACCACCAATGTTCGGCCTCGGTCTCGGCCATCTGAAGATAAGCATCAGGGGACATGATTCATGCCTCCACGAATCAGCGGCCAGCGAACCGCACGCGCTTGCGCGAGGATTCGAGCCGCAGGGTGTTCGACATGCGCGAGCTGTTGCGCCCGACGGGCAGCGTGCTGATCTTGCTATTTTCCTGATAGCGGCGGCGCACGAGATAGACTGGCCGTCCCTTCGTCTCGTAGTAGATTCGGCCGATGTATTCGCCGACCACGCCGATCCCAATCAACTCGATACCCCCCATGAACAGCATCACGGAAAGCAGCGACGCGTAGCCGGGCACCGGGTTGCCGAGCCACAGCGTGCGGCCGATGATGAAGCCGCCATACACAAAAGCCACAGTGGCGATCGCAAGGCCAATATAGGTCCAGCTCCGCAGCGGCACGGTACTGAAACTCGTGATGCCTTCGAGCGCAAAATTCCACAACCGCCATCCGGAGAACTTCGAATGACCGGCGCTGCGCGGTTCGCGCTGGTACTCCACAATCACGGTCCGATAGCCGACCCACGCAAACAGCCCTTTCATGAAGCGCCGCCGCTCCGGCAAATTTCGCAGTGCGTTGACGACCTGACGGTCCATCAAACGAAAGTCGCCGACGTTTTCCGGAAGCTTCACTTCAGACAGCGCATTGTGAACGCGATAGTAGATCGCGGCAGCGGTACGCTTCGCGAAGGTGTCGCACGCCCGGTTAGTCCGTTTGGCGGCGACGACTTCCGCACCTTTCCGCCAATGTTCGACCATGACCGGAATCAGGCTCGGCGGATCCTGCAGATCGGCGTCGATAGGGATCACCGCGTCGCCCCACGCTTCGTCGATGCCGGCCGTCAGCGCTGCCTCCTTGCCGAAGTTTCGCGTCAGGTCGATAACACGTATGCGCGCATCGCGCGCGCTGGCGGCGATCAGCTTGTCGAGCGTACCGTCGCTGCTGCCATCATTGACGCAGACTATTTCGAAACGCGTTGACGCAATCCCCTCGAGAACCGGAACGATCTCGCTAAAGAACTGATCTACCGCCTCGCCTTCGTTGTAGAACGGCACTACCAGTGAAATCAGTGGAATATTATATTGTTCAAACATGATTACCTCCCCGTAATTCTGATTTGATGCTATGAGCCGGTGCGAATGTAGGCCGCACATCGCGCACGTTTTTCTCCGGCGTTTCCTTCTCTTGTGTAGTGGCCCTCACTCGTCGGCATAACGTTGGAAGACCGGGGCCGCGCGCCGTTCCAGCGCGATGCGCCGCAGCAGCATCCCGAGCGTTGTCAGCGAGATCAACGGCAAGAACTGGAACGGCCCACAGGCCATGATCAAAATGCCCCCGAGTGGCGCGATCCAGAGCACGGTCAGCCATTCCCGCTCGCCGCGCTCCCAACCCGCGACCAGCGCGTGCCGGCAATACCACGCGATCAACACACCGAACCAGGCGAGATCGTAGTCGTAGAGATACGGGCTCACGAGCAGGCTCGCGCAGATCAACGTTGCAGCACGCAGGGCATACGAGCATTCACGGCTCCACGCGTAACAGACGGCAGCCGCGGCGATCAGCGCACACGCGCCCTGCGCCGCGTAGGCGAGCCCAGCCGGCGCATGAACCAACGTAGCGAGCGCGAATACAGTCGGCACGCGTTCAAGCGTGGCGTGTGCGGACTCGATGCTGTAAGTGGCAATCCCGGTGTTATGCAGGAATGCCGTTAGCGTTTGGGCGCCGAACACGAGCATCGCAAGCGCGAGTGTGGCCCCGGCCGTCAACACGAAAGCAGCCAGCGCGCGCCAGGACCGGGAGCACAGCAGAGCCAGCGGAAACAGCAGGACCAGTTGCGGCTTCATGCACAACAGGCCCAGACAGACCCCTGCAGCAACCGGCCGGCGGCGCAACCATACAAGTCCGCACCCTGCGAGCGCGGCTGTCAGCAAGCCGTTTTGCCCGGTGCTGATGACGAAAAGCGCACCAGGAAAGAACAGCACGGGCAGGATAGCGTGCCGGTCTGGCACGATGGCCCGGATCACCTTGACGAAGAGCGCATACGCGCCGCCGAGCCATAGCACCGCAGCTGCCTTATAGGGAAGCAGCGCAAGCGGAGCAACCAGCAGCAGCGCGTTGGGCGGATACAGCCACGGCAGGATGCCGTTGACCGCGCCCAGGTACGGCACCGCGCCGATCTCGATCACGGAGAGCGCCTTTACGTTATAGGCATCGACTGCGTGCCCATGCAGGGCAAGAACTGCTGCACTCCAGAACGGCAGGAAATCGACCATGAATGGACTCATGCCGCTCATCCCGCTCTGCCCGCTTATCCGGACCAGAAAGATTGCGATGAATAATGTGTAGCACCCAAATACGATGATCGGGTATAGCCGCAGACGATCCGCGTTGAGCCAATGCGGACGCCTCGTCGGACCCGCTCCGTGCAATACCGGCAGCGGCCGGCATTTCGGCGCGGCATGACGGAACGTGTGCAGATTCATGCCGCCTCCTGTGTATCGAGCCGCACGCGCCGCACGATAACGAGCAGAGCGAGCAGCAGGACTACCGGTCCGATTTGCGGCAACAGGGTCAGGCGATTGAAGTACTCGTATAGCGGCAGCAGCCACGCCACCACCAGAATGGCCTGCTCGCCGCGCCGCCAGCCCTTTTCCAGACCACACACCGTCATACAGGCAAGCGCCACGCCAAGCCAGGTGAGTTCGTAGAACCATAGATAGGGGATGGCGAGCAGCGTCGCCACTGCCAGTACCGCAGCCCGCATACGCAGATCGTCTGTGCGTTTCCACACATAACAGGCTGCCACAGCCGCGATTAGTGCGACGCCGCCTTGCGCGATATAAGCCATGGCGATCGATGCATCGGCGAGGCGCAATGCGGCGAACGGGGTCGGAGACGCAAACAAGTACAGCGTGCGGTTCTCGAGTACCAACTCTCGGGCGAGGCGCGTGCTGGCCGCAAACGCGTGGAGCGATTGAGTGCCGCACACCAGCACACTGAGTCCTGTAAACGCCCCTGCGCTGATCGCTGCCACCCACATGGTTTTCCATGCACGCGCCGCGATCAGCACTACCGGAAACAGCACCGCCAATTGCGGCTTGATCGCTAGCAGGCCGATGCAAATACCAGCCAGTACGGGCTTTTTCTCGGTCCAGCGAACGGCGAAGGCCATCAGCGCGGCGGTCAGCAACGCATTCTGTCCAATGGAGGCTGCGACATAGACACCCGGATACGCCAGCACGACGAGCCCCGCAACCTGCGGACGACGAAAGTGCGTCGCGAAACCGCTGACACCTAACGTGCTCGTTGCGAACAACCAAGCGCCGACGCACACGAACAGTAAATAGCAAAGGGTGTAGGGCAGAAGAGCAAGCGGTGTGACGAGCAGCAGTAGCGTCGGCGGATAAAGCCACGGATAAAAACCATGATTCACATACGCACCGAGAAGTGCCGATTCTGCCCGTGCAAACGTAGGATAGTCGTAGACCGCCGCCGGTGAGCCGTTCAACATCATGTGCGATGCAGTCCAGAACACTGAGAAGTCGACGCCCGGCCGGGTGACGCCAGTCGCCATGAAACCGCCGCTAGTCCAACCCCATGCCGCCAGCAGGATGGCGCAAAGCACGAGCATCACGCAGCTATACAGCAACACGCGTTCGCGTGTGAGCCAGTTATGGATGCAACGTTCGGTACCGAACACTCCCCGACCTGAAAAGTACATGATCCCCGCCTCGCATGAGATCCGGATATTTTTTCGCATCCGGTCTATCTGATTTTTTTGTTTCCATTCCTAAGCGAACGAATGATTCATCGCGCGCTTGTGGTCGATTCATTGTTGTAGGAAATACTTTGACTTTCAAGGCATCGTTTTCCTCCCCGGCCGTGGCACCCGTCAAAGACACGCGTCACAGCGCAAATTCGACGCGTTTTTTAGCGACCTGGATGAGTCGCGTTTCAACATTGAAACGATTTTGGCCGGCGAGTCCGTGGAAATGCCGCCGATCTCATCGACACCGGCGTCCGAACCGAACCAGGGTAAATCGCGAGTATTTTCCGCAGAGCAACGAACGGCGGGCCTCTCCGGGATTCTGCCCCTGGCGGATCGGCGCCCGAAATCGTCGCAGATTAGAGACAACCTGTGCGTCGGAGGTGAGATTGAACAACCGGCAAACCGCCCTCACCGCCGTATTTCCTGGCATTTGGGGAAGCTGGCCCAGAGCTTGCGAAGGAAAGGGCGCGGAAGTCGACGACGTGACGACCGGCGCGATTCAGGTAGCAGGTACGAGGGAGAGCCTGAATCGTGACCGGAGTCAGCCACGGGGAAATCTCTTCACATACGCAGCTGCAATCATCAAAGACAGCGCGGGGAGAAAGAGAACAGCGGGTAGTCGCCGACTGACTAGCGGGCTCCGGCTTTGGCCGGAAGCCAATAACGAGCAACAGAATGCGAGGACCACGACATGAAGATCGATCAAACAAAACGACGGGCCCACCGTCGCCACAGCGACACTGGCTTCGCGTTCCCGGCAGCAACCACATCGATCATTCGCTGCGCGCACCATCGCGCCGGCAATGATCTCCACAGACCCTACGCCTGGCAATTCGCCTTGCACACGCTCCGTGGTCTGTTTACTCGCTGCGACTCTTCCGACCAGATCGGTTTGCACGCATCCGTGTGTACGCCGACACGGCCGGCCTAGACTCGGCGCCCCTTTTTTCCGCAGTGCCCGTAGTACCTTCCCTCAGCCAATTCAGGCCAAGGGTTTTTAATTAGTGATCCAAAGGAGTTAGCCATGCAACATATCATCGCCCAAGCCAAGCGTTTCGTTCGTGACGAAGATGGTGTAACCGCTATCGAATACGGGCTGATCGCATCATTGATCGCCGTCGCCATCATCGTCGCCGTAACGCTCGTCGGCACAAAGCTGAATGCGGTCTTTAACACAGTCGCGGCCGACCTATAAGCGGCGCGTCGACGGACAATGACTAGCCGTTGATTTGTCCGTCTCCGCCGGGTCCTCGATTCTGACAGCACTCCCCAACCAAGACAGGAGCGACCTATGAATGCGATGAGAGAAGCAGCACGACGCGTCGCGCTGCTGCAGTTCTTCAGGATTGACGCAGCGCGTACCAAACGTTTCGTGTTGGACAAACAAGGCGTGACAGCCATCGAGTACGGCCTTATCGCGGCACTAATTGCGGTGACCATCATCGTTGCCGTAGCGCTAGTCGGGACAGATCTGAACGCGGTGTTCAACACCATCTCAAGCGATCTGTAGAGACGGGATTTGACGGGTGGGCGGTTTTCCGTCTCTCCCGTCTTCCCCAGAATCATTGCGTGTTCCACCGTCGAGCGAGAGCGACGACGAATCAATTCGGGAGATAGCCATGCACGCATGGAGCGACATTGCGAAGCATCAGCGCATCGCGACCAAGGTCACGGCGGCGCTTTCATAAACGCAGACAAAACCCATCGAGACCCGCCATGTTTCTGCCCCCACAACCCATTCCTGCATGTGTGATTGCGCTGGCCATCGTGACAGCCAGCACCGATCTCACTTGCCGGCGAATTCCGAACCGGATCATCGCGATCGGCCTCGTCGCTGCACTTGTCGTGCAGGTCCGGCTGAACGGCCCGCTTGCCGGAAGTGCGGACTGGTTGGCCGGCGCCCTGACCGGGTTCGCGGTGTTGCTGCCCTTCTATCTGTTGCGGGGCATGGCCGCCGGCGACGTGAAACTGCTTCTGACGATCGGCGCCTGGGTCGGACCGGCGATGACCGTCCGTATCGCCCTGGCAACGTTCGTCGCGGGCGGGATCTGGTCACTGTGCGTCATCTTGCGTCACCGACGCACGCGGCAATTGCTCGTGAATCTCTGGTGCATCGTAAGCAGCATGTGGCACCCCGGACGACAGATGGCCGGGAATCCTCAGTACCAGCAGATCGAATCGGTTGGATCACTACCCTACGGCGTTGCCATTGCCGCGGGAACATTGGGTGTGTTGTTCGCATCGGCTGCGTAGCCGAAGAATCCGGGGTTGCCGCCAGCATGGACAGCCAGAGCCGTACAGCCTGTGATGCCGGTCGCAAACCGGTGCGGGAGAAAAGAGCGATGAACCAGCAGAACCTTGAAAGCGGGAGTGTCGCGCAAGTTACGCACCTGCCGGAGCCTGAGCCGTCGTATGGCCGTCAAGCGGAGGAATCCACCGTGTCGCTGCGTGCTCCACGCACGCTCGCCGAAACCGGACTGCCGCAGGAGTTCGTGACACGGCTCGTACTCAAGTCCGTCCTGCTGCACGGCAAGTCGAGTTTCGCGGATCTCGCCGAGCGGCACAAGCTGTCGGTGAGCGTACTCGACGACGTGCTGGCATTTCTTGTGCGCGAGCACCTCGTCGAGATCACCCACCGCGGGGCGAATGACATTGACGTGCAGCTTCGTCTCACAGACAGCGGCCGCAATCTCGCACAAGACGAAATGACGCGCTGCAGATATTGCGGCCCCGCCCCCGTCGCGTTCGACAGCTATGTTGCAAGTGTGCGCGAACACTCGATTCGTTGGATTCGCATCACACAAAGCAACGTAAGTTCGGCATTCCGCGACGTGGTCATCGATCACACGCTGCTCGATGCAGCTGCGGCCTCGCTCAATGCCGGACGGCCGTTGATGCTGCACGGCCTAGCAGGCAGCGGCAAGACGTTTCTTGCCGAACGGCTTGGCCTGCTGCTGCGCGGCAACGTGCCGATTCCCTATGCGCTCTACGTCGGCGGCGAAATCGTGCAGCTTTACGACCCACTCGTGCATCGCGATGCGCCCGAGCAAAGTCAGACGCAGGCAAGCGACCGGCGCTGGCGCATGTGCTGCCGCCCGATGGTGATCTCAGGCGGCGAACTGACGCTCGAAGCGCTCGACCTGCGCTATGACGCCACGGCCGGCTTCTACCAGGCGCCGCCGCACATGAAAGCGAACATGGGACTGTATATCGTCGACGATCTCGGGCGCCAGCGCATCGCGCCTCATGATCTGCTCAACCGCTGGTTGATGCCGCTCGATCGGGGTGTCGATCAGTTCACGCTGCAATCCGGCTCGCGCTTCATTGCACCTTTCGACGTATGGCCGGTGTTTTCGTCCAATCTCGCTCCGGCCCAATTCGACGACGCATTCCTGCGCCGGCTCGGCTCGAAGCTGTACGTCGGACCCTTGTCGGTCGACGACTATCGCGCGGTCTTCAACGCGCGTTGTGCTGCGCTCAAGCTCACTGCGGTGCAAACCTCATTCGACTACCTGCTCCACAACCTGCATCTCCCGAGCGGCAAGCCGTTCCTGGCCTGCTATCCAGGCGATCTGCTCAATCTGATCTCCGCCACGGCGCACTACCGCGGCACGGCGCGCGAAGTGACGGGGGAAGGACTGCGCGAAGCATGGCACAGCTATTTCGGCACCGCGCTGGACCACGACAGTACCTACCCACCTACGGCCGACCGGCCGGGCCACCAGTTGGCCGCCGGTTGACCGGCAAGTGTCCAACGACCTACGCAGGAGTATCACCATGAAAAACAGTCGCGCTTTAGTCATGCTGGCCGTCGCCATGCTGGCCGGTCTGGCCGCCGTGGTCTTTGCTTCTCGATGGCTGATACAAACCTCGTCGAATGCGGTCACGCCGATCGCGGTCGCGGCGGGCGACGTCAGTCTCGGCGAGCCGCTCAACGCCAGCCTGATCCGCACCGTCAACTGGCCGACGGGAAGTGTGCCGCCTGGTGCGTTCACCGATCCGAAAGCGCTCGATGGCCGTGTGGTGCGTACGAGTCTCGGGCGCGGCGAGCCCGTGATCGAGGCGAAGCTCGCACCGATCGGCACCAAAGGCGGCCTCTCCGCCGTCATCGGCGAAGGCAATCGCGCCATCACGGTCCGTGTCAACGACGTGGTCGGCGTAGCGGGCTTCGCGCTGCCGGGCAACTACGTCGACGTCATCGTGAACACCCAGGAACCGGGCAAGAGCGACGCTCAGCAAAGCATCTCGAAGATCGTGCTGGAAAAGATCCTGGTTCTCGCGGTGGCCCAGCAGGTCAATCGCGACGACACGGCACCGAAGGTCGTCAACGCGGTCACGCTCGAAGTCACGCCCGACCAGGCGGAAAAACTCGACCTCGCGCGCAGCGTCGGCACGTTATCGCTGGTACTGCGCAACCAGGTTGATAAGGCGACGCTACCGACCGACGGCGCCACGAAGTTCACGCTGCTCGGCACACCTGTAGCGGCACCGGCCTCGGCACCTGCCGCTTTGCCCGCACGTCCGGCGCGCGTGCACTACGCCGCACGACCAGCGGCGAAGCGAGACTGCGTCGGCGTGCTCTCCGGAGTGTTGGGCAGTATCGAATGTTTCTAGGGCGGATGCGGCGGCATCTGCGAAGACGAGCCGCTGCAACTGGCACCACCAAGGCAAATAACGGAAGTCTCGATCGACCGATGTCGAGAAACGGGGGCAGGAAAATGAAAACGAAACTGGGGTTCTCAACCGGTAGTGCGATGCGTGGCCGCTCGCTGAGCGGCGTCGTACTCGCGTCGGCGTTGTGCACCGGATTGCTTGTCGCACAGAGCGGCGTAGCGCAGGAAGCGGTCGAGGGCCCAGCGCTCGCGAAGGTCCGGCCGAATGCTCCGTTGCCGGTGGGCCGCGCGCCAACACCGATGATGGTCAGCATGGCGCCGATGCCGGCAGGTGGGGCTGCCGGCGCCTCCGCGCCGCTGCGCGGCCCGAACTGCACCGGCGAAATCCGCGAAGAAACCAGCGTCGTCGTGCCGGTCGGCAAGTCGACACTCCTGCCTCTCGCCGAACCGGCACGCAACCGCACGCTCGGCAATCCGACGATCGTGCAAGCCACGCTGGTGTCGCCGCGCACGCTTTACCTCGTCGGCATGGCGGTCGGCACGACCAACATGATCGTTCAGGGACGCAGCGGCGGATGCCAGATTATCGATGTGATCGTCAACATCGACGCCAACGGCTTGCAGCAATCGCTTGGGCAACTGATGCCCGGCGAGCGTGGCATCCGTGTATCGACCGCCGCGGGTAACCTGGTGCTCGGGGGGCACGCGTCAAGCTCGCCGGCTGCCCAGCAGGCGCTGGAGATCGCGAAGGCCTTTGCGAGCGCAGAGCCCACCCAGCAATCGCAGAACGGGTCCGGTGTCCTCGGCAACGGGACCCCCGTGAACCAGCAGAGTTCGAGCACCAGCAAGGCAGCCGATGTGATCAACATGATGACGGTCGACGCGCCCCAGCAGGTGATGCTCGAAGTCAAGGTCGCCGAGGTGTCGAAGACACTCATCAACCAGATGGGCGCGGCGCTCAACATTCAGGGCGGCTTCGGCTCATGGAGCGGTGCGCTCGTGAGCAATCTGCTGGCCGGCGTAACGAGCGCGATCGCGGGTAGCAAGGCGAACAACCGCCCGTTGAGCTTCGCGATCGATGCGCAGAAGACGGACGACCTCGTCAAGATCCTTGCCGAACCGAATCTGGTGGCGATCAGCGGCCAGGAGGCCAGCTTCCTCTCCGGTGGCAAGATCTTCATCCCGGTGCCGCAGAGCAGCAGCACGGGCGCCACGACCATCACGCTGCAGGAAGAGGAATTCGGTGTCGGTCTGAAGTTCACCCCGACCGTGCTCGCCAATGGCCGCATCAACCTGAAAGTCGCGCCTGAGGTGTCCGAGTTGTCGCCGACCGGCATCACGCTCAGCGCGACTAACGTGAGCGGCGTATCGATCCTGCCGCTCATTACGACGCGTCGCGCATCCACGGTTGTGCAGATGAACGATGGCGAGTCGTTTGCGATTGGCGGACTGATGAGCAGCAACGTGACCGGCGCGCTGAAAGCCATTCCCGGCATCGGCGAAGTGCCGGTGCTCGGAGCGCTGGCGCGCAGCACGTCATTCCAGCAGGACCTCACGGAACTCGTGTTCATCATCACGCCGCATCTCGTCAAGCCGCTGCAGACCGCCGACCTGCCGCTGCCTACGGACAGCTTCTCACAGCCGAACGAGGCCGACGTCTACGCGACCGGCAACATGGAAGGCCGTCATCCGAAAATGCGTGCCGCGCCTGACAGCGCTGCTCCGGCCGCTTCGCCCACGCCGGCCCCGGCCCCGGCCCCGGCTTCGGTGAGCCCGCAGGCACCGCTGCCCGCGCCCGCACCGGCGCCGCAACCGCCTGCCGGACCCGTTGCAACGGCGTTGCCGCAGCCCGGCCCGCAGACCGCGTCGTCCAGCGCCGACCGGGCACGCCCCATGCCGGATGCGGCGGCGGGCACGGCCGCGCCGCCATCCGCGCAGACCGAACAGGCGGCCCGCGCCGCCCGTATCGAAAGCGCCGCGGCACGGATCGCCTCCCGCAAGGTTCGGCAAGAAGTCGCGAACGCGGACGCTTCCAGCCACGCGGTCGACCATTGATGTGATGCCAAGGGGAATCTCATGAAACACGAACACTTTGCTTTCGCACGCTGGGCCGCGCTCATCGTGCCGGTCTGTGCAGCGCTGGGAGGTTGCATGTCCAGCACGCCGATCTGGGACGCGCATTTTGGCGAGGCGCTCAAAACCGTCACCAAGGCGCAGATCATCGATCCACACGCGGCAGAACACGCGCAGTCGGCTCAGGGCGTGGACGGCAAGTCCGCCGCTTCGGCGATGGACACCTACGACAAGTCATTTCAACAACCCGCACCGTCGCCGAACGCGTTTGTCATCGGAGTCGGAAGCGGCGGCGGGGCCAGCGGTCAGTAAGAACAATAGGCACGGGGGGCGTCATGCGTAGCGTTAATCAGTCAGGCAGGTGCGGTACAGCTCGTCGAGGCGAGCGCGGCGCCGTGTCCATCATCGTCGCGTTGTCGCTCGTCGCGCTGATCGGCTTCGTCGGCCTCGCGCTCGATCTCGGCAAGCTGTATGTGACCCGAAGCGAGTTGCAGAACAGCGCCGATGCCTGTGCGCTGGCCGCCGCACGTGATCTCACCGGTGCAACTATCAATCTGTCTGTCTCCGAGGCGTCCGGCATCACTGCCGGCCACCTCAACTACGCGCTGTTCCAGAGCAACGCCGTGCAGATGACAACAGACAGCAGCGTGCTGTACGGCGATTCGCTGACCAATCCGTTCCTGCCGAAGAGCTCCGTCGCCACCCCGGCAAACATGAAGTACGCAAAATGCACAACGTCCCTCGCGAACATTGCGAACTGGTTCATCCAGGTACTTGGCGCGTTCAGCGGCACGAGCATAGCCAATGCAACCGTTTCCGCTACGGCCGTTGCGACCGTCGGTGCCGCGCAAACCACTTGCGCGATTCCGGCTTTCGTCTGCAAGGCAGGAACGGAGACCACTCCGCCGACAGCAGGTGAAACGTATACGGTCGGGGAGTGGATCGCGTCGAAAAGCGGTGCATCGCCGGCATACGGTCCTGGCAACTTTGGCTGGGCCGCCCTCGACGGCAGCAACAGCGCCAATTCGATCAAGTCCGAATTGACGGGGAATTATTGCGCCCTGCCCGCTGTCGGCGCGAGCATTGGCTCGACAGGCAACATGGTCGCCGACTCAGGCGCCTGGAATACGCGCTTTGGTATCTACGGCACCTCGTACAAGGGACCTGCCGACGGCGAGCCCGATTTCACCGGATACGCTTACACCGCAACGACGTGGACAGCGCTGAGCAACGCCTATAGCGACTTCGTCAACGAGCGCAAAACGTTTCAGCCCTATCAGGGCGACAACGTCACCGGCTCCAGCACCAAAGGTACATACAGCGCCAGCAACTACCCACTTGGCGCCGACCGGCGTCTCGCACTCGCCCCCGAACTGGATTGCGGCGTGCTGGCGAGCAGCCACCAGGCTCCGGTCGTTTCCTGGGATTGTGTGCTGATGCTCGACCCGATGGACTCCGGCGGGAATCCCGGCCCCGTCCATCTGGAGTACCGCGGTTCGTCGTCATCGCCGGGAAGCCCCTGTGCCACGCAGGGCGTTCCTGGTTCCGGCAGCTCGGTCGGGCCGCAGGTACCCGTGTTGCTGCAATAGGGGACTGTCATGAACAAACGCTCTACCCGTCTAGCACGCATGCGCGGTGTCGCCGCGGTGGAATTCGCCATCGTGCTGATTCCGCTCGTGACGCTCGTCGCCGGCGTGGCCGAATTCGGCCACGCAATTTATCAGTATGAAGCGCTCACGAAAGCCACGCGCGATGCCGCGCGCTACCTGTCCACCTACCTGCCGACCGATAGCGCCTACCCGCTCGCGCAGGCCCAATGTCTCGCCGTCTATGGCAGTACGACCTGCGCGACGCCGGGAAGCGGAACGGAGCTCGTAACAGGTTTGACGACCTCGATGGTGATCGTGTGCGACAGCGCGCACACGACCAGTTGCGCCGATGCCTCCGACCCGGCGCAGTTCGCCAACGTCCCGACCTACGACAACAACAACGGAGCCGGCCCTTCGAACGCAGCCGGCAGCATCAACCTCGTCGAAGTCAAGATCAAGGGGTATCCGTACTCCCCGATCCTGAACTACTTCAATCTGTCGAATCTGACGTTCGGCAACATCGTCACCGTGATGAGGCAAGTGTCATGAACCCGAGCCTTGTTTCCCGCTCACCGCGGCTGCGCGCACAGTGCGGCGCTGCCGCCGTGGAGTTCGCGCTGGTCGCGGGCATTCTGTGCACTTTGCTGATCGGCATTTGCGAAATGGGCCGCGTGCTCTTTTACTGGAACACCGCGAGTGAAGCCGTGCGCCTCGGCGCACGTACCGCCGCGGTCTGCGATGCCGATGCCGCGGTGATCAAAACCAGGATAACAGGCCTGCTGCCTTTGCTCGCCGCGTCCAACGTGAGCGTCACGTACACACCGTCCGGTTGCGACTCCGACCCCACCACGGCACGCAACACGTGCGCGTTAGTCACCGTCAGCGTGACCAACGTCAGCGTGAAAACCATGATTCCGTTCGTGCCCCTCACGCTCACGATGCCACCGCTCACAACCACCCTGCCGCGCGAAAGTCTCGCGACGTCGACGGGCGGCAGCGTCTGTCAATAACACAACATACCCAGGCAGCCACGACCATGATCAACATTCTCATCACTTCGGAAAACGCCGCGCGGTTGTCCCAAATCGTGAGTCTGATCGGCGAATGCGGCAACTACCGCACGACCCGCGTGGCCGGCAGACCGTCGTCGCTAGTAGAGCGCGGCGACAGCCTGGACGCCTTCGACGTACTGATCGTCGACGCATCGTCGCTCGAAACCGCCGAGCTTCCGGTCGTCGGCAAGCTGTGCCATCGGCGCCCTCAGGTCACATCCATCCTGCTGATTCCCGATGCGTCGCCGCAGACGCTGATCGAAGCCATGCGCGCCGGCTTTCGCGACGTGCTCGGCTGGCCGCTCAACAAGACTTCGCTCTGTGAAGCGCTTTCACGCATCGAGAGTCAGCTGGCGCTGAATGGCACGCACGAAACACAGATCGTTTCGTTCCTCTCCTGCAAGGGTGGTGCGGGAACCAGCTTCATCGCCAGCAACGTGGCTCATGCGATCTCGGATAGCCAGCAAAAACGTGTGCTGCTGATCGACCTCAGTCAGCTCTTCGGGGATGCCGCATTTCTCGTCTCCGACGAAAAACCACCCTCGAGCTTGCCGCAGATGTGTGCGCAGGTAGAGCGGATGGACGCAGCCTTCTTCGACGCGTGCCTCGTGCACGTGAGCGACACGTTCCACATACTCGCCGGCGCCGGCGACCCTGTCAAAGCGTCGGAGATCAAGGAGGAAAGGCTCGAATGGATTCTGGGCATCGCCGTTCCGCGCTACGACGTGGTGATCTTCGATCTCGGCCAATCGATCAATCCGCTGTCCATACTGGCGCTCGATCGCAGCAACCAGATCCATCTCGTCTTGCAGGCGAGCATGCCGCATGTACGCGCGGGCCGGCGTCTGCAGGAAATTCTGGCGTCGCTCGCTTATCCGGCTGACCGTACCCGGCTGCTTCTGAACCGGTACACGCGCCATGGGGAACGCGCACGGGCCGCGCTGGAGGAAGTTCTCGGCATGCGTCCCTATCAGGTCATCCCGGAAGACACGGAGATCGTGTCGGAATCAGTGAACCACGGCGTGCCGGTGGCGAAGCTGAGCCGCAACAGCGCCGTGTCGCGCAGTCTGCTTGCGCTCGCGAGCAACATCGTCAGCCTTTCAGCGGGATCCGAGGAGGCGCGCTTAAAGGGTGAACCGCGACTCAGCCGCTTCTTCGGCCGCAGCCCGGCACCGAAACTCAAGGCTATGTGATGTACACCACTGGAGACCATCATGTCACTGCGTGAACAGATTTCCGCTCAACGCGTGCAGCCGTTTGGCGAGCGCGAAAACGGACACCACTCGCCGAACCACATGGCGCGGACTGCTTACCAGAAGCTGAAACGGGAAATACATCAGTGCGTGCTCGAGCGAGTCGAACTTGAACGGCTGGCGAGAATGCCACCTGAGCAGGTCCGCCATGAAATCGGCGCGCTCGTTACGCGCATCCTCGAAGAAGAGAAAGCACCGGCCAATGATCTCGAACGCCGGCAGTTGGTGATCGACGTCTACGACGAGATGTTCGGGTTCGGTCCTCTGGAAAGCCTGCTGCGCGATCCGACGATATCCGACATTCTCGTCAACACGTACCAGCGCACCTACGTCGAACGTAAAGGGCGGCTCGAGCTGACCGACGTGACGTTCTACGATGACGCGCACCTCATGAAGGTGATCGAAAAGATCGTATCGCGCGTCGGACGCCGGATCGATGAATCGAGCCCGATGGTCGACGCACGTCTTCCAGATGGCTCGCGGGTCAATGCAATCATTCCGCCATCCGCAGTGGACGGACCGCTGCTCTCGATCCGGCGCTTCGCGGTCAATCCACTGCAAGTCTCCGACCTGATCCAGTTGCAGAGCCTCACGCCGCCGATGGCGGAGGTGCTCGATGCACTGGCGCGCGCGAAGGTGAACATACTGGTGTCGGGAGGGACCGGCAGCGGCAAGACGACGCTGCTCAACGTCCTGTCGGGCTTCATTCCGGACGATGAGCGCATTGTGACCATCGAAGACGCGGCGGAACTGCAAATGCGGCAGCAGCATGTGCTGCGGCTCGAAACGCGCCCGCCGAACATCGAAGGGCGCGGCGAGATCACGCAGCGCACGCTGGTGCGCAACGCGCTGCGGATGCGGCCTGATCGCATCATCCTCGGTGAGGTGCGCGGCGCCGAGGCGCTCGACATGCTCAACGCGATGAACACCGGTCACGAAGGATCACTGGCCACCATCCACGCGAATACTCCGCGCGATGCGCTGACTCGTCTCGAAAACATGATCAACCTCGGCGGCCTGTCGCTGCCGACCAAAACCATGCGCCAGCAGGTTTCATCGGCCATCTCGGTCGTGATCCAGGCTGCCCGGCTGACCGACGGCCGACGCAAGATCGTTAGCATTCAGGAGATCACCGGCATGGAGGACGACATCATCAACATGCAGGAAATCTTCACGTTCAAGCGAACCGGTATCGATGAGAACGGCAACGTGCGTGGGCGGTTTTGCGCGACCGGCGTGCGGCCCAAATTCGCCGAGCGCTTGCAGGCGTTCGGCGTTGCATTGCCCGACGCTATCTACGATCCCGGACGGCATTTCGAAACCACGTGATCCGGCTGACCCGATCCGCTCATTGACTCGCTGCGGTCTGAGGAGACACGCATGACCCCGATCTTCTATGCATTCGCCATCTTGCTGTTCCTCGCTGTCGTGCTCGCGCTCGAGGGCGGTTACCAGTGGTGGAACAATCGTCACGGCCCTGCTGCCCGCCGGATCGAATCGCGTATCCGCGCACTATCCGCCGGCGGCCAGGTTCATAAGGAACGCTTGACGATCCTGAAGCAGCGCATGTTGAGCGAGTCGGCATTGCTCGACAAGCTGCTGATGAAACTGCCTCGCATCCAGACGCTCGACCTGTGGATCCAGCAATCCGGGCTCAAGTGGTCGATTGCGCGGTTGATCGGTACGACTTTCGTTCTGCCTGCAAGCGTGCTCGCTCTCGCCACGCTCACGCCCGTACCGACGATGTTCGCCGCACTCGGCGCCTTGTCTGCGTCAGTGCTGCCGTTCCTCTATGTGAGCCGGCGGCGTAGCAAGCGGCTGCGCCAACTTGAACGCCAGTTGCCTGACGTCGCCGACATGATTAGCCGCGCGCTACGCGCAGGACACGCGTTCTCTAGCGCAATCGGCATGGTCGGCACCGAATTCGCCGAGCCTATGGGGGGTGAATTCCGCATCACCTTCGACGAAATCAACTACGGTGTCTCACTGAACGAGGCCTTGATGAATCTCGCGACGCGCGTGCCGATCCGCGATCTGCGTTACTTCGTGATCGCCGTCCTCATTCAGCGGGAGACGGGTGGCAATCTCGCGGAGATACTGGACAGCATTGCAACGCTGATCCGCGAACGCATGAAGCTGTTCAACAAGATCCGCGTGCTGTCCGCCGAGGGCAAGTTGTCGGCGTGGATACTTGGCCTGCTGCCGTTTGTCACCGCGGGGCTCATGATGGTCCTTAACCCCACTTTCCTCGAAGTGCTGTGGCAGGACCCGGCCGGCATCAAGGTCATCGAAACAATGGCGTTCTCCATGTTATGCGGCGTGCTGTGGATGCGACGCATCGTGAAGATTCGCGTCTGATTGCACTTTTCGCACAGGCGCCGCAGATCAGGATAACAAGGAGCTGTCATGCAAACGCTCGACTCGATGCACATGCTGTTGCTGGTCGGCCTTTTCGCCGTGGTGTTCGGCGCGATATTCGCCGCAATGTTGCTATTCTCACCGCGCGATATGCGTCGGCGTATCGAACAGGCAGGTGGGACCAACCTCCCCATGTCCGACCCCGGCAGCATGCCGTCAGGCTCGGCATGGCTCGAAAAGCTCGCCGAGATTTCGCAGCCGATTTCGAAACTGTCGATCCCGACTGAGGGCTGGGAAAACTCGGCACTGCGCGTGCAAATGATGAATGCGGGTTGGCGCACGCAGGGCGCCGCCGCACTCTATTTCGCCGCGAAAACCCTGCTCGCGCTCGCGCTGCCGCTGATTGCACTTACGTGCCTGGCGAATACCTCGCTCGCGACGCAGCAGTACCTGTTGATGTCCCTGCTCGCCGTGCTCGGCGCGATCGGCTACTACATGCCGAATTTCGTGCTGGCGCGCCGCATTGCATGGCGCAAGCGTGCAATTTTCGAAGATTTTCCCGACGCGCTCGACCTGCTAACCGTGTGTGTCGAAGCGGGCCTCAGCCTCGACGCGGCGTTGATGAAAGTGGCGGGAGAAATCGAACTGCGCAGCCCGGTGGTCGCCAGCGAATTCCAACTGATGCTGCTCGAAATGCGCTCCGGGTTTTCCAAGGAGAAAGCGTTACGCAATCTTGCTTTGCGCACCGGTGTCGAGGATGTCGATTCCTTTTGCGCAATGTTGATTCAGGCCGAGCGTTTCGGCACGAGCATCGGCTCCTCATTGCGTGTTCTGTCGGACACCCTGCGCACACGCCGCCAGATGCGCGCAGAAGAGCAGGCGGCGAAGATCGCGTTGAAATTGCTGTTCCCACTCATCTTCTGCATCTTCCCGGCCCTGCTCACCGTCCTGCTAGGGCCCGCATTTATCCATATCTACCGGGTGTTATTGCCTACCTTTGGCGGCTGAGTTCAGATTTGCGGCCGCCGGGAAAACACCTATATATTTGCGGTCGAATCGAGACGCTATACGGGCATTGGCGCCCCGAGGATATTGCTGTGAGAATCGCCGCACCGATATTCTTTTTTTTCAGGGCCGGCAGCGAATAGTATCAATGTACCGGCCGTCGTTGCATAGCCGATATTCAGGCGTGCAACAATGCAAAAAAGAAGGGGGGGAATATCGTGCCAAAATCACCAGGTCGCGTCCGAACGACCGTTTGCGTGACGGCCGACTCTGCGCAGTCCGCTCCCCCGCTCCAACCGGACACCCAGCGACGTCTGATCTGCGTTGCTCGCGCACCGAGCGACGTGCTGCTGGAGAATATGCGCTCAGCCGGCTGGGATATTACTGTGGCAAAAACCGCAGCCGGTGCAGTAGCCGCGACGACCAAAACAGGCGTGGCAGCGGGTCTCATCGATTTCGACGGCTTCGCGCCACGCGACTTTGCCGCTCTCAAGGCGTGCCTGAGTCAATCGACCATCGGCTGGGTGGCGATCACGGCTGAATGCCAGTCGGTAAACCACGCGGTACGCGAACTGATTCGCAATTATTGTTTCGATTACATCACGCTGCCGCTGCCGTATGAGTGGATCTCCCATGTGCTCGGGCATGCCCGAGGCATGGCGGCGTTGGATTATCTTGACAATGCCGCCGAAGCCAATGTCCCAGGGAACAACGAGATGTTTGGCACCTGCGACGCCATGCAGCAGCTTTTTAGCAAAATCCGCAAGGTCGCCAATACCAACGCGAGCGTCTTCATTTCCGGCGAATCGGGGACTGGCAAAGAGCTCACCGCTCTCGCGATCCATGAGCACTCGCCGCGGCGCAAGGCGCCGTTCATTGCGATCAATTGCGGCGCAATTAATCACCAACTTCTTCAGTCGGAACTGTTCGGCTACGAACGCGGCGCGTTCACCGGCGCGGAGCAGCTCAAGATCGGCCGTATCGAATCGGCGAACGGAGGCACCCTGTTTCTCGATGAAATCGGCGACATGCCGCTCGCGGCGCAGGCTAGCCTGTTGCGCTTCCTGCAGGAAGGCAAGATCGAACGCCTGGGTGGCAATGCATCGCTTCCCGTCGACGTACGCGTTATTTCGGCGACCCACGTCGACCTTGCCGCCGCAATCCTCGACGGGCGCTTCCGCGCGGATCTGTTCCATCGTCTATGTGTGCTGCATGTCGACGAGCCGCCGCTGCGAGCACGCGGCAAGGACATCGAAATACTCGCGCATCACGTCCTGCAGAAGTACAAGATCGACAGCACTCGCAAGATCCACGGCTTCACGCCATCGGCGATCGACGCCATGTACAGGTACCACTGGCCCGGCAACGTGCGCGAGCTCATCAATCGCGTGCGACGTGCGCTTGTGATGGCTGAAGGCAGACTACTGACGCCTCGTGACCTTGACCTCGAATCGCCAATCGACAAGGAAACGCCGACGCTCGACCATGTACGCGAAGTGGCCGAACGCCGCGCGATCGAAACCGCATTGCTGCGCCACGATTACCGGGTGGGAAAAGCGGCGACGGCGCTCGGAATCTCGCGGGTCACGCTGTATCGGCTGATGGTTGAGTACGAAATGCGTCACTCAGCATGCGAGGCCGTGGACGATACGGATGAGGAAGCGAACGAAAAATAATCCGTTTGATTGATGCCTTTTCGAGGTCTTCGTGCTGCTCACGTTGCACCTGACCACCCACCTGTACCGGACACCATCCCCAAAACCGTACAGGTACTGTACCGGCATGGTTCGCTAGAATGCTCCAAAGGTCTTATCGACCGACACCGGAGCCACCCATGTCTTACCTCAGCCTCAGCGCGCTTCCCGCCGGCATTCTGTTCGCGCTCGTCACCACTATCACGCCGGGTCCGAATAACACCATGTTGCTGGCCTCGGGCGTCAACTTCGGCTTTCGCCGCACGCTGCCGCATCTTTCCGGAATCAGTGCCGGAGTCGTGCTGTTGATGCTGTCGGTCGGGATTGGTCTGGGCGAAGCCTTCGTGCACTTTCCCGTGCTGTACACGGTGCTCGAAGTCGCGAGCGTCGCGTACTTGCTGTATCTCGCGTGGAAAATCGGCACGTCGGGCGAACTGAAGGTCAAGAAAGGCGATCGCCGGCCCATGAAGTTTCATGAAGCCATCGCGTTCCAGTGGATCAATCCGAAAGCGTGGATGATGGTGCTGACCGCCGCCACGACGATCCACCTCAGCGAGAGCTACAGCATGAACGCCGTCGCGATGGCGGTGATCTTCTACGTCATCGGGTTTCCGTGCATCTGCCTGTGGGCCGGTTTCGGCACCGCGATGCGCGAGGTGCTGTCGGACCCGAAGCGGCTACGCATTTTCAATGTGGCGATGGCGTTGCTGCTGGTGCTCTCGCTGTATCCGATCGCGCTGAAGCTGCTCGGCCAGTCAGCATAAGATTGAGCGACGCTAGATCGCACCCTGCCCCACTCGCTCGATGAAGCGCCATAACGCGTCGTCGGTCGAGTACGGGGCGTTGAAACGGAACCAGGCGCTCGGGGCATCGTCGGGACGGAAGTAGGAGCCGGGCGCGAGCCAGATGCCATGCGCGAGCGCGGCCGTCGCCACCTCCCCCGCGCACTCGGCTTCGATCGGCAGGCGAGCCCACAGGAACAAGCCAGCTCGCGGCCGGTGAAACAGTTCGAGGCCGAGCGAATCGAGCCGCTCCTCGACGGTCGCATGCGCGAGCTTGAGCCGCTCGTTCACGGCTTCGACGTGGCGCGCATAGCGTCCTTCGAGCAACACCTTGTCGACGATCCGCTCGATCGCTTCCGACGAGGTCAATCCCACCGCCATCTTCGTGCGCGCCAGTTCGCGCAACACCGCCCGCTCGGCGACCACGTAGCCGCAGCGCAGCCCCGGCGTCACCGTCTTCGAAAAACCGCCGACATATAGCACGCGCTGCAAGCCTTCCATCGCGGCAAACAAAGGCGCGCCAGGCGGCGCCAGCTCGCGGCTGACATCGTCTTCGATCACCCACATGCGCTGACGCTCCGCGATCTGCAACAGACGAAACGCCGCCGACATGCCGAAGGTCGCGCCGGTCGGATTCTGCAGCGTGGTGTTGACGAAAATCGCCTTTGGCTTGTGCTGCGCGACCAGCGCTTCGAGCACGTCGGTATCGACGCCGGCCGGCGTGCGCGGCACCCCATGCACCTCCAGCCCCGCCAGCTTGAGAATCTGCAGCAGATTGCAGTAACCCGGATCTTCGACAATCACGGCGTCACCCGCGCGCAGCAGCGTGCGGACGATCAGATCCAGCCCTTGCGTCGCGCCCTGGGTGAGCAGCACGTTGGAGACGTCGACCGGCAAACCGCGCCGGTCGAGTTGCTCGGCGATCCGCTCGCGCAGCGGCGCGAAGCCGTACGGATGCCCGTAGTCACCGAGGCGCGCCGCCGGCACCCGGCTCATTGCACGCAGCGCGTGCTGCAAACCTGTCTCGTTGATCCATTCGTTCGGCAGCCAGCCGCCACCCGCCTTGATCGGCACCGAATGGTCGGCGAACACGTCGGACAATAGCCAGGTCGCGGTCAGGCTCGGCGGCTGCCAGTCGGTCGGCGCGACCCGCGCGGACTGGGAGCGCGCCGCCACGCGATAACCCGATCCGCGCCGCGCCACCACGAGCCCCATCGAAACAAGACGGTTGTAGGCCTCGGTGACCGTGAAGGTGCTCAGTTCATGGCTTTGCGCCAACTGCCGCACCGACGGCAACAGCGCGCCAGCGCGCAGCGATTGCGCCTCGATAGCGCGCGCGAAGCCCTGCACGACCTGCTCGACGAGCGTGGGGGCGGCGCGCCGGTCGCGCTCAAGTTGTAGTTCGATCATGGTAGGAATGAGGAGTCGGCACAGTTATCGCAATTCCACCAGCACAGTTAGCACCACACTGCGTCAACTGTTTATGCCGCCATTAAACCGCGAACGCTACAGTTTTGGCTATGCCCCGAAGGAAGTCCCTTGGGGGACCACTTCGAGGAAAAAACCATGACTTCGCGCCCCGTCATCGACGACCTGTCGTCTTTCTGGATGCCCTTCACCGCCAATCGCCAGTTCAAGGCTGCGCCGCGCCTGCTGGAATCGGCCAAGGGTATGTACTACCGCACCACGGACGGGCGTGAAGTGCTCGACGGCTGCGCCGGCCTCTGGTGCGTGAACGCCGGCCACGGCCGCGACGAGATCGTCGCCGCAATCACCCAGCAGCTGTCCACGCTCGATTTCGCGCCGACCTTCCAGATGGGCCACCCGCTGGCATTCGAAGCGGCCACGAAAGTCGCCGAATTGATGCCGAACGGCCTCGACCGCATCTTCTTCACGAACTCCGGCTCGGAATCGGTCGACACCGCCCTGAAAATCGCGCTGGCGTACCACCGTTCGCGCGGCGAAGGCCAGCGCACGCGTCTGATCGGCCGCGAGCGCGGCTATCACGGTGTGGGCTTCGGCGGCATTTCGGTCGGCGGCATCGCACCGAACCGCAAGACGTTCTCCGGCGCGCTGCTGCCGGCGGTCGATCACCTGCCGCACACGCATAACCTCGAACACAACGCGTTTTCGAAGGGTCAGCCCGCCTGGGGCGCGCATCTCGCCGACGAACTCGAGCGCATTGTCACGCTGCACGATGCGTCGACGATCGCCGCGGTGATTGTCGAACCGGTGGCCGGCTCGACGGGCGTGCTGATTCCGCCGCAAGGCTATCTGCAGAAGCTGCGCGAGATCTGCACGAAGCACGGCATCCTGCTGATTTTCGACGAAGTGATTACCGCTTTCGGCCGCGTCGGTAAGGCGACGGCGAGCGAATACTTCGGTGTGACGCCGGACCTGATCACGATGGCCAAGGCGATCAACAACGCCGCGATCCCGATGGGCGCCGTGGCCGCGAGCCGCACGATCCACGATACGATCGTCAACAGCGGCGCGCAGGGCGCGATCGAACTGTTCCACGGCTATACGTATTCGGCCCACCCGGCCGCAGCCGCGGCCGCGGTTGCAACGCTCGACCTGTATCGCCGTGAGGGCCTGTTCGAGCGCGCGGCGACGCTGGCGCCGAAGTTCGAAGCCGCCGCTCACTCGCTGCGCGGCGCGAAGCAAGTGAAGGACGTTCGCAACCTTGGCATGATTGCGGGCGTCGAGCTCGAGTCGCGCGACGGCGCGCCGGGCGCGCGTGCTTACGAAGCGTTCGTGAAGTGCTTCGAGGCGGGCGTGCTGGTGCGCTTTACCGGCGACATCCTCGCGTTCTCGCCGCCGCTCATCATCGACGAAGAGCAGATTGCGCACATCTTCAAGACGGTGGGCGACGTGCTGGCGACGGTGCAGTAAGACTGCTGGCGAGATGCGGTGCGCAGGGGTTGCGCGCGCCGCATTGCCAGCGGCGCGAATGAGGCGGCAGCGCTTTTACGGCGTGCTTCCAACTGGCCGATAGCTATCGCCTGCTTGGCCGACCTGATGCCGTACTTGCCGGTGCACGCCTTATCGACCTGTTCCTTGATGAATTCCCCGGCTTGGGGAGGCTCGTTGCAACGCAGCGAAACTTCAGGAAATTGCCCTGGAAGGCTCGCGCCTGGCGCCTGGACGGCGTATGGTGATGGCAAGGGTTGGCGCCGTGGTCCGACCTGACGGGAGACTTCCATGAAGATACCTACCGTTCGCGCGGGCGCGCATATCGAAGGCGTGCATTGGATTGCCGAGTACGCTGAAGACGTTCACGAGATTCGCGTGTTTCGCGAAGGCCAGGAAGTGGATGTGCATAATGCGCCGTCCTCGTTGTTTGGCGATGAGGAAAATGCGGGGTCGAAGAATACCGCTGACCATCGGGCTGTGGAAGCCGCTGTGCTGGCTTATTTGAGGCGGTTTGTGATTGAGCATGATGCAGAGGAATAGGGTTTTTGCCTGCGCGGCGCTTAGTGTCTGGTTGCCTGCGGCGTTGGGGTTTTCTTGATCTGTTTTGCCTGCGCGGCGCTTGTTTTTCTGTTTGCCTGTGGCGTTGGCCTTTTCTTGTTTTCTTATTGGTCTATTAGTGTTGCCCCTGTGCGGGGCGGCACTGTAGTGGTTCAATGAACCCGGACACCTCTAAAGGGGATAATTCTCCAACTGAGGTGAGAAATGAGCAGACGGAACATTCCTGAAGAATTCAAGGCAGAAGCAGTCCAGCTGGTGGTCAGCAAGGGCTATTCGTTTTCCCAGGCCTGCGAAGCGCTGGGCGTTGGCGACACGGCGTTGCGTCGCTGGGTCGCGCGGTGGCGCGAGGAGCAGGCCAAACCGCCGCGCACAGCGATAGAGATCGAGACCGACGCGCGCCGCATTCGCGAGCTCGAGGCGAAGGTCGCTGATCTCGAGAGGGAACGCGACATTCTAAAAAACACCCCAAGGGACGCGCCCCTGCCCGAAGGGCAGAAACTCCCGGGCACCGCTACACTGACTGCTCCCAGAGGGAGCGGCCGTCAGACTTTTGGTGATTCATCCCGTTAAAAAACGTGGCCCAGGGACTGACGCGGACCCAGCATTGGTGACGCCGCCAGGCGATCCCGTTCAGGAAGGTGATCGATTCCGCTGTCCCGCCCTCTGCCCATTCTGATGGCGGAGGTCTGGCATGACGGCAACGAACTCCCGACGCGCCGGCAGTGCGGCGCAGATTACGGTGGTGCATCACCATGCTGCGGCGATCGACATCGGCGCACAGTTTCATGTGGTGGCAGTGGGACCGGAGCGTGACCCGCAACCGGTTCGTTCATTCCGCAGTTTCACCAAAGAGCTGCACGATCTCGCCAACTGGCTCAAACAAGTTGGAATCACGACCGTCGCCATGGAGTCAACCGGCGTCTACTGGATCCCCGCGTTCGAGATCCTGGAGGCGCACGGCTTTGAGGTGGTACTGGTCAACGCGCGCGACGCGAAGAACGTGCCGGGTCGCAAGACGGATGTGAGCGATGCGCAGTGGCTGCAGAAGCTTCACGCATACGGGCTGCTGCGCGCCAGTTTCCGCCCGCGGCACGACGTGGCCACGCTGCGCTCCTATCTGCGGCAACGGGAACGCCTGCTCGAATATGCCGCTGCACATATCCAGCACATGCAGAAGGCGCTGATGCAAATGAACCTGCAACTGCATCACGTCGTGAAGGACGTCACGGGCGCCACCGGCATGAAGATCATCCGCGCCATCGTGGCCGGCGAACGCAATGCCGGGGAACTCGCCCGACATCGCGATGTGCGTTGCAAGGCATCGATTGAGACCATCCGCGACGCGCTGATCGGCAACTATAAAGCCGAGCACGTGTTCGAGCTGACCCAGGCGCTTTCGCTATACGATTTTTACCAGACCCAGGTCGCGCAATGCGATGAGCGTATCGAACGCACGCTTCGGCAACTGCAGACCGGTGCCGAACCACCCGCCGCGCCATTGCCCGCAGCGCGGTACCGGACCAGGCAACCTAACGGCTTCTCCTTTGATGTGCGTGCCGCACTGTACGCCATGCTCGGCGTCGACCTGACACAGATTCACGGCCTCGGACCCTACGTGGCGCTCAAGCTTGTGGCCGAATGCGGTAATGACATGTCGCGCTGGCCCACGGCAAAGCACTTCACGTCGTGGCTGTGCCTCGCTCCAGGCAACAAGATCTCCGGCGGCAAGATCCTGTCGTCAAAGACGCGCCGCTCCTCCAGCAAGGCTGCTGCTGCGCTGCGTCTTGCAGCAGTCGCGATCGGCAAGACGGACACCGCGCTGGGCGGCTTTTACCGACGACTGTCGGCGCGGATCGGCAACGCCAAGGCCGTCACCGCCACCGCCCGCAAGATCGCGGTGCTCTTCTACAACACACTGCGCTACGGCATCGAATATGTGGATCCCGGCGCCGCGTATTACGAAGAGCGCTACCGGCAGCGGGTCCTCAACAACCTGACCCGACGCGCCGAATCACTTGGCTACGTGCTGCAGGCCAAACCAGCCTGATGGCTCGGGTTTCTCAGGAAGTCTACGGCCTTCTTCGTCAAGGAAATGGATCGCTTCCCGAAGTGATCCAGTCACTGAAGAAGGCCTGGCCTGTGAGGGTGATGTGTGAGGTGATGAAAGTGGCGCGCAGCAGCTATTACGCGTTCGCGGGGCGCCCGTCGGCTAGCCCTACGCCCTGCCCGCAGATCGCCGAGGCGCGTGAAATTCATCGCGAAACCCGCTGCAGTTATGGCAGCCGAAGGATGTCGGAGGAGCTTCAGAGGCGTGGTCACAAGGTGGGGCGTTATCGTGCCCGCACGCTGATGCAGCGCGCGCAGCTGGTGGTTACCAGAAAGCGCACGCACCGCTATCAGAAGAGCAATGGCGAGGCGCTGGTGGCGCCGAATCTGCTGGCGCGTCACTTCGAGCCGCCGTCCATCAACCAGGTGTGGGCAGGAGATATTACTTATGTGAGGACGCTTCAGGGCTGGTCGTATCTGGCCATCGTGATGGACCTGTATTCGCGCCGTATCGTCGGCTGGGCGTTTGCGCTGCTGCCTGATACAGCACTGGTCATCAGGGCTTTGCAGCAGGCGCGCGACCAGCGACGTCCGCCGCCGGGGCTGATGTTCCACTCGGATCAGGGATGCCAGTACACCAGCGCGCACTTCGTTGAAGACCTGAAGGCCAACGGCATGGTGCAGAGCATGAGCAGAAAGGGGAATTGCTGGGATAACGCACCGGTGGAGCGTTTCTTTAGAAGCCTGAAAAGCGAATGGATCGACGAGAAAGGGTACCCCGATCACGCGCACGCCGAACACGACATCGGGGCCTACATCGACGACTTTTATAACTACCGTCGCATCCATTCGGCAGCAGGCGGTCAGCCGCCGGCACGATGTGAAGCTTCACTTTTTTAAATATTCCCCTTTCCGGGTGTCCAGGTTTACTTGACCACTACACACTTACTTTCTTTGCCGCCGCAAAGAAAGATAAGCAAAGAAAGCGGCTCAAACCGCTAATTCTTAAGCGGGTCCCCCGCACAGCCGCGGTAGTGGTGCATCTGGAATCTGTGTCCTCGCACATTCAACGTTCGTGACCAGGCAGTCATACTTCCCGCCTCGCACTACGTGCTCGCCGGAAGGGTTCATCATGCAAACCCATGGCTTCGTTTGGACTTGGTGGGGACCGTCGGCTTCGCCTCGGCGAAATGCCAACGGACCCAGCGTCTCGGAATCGCCTCCGGTATCCAACAGGACTAGCCGCATACGAAGTACGACTGGCCGCTGAAAACGGCAGGCAGCTTTGTGAAGTGCCGCTGAGCGTAAGCGGCGGGGGGGTTGCTGAAGTACCGCGTCGGCGCGCGCAGCGCCGCCGGAAGTATGACTGCCTTGTCACTCGCGCCGAATGCGCGAGGACACAGATTCCAGATGCACCACTGCCGTAACTGTGCGGGGGACCCGCTTAAGAATTAGCGGTTTGAGCCGCTTTCTTTGCTTATCTTTCTTTGCGGCGGCGTAACTATTCAGCGGCAGTCAGAGGCGAAACGACGATTCCGGCAAAGCTCAAGGCCAGCGCATCGATTAGCGAACGGTTCTGTTTGCGCAAGGTGGCGAGGTAGGAGCGGATCGTGCAGAACGCC
>NZ_WOEY01000089.1 GCF_013177695.1 Paraburkholderia solitsugae | reverse complement strand
GGCACGGATCAGCAACGCAGTCTGTTCTGGCGTGGGTTCGCAACGTCCGGGCTCAATCCGAAGACGCTGCTGTTCTTCCCGTCGTTTTTCCCGCAGTTCATCAGTGCGCCTTCAGATGAGGTGAACTGGTCCGCGAATCAGCAATATCTCTTGCTGGCCGCGACGTTTGCGCTGGTATTCGCGCTAGGCGTGGCGTCGACGGCGGTGTTTTCGCACCGCTTGCGGACGGTGTTGCAACGGCCGAAGCGGCTGCGTGCGGTCAATCGGCTGATGGGCAGTGTGCTGGTCGGCATGGGCGCGTTGATGGCGGCGGTCCGCTGATCGAGTCACTGCGTACCGCCAGGATCAACGTCATACCACCGACGATAAAACTCATCACTGGCGAGACAGATGACAGGTCGCGTTCAGCCTGGTTTGGTCGGCGTTCTGACCGCGCTTTGCACCTCGACATGGCGATAGACGTCACGACAAAATTGCATGCCGCCTTCTTGCGTGCCTTTTACGGCGACCGCTATCTGCGCAGCGCCCTCAACATGTTCAGGCACCGGCGGATTGACGAGCGCGGCGTCGATAGCGAGTGGATCGGTCGGCGAGGTCCGCATGATGCCGATGCCCTTGATCGTCACGGCGAGGCAGGGATCCGGCACTTGCGGACCGTGAGTGGCGGCGACGTTGAAATTGATGTTCAGCGTCCAGAAGCCCTCGTGAATATTCTGATGAATGATCACTGCCTTCACCACGTCCTGATGTGACAGTGTGTATTCGTTGTTTGCCATTGGTCCCTCCTTGCTCGTACGCAGTCTGTGCGTACGCGTGCAGATATGGCATGTGCGAGGACTAGAGGGCTAGTTTTGCGCACCGTTTTGACCAGCGCAAGGGGAAAGGTAGGGGCGTCGATGCGCGGATCGGTGCTGAGGGGGGGGAGGAAGCGGACGCAAGAAGAGGACACAGGAAGGCGCCCTGGTTGCGGGCGTCTTGGGATGCGCGTCCGCAGGAACTGGCAGAGCCGCATGGAATGACCTTCAGGTGAACTGCATATCTGGCAAAGGATTAATGGAAAATGAGGTACAGGATAACCAGTACGATCAGCGGGACGCCAAGAAGCCAGCCAAGAAGGTAAGGCATGATGTGATCTCCTTTCGTATCGATGTTTGAATACGATGGAGATTCAGCATCCGGCGTGCCTGACGGTATTCGCTTTACTTCAACCCGGCTATATCACGCCGGCGATGACCAGCACGATCACGACAATCACCACGATGCCGAGGCCGCCGGTCGGCCCATAACCCCACGAACGACTATGCGGCCACGTCGGAAAAGCACCGATGAGGAGAAGGATCAGCACAATCAGAAGAATAGTTCCCAACATATCAATCACCTCCGCTTGGGTTGACAGGACCTGCCTGTCACGACAGCCGTGCAGCGCGCGGTTGGGCGAGCTTGCGAAAAGGCAGTATCGATGTGTTGGGTTGAGCAACCCATGTGCCCGAGGCGAAAGTCCGGGCGTGAACTGTTTAAAAGAGGACATAAGAAGAGGCGCCCCTGGTTGCTGGCGTCTCGGGGCGCGCGGCCTCCTGCGCGAGCGACTTCATAAACATCTGAATCCCACCCTTGGACGCCACGTAATCGAAATGCCCGGCCAGGTCTTCATCGCGCGGCTCACGCTTTTTGTCAGCAGGTGATCTTGCCTTGCGGGTCCTATCCGCGACAAAACCATCTGCCGATATCCTCCGCTTGTCCATCACCAGCTACCAGTTTATCGGGTTGACTACCTTAACCGATTCGCCAAACCCGGTTGCATCAGGGCCTTTCATGGCGTTTCGTTAGCTCTCGCGACAACTGCGAGGTGAGTAAGCAATCCGTTCAGCCGTTCAGTGATCGCTTGACTATGCTCCTCTAGCGTTGCGATTTTGAGCTTTAGCTGCTGTTCGCGCTCCATGAACCCGGTCCGCTCCTCATCAAAAGCCTGCCGCGCACTATCAAATGCTTTAGACGCTTCTGTACGCGCGTGGGCATATATTTCAAGTATTCCTTCCAGGAATGAAGCCTGGACGCTGATTGGCAACTTGGTTTCGGGAAATGGCGCTGGTCCTTGGGCGCGAAGCGCCCGCATGAAAGATTTGACATCCTGCTGGACGTCCGAATGAGAACCCCAGCCAGTGATTTCCCTGACCACCCGCGTCGTCGGCGTTTCTCCCATTTCGTAAAGTAGCTTCCTACAAACGAAATGTGAAGCTTCTTGCCTGGTAGCACCGCTTGAGCGAATTGCGTTGACCGCGT
Source organism: Paraburkholderia solitsugae (assembly GCF_013177695.1). GTDB lineage: Bacteria > Pseudomonadota > Gammaproteobacteria > Burkholderiales > Burkholderiaceae > Paraburkholderia > Paraburkholderia solitsugae. The sequence goes on along the minus strand of NZ_WOEY01000089.1, from coordinate 108,068 downwards.
CCGCTATCTGAATGTATTCGGGGCAAAGGGATTGCATATTTTTGTGTACTTGTCGGTCGACGTGCGGCCGAAAAACAGTACATTAGGATAGTTAACTTAAGCGACGCGGCACTCCAGCATCAGAGCAACCGCCACGCATTTCCACGTATCGAAGGTCTGGGTGTGAAGTGCCCGCCCCTGCCTTGCGTCGGTGTGGTAACACCACGGCATGAACGGATTTTCCATCTGATCGTGAACCGAAGCGAAACGTTCGCCTCTTCGCATCCTGTTGCATTGATGACATCACGCCTTCTTTTCGGATGTGCCACGCGTACCCCATTCACCGACGTCGAAGGTGCAGAGAGCTACCAGGGTGGTGAAGAACGAATCGACGATGAACCAGAGACCCAACGAGCCTACGATTAACGGGTTAATCCTCTGCTCAGGATTGCGGTTGCGGATGTACATGTTGAAACAGATACCGAATACCACGTAGGCGCCAAAGTAGACTTGCGTATCCAGAAAGAGATGCTGGGCTGCCCAACCCGACGCAAGCGCATAGATGTACATGGCCGGCCAAAGCACGGTCAGCGTGCCCGGCATGAGAATGTTCACCACCGTCAATGGATGAAGGACCTCCAGATTGTCTCCGAACGTTCGAAGCGTCCAGAAGAGATCGCGAAGGCCACTGCGTCTCCAACGAAGTTGTTGCATGAATAGCTGCTTGAAGTTGCTCGGCGCCGCCGTCCAGCACTGTGCAGTGATGTCGATGTAGGTCTTCAATCCCTTGAGCAACAGAAGATGGGTCATGTAGCGATCTTCACCGTCCCTGACGCCGATCCCAAACCAGTTTCTCCTCTTCACCTGTTCCTCGATCGCTTCGAAATGTTCGCGCCGGACAGCAAACAGGCAACCGGAAATACATGTGACATTTCTCGTCCAATTCTGCGACATTTTCATAATCTGAAATGCGTAGTAGTAAACGAGCGTTTGACACTGTGTAAGGATGTTTTCCATGGAGTTACTAATGCCAACTCGACCACCCACAGCACCGATGGTTTCATCGATGAAGCAGGCGGTCATTTCTCTGATTGCGCGCTTGTCGAAAATGCAGTCAGAGTCTATGCAGATCAGAATCTCACCCGATGAATACGACAGTGCATGAGACAACGTGTGGTGCTTGCCGGAATTCACGGTATTCCTGAACGCCCGAACAGTAGGCCATTTCTTCGCCGCTTGTTCGATCCATGCGAACGTATCGTCGGCCGAGCAGTCATCTACTGCAATGATCTCAATCTTGTGCAGTGGATAATCACTGTCGATAATGCTTTCGATCGTAGTAAATACGTGCTCCCCCTCATTAAAGCAAGGTAGAAGAACACTCACTTTCGGCTCAAGCTCATAATTTTTTTCAATGAAGGTCGATTTCCCACATAGCCTGAGAAGGAGTGTGATACCAAAATTCATCACCATTACCATCAATGGCAATGCGAAAATAAGATGAACGAGCGAATCAATCACTGGAGCCTCATTGATTTGATGACGAATTCAACCTCGTTATGGTCCTCGGGACTTGGACTATGAAATAACCACAGGTTGATAATTAAAGTCTGAGGCTGATCAGCAATGTCGCCACGAAAGTCGATTGTCTTTCCGTGCTGGATCGGGGACTCCCATGTCACCTGATCATGCTGCCACGTCATGTCGAACGTCGCGTTCGCAAGGTCTTTGGGCACCTCAACTGTGTCATGCCGGTTGCCCTTGTGACTGCGGTACCAAGCGGTGTAATTGACTTGTGGAGCTAATGCGTGGCCCCAGCGTGCAATCTCTATATCAATCTCGTTCGTCCCGTCTTCGCCAACATCTTTGGGTGGGTACATAAAGATACCGAAAACGACGTTCTTGTCTATTGAGCCTATCGGCCCGCTGACTTCGAAGGAATATCGACCGAATCCAAAGCGTTTAACAGATTCAATTTCAACGCACGTGAATTCACCCGACTGCGATCTGGTCATCCTCAGATGCAGCCAACCTTTGGTGTCAACCCACACTCCCTGCTGGCTCCAGATGCCCGATGCGCATGGTTGACCGCTGCCGGTCCGCACATGCCATTTCGCTCCGGCCCAATCGATCTCCGCCGCGCTAGCTATCGACAGAGATAGAAACGCAAACGCCGCACATAAAAGTTTTTTCATTCTGCATCGCTATAAATCTGATCTTCGAAGACCGCAGGCGTACGCGCGGCCGCCTATTAAAGCGAGCGCGCGTTCATTCCGTTGCAGCCGGCAACTGTATTACGCTCGGATCAAGGTCACGTTGCGTGGCTCATCGCCTCGATTGAGAATGCCCTTTACGTCGGTCACCACGGAAGATTGATGGGGATGAATGTGTTTGAGAATAGTTGCCCAGCCATCGCTCACGAATTCGCTATGTGCTACAGCCAGAACAACGGCGCGCGCCGTTTCATATTTGTCATACCGGGTGAGTCTGATGCCGTATTCCCGCTGAACCTGTTCGGGATCTGCAAGAGGATCGATAACCTGAACGTCGATGCCCCAACTCATGAATTCTCTTACCAACCCAACCGCCTTCGAGTTTCGGATATCAGGAACGTTCTCCTTAAAGGTAATGCCAAGCACCGTAATTCTCGAATCCAGCGGCAATCCGCGATGTCTCATCGCCTTCAACGTTTTTTCCGCCAGCAGCCCTGGCATCTTGTCGTTTACCTCCCTTGCGGCAAGTATCAGTGAAGGAATGTAGCCTACCTGAGCCGAGCGGTGGGTGAGGTAATAAGGATCCACAGAAATGCAGTGACCGCCCACGAATCCAGGCACGTACTTGTGAAAATTCCACTTCGATGCAGCCGCGTTGATGGCATCGTGCGTGTCGATGTCAAGCCTTGAGAATATCTGCGACAGCTCGTTCATCAACGCGATATTGACATCTCGCTGCGTGTTTTCGATCACTTTAGCCGCCTCGGCAATCTTGATACTCGCAGCGCGATAGGTCGTCGTGATCCGTGAATAAATGCTGTCCACCAGGTCGAGCGTTTCCCGAGTATCTCCCGAAATGATCTTGGTCGTGTTCGTGAGAGTGTGAACCTTGTCGCCGGGGTTGATTCTCTCTGGCGAGTAGCCCACCCAGAAATCGTGCCCATATTGCCGCACATGACTTTTGTCCAGGGTACCGTTTTGCTCCAGGATTGGAACGCAAACATCTTCCGTTACACCGGGATAAACGGTGCTCTCGTAGATGACAGTGGTCCCTGCACTCATATGCGCCGCAATTGTCCGCGTTGCGCCGATTACGGGCCCAAGGTCAGGAACGTTCGCATCGGTAACCGGCGTTGGCACGGTCACAATAATAACGTCGGCGTCACGCATGGCAAGGTGTGGCTGGTGCGTGAGTTGCCACTTCGCGGCCAGCAGCAAGCTTTCCTCCAACTCGCCCGTCCGATCATGCCCAGAAAGCAGTTCGGCGACTCGATTGCTGTCGATGTCAAAGCCGACCACGTCGAAATGTCGTGCCAGCTCACAAGCGAGCGGAGCGCCCACGTACCCAAGACCGACCACTAGAATTTTATTGGCTTTGCGCATAATCGTTGGAAAGTAGGGTGATTTTGAATCTCGCCAGATGCGCTTCCATAGCGGCAATGGCGAGGCTAACCCGGATCAGCGACTTCATCCTCAGTGCCTCAGTCGAATCCGCTTCACGCAAGCTCCCTAAGTCGGAACTTAGGCGGTTTGTCTCTTCAATGAGTTGTGGCAGAACGCTTTTCTCTGCCGCCAGGCTGGCGGAGATGCTTTGTTGGAGTACGAATGCCTGATGAGAGAGCTCGTCGTTTTGCTGACGACGCATCTCCATTAAGGAACTCGTGGAATTCTCGAGCTTCCTCTTGTACGATGCGGCATTGAAGTTATAGGTGAAAGTCAGGGATACGAACGGTTGAGCCCCCGTCGAAGTGCCAAACGGCTGACCGGAAATCGGTTTCTGCATTCCGCCGACGAGCGAAACGTCCCATGCCTGCAATGCCTGTTTGTGATTGAGTTCCTCCTGTAATTCCAACGTCAGGTCGTCTACCTGATGCAACGCCTGTTCAACGTTGATCTGGGGGATCTCCGGGAACTGGGATATGGCCGCCTCGCTCTTCGCGGTGGTGTACTGATGATAGATTTCCATACGCTGCTGAGTCAGCGCAACGATATCGGCAACAGTTGCATTACCTGCGCGCTTCCGCTTTTCAGTTGCGGCGATTTCTTCATCGAGGATACTAAGGACATTTGCGAGATCGGTTATCCGTTGGAGCGTGACCTGGTTTTCAATGAAGGGCAGCTTGTATTTGACAATGCGCTCGACGTCCAGGCTGTGGTCATATAATTCGCATTCGAGAGCGGCCGCTCGGATCGCGGAGTTTCCCTGAAGATGTTTCGAAAGACTTTTCGATACGCCAATCACGGCTTGTTTGAGCGTCGGATTCGTGTCCGATTGCCCCATGCGCCCAAAGCCTTCGATCCCGCTATCGAGGGTTTTTTCCGCATCCCCCACGTCTTTCACATACTGACAATATGCATTCTTTTCATCCGCGTTCGGAGTTTGAGCGAACACGGAGGTGGCCAGTATTGTGAGCAGAAGCGCTGCGTATTTTCTTTTACACATTTGGTATGAAAATCAATTTTTTGATGATATGAATCGATGTATTCATGCGGATAATGGTATCTACATGGAAGCGAACAACGACTCCTAAAACAGCAGCGGTTTGCGTCCCAGGAATACGACAGATGATTCACTCGATTTTTTATCGTCGAAGTTGACGCCGGCGAATTTGCCTTTAATGTCAGTCTTGAACAGTGGATGACGGGCATATTCCTCCGCGTCGAAAACACGCGTGATCGTCCCGACCCTACGGCACAGCACCACCTGTAGGTAGCAGTCGTAAACCGGTGCTCCTTGCTTTGCATAAGACAGGTTGTCGTATTGAACGAACACAACTGGAACTGGCTTGGTGAGTGCCTGGTAATATGCCGATTGCCGGGCGATCTCCAGCACCCGCTCGCCGTCCGCAACGCTCGCTCGTAATTGTTCAACAGAACGTCGCGCCGTTTCTGTGCCAATGATCGCCTGCGCCTGCGCGATTTTCAGCTGTGCTTCGCTATTGAGCGACTGTAGTGCCTCTAGCGATGTAGCGCCATTCATGCCGAGCGTCTTGCCGGCATCAGAAGCGAGTCGCGCCTGCTCCCCAAGCGTCACTTCGTTGATACGCGAATCCGTGACAGCGTTGAGACTCGATTGAATCGTGAGACGGCGGGATATCGCATCGTTCCTGGTAATCAATCCGGAGGCAAGCTCCGAGTCGAGCGATGCGAGCATTGGCCTTACATCGCTAACGGCCTGTTCCGTCTCGATCGTATCCGCGCGTTTTTGCTGAAGTACTTTCCGGATATCAGCGCCAGTCTTCGAAAGTCCTTTCGATTCGTTGCGTGCAGCCGCGTCAAAGCGCGCTATGAGGGATTGAGTTTCAGCAATCTGCTCGCCACCGACCCGGTACGTCTGAAGCGCTGTTGAAAGATCTACCTCGTTCTTGAGTAACGTTGCCTCAAGCGTGGCGACCTGCGGCTGATATGCCAACACCTTTTCCTGTGTTGGGGAGAGGACAATCGGCGCTGACCAGTTACGATTGAGCGCGTAAAACACCATGAGGGAAAGGTAGGACAAGACACCCGTAACGATGATAATTAGAACGCTGGTCATCGTCAGCCGATATGTCGAAATAATCGTTTTTTGAAAATTTTTAAAATTTAACATTGTCAATGGATCTGTATTTTTAATTGATCACAGCGAAGTGACAAAGCGCTATCCCCTATCTCTGGTTCTGTCCCAGAGATCTAGCCTAGGCAGTCCGTCCTACCCCCGAACGCAATACAACCAGGAGAACCGCCACCGTCCGCTTACGATTCATACTGAGCAGGATCCGTGCCAATTCATTGCGCGAAATTTTTCCCGGTCGCGACCCAAGGATGATTAGCTAGCCTCCAGAGGCATCTAAACACCAGCAGACAAGTCTCACGGGGCGTCTGACGGCTGCCACGAAGCAGTGATGCTGCCGAATACGTGTGGCTATTCCTCGTACGACAGCGCGAAAAGATGAGTCAAATAACCCGCTTCGTGTACTGGCGGGAACCAACACGTTACGAATCCAGATGCGGTGTTACGTAACAAAACGCGTTACAGACGAACGCGTGCGCTGATTGTTCAAGATTCCTTCGGCGGGTATTTTTGGCCATCTTCCGAAATCTGAAAATCTTCTCCAAACCCTTTCTAGGACTGGTTTTCAGTGGTGCGCGACAGCGGCAGCAAGAAGTTGTCCGAGGCACCGCTTGCCTCTCCTCGCATGCCGCTTCGGTTATCGCCGGATTGGCCAGCCCCCCAGCAGTGAGAACACGTCGCTTACGCTCGACTGGCAGTGCTCGGCCATGGCGTGGATTTCTATCGTCTGTAGCGGAGGCGCATTCTCGCTTCGGTACTCAAGTTTTCGCTCAGCGGACCGTAAATAGAGCCACGAGTTCGCCTAACTGGACCGCCATGAAAATAGTCTCTCTGATCTGCGCTGTTGGCACCGCGCTCACACTATCCGGCTGTGGTGGTGGTGGTGGTGGCACGTCGGCGACAAACGCTTCTACTTCAGCTTTTACCGCCACTGGCGCTTCGCCGCCTGTCGCAGCACAAGCCAAACAGGTGCTTGGCTTCTCTAGCGGCAGCAGCGATTCCATAGTGTCCGCTGAATCTGCCTCCACGCCCGTTACCGCCGTGTCGATAGGTAACGTACTAGTGGCGGCTGATGGCAGCATGAGCGGGACGCTTCCCGCGAATCTCCTATCCAGTGTCCAGGTCGCCGGCAAGGCGTCGTATGTTCGGATCTCAAATTCCGGCGTGACGGGCTTCGATCCGACTATCGCCCACGGCGCGTTGGTCACCAACCGTGCCGCCACCCTCCAGAACATTGTCGCGCTCGCCACAACGGCGAACCTCACCGGCATCAACCTTGATTTCGAAGGCATTGATCCTGCAGATCGCGATGTGTACACCAGCTTTGTGACCGACCTGGCAGCAAAATTACATGCAATTCACTCGACGTTGCTACTGAGCGTGCCGGCAAAGACGAGTGACAATGCGAGCCAAGCGTGGACGTGGCCATACAATTACGCGGCGCTAGGCCAGAACGCAGACCTGATCCAAGTGATGACCTATGACGAAAACATTCCCAGCGGCAAACCAGGGCCGGTTGCGGGTAGCGACTGGATGCTGGCGTCGCTGCAGTACGCCGCGACCCAGATCCCAGCGAGCAAGATACTGCTCGGTTTGCCTGCATATGGATACGACTGGAATCTGACTTCCGGTTCAGGTACTTCGATTGCGTTCAAGGACATTCCTGCGCTGCTCGCGTCGACCGGCGCCCCCCCGCAGTGGGATGCCGCAACCAACTCCAGTCATATTGCCTATGTCGCGTCGGACGGGAGTACACATCAGGTCTGGTTCGAGACGACGCAAAGCATTCAGGTGAAAGCGCAATTCGCGAATACACTCAATCTCGCGGGGGTGTCGATGTGGGCCTTGGGTGACGAAGATGCGAGCTTCTGGAGCGCGATTAAGGCTGCGATCAACTGAGTGATCTGCTTCGATGTGTCCAAACTTCGGGGCAGGTGCGTGAGATGGTGAACGCGTCCGCCATGGGCGGACGCGCTCGAACTGCCACTCCGATTTTCACGGCCCCGTGAACTCGTCTGCCCGCTCCGCCTCAAACCGATCCAACTCCCCAAGCAAACGCTCGATTTGAAACGTCTGCAATTCGTTCAGGGGGAATTCATCCTGTATGCGTTGTAGCCGCTTCCGCCAATATGCTGGTGGCAGCACAGGTTCACCACGAAAGGCGCGCAGCGATGGCGCCATCACACGCGCTACGTGCGCGATGTCTTCATCCATTGTCATGCAGGAACCCCGGAAGACCTCGTTGTTTAGTTTTGGCCTTGTTTTATGGGCGCGCTTGGGTGAAAGCGGGTTGGTAGTAAGTGCGCAAGCGGCGTCGCCAATGGTAAGAAAACACAATCGTTCGGTCAAGCTTTCTGACGATTACTTATGCGAACAGTGCGTCGAATTTCCCCCCATTTAAACATCTTTTCGATCACGCCACGGTTCCATGCGGTAGCTCTGTTAGTCCTCGAGAAAGGGTAACTAGAGTCCCGCAATCGCATCAACGCATCACGAGTCAAACGGTGCAAGTGAGTGCCTCCACACCTGAAGACGCAGATGGAAAAACAGGGGCGTGCTGGAAGCGGACGTGCGACTGAGGTGTAGCAGCGCCGGCAAAAGGATCAGTGCCCGGAGGAACGCAGCATTGGGAGATCATTCGTTGAATGCGCAACTACCCTGCGGCTTAAGTTGGCGGTGTCAAAAATCCGTGCGTAGGCCGCGCGAACCAGTGCGTGCGAAAACTGGCGAGCTGATAACTGCGACCGCTCACTGATACACGCGAACGACATCGGAGCCCGAGTGTAAACCCGCAACCGTCTAAAGCGCATTACCCCGCGGCGGAAGCGCCTCGGCTTGCGTCGACCCTCCGTCGGGCACCCACTCCGCCTCCGGATAACTAATCCTCACCGGCGGCACAAACCACGCCAGACACAACCCAATCAACGCAGCCGCACCCGCCACCAAAATCCCGATATGAATCGACTGCACCAACGCATCCCGTGCAGAATTCATCATCGCATCGCCCGCATGCCCCGCGCTCACCAGACGATTGATCAACGCCGCCTGCTCCGCGCGGTCCACCAGCAGCTCAGGACTTGCGAACGATTTGAACCACTGCGTCGCCTGATATGACGCGAGCGATCGATGCACCCCTTGCGTGTAGAGATGCCCAAGCAACGCTCCCGTCATCACCGTACCCAGCATCCCACCAAAAGTCCGCAGCGACTGCAGTAGCGCAGTTGCCGCACCGAGCTGATCACGCGCCACGATCTGCTGCGAACAGACCGTCAGGCTGGTCGCCACCAGACCGAGCCCAAGACCGCTGATACCCATGCACGACATCCACACAAGATGCGGCTCGTTACCTCTCAGCACGATCACAGCCAAACACGCCAGCGCGGACAGCGCAAAACCCACATACATAATCCCGTTCGCGCGACGGATTCGTGTGACGATACGATTGTTCACCACGCTGCCGACAGTCGTGCCGAGCAGCAACGGCGTAATCAACATCCCCGAGTCGTGCGCGGACATTGCATAGCCGCCCTGAAACAACAGCGGCACATAAAACACCAGCGAAAACAGCGCGAAACCGCCGAGCACCGACATCGCGAAGAGCGCAGAGAGCTTACGGTCCAACAGCATATCCACCGGAATGATCGGATACTTGATCCTCCGCTCCCATAGCCAAAGCGTTAGCGCAAAACTCCCCGCAACAACGGCCAGCACGATCGTTATCGTGTCGACGCCGTACTTCGGAAACAATTCGATCAGCAATTGCAGCGAACCGAACGTGACGGCGACCACGAACGCCCCGAGCCAGTCGAGCCGCACGGGACCCTTATGCCGCAGATGGAGCAGCGGCGGTAGAAAGCGCTGCACGAACAGCAGCGACACAACGCCGACCGGTACGTTAACGAAAAACACCAGCCGCCAGCCGCCGTATTGTGTGAGGATGCCCCCGAGCGTCGGCCCGACCATATTGGCGATGCCAAACGCGGACGTGACGAACACGAGCCAGCGCAGCCGCAGCTTCGGATTGGGGAACAGATCGGCGACGGTGGCGAACACCGTGCCGATCAGAATGCCGCCACCTATCCCCTGCAGGCCGCGCGAAATCACCAGCAACAGCATGCTGGTCGAAAGGCCACACAATACCGAGGAGCCGGTGAACAGCAGAATGGCGGCGATCAGAAACGGCTTGCGGCCGAACAGATCCCCCAGCCGCCCGAAGATCGGAATAGTGATCACGGAAGCCAGCATGTACGCCGTCGCGACCCATGCGTACAGATCGAAGCCCTTCAGATCGGCGACGATGCGCGGTAGCGCGGTGCCGACAATGGTCTGATCGAGCGCCACCAGCATCGAGACAAAGGCAATGCCAAGCATCGCCAGCAGCGACTCGCGAAACGGCAGCAGTTGTCCGCTGGGTAGAGGCGTGTCGAGACCAGGCGTCATGACGGTCCTATTTGCGTACTTACTTGCGCGCGGCCTGATATGCACCCAATGCCGCACCGAGGTCCTCGTCCGTCATCGCGGGGACGATGCTCATCGTCAGTAAATCGCCCCATTCGAGCGCCAGCGCCGATAGTCCGCGCGAATCGTCCGCCTCGACGACCGCAAAACCATGTAATGCGCCGATCGCATGCCAGCGCCCCAGCAATTTGACACCCTCAGGCGCTTGGCCGCCGGTTTTCATGAAGCGCTCGATGACGGAATTCTCCGCTGTCGGCAGGCCATTCCATTGCACGATGAATTTCATTGCATGTCTCCAATATGAATTTTCGGTGCCGGCTCGTGGCGCGCCGTCATCGCCGCTCGTGCCGTGCGACGCTTTTGCATGCCTCGCGCCGCCAACACTTCTGCGCCGGGTTGCCGTCAGGATAGCGGGTGCTATCGGCGAACGGCATAAAACCACGTGGCATCCTAAATATCATAGGTGAGCGCACGGTCGCTAACGTCGCCGCGTGCGGACATTCGCCAGGTCGATTGGACAATGCGTCCGCCGCCGGGAAAGCGTGACGGGCGCGTCTGTTTCCAATTACGGTCATCTCGCGCGTCCTACAAGAAGGACCTTTAAATACGGCTGTCGACGATGTCGGTATCGATCTGGTTCGAAGCGCGCCATGCAGTGCGCCGGTACGACCGGCACGCAAGCGAACGGCCAGCGCACAAGGCGCGTATGCATGAAACACAAACGGCACGCGCGTTAAGCGCATGCCGTTGCTTCGGATGTCTGGGTCCGGGCCTAGCCGGGCGGCGAATTGCGCGGCACCGCGGCAACGGGCACATCGGCAATGGTCTGATGTGCCGCGGGAAAACCCGGCGGATAGTCGACGACACGTGCAGAACCCGGCACCCCCTGAACGGCGATGCTCGCACGCGCACCGATCCGTGCGCCGCCGACAATGGCGGCCATCGCCTGGCGGTCGAGTTCGACGCTGTCGGTGAGGTCTTTGATAACGAGCTTTGTCATGGCGGCTCCAGGGATCAGGCGAGGGCGGCGGTTGGCGCGATTCTCCCGTCGCCGCCCGAGTGTGTTTTTAAGTATTCAGAGGTCTCGTCGCACTATCAGTATAGGAAATCTGCTTACAGTTCGTCTGTCGGATGTGACCAGGTCGCAGTAGGGAAGCCCCCGGCCCCACGCTACCGCACGCCGTTAAACGTTGGCGAAATTGGCGCCGAACAGAGACGGGCTGACATTCAGATTCAACGGCACGAATCCCGCGCCGATCACACCGATATTGTTGAGGGCGGCAACATTGACGGTTTGTATCTGGCTGAGGTTCTGGTTCACCGAGACGTTGACGTTGGCGATGCCGCTCAGGCCGGCCACCGACGGCAAGCCGGGCACGCTGCTGCCGGTGCCGCCGGCCACCGCCGACATTGCGTGGCGGTCGAGCTCGCGGGTGCGGGACAGATCGCGAATCATGAGGGATGACATGGTGATTCTCCAAAGGTGCGCGGAAGACGGGCGTGTTCGGGGCGAAGCGGAGATTGCCGAAGGCCTCTTCGCTTCGCCGAATTACGCTTTACACGTGGATGTTGTTGCTCGACGTGACGGAGGGATTGATCGTCGAGGTGAGGCCAGCGGCGAACGCGACGTTGTTGGCGTTGGCGCTCTGGATGTTCATCTCGTTGCTGATCAACTGCGTGGCGTCGACATTCTTGCTGTTGTTCGGTGCGACCACCGGGCTGAAGTTGAAGTACGACGAGCTGGGGAAGCCGTAGCCGTAGCCGCCACGCACGGCGCGCATTGCCTTGCTGTCGAGTTGTTCGGTGATCGAGAGGTCTTTGATCATCAGCGTGTTCATGGTAAATCTCCTGGAAGAAAACATCACAGTCTTGCGGTTGGGTTCGAGCATCTTGTCTGCTCGAGTGTCACTAATGCATGGGCTGTGCCAGCTTTATTCTCGTCTCCTAATAAAATGGGCGAATGCTTGATGCACAAGGCTGTCGCGCCACGCTGCCGCGCCGGAGCCGCAGCACGACCCCTGGCAGGCGACGGGCGGTTGACGGTGCGTACCCAACAACGCACCGGATTCTGTTGGCTGTCGCAAGACACTCTCCGGCGGTGCACGCAGCGGGGCAATCCTGGTTTGCGAAAGCGCGGGTCGGGGACTAGTATCGAAGCGGCACATGTAACTGGTTACGACAGGTTTTCTATCAGCCCGAGGGGCACCGGTCGCATGCGATCCGGCCCAACGGCAGCGGCGGCGCTTCGCACAAATGGCTAGCCTTGCGCATGTGATTCGCGACTATCAGAACGGCGATCTGTCACGTGACGAGTTCGTCGCTCAACTCGACAGCACGTTGACGACCGAAGGACTCGGTCCAACGCAGCTGCTGGAGATGCTCGGCGCGGCGCATCGCAAAGCCCCTCTGCCTGACGATCTCTACGCCGAAGTGCGGCGGCGCATCGAACAGTTGCGCGTCTCGAACGTGGCGGCGGGCGGCGAGGAAACCGGCATGCAGACTACCGTCGAGATACCGTCGGTACGCTCTGCGAGTGCGGCAAGCTCGGCAAGCGAGGCGAGCGCCGCCGGTACACCGGGAACTGATCAGATCAAAGGCACGGGCGATACGCTGAACAACCGCTTTGTCCTCGAGGAATGTCTGGGTGTCGGCGGGATGGGCACGGTGTACAAGGCGCTCGATATGCGCAAGCTCGAGGCGTCGGATCGCAAGCCGTATGTCGCGATCAAGGTGCTCAACGTCCAGTTCCGTGGCAACCCGAATTCGCTCGTCGCGCTGCAACGCGAGGCGCGCAAGGCCCAGGTACTCGCGCACCGCAACATCATCACGGTGTACGACTTCGATCGCGACGGACCGATCGTCTATCTGACGATGGAGTACCTGACTGGCAAGCCGTTGAGCCAGCTATTGCGCACGCCGGGCTATAAGGGGATGCCGGTTCGCGCCGCGTTGCCGATCGTGCGGGGAATGTGCAATGCGCTCGCCTATGCCCACGAGCACGGCTTCGTGCATTGCGATTTCAAACCCGCCAACGTCTTTCTCACGACGAATGCCGAAGTGAAGGTGATCGACTTCGGCATCGCCCGTGTGTTCCAGCGGCCGGAGGAAGAGAGCGATGCAACGGTCTTCGACCCCGGCAGTCTCGGCGCGTTGACGCCTGCGTATGCGAGTCCGGAAATGATCGAACATCGCGAGCCGGACCCGCGTGACGATATCTACGCGCTCGGTTGCATTACCTACGAGTTGTTGACGGGCCACCATCCGTTCGACCGATTGTCGGCGACGCAGGCTCGCAATGCGCAGTTCAAGCCGCAGCGCCCGCCCAATCTTGATGCGAAACAGTGGCACGCATTACGGGCCGCGCTTTCGTTCGATCGCAACACGCGCATGCCGAGTGTCGCGCGTTTCATTGCGGCGTTCGACAACGAAGCGCGCTCGGAGAAATCGGGTACCTTCGTCAAGGCGGGGTTCGCGGGTTTCGCCGTGGTGTGTGCCGCAGCTGTTGCCGTGTTTGCTTTGCGGTCGGCGCCGAATCGTCAAAGTGGCACGCAGCCGGGTGCGGCGGCTTCGGAGGCGTCAGCGTCGCTCGGGGCATCACCGCCGGCGCAACCTCCGGCACCGCCAGCGCCGAAACCCGCGCTGACCCTGGCCGCCGTCGCACCGGTGCTGGCGCAGGTGCCATGCTCAGCGCTGTCCGCTTCGACGCAGGACCACTCCTTGACGGTGCGCGGCTATGTCCCACAGCACTACGGCGCGGCTCGCCTGAAGGACACGCTGACCGAATTGCCGGGTGTCGACACGCTGACGCTCCAGGTCGAACCGGTCGCCGACGATAAATGCGACACGATCAATGCGCTCGCCCCCTATTGGACCCGCAACTGGCAAGCAGGCCACCTTGCGTCGCTGCATGTGCGCCCGCCCGGCGGCCAGTTGAGCGAGGGCGATCCGCTGGTCGTCGACGTGACCACGCCTGCTTTCGACTCGTATGTGAACCTCGACTACTACCAGCTCGACGGCAGCGTCGTGCACATGGTGCCGAGTCCGCGCGCGAAGGACAATCAGGCGCCGCCGCACTACGCGGCCACTATCGGTAGCGCCGGTGACTGGATTATTTCGAAGCCGTTTGGATCGGAGATGGTGGTGCTTCTGATTACGCCTGCCCAGTTATTCGACAAGCCGCGGCCCGAAAGCGAATCACGTGCCGATTATCTGCGCGCACTGAATACCCGGCTTGCGCAGATTGCCGGAAAATACGGTCAGGATCACATCGTCGCGGACTTCGCGCCGATCACGACGAAGCCGCACACACCTTAGGCCGAACTTTGACCAGGCCGAAACATAAGCTATTGATTTCGCGCTGTTATGCGTGCGAAGGCGGGATGGTTACTGGGTACAGGCGGGGTTAACGTTCAGGAGGCGGAAGGCTTTTTCCTGAATGGGCGTGGGCCGCGTCGTCATGACGAGCCTGGCATCCGGATTGAGTGGCGTATGACAGACGTTGTACGCGAGCGTGGCCAGATCATCGAGCAAGGTGCGGAAGCTATGGACCGGCAAGCCGTCCTCGCCAAGCCTGGTCGCGTCCTTAGCTTTCGCCTGGTCCGAACGTCGTGCCTTGGCCACCGGCGACGCGCGGCTAGCGCGCGCCTGCTCGACATATTCATCGTCAAACAGCATCGGCTTTAACTTCTCGCGCATGTGCCACTCGACGTAGTAAGCGAGCATGCACAGAAAGACATGCGCGCGCACGCGCCCGGCGTTCCAATGGAATACCGGACGCACCTGCAGGTCGACCGTCTTGAGCGAACGGAAGGCCCGCTCCACGACTGCCAGGCCCTTGTAGGCCGTCACGGCCGCCTCGGCTGACAGAGCCGCTGCCGGCAGACTCGTACGCACCACATACAGACCATCAAGTGCTGCCTCCTGCTGGATCTGCACCGTCTTGCGCTCCCAGCTAAAGCTCGTGTCGGTGATGCTCAACTCGAAGTGCTTGGCCATCTTGAAGTGATCGATGACCCGGCCCACGCGCAAGGCAATCGCTTCGGTACCCTTGAGCCGGTTGCGCACGCGCGAGGTCGCTTCGGCTATCTTCATCAGCTCTGCTTCGGTGGCCTGCAGCAGCGCCTCGCGTTTGCGGCTGCGCTCCTCGGCCAACAGCGGATTGCGACACACGATGAGCCGCTCGCCGGGGAACGCGTCACTCGTCATCTCAAGCAGGTTGCGCTCATCGAACAGCGACGGCTGGAAGGGTCCCGTCTCCTGGGCGAGCGCGGCCATCTGCGGCGCGCGCAGGCTGCTCACCCAGTCCAGCCCGGCCGGGCGCAACACCGTGTCGATACGTGCCTGCGTGAGCATGCCCCGGTCGCCCACCCAGGCGAGCTTGTCGATCCCGTAACGGTCTTTGAGCTTCTCCACCTGAGATGCTACGGTCGCGGGATCGGCGGTGTTGCCGGCGAAGACTTCGACCGCCACCGGGATGCCCTCAGACGTGCAGACCAGCCCGAACACGATCTGCGGGTCGTCACGCTTGCCATCGCGGCTGTAGCCGTGCGCCGCGAGCTCGCAGCAGCGTCCGGTCACCCATGTCGAAGTGAGGTCGTAGAGCACCAGCGTACTACCGGCCAGATGCTGGCGGGCGAGGCGCTTCTCGATGCCCGCCTGAGCCTCTCCCAGCCAGTCGAGGGCGGCATAGACCTGCTCGAGGTCGACTTCCCCCAGCTCCAGCAGCCGCGACAGCGAGTGGGTCGCGGTCTCGTCGCGCAACATGCGATGGGTGGCGAGCTTGGAGGCGGGCGACACCACCCGCGCCACCAGCAGCGCCATGACCACCGAGCGCACCGCGGCGGGTGCGGTGGCGAACCACTGCTCGGCGCCGCAGGCGCGCGCCGCGCCGAGCACCGCGGCCACATGCCCGTGCGGCAGGCTGCGCTCGATCACGAAGGCATCATCGACCGAGGATACGGCGACACCGCCGCGTAGCAGGACCTTCAAGCCCTCGATTACCTCGGCGGGAAGCGACGAGAGGTTGGCCAGGGTGCGCTTCCTGACCTTGTTGCCGTCACGATAGGACTCGCGCAGCAGGATTGCGGGTGGCGAGTTGCGGTTGGGGACGTGTTCGATGTACATGAACACGAATAAAAGCAAAGCATGCGCGAAAAATCAAGGTGATAATGTGAATTACATGGCTACATAGGACTACTAAAAAATTGCCGAACCCTACAACTGATGCGGGTTCCAGCAATTTCAGAAGCTAAAGCTGGGCTTAGGCGACACGCCGGGACTGTCCGCAGCCGAGGAAGCACTCGCAGCCCCCGCATGACCCGCTGCCATCGCAGCACCCGCCTTACTTAAGATCCTTGACCACCCTGAAGCCATCCTGCGACTGGCGCACGCTCGCGCTGTACTTGAAGCGTGTCGCGCTCAGCATGTAGTTCCCGCCTTCGCGCCACGAGCCGCCGCGAATCACCCGCATGTCGCAGCTGGGACTGTCCCACGCGTGGCCGTCGACGGGCGCGCCCTGGTAGGAGTTGTGCCAGCAATCGGCGACCCATTCCCAGACGCTGCCGTTCATGTCATACAGGCCGACCGGATTCGGCGCGAACGAGCCGGCGGTCTCAGGCCCTTCCTTGTGCCAGGGACCGCCGCAGTCCTTGCAATTGGCGTTGCCCTTGCGCATCTGATCGCCCCACCAGTATGTCGTTGTGGTGCCGCCCCGGTCCGCGTATTCCCATTCGGCCTCGGTGGGCAAGCGGTACGATTTGCCGGTCGTTTTGCTGAGCCACTTCACGTACTGTTGCGCGTCGTCCCAACTGAGGTCGCGTGCCGGCGCGGCTTTGTTGGTATTGCTTTCGGGCGTCAGCTTTTGACAGGCGTTCGCTGCGGCGCACGCATTCCATTGCTCGACGGTCACCGCGTATTTGCCGATCGCGAAGGGCGCGCCGATGGTCACGTGATGGACGGGCTTTTCGGAGGGGTCGTCGGTGTTGCTGCCCATCGAGAACGCGCCGGCAGGCAAGGCGATCATGATCGGGCAGGTGGCGCAATCGCGGTTTTCTCCGGCGCCAGGTGGATGCGCCGTGGCTTTTTGTGCGACCGCCGGCGTGGAAGGGGCCGCGGGTGGGGTGGTCGTTGCGGTCGGCGTGGGCGCGGCTGCGCGCGGGTGGTCCTGCGGCGCGGCGCTGGCCGGTGCGGCTGGCCGCGCGGTTTGCGGTGTCGGCGCGACCGGCGGTGCAGCAGATGACGTGGTCGATGCCGAAGCGGACGGCGCACTCGCCGATGCCGCAGCGCGCAACCGGTCGATGCGTGCGTGGGCGAGCGTGGCGAAGCGGCCGTTCGGATAGGCCTTCAGATAAGCCTCGTAATCGCCCGGGTAGTTGCTGTCCTTGATGGAATTCCAGAAGGTAATTTCATACTGCTCGCTGCTGTCCTTCGGCAGGATGCCTCTGCTGCGCAGCACGATAAGTGGGTCGTCGCTGGTAGCGGATGCGAGCGGCGCACTAACCGCGCGAGATATCGGCTCGCTCAGACTCGCGGCCTTAACAGGCGATGACGCGATCCACGGCGTTTGTTCACCGGCAGTGACCACGTTAACCCTCGTCGCCACACGTTGAAACAATCCCACAAGATCCTGTGATGAATAAGCGTCGTTGAGCGAGCGCAGCAATGCATTCGTATAAACGCCGTGATGCATGCCATCCGCTGCAAAGCCACCCGGCACCGTGGCGTAAGCGACCACGGTATTGGCGGGTAGCGCGGACGCATCGAGCGTGACGTCGCCGGAGAACGGGTTGTTCAAACACGTATCGAGAATCACGAGATTGAACGCGTCGGCACGCGGCGCGCGCATCGCCTGCAATACGGCATTCAAATCGACGCCTTCGCTGACCAGCCGCGCCGGTGCGCGTGCGTCGAGGCCGGCGGGTACGAGCAGCGTCTGCCGTCCAATATGCATACCGTGTCCCGCGAAATAGAAGAGGCCAATACCCCCTGTTCGCAGACGTTGGCGGAATTCGCTGATGGCTTGCCACATTTGCTGCGGCGTTGCATCGGTGCGCATGACGACGTCGAAGCCGTGCGCACGCAGTGTGTCGCGCATAGCTTCAGCATCGCGCGGTGCATTGCCGCGAATCGGGGCTGCGGGATCGCCGTACGTGCCGTTGCCGATTACCAGCGCGATGCGCGCAGGCTGCGTATTGTCCTTCTGCAGTGTGAGCGGCGTGATGAACGTTGCCGTCGTACGCGTAGCGGCAGCGCCATGTTCCGCGCCGTCACGCTGCGCTGCGGCATAAACACTGCCCCAATGCGCCTGAATCGCCCCGGCCATACACACCAGCAGGAATGTTCGCCACATATTCGTATCCTGTTTGTTCCGGATAGAACATAGGGTTTCGACGGCCGCGACGCCCGCATCAGCCGCTGGAGCGGACCGAGCGCAGCATCGATGCCGCTTTCGACGCTCCATCGACACCCTATGAACAACGATAGCACGCGGTTTGCGCGCCACAACTGTCCGCGCATCGTCAACGCGGTATTCGGTTAACGAGTGTGGCGTATCTTTTTGGCAAGTTACGACCTAAGCTAATTCACAAAGTAACGCAGTACGGCCGTTTTAGTAATGCGGCCGCTCATCCACGTGAACCCGCCACGTGAATCCACGTGAAATCACGCGAGCGCCCGCGACATCCAGCGGGAGCGCCCGGTCTGCACCTGGCGCAGAGGCAGCCATGACCCCTCTTCGGGAGAGTGCACAATGCGAAGAACCCATACACTCGGCGTGCTCGACCTACGTCATGGAACGAAGGCGAGTCTTGCAGCGTTCTGCACCACTTTGTGCACCGCGCTTTCACTCTTGCTAGGCATCGCGGCACTGTCTGAATCCGCGCTTGCCGAACAAACCCCTTCGCCACCGGGCGCCGAGGAATACATCATCTGGCCGTCGGATGGCGCGGTGATTCACGGCGGCAAACTGTGGGTGCGGATGGGGCTGCGCAACATGGGCGTGTGTCCGAAGGGTGTGGCGGTTCCGAATACCGGTCATCACCACCTGCTGATCGACACTGACCTGCCGCCGCTCGACCAGGAAATTCCGTCGGACCGCAATCATCTGCATTTCGGTGCGGGTGAGACGGACGCGCGCATCGAGTTGCCGCCGGGCAAGCACACCTTGCAACTCATTCTCGGCGACCACAACCACATACCGCACGTGCCGCCGGTGTATTCGAAGAAGATCACCATCACCGTACTAAAAGACTAGGGCGTCCCGTGCATTCAAAGCGGGTCCGTCAGGACGGAGAGATCATCATGGTCAGGATCATCGCGCTCGCGGCGCTAGTGACATTGGCGTCGCTGGCCTCGCCGAATCTCGCCACGGCCGGCACGACGCCATCGCCGGCCGGCGCGCACGTCTATATCGGCTATCCGAACGACGGACAGGTGGTGCCGGCCAATAAACCGTTTCGGGTGTGGTTCGGCTTGCGCTATATGGGCGTGGCGCCGAAAGGCGTCAAGTATCCCAACACGGGGCACCACCATCTGCTGATCGACACCGACCTGCCGCCGATGGACCAGGAAATTCCGTCGGACCGCAACCATCTGCATTTTGGCGCGGGCGAAACGGAAACAATGATTCAACTGCCTCCCGGCAAGCATACGTTGCAACTGCTGATGGGTGACGACAAGCATATTCCGCACAACCCACCGGTGTACTCGAAGAAGATCACCGTCATTGCGCGTTGACGCGGTATCGACGCAACGCTGCTCTCCGCTGCAGTGTCACGTCGCAGCCAACACCGTCGCGCGCGTTGTTGGCTGGGATCCACCAGCTTCAATTGGCCCTACCGTGGCTGTCGCGTTTCGTCCGCTGGCACACCATCCCCGAAGTCCTTTATCCACGGCCGTCTGGAACATTTCTTAGGATCGGGAAGCAAAACTGGCACAGCCCATGCGTTAGTGACACTCGAGCAGACAAGATGCTCGAACCCAACCGCAAGACTGTGCTGTTTCCCTTCCAGGAGATTTACCATGAACACGCTGATGATCAAAGACCTGTCCGTCACCGCCCAACTCGACAGCAAGGCCATGAGCGCCGTGCGCGGCGGCTACGGTTACGGCTATCCGTCGTCGTCGTTTTTCAACTTCACGCCCGTGTATGCGCCGAACAACAGCAAGAACGTCGACGCCACGCAACTGATCAGCACGTCGATGAACATTCAGAACGCCAATGGCAACAACGCAGCCTTCGTCGCCGGCGTGACCACTACGATCGATCCGCATGTGAGCTCGAGCAACAACATCAACGTGTATTGAACGGCTCAGGCCGCCGCGGAGGCGCTCAGGCCTCCGCGGGACGCGCAACCTCAGCGCGTCAAAAAGATTTCGCATCCAATCGTTCTTTCCACACGACCCCAGCGTCACCGCTCGATCCCCGCGCCGACCTTCCTGCACCGCTTCGATGGTGAAGCCGGGCAGGACATGCTTTACTTGAATGGCGCGTTCTCCTCGTGCAGCGTAGCCGGCGTAATCGGAGAAAATCGTGTCAGCGTTGCTTGATTCATTGGCCCGTCAGCGCTTCTTCAATGCCTGGACGCGGTGCCGTGCGGACCGTCGACCGGCAAGTGCGAGACGCACGGCTCCGGCGCTGCGCGGGCTCTGCGCCGCAACGGCCTGCGCGCTGTCGCTGTGCGCGTGTGTCGACGTCAGCATGCCCGATTACAAGCGACCCGATACGCCCGCCAAGGCGTCGTGGTCGGATCAGAAAGGCTCGCCGGTATCGGCGGCCGCGACCATCGACCCGGACTGGTGGAAAGGCTTCCACGATCCGTATCTTGACACGCTGATCGCTAAAGCGATCGCAGGCAACTTCGATATCAAGGTGCTGGCCGCGCGTATCGACGTGGCCGGCGCGCAGATCGGCGAGGCCAAGGCAGGCGCGTTGCCGACCATGGATCTTGGCGGCGGCGCCGATTTCGAAAAGAGCACAGGTCAGACGTTTTCAAAGCAGTACAACGTCGCGACGCAGGTGAGTTGGGACATCGATATCTGGGGCAAAGTGGAAAAGGGCGTGCAGGCGCAAAAGGCCGAATTTCACGCTAGCGAAGCAGATTGGCGCGCCGGTTATCTGGAACTGGTGGCGAACGTCTCCAGTACCTATTTCCAGATCCTGCAATTCGACGACCAGATCGAGCAGCAGCAACAAACGCTCGTGACGAACCGGCAGATTCTCACCATCTACGACGGCCAACGCCGCAACGGCCTCATACCGCAAACTCAAGTGCTGCGCCAGCAGGCCGAGATCAACCGCCTGACGAATCAGTTGCTCGAACTGCGCCGTGCGCGTGATCTCGCGAACAACGCGCTATGCACGCTGCTGGGCGTGCCGGCAGGCGAGTTCCAGTTGCCGAAGGGGCATTTGCAGCAACGCGTGCAACTGCCCGTGGTGCCCGACGGTTTGCCCGCGCAACTCCTGGCGCGGCGCCCCGACGTGGTGGCCGCCGAGTTCAGAGTGCTGGAAGCCTACAACCTGGTCGGCGAGGCCAAGCTCGCACAACTGCCCACCATCAACCTCACCGGCCACGGCGGCACCGCGAGTTTCGCGCTGACCGATTTGTTGAAGTCGTTCACCTACGGATTTCTGCCCAGCATCGACATTCCGCTTCTCGATCCAGGCGTGCGGGCTCATGTGAAGGTCACGCAAGCGCAATCGACGGTCGCCGAACAACAGTACCGCGTAGCGGTCATGGGTGCGTTCGAGGAAGTGGAAAACGCGCTGGTCAATCTGAATTCGCATAAGGCACAGCGCGTGGAATTGCAGCAGGAGGTATCGCGCCTGCAGATCGTCGCCGATCAGATTCAGTCGCAATTGCGCCTTGGCGTGGTTTCGCAGCTGGAAGTTTTCGAAACCGAACGGACCTTGCTGGAAGCACAGCAGGAACTGCTCGCCAACCATCAACTGATTCTGTCCGACACGGTATTGCTTTATAAGGCGCTGGGCGGCGGTTGGCCGAGTGTGAATGTGCAGGCGGAAGTAAAGGAACACTGAGCTAATCCGAGGCGTGGCGCGCGCGTGGCGTATTTCGGCTGCATATGACGCAAGAATGGCCCTTACAACCGACGATCTGAAAATTGACACTTGCCATGCGTGACTTAAAATTTGTAAGGAGCCAGGTTCTGCACGGCTCACTGGAACATCCGCTATTCGCCATAGTTCTTCTTTCCGTTCCTGCTGCGTTCTCGTCGCAGCGGGTAAACGATTAGTGATCCAGATAAAATGACAGCCGGCGAAGCTCCGATTGCTGAGATGCACGCGACACTGGACTCCGCGTTTGACGTGGTGCTGTCGCCGGTTGCGTCCGCGTCGTATCCCGCATTCGACGCGATCCGGATCGTCGACAGCCTGTTCGCGATCGGGCGCAGCGAGGTACCGTTTACCGACTACCCCGCCGAGCGGATTACCCGCCTGTCACGCCGCCATGCGCGGATTTTCACGGAGCACGGCGCCGTCTATGTCGCGGACCTCGGCAGCAAGAACGGCACGACACTCAACGGCATCGCGGTGCGGCAAGCCCCTGCGCGGGTGCGTGCCGGCGACGAATTGTGCTTCGGCGGCGAGCTTGGCTATCGCGTGAGCATCGAACCGCGCGCGCGGATCGTCGCCGCCGCGAGTGCGGCACCCGTACCCGGACTGCTGCTGGTGCCACAGCGCGACGACCTCGGACTTCAACCGATCGAGGTGCAGGCGTTCCCATTTCTCATTAGCAAGGCGGACGAAGTCTTCTCGCGTTATAAGGACCGCTATCCGCATCAGGTCAACTACATCTCACGGCGCCACGCGCACATCTTTCTGAAGGGCGGCGAACTCTGCCTCGAAGATCTCGGCAGCACCAACGGCACATTCGTCGGTGGAAAGCGGCTCGACGAAACCGCGCTGCCGCTTGTGGAGGGGGATGTCCTTGCATTTGGCGGCGACCACTTCGTCTACAGGGTGACGTTGCAACACCCCCCTGAAGTCGAGCCGACCGTGACCCAGCTATTCCTCAATCCCGCTGCCGACGAAGCTGCCGATACCGACAAGACCACGTTCGTTGGTGCCGCGCATTCGTTCCTCGATATCTTCTGCGTCGACCCGGGGCTGCAACGCGAAGACGAAGTCAACGAGGCGGCGCAGGCTGCGTCTGCGCACGCGAAGCGTGACGCGCTGGCGGGCGGTGCAAACGGCAAGAACGGAATAAACAGAACAAATGGAACAAGCGGCACGCATTGCGCAAACGACACACACGGCAAGCAAGGCACGCACGCAGCGAAGGGCCGGGCGCAGCGTTGGCGTCTTCTCGCAAGCGAACTCAGCAAGGCCTTTGCGGGTGGCGATCACACGCTGGAGCGTCGCGCCGTGTGGTGGAGTGGCGCGGCCTTCGCCGTTCTGGTGGTCATCGCGCTGACGCTTTACATGCGCGGCTCATCGGAGCGCGACTTGAGAAATATGCTGGCGAGCGGCGATTACACCAACGCGGTAACGGCCGCAAACGGCTATCTGGCGAACCATCCCGCCGACACAAAAATCAGTGCATTGGCGAGCGAAGCACTGCTGAAGGCGAAACTCCCCGGCTGGCTGAACACGCTGCAAAAGGCGCAGTTCGACCAGGCCGACGCGCGGCTCAAGGAGATGCGATCGTTGAGTGCGAGTAATGCGGACGCCGCCTCTCTGATAGGCGAGTTGCAATGGGTGGGCGACCTGGAGCGCTTCGTGGTGGGGCGCGGGGGAGTAGACGCGCCGATCCGCATGTACGCCGACGAGGGCACCATCAACGGCCTGCTGCAGCGCTGGGACGACGACGCGAGGAGCCATCAGCGCGCACTCGATCGCATCGCCTCGTATGTGCCCGTTTTTGCGGAGCCGTACGCGCAGGCGCTGAGCCATCTGCGCAAACTGGAAAGCGACGACTCGGTGTACCTCGCCGCCATCGACCGCCTGAACGGCACCATTCGCACCGAACTGGCGCGCGACAAGCCTGATGCGCTGCCGGCCGTGCTCGACGACTACGCGCAACGGTATCCGCGTCTCGCCGGACTCGATCGTGTACGGGACGATTTGCGCCACTACGCCGACGTGCTGAACGCCGCGCTTAGTCGGCAATTGACGCCGTTGCTCGTCTTGTTGAAAACGGTGCATTTCAGCACCCCGCCATTTCAGGCGCAATTCCAGCAACTGGCCGCGAGCCGCCTGCCGTCGGCGGACGTCATCCAGCGTCATGACGCTGCGAGCGCGGCGTGGCTGCGCGGCGATACCCAGCAGGCGCTGAGCGACTTGCAGGCCATGCCTGCCGGGCCGTGGTCCGACGTGATCACAGCGGAACTGGCGCACAAGAAGGCGCTGCTCGATCAGTTCACCGATTTGCAGAAGACGCGTGGCGGCAAGGATTACGACGAGCGCTTGCTGTCCTTCTACGCCAGTCTCGATCCCGCAGCGGACGCGTGGTTCGTGCAATCGATCCAGAAAGACGTCGCCGCTTTGCACGACAAAGCGCTGGCGCGTGCGCAGGACCTGATGCTGCGCGCGCAGAGTCTCTGGAAAGAGTATCGGGCGAGTGGTCCGATCGGCGGTACGCAACGGCTGGAAGCGGGGATTTCGCCCGGTTTTCGCAGCGAGGCGCGCCTGCTTTCCGATGCGCAGTCTGCCGCGCAGCAAGGCATGCGCATCTATACGCAACTGAAGGCGGATCATTCCGCCGACTTCGACCGCCTGCTGGCGGATATCCAGGCCGAAGCGGAGTTGCAGCGCCGCTCGCTGACCGATCTGCGCATGGTGTTGGACCCCGGGCTGTTGAAGGCGAAGCTGGCGTTGATCGGAGGCGAGCAGAGTGAAACGCGACAATCACCCTAGGCCGCTGTCGGAGGCGCTCGAGGACCACAGCGTCGAAGGCATCGCGATTCTGACCGCCGAGCCGGTGCGGCTTGCGCGCGCGCTGATCTGGGCAATGGTCGCGCTGGTGGTGGCCGGTTTGCTGTGGTCGTTCGTGGGTCGCGCGGATGTGATCGTCAGCGCGCAAGGCACGCTTTCGCCGGAATCGGAAGTCCGCCGCATCTATGCGCCCATCGACGGCGAGCTTGCCGATCTGTACATCGCCGAGGGCCAACCGGTATCGAAGGGCGACGTGCTGGCGCGGCTGAATGCGCGCGGCGCGATCGAGGCCGCGAGCAACGCGCTGCAGGCGCAGCTCAAGCTCGAAGACGCCGAGCGCGACTGGAAGCAGTTCCCCGAAAAGAAGGCGCTGATGGAGCGCAAGGCCGCAGCGCTGAAGGCGCAGTTGGAAGTGGAGGCCCACCAGCACGAAAATCGCGTCTCCGAGGGTACGACCAAACTCGCCGAAGGCCAGAAGGCCGAACTCGACGAAGCTCGCAGCGTGCTCGACAACGCGCGCCGCACGCGGGAGGCGGCGCGTCAGGAGTTGGACCGCTACTCGCAGCTTTTCGCGCAGCCAGGCGGCGGTGGTATCGCCGAGTTGCAGGTGGAGCAGAAACGCACCGCCGCGTTGGAAGCGGATAACGCCTACCGTGTCGCGCAATCGAAACTCGCGGAACTGGATTTCCGTCTGAGCCATGAATACGCGCAAGCTAATGCTCAACTCGAGACCAGCGGGCAGCAGACTACTGACCTGCAACTCCAGTACGACTCGGCAGTTCGCGACATCACTGACGCGGAAGACAAGCTGCGTCTGCAACTGCAAACCGCGCGCCTCGTGGCCGAAGCGGCCGCGCGAATTCGCTTCGAGAACATCGACAAAGACAATTTCCTGCTGATCCTCGCACCGGTCTCCGGCGTCATCACCGACGTGACCTCCACGCAGCGGGGCGACAAGATCCAGGCGAACGCGCCGCTCGGCGGCATCGCGCCGAAAGACGCGAAGCCGGTGCTGAAGATTGAAATCGCCGAACACGACCGTGCTTTTTTGCACGAGGGTCAGCCGGTGAAGCTGAAATTCAACGCGTTCCCGTATCAGCGCTATGGGCTGATCAGCGGCACGCTCGCCTATATTTCGCCGGCTACCAAGCCGTCCGTGCAGGACAAGCAGCCGGTGTACGAAGGCCGGGTGACGCTCGACAAGACCTACTACCAGATCGCCGACACCCGCTATCCGCTGCGTTACGGCATGACGGCGAGTGCGGAGATTGTGGTGCGCGAGCGGCGGCTGATCGATCTGGGTCTGGATCCGTTCAGGCAGGTGGCGGGTTGAGCGCGCCGATTACACGTCAATGAAAGGAGCGGATGACATGACCGCGATAGTGCGAATCGATGACGAAGTCGTGGACGTTTCCGAGTTCATTCGTCTTCTGAAATTGACCGGCCAGTTCGACAGCCTGATCGAGCAGATCGTGCGCGACAAGCTCACGGTGCATGCGGCGAAAAAGCAGGGGATTGCCGTCACCGCGGACGAAATCCAGCAGCGCGCCGATCAGTTCCGCCGGGTGCGCGGCTTGCATCGCGCGACGGATATGAATCAGTACCTCGATGCGCTCGGCGTGAGTCTCGACGAGTTCGAGGCTTTCATTACGGACGGGTTGTATCAGGAGAAGATGCTCGACGTAGTCGGCAACGAGGCAGCGATCAAGGATTACTTCGCGCTGAATTCGCCGAAGTTCGACGCGATCGAGGTAAGCCATATCGTGCTCGACAGCGAGGGCAAGGCGAAGGAAATGATCTCCTACCTGCACGACGATCCCGACAGCTTTGCCGACATGGCACGCGAGCATTCGATTGCAGATACGCGTGAAGCCGGCGGTGTAATCGGCAAGGTGCTGCGCGGATCGTTGAAGCCGGATATCGAGGCGAAGATTTTCAACGCGGCGGTGGGCGATCTGCTCGGGCCGTTTCCGTCGGCGGACCGCACGTGCTTTGAGATTTTCGCCGTGACGGCGAAGTATCCCGCGACACTCGACGCGGATGTCGCCGCTGAAGTCAGGCGTCTGCTGCGCGAGAGCTGGCTGATTGCGCGCGCGCAGGAGCACGTGATCGAAGCGCGCTAACCGCGTATTTCGCATCGCGCCGCAACAAAACATAGAAGCGCAAAGCAACGCATAGTCGAATCGAGGTCCGCAAGCACATGGATGCACCCCAGACCGCGCCCTCCGCCGCCGAGTTTCTCACCTCGGTGGAAATTCTCTCGCCGTTTTCGCGCGACGAGATCGAGCGTCTTGCCGAATATGCGCAGGCTCGCTTCTATTCGTTCGGGGAAACGGTGTGCTCGGCGGGTGAGGCGGCTGACGGTCTTTACGTGGTTCGTTCTGGCTCGGTGCGTATCTTCACCGAGGAACACGGCAAGGAAACCAGCATGGGCGTGCGCAAGACCGGCGAGATTTTCGCCGATATTGCGATGTTGCGCGCGTATGTGCATGAGGCGTCGGTGCGAGCGTCCGCGAAAACCGAGTTGCTGTTCATTCCCCGCGCCGCAATCGAGCCGGTGATCGCCGGCAATCAGGCCGCGTTGGCCTTTGTCGCGAGCTACGTGGCGATCAGTTCGGCCGGCGGTTTTGTCGCGCAGTTGTTCGATCTGCGCGGCAAGCTCAACAAGGCGGAACTCGAAGAGTATGTGCGCAGCGTCGGCGTGAAAAGGGTGGCCGCCGGCAAGGAAATCCTTAAACAGGACGGACGCGACGACCGGCGGCTCTACGTGGTGCGGCAAGGCGAAGTGCGCATTGTCCGTCATGAGGAAGGCCACGACTACACGCTCGCTACGCTAGGCGAAGGCGAGATCTTCGGCGAAAAAGCGTGTTTGATGCGGCAGGAGCAAATGGCGTCGGTGGTGGCGGCGACCGATACGCGGCTGCTGGTGATCCCGGAGCGGACGGTCCATTTCATCCTCGAACGCAATCCCAAGCTGCGCGAGGTTCTGGACGAGCGGATTCGTTACGGCGACCGCGAATTGCAACGGCAAAAGCGCCTCGAACAGCGGCGCAAGTTGCCGCTGATGCTCGATTTACAGACCAAACCCGAGTTTGGCGAAAAAGTCATCAAGCGCTTTGCGCTGGTCGAACAGGCTGAGGAAATGGATTGCGGCGCCGCGTGTCTCGCGATGGTCTGCCGCCACTACAGCATCCCGATGACGCTGGGCAAACTGCGTGAACTCGCCAACGTCACGACGCAAGGCGCCACGCTCGACAGCCTCGCACGCGCGGGCGAATCGCTTGGCTTCACCGCACGCGGCGTGCAATGCACATTCGATTCGTTGCGCGGTTTCGATCTGCCCTTCATCGTGCATTGGGAGGGGTACCACTATGTGGTGGTGTACGGGCTTTCGAAGGAATACGTGTGGGTCGCCGACCCGGCACTCGGCTTCAGAAAAATGACGGTGGAGGATTTCGAACGCGGCTGGAGCGGCACCTGTCTGTTGTTTACAGGTGGACCGAATCTCCTGCAGATGTCGGCTGCGCGTTCGCCGTGGATACGCTTTGTCGGCTACCTCAGGCCGTACAAGAAGATTCTCGGTCACCTGTTCCTTGCTACATTCGTCATTCAAGTACTCGGCGTGATTCCGCCACTGATCATCCAGAACATTCTCGACGGCGTGATCGTGCATCAGAACGTCAGCCTGCTGCATCTGCTGATCGGCGGTTTGATCATCGCCAATGTGTTCTCGCAATTGATGTCGTCGATTCGTGCGTATCTCGCGAATTTCATGGTGCGCAACATGGACTTCGCGATGATGTCGCAGTTCTTCAAGCACACCATGTCTTTGCCGTTCTCGTTTTTCGCCAAACGGAAAACCGGCGACATCTTCGCGCGCTTCCAGGAGAACCAGACGATCCGCGCCTTTCTCACTGAATCCACGGTGACCACCGCGCTGAATCTGCTGATGGTGTTTATCTACTTCACGATCATGTTCGTCTACAACGTGAGGATGACACTGGTGCTGATTGCGTTCGTGATACCGATCATGGCGCTGACCGCGCTGGCCACGCCGAAGATCAAGAACTATGCGCGTGAGGTGTTCACGGCCTCGACCGAATCAAAGTCATTCCTGATGGAAGCGCTCGCCGGTGTGGAGACCATCAAGGGCATGGGCATCGAGCGGCCGGTACGGTTGCGCTGGGAGAAGAAATACGCGAAGGCGCTCGAAGTGCAATACCGGGCGCATGCTTTCAGCATTCTCGTTGGGCTTGGCAGCCAGTTGCTGAACGCGGCGACGACGATCGCGATCCTTTGGGTCGGCGCGAATCTGGTGCTGGCGCGTGAGATGACCATCGGTCAGTTGATCGCGTTCAACGCGTTCATGGGCAGCGTGCTGGGTCCGCTGATGGGACTGGTCGGCTTGTGGAGCATGCTGAACGACGCGGGTGTGGCGATGGAGCGGCTCGGCGACGTGCTCGATATCGAGCCGGAACAGAAGCCGCAGGATTTGCCTTCGCGCGTGATGCTGCCTGAACTGCAAGGCGATATCAGTCTCAACGGTGTTTATTTCCGCTACGGCGAGGACGATTCGGCGTATGTACTGGAAAATATCAGCTTCGATATCAAGCCCGGCGAACTGGTGGCGATTGTGGGCCGCAGCGGCTCCGGCAAGACGACGCTCGCCAAGCTGCTGGTCGGCTTCTACGCGCCGACCGAGGGCAAGATGACGATCGACGGCTACGACCTCGGCGTGGTCGATAAAGCCTATTACCGTGCGCAGATCGGCTATGTGATGCAGAGCAATCTGCTGTTCTCCGGCACGATCGCCGAGAACATTGCCAGTGGCGACGACGCGCCTGAGCGGCGCCGCATCGAGGAAGTCGCGAAAATGGCCGACGCGCACGCGTTCATCAGCAAGATGCCGCTCGGCTATGAGCAGATTGTCGGTGAACGCGGTATTGGCCTATCCGGCGGGCAGATCCAGCGGCTCTGTATCGCGCGGGCGCTGTATCACGATCCGCGTCTACTGGTATTCGACGAAGCGACCTCGGCATTGGACTCGCAGTCGGAGAGCAATATCCTCGGCAATATGCACGATATTCTGAAGGGTCGAACGGCGGTCATCATTGCGCACCGGCTCAGCACCATCATGCGCGCGGACAAAATTCTGGTGCTTTATGAAGGGGCGATCGTCGAACAGGGCTGTCACGATGATTTGATCCAGCGCGGCGGCATGTACTACCAGTTGGTCCAGAAACAGTTGAGTGCGTGATGAAGATTCTCGACCAGGTAGAAGAGCCCAGCCCGGCGATTTCATACGCGGGCCTGATCGAGCGCATCGAGATTCTGCGCTCGACGCTGCGCTGGTCGTCCCGGCTCGAGCGCGCCGACATCGACAAGCTGCTCCGGCAAGCCACCTCGTTACGCGACGAGGTCATGCAGCTCTCGCACAAGGAGCGATTTGTCCAAGCCGCAACGGCTGCTGAGCCTGCTGCATCTGCCGATCAATCGCGTGGCGCGCGTAGAAAGGCATTGATCGAGCGTAGTTTCATTTTCGAAGGAACATTTGGCGACAATCCGCGTTTGCTCGAATCGCTCGAAATCGCCGAGAAAGCGGCACCGACCGATTTGCCGGTGTTGATCGACGGTGAAAGCGGCACCGGCAAGGAGCTGATGGCGAAGGTGATTCATGCGAATGGTTCGCGCTCGGACAAGCCGTTTATCTCCGTGAATTGCGGTGCGATTCCGGACAATCTGCTCGAGTCGGAATTGTTCGGTCACCGCAAGGGCGCGTTCACCGGTGCCTCGAACGACCGCAAGGGCAAATTCGAAAGCGCGCATACCGGCACGATCTTTCTCGACGAAATTGGCGAATTGCCGTTGGCCGGTCAGGTGAAGCTGCTGCGCGTGCTGGAAGCGCATGAGATTCAACGCGTGGGCTCCGATGAAACGATTGCCGTCGATACGCGCATCGTCGCGGCGACCAATCGCAATCTGCGGCAACTCAGCGAAGAGGGCAAATTCCGCGAGGATTTGTTCTACCGTCTCAGCGTGATTCACGTCACGTTACCGCCGCTGCGTGAGCGACGCGATGAGATACCGCTGCTGATCGCGTGGTTCGGCGACGAGGCCGCGGGTACGCTAAAACGAAGGCCCGTTAGATTGACGCCGCGTCTGCGGGACTTTCTGCTGAACTATGCGTACCCGGGCAATATTCGCGAACTGCGCAACGTGATGTATCGCGTGTCGTGCCTGGCTGGAGAGATGGCGGATATCGATCATCTGCCAGTGGATATGCGGCCGGCTGCGCCCGGTTCCGCCGCGGCATTGTCCCATGCAGCCACGGCGGCGGGACAGGAGCCAATCAGCGTTGCTAATCTGATGTCGCTGAGCGACGCCAAGCGCGCTGCGAGCGATGACGCGGAAAAAGCCTTCCTGGAGCGCGGCCTTCGCGAAGTGAGCGGCACTGTAGCGGAACTGGCGCGGCGCATCGATATGAACCGCTCGCATTTGCAAATGCTCCTGAAGAAGCATGGGCTGCATTCAAAGGATTTTCGCAACCGGAATGCGCCGCCTACGGGCAATAACGGTGCTGACGAGCACGATGAGGACGACAGCGGTAGTTGAGGCTGGGTGCTTGATGTCGATGGTCAATTCAGTCAGGACGCGATGCGCAGTACGCGGCGAGCGCGTCTACACCGTCAGCAGCCGTTTGGACGGCGTAACCGTCAGCCTCGAAGAACAGCACGTAGGCCTCGAGCAAATCCGGGTCGTCGTCCGCGATGAGTAAGCGCTCCGCTTTCGCAGTGGACATTGGGTTCCTATAGGTTGCACCCTATGTCACGCAATTTAGGGACCCGATAGAATCAAAGCAGCTATTTGCGCGTAATATAAATTCAGCGAATGCCCCATACTGACCTTTTTCCGCTTCTTTGAGGGCAAACATGCGATTGGCCGACTTCATCGTGCGCGACATTGAAACCATTGTGGTGCAATGGGAGGCGTTTGCCGCTACCCTCTTGCCGGCGGCCGCAGACATGCAATCGCTCGCTCTGCGAGACCATGCGCAACAGATTCTGCAGGCCGTGGCGAAGGACCTGTCGACGGCCCAGACCAGGGAAGCGCAAGCCGAAAAGTCGATGGGGCGGGCCCCCGTACTGATCGGCGCTCCCGAGACAGCTGCGCAGACGCACGCCCTTCTGCGGGCGCGAGGCGGGTTCGACATCAACCAGTTGGCTGCCGAGTACCGCGCCCTGCGAGCCAGCGTCCTGCGCCTCTGGATGGACGATTGTCAGCCCGAAGCCCCGCATCCGGATGATGTCATCCGGTTCAACGAGGCCATCGACCAGGCACTGGCCGAATCAGTCGGGTATTTCAGCGCGCAAGTGGACCAGGCTCGCAATCTTTTGCTTGGCATGCTCGGGCACGATATGCGCAGCCCACTCCAGACCATCCTGATGACGGCCCAATATCTGGCGGCGCTGAACGCTGGGGAGCAGGTATCCGTAGCCGCGTCCCGTTTGATCAGAAGTGGCGCTCGCATGCAGGCCCTTCTGAACGACATGCTGGATTTCAATCGAACCAGGCTGGGTTTGGGAATCAATATCGCGCCGACTGATGCCGACCTGAAGAAACTGCTTGCCGACGAACTCGACCAGTTGCGGGCAGCGCATCCAGACCGTCAGGTTGACCTGGACGTGGAAGGTGACTGTCAGGGTGTCTGGGACGGCCGCCGTCTCCAGCAGTTGCTTGGCAACCTGGTGTTGAATGCGATCAAGTACGGCGCGCCGGACGCGCCGGTGCGCGTGGTGGTGACCGGCGAGGAGCGGGACGTTCGTTTCGAGGTCAGAAATCACGGGCCCGCTATCGAGCGAATGACGCTGGATCGGATCTTTGACCCGCTCCAGCGTGGCCTGAATCAGAAAGAATCATATGACGCAGACGGCAACCTGGGGCTCGGACTGTATATCGCGCGCGAGATTGCAAAGGCCCATGGGGGCGAGATCGAGGCGCGGTCCGACGAGACAGAAACCGTGTTCGCCGTGCGCCTGCCGCGCCGTCAGTAGCACGCTTGATGTGCCATAGGCGGATCGACCGCTGACGTGCTTTTGGTGCGGGCGCTCACGATCGCCGAGCAACGGGTTGCGGGCGGCGTTCAGCTGTCCGGCTGACTATCGTGCGCACCAATCTTATGTGGGAAAACCAAAGTGATGAAGAAGACGGGAATTTCGATCGTTCTGTTCGTGGTGGCCGGGCTCAGCCCGCTGGCGCATGCGAGCCTGGCTACAGGTGCCCACCAATTCAAGAACGATGTCAAGACGGCAGGAAAGAAGAGCGGGCACGCTGTGCGCGATGCCGCGCACGCGGTCGGCCACGGTACGAAGGAGGCCGGCCATGCCGTTGCTGATGCAACCAAGCACAGCTATCACGCGACGAAAAAATTCGTGACAGGGCACGGATAGGGGGCGCTTCCCTAGCCGCTCGCCTCTTGTCGCAATCCGGTCCTGCGCCTAATGTTTAGAAGCAGGCACCGGACAGGGGAAGAGATCGTATGCGCTGCGCAAACTGCGGATTCGAGAATCCCGCTGGGGCCAGCTTCTGTGAAGCATGCCGCGCCATGCTGGCGCGCACATGTCCGCGCTGCGGACACGAGGCGGGGCTTTCCGCCAAATTCTGCAGCGAGTGCGGCGCGCCGCTGACCGATGGGCCCGCAGCGCCGTCCCTGCAGCCCCGGTCTGTTTCAGAACCGTCCCCGGCGCCTATCCATTACACGCCACACCACCTTGCCGAGCGCATCCGCGCCGCGCAGGCGGCCATGGAAGCCCGGGGCGAGATCGCCGGCGAGCGCAAGACCGTCACGGCGCTGTTTGCCGACATGGCGGGGTCCACGGCGCTGGTTCACGACTTGGACCCGGAAGAAGCCCAGCGCCTGATCGAGCCAATCGTCGCGCTGATGATGGAAGCCGTCCACTACTACGAGGGCTATGTCGCCAAATCGCTTGGCGACGGCATCCTGGCGCTGTTCGGCGCGCCCATCGCCCATGAGGACCATCCGCAGCGCGCGCTGTATGCGGCGCTGCGGATGCAGCATGCGATGCGCCGCCACGGAGACAGGATTCGTCTGGAGAAAGGCATCCCGCTGCAAATTCGCGTCGGCATCCACACCGGTGAGGTTGTCGTGCGTTCGATCCGCACGGACGACCTGCACACCGATTACGATCCGGTCGGACACACGATCCACATTGCGTCCCGGATGGAAGGGATCGCCGTCCCCTCGTCGATTCTGGTGAGCGAGCCCACCCACAAACTCGCCGCGGGCTATTTTGAATTCAAGGCGCTGGGGGCCACGCAGGTCAAAGGGATCCCCGAGCCGCTCGTCGTGTATGAGGTATTGGGTCTCGGCGCGTTGCGCACGCGCCTGCAACTGTCGGCCCATCGCGGCCTTGCCAGGTTCGTGGGCCGCCAGACCGAACTGGACCATTTGCATGCGGCGCTGGAGCAGGTCAAAGAGGGGCGCGGACAGGTCGTCGCGGTGGCCGGCGAGGCCGGGGTCGGGAAGTCGCGGCTGTTCCATGAGTTCAAGGAACGCTCCCGGGCCAGCTGTGCGTTGCTGGAGACGTTTTCGGTTTCGCACGGCAAGGCCTTTGCCTATTTGCCGCTCATCGAGCTATTGAAGAACTATTTCCAGATCACCGCTCAGGACGACGAGCGGCAGTGCCGGGAAAAGGTCATGGGTAAGGCGCTGACCCTCGAGCGAAGTTTCGAGGATCTTGTGCCCTACCTTCTCTTTCTGCTTGGCATCGGCGAGCGCGGAACGGCGCTCGCGGAAATGGATCCGCAGATCCGGCGTGATCGGACCATTGACGCAATCATCCAGATTCTGACGCGGGAGAGCCGCGACCAGCCCATCGAGTTGTTGTTCGAGGATCTGCAATGGCTGGACCGCGAGACCGAAGCATTCCTCCTGAGCCTCATCGACCGCGTGGCGAATTCACGGATCCTGCTCCTCGTGAACTACCGGCCAGAGTATCAGCCTGTCTGGGAACGCGCGGGCCATTGCAGCCAGTTGCGACTCGAACCGCTGGGTCCGGCAGAAGCCCAGGGATTGCTCTCGGCGCTGCTTGGGGACGATCCCACCCTCGTGCCCCTCAAACAGCTCATCCTGGAGAAGACGGAGGGCAACCCCTTCTTCATGGAGGAAGTGGTACAGACGCTGGTCGAAGAGAAATCGCTGCTGGGCGAACCCGGCCGTTTCCGGATCGAACAAACCCCGGCTGCATTACATATTCCGACCACCGTGCAAGGTGTGCTCGCCGCTCGTATCGATCGGCTCCCCGTCGCGGAGAAGGACTTGCTGCAGGCACTTGCCGTCATCGGCAAGGAGTTTTCGTTCAGCCTGATCCGGCGCATCTGCGATGGACCGGGCGCTCCCACCGATGACGCATTGCGGGATCTGCTGGCCCGGCTGGAGGCCGCGGAATTCATTTACGAGCGTCCCGCGTTTCCGGAGGTCGAGTATTCGTTCAAGCACGGGCTGACTCAGGAAGTCGCCGGCCGCTCGCTGCTGACGGAGCGCCGTAGCGCCTTGCATGAGCGTGCGGCGCAGGCCATCGAGGCGCTGTTCCCCACCCGTATCGCGGATTACTGGAGCGAATTGGCGCATCACTACAGGCTAAGCGGCAATGTCGCGAAGGCCGTGGAATACCTGCACCGCACCGGGCAACAGGCGCTCCAGCATTCCGCCCATCTGGACGCGATGCGTCATCTCGGCGCGGCGCTGGAATTGCTCGATCATTTGCCTGAGACGCCCGAACGCGCCCAGCAGGAACTGACGCTGCTGCTCTCGCTGGCGGCCGCCGTGGCGACTGTCCGCGGCTTTGGCTCGCCGGAGGTCGTGGCGGCGTATACGCGCGCGCTGGGGGTGTGCGAACGCATTGGCGAGACCTCCAAGATCTTCCCGGTGCAACTGGGACTGAGGACGTATTACCAGCTGCGTGCGGAGTACCGCACCGCGAGCGAGCTGGGAGAACGGCTGCTGCGCATGGCACGGCAGACCGGGAAACCGGCGTGGCTCGTCGAGGCGCACCTTGCGCTCTCGACGAGCCTGTTCTACCTGGGCGATCTCGAAGCTGCCCGCGTCCATCAGGAACAAGCTCTGGTTTTCTATCACCAGGAAATGCGTGAGGAGCCGGTCTACGACCACGTGATCGATCCAGGCGTGCGCGCCCTGAACTTCCTGGCCTGGACCTTGTGGCAGCAGGGATACCCCGATCAATCGGGCAAGCGGAGCCAAGAGGGGCTTGCACTGGCCCGAAAATATACCGGTGGCTCAAGCCTCGCGCTGGCGTTGTCCCACACGGCGCTACTGCATCAGCTCCGGCGCGATGCGACGCTGACCCGTCAGTACGCTGAGGCCGCCATATCGCTCGCGGCCGAGCAGGGGATGCCGATCTGGCTCGCGTGGGGCACGATTCTGCGGGGCTCGGCGCTGACCCAGCAGGGAAGCGTAGAGGAGGGGATTGCGCAGATACGCGAGGGCCTGGCCGGCTACCGGGCGACCGGGGCCGAAATGGGGTACTCGTACTTTTTGGCTCTGCTCGCCGACGGCTACCGGCAAGCGGGAGAGACGGACGCCGGGCTGGGCGTGGTCGACGAAGCGATGGAGATGGTGAGTCGTTCGGGCGAGCACTGCTACGAGGCGGAGTTACATCGGATCAAAGGGCATCTGCTGCTCGGCGCGTCGAGCGATCGCAGTGGCGACGCCACCCGTGCGGAAGAAGCGGAGGCCTGCTTTCACCAGGCGATCGCAGTGGCCCACCGTCCGGGCGCCAGGTCGTTCGAATTGCGGGCCGTATTGAGCCTTGCTCGTCTGTGGCAATCCCAGAGCAAAACGGCCGACGCACGGCAGGCGTTGTCCGAGGTGTACGACAGCTTGACAGAAGGCTTTGACACCGCCGACCTGCGAGAGGCGAAAGCCTTGCTCGATACGTTGGCGTCGCGCGAGGGGTGAGGAGACGGGACATGACAACGAAGAATACAAGACGTCGCGGCGATGACGAGCGCAAGCCGGTCGCGCTGGCTTTGCAGGGAGGCGGGATGCACGGTGCATTCACATGGGGCGTGCTCGACCGCTTGCTCGAGGACGGCAGGCTGGCGATTGAAGGGGTGAGTGCGACCAGCGCCGGCTCGATGAATGCCGCAGTGCTCGCGTACGGGCTGCTGAAAGGGGGCGAGGACGGCGCACGGCAGGCGCTGCACGACTTCTGGCATGCCGTGGCGCAATCCGCCGAGCGTTACAACCCGTTGCGCTGGATGCCATGGCTGAAAGGGACGCACAGCTTCGGGTTCGATCATTCACCGTTATATGCGTTCGCCGACATGGCGCTACGAATCTTCTCGCCCTACCAGTTCAATCCGAACAATCTGAATCCGCTGCGCGAGGTGCTCGACAATCAGGTCGACTTCACCGCGTTGCGAAAACAGTGCCCCATTCATCTGTATCTGTGCGCGACCAACGTGGAGACGGGGAAAATACGCCTCTTCACGGGCGAGGACGTCTGCGCGGACGCCGTGCTTGCATCTGCGTGCGTGCCGACGCTGTTCCAGGCGATCACCATCGATGGTGAACACTACTGGGACGGCGGCTACATGGGAAATCCGGCCATCTACCCGTTGATTTACCACTGCAAGACGCGCGACGTCGTGATCGTCCACATCAACCCGCTGGTTCGCCGGGGCGTGCCGATTACGGCTGCCGAGATCCTCAACCGCATCAGCGAAATCAGCTTCAACTCGTCGCTGATGCGTGAGATGCGCGCGATCGCCTTCGTCACCGATCTGATCCAGCAAGGCAAAGTCAATGGCGGCGAGATGAAGGAGATGCTGATCCATTCCATTCGATCCGACGAGGCGATGTGCGCGCTCAGCGTGTCCAGCAAGTACAACGCCGATTGGGATTTCCTTTGCGGACTGCGCGATAACGGGCGGCGCGAGGCCGATGCGTGGCTCACGCATAACTACGGGAACATCGGGCAACGCTCGAGTATCGACATTCGCGAGGAGTTTCTTTGAGCATCGCGACTGGATCGGCGCAAAGCGACGACGTGATGATGGATACGGCGCCGAACGCTCACGCATCCGTGCAGGGTGGAAAGGGGTGGCAATGAGCCAGACGCAAGCGCGCTTCATCGCATTGTGGTCACGCAGCGGCGGCTTGCGCGCCGAGGCCGCCTATGCCGACCTGGCGCAGCTTTATGCCGAACCGACGCGTCATTACCACACGCTGCGTCATATCCGCCGCTGCTTGAACTATTTCGACCAGGCGCGTAGCGCGATTCCTCATGCCGATATCGTGGAACTTGCGCTGTGGTGCCACGACGTGATCTACGTTCCCGGCGCACGGGACAACGAGCAACGCAGCGCGGACTGGTTCCGGCAATGGGCCGATGACCGTATCGCAGCGGGCGAGCGCATTTGCGAAATGATCCTGGCGACCCGGCATACGCGTGTGCCGGCCGGATTGGACGAACAATTTGCCTGCGATATCGACCTCGCGGTGCTGGGCAGTCGGCGCAGCCGTTTTCGTGAGGACGGGGTGCGCCTGAGGGCGGAACTTCCCGACCTTGACGACCGCGCCTACGACATGCGCGAACGGACGTTTCTGGGCAACCTGTTGGCACGTCCGCGGATCTATCACACCGATTTTTTCCATACCCGCTGCGAAACGCGAGCGCGGGGCAATCTGACGTGGCGCCTCGGTCTGCCTGCGCCGCAATGACGATGAGATGGCGGTGCACGTCCGGCACGACAAGCTGCCAATGGCAGGGTTGATCTGTATTTTCAAGGTGCAGGGTTCAGCAGGGTTTTATCGGACGCATACGGATCTTCAGCTTGCACTACCACTGCGGTGACATTGTCGCGTCCGCCGTGCGCAATGGCCAGCTCGACCAGTTCGTCGGACGCGCGCTCACACGCCACCGAGGTCAGCACCGCCAGTATTTCCGCATCGCTGACCTCGTTGCTCAGACCGTCGCTGCATAGCAGGAAGACGTCGCCGTCAGCGACTTCGATCGCATCGTCATCGAGTTCGAGCACATCCGTTGCGCCGACCGCGCGCGTGATCATGTGCTGCGCCGGATGATGCCGCGCTTCTTCGTCGGTAATCACGCCGAGCGACTTGAGTTCTTCCACCTGACTATGATCGCGCGTGAGTTGCCGCAGTTGTCCTTCGCGGTAGAGATACAGACGACTGTCGCCGGCCCATAGATAGCCGCAGAAGCGGTCGCACGCGAGCAGCACGATGACTGTGCTCCCGATGCGTTGCACCTGGCGGCGGGCCGCTTCGTCCCGCAGTTGGCGATTGGCGGTTTGCAGCCGTGCCCGCGCGTCGGCGATGCAGGTTTTCATGGCGCGTGGCGGTGCGAGCCGGCTCAACGCATCGATCACCAACCGGCTCGCGAGATCGCCGACCGCGTGCCCGCCCATACCGTCGGCGACGGCCCAGCGCCCGGGTTCGGGCTGGTCGAGGCAGGCATCTTCGTTGATTTCACGGACGCGTCCGACGTCGGAACGCGCGGACGACGTCCATCGAAATTGGCTCGGACAGGTCACAAGGGTTACACCGTATCGTTTCTGCTGCGTGCGTCCGGGGAGACGTTGATGTTCGAGTTCGCGCCGGTGTTGCGCACATCCACCGACTGGAACGTGTTGATCATCTGGTTAGCATAGAAGTTGTTCGAAATGTCGTACAGGTTCACGACCGGACCAATGCTCGGCGTTTCCCGCACATAGGGCTGAATCCAGCCGTACACCCACGGCGCACCGCCGCCGCCGCGGATCGCCGCCATCGCTTTGCGGTCGAGCGCGAGGTTCAGCGAGAGGTCGTTGACTGTAATGGAAGCCATGTCGTTCTCCGGTTGGCCGCGTGCGTCGGGCGCGCGGTTGAAAAGGAATTGAACGTGATGGTGCAAGTGCCATGCCAATTTGCGGCTCGCCTGCGGGCTTTCTTGCAATGCGTTGATTGGACGGCGATTCCGGGCGCTTGCGTATGCCGCGCGTCGTCATGCGGAGCGGCAGAGGTCGGGATGTAGCCAACATCCGGGCGTGCGCACTGATGCAGGACCCAACACATTGGCCAGACTCCCAGACCCTGACAAATACGCTCGCTGCGGCTCAACCAGCCCCCCAACATGATCGACGTATGCCAACACACCGGCGTGATTTGTGTCGGCTCGCAACGGACACCTGCTGCGCTAAAAACGCCTCGCAATTCCTGTCAGGCCTTTAAATAAAGGCTTTTCCGCACATGGCCCGGATGATGCGCAAGATCTCGCAACAGTGTTGGATATTGAAGCGAGGCCAGCCATGAACACGAATCCTCTTCCGACGAGCAGCGAAGGCCGCGACGCAGGCTGCAATGAAGCGTCGACCATCGACTTGCCGATCGGCGCACATCTCGTCACGCAACGCAGCGGCTATGAACATCACGGCATTTACGTCGGCAATGGCCGCGTAGTTCATTACGCGGGCTTCGCAAGTTCGGCGCATCGCGGTCCGGTGGAAGAGGTGGAATTGACCCGCTTCGCCGCCGGTCATCCATTGACGATCCGCCCGACCCCGAGCGCCCGCTACATCGGCGATGAAGCCGTGCGCCGCGCGCGCTCCCGCCTCGGCGAAAACCATTACCGCCTGCTGACGAATAACTGCGAGCACTTCTGTTCGTGGTGCCTGCTTGGCGAGAGCCGCAGCGAACAGGTGCAGTGCTGCTTGAGGCATCCCCGCACCGGTATGCACGCGCTGGTGTGTCTGGTAAAGGCGTTTGTCGAACGTGCCGCGAAGGATGGTCAGGTCGCCGTCCAGTTCGCGTGAGCGAGTGGGAACGAGTTCAGGAACGAGTTGAGGAATTCAAGGATTCAAGGAGCGCATCATGGTTGCCGCAGAAAAGACCTTGCACTGGGCCGTCGACAAATGGCTCGCGCCGACACCGTCTATGCCCGCTCGTGTCGTGCGGTTTTGCCATAGCGCGTCGCAGCATCAGCGCTACGTCTGCGTGGAAGCACTTAGGCCTGGCGGCTTGCTGTCCATCTTCTTCTTCCGTCATGACGATGGCTCGTGGAACGTGTTCCCGCCGCAAGCCGAGCGACCCGCAATGAACGGCCATCGTCACGTGGCAGTTTGCTAACCAGGTGTGGGCGAGGCCGCTTCCTTGGCGATCCACTGACTGAACAGCAGCATCGCTGGCGTCATCGGTTTGCCCTTCAACCACGTCAGCCAGTAGCTGCCGGCATGAACTTCCACGTCGAACGGGCGCACCAGGCGGCCCGTGTTGATCTCGTGATCGAACATCAGCGCCGGCGCCAGCGCGATACCCGCGCCCTGCATGGCGGCTTCCACCATGAGCCGCGACGAATCGAATACCGGGCCGCGAATCGTCCGGGGCGGAATGCCGGCGGCCGCGAACCAGCTCATCCAGTCGTCAACGCGATAGGAACGCAGCAGGGTTTCGCTGGCGAGATCCGCGGGGGTGGACAGACGCCTGGCGATCTCAGGCGCACACAGAATCGCGAGCGGCGCGTCGAGCAGCCGGGTGGCGAGCGAACCTGGCCAGGTGCCGTCGCCGAAACGAATCGCGAAATCGAGGCCTTCTGTGGCGAGATCGACCAGATTGTTGTTCGTCAGCAGCTGCAGCTCGACAAACGGATGCGCGTCCCGGAACGACTTGAGCCGCGGCATCAACCAGCCCACCGCGAAGGTGCCCACCACGCCGACCGTCAACACCTCGTGAAAGTGGCCGCCGTCGAACTGTTTGAGCACGGCCTCGATGCGATCGAACGCCTCCGTGAGGACAGGGCGTAGCGCGAGCCCTTCGTCCGTCATGGCCAATCCTCGGGGCAGACGTTTGAAGAGCGCGGTGCCCAGCCGCTCCTCCAGTGTTCTGACCTGCTGGCTCACGGCCGCCTGGGTGACATTCAATTCGAGCGCGGCGCGCGTGAAGCTCAAATGTCGCGCGGACGATTCGAAGGCGCGCAGTGCATTCAACGGCAAATACGGTCTCATGGCGAAGACATAAGATTTTCTAGGGGATCGACTAACTTATCATCGTTTGCCAGCGGGCGTTGAAAAACCGATAGTTGCGGCTTCACATAAGGAGCGGCGATGATCACAAGACGAAAGTTCGCGGGCGCGATGCTTGGCGTTTCGATAGCTGGGGTTGCGGTTGGCAGTGGCGGCGCGTTTGGGAAAGTGGTGAAGGCGGGCGCAGCAAAGCAGGGCGGTGGCGTGGCCAACAAGGCGGATGCCATCCGTCAACGGCTCGCGCAGATCGAAGCGGAAAGCGGCGGGCGGCTCGGCGTTTCGATCGTCGATACGACGTCTGGATTACATGCCGGTTTGCGGACCGACGAGCGTTTTCCGATGTGCAGCACGTTCAAACTGCTGGCGGCGGGCTTGGTGCTGACGCGCGTGGATCACGGGCAAGGGGATCTGGAGCGGCGCATCGTGTTTTCCAAAAACGATCTTGTGCCGTATTCGCCGGCGACCAGCCAGCACACCCGCGAGCGCACTGGTGACGCGGGGATGAGCGTCGCCGACTTGTGCAAGGCGGCCATTACGCTTAGCGACAACACCGCGGCTAATCTGCTGCTGGCGAGCTTCGGCGGCCCGGCCGCTTTGACCGCGTTTGCGCGCAGTATCGGCGATGGCATCACGCGTCTGGACCGCAACGAGCCGACGCTGAACGAAGCGACGCCCGGCGATCCGCGCGACACCACCACTCCCAACGCGATGCTTGGCAATCTGCGCGAGCTTCTGCTGGGCGAGCGTTTGTCGTCGTCGTCGCGTGCGCAACTGCTGGCCTGGCTCGCCGCCAATCAGACCGGCGGCGAACGGATTCGCGCGAAGCTGCCGAAGGATTGGGGCGTCGGCGATAAAACCGGCACCGGCGATCACGGCACGGCAAATGACATCGCGATTCTTTGGCCGCCGGGACGGGGGCCGATTCTCGTCACCGTCTATCTCACGGAGACGAGCGGCGATGCGGCGCGCTGCAATGCGGCGATTGCTAGCGTTGGGGCGTTGGTGGTGGCGTCGGTTTGATCGTGTGAGCACGTTCGGCACTTGAATCGATTTGCTGCGAAAACGCGCTGACTATTGAAAGAACGGCCCTCGTCCTTTGCAGACGGTCGAAAGTCGAATCGTGCGACACTAGGGCCACACCGAAGGGGGACGAACCAGGACATGGCGGCCGCAACTGAGCCGGCAACTGCGGTACGGCCTCGACTCACGCGGTGAGAAGTTGACTGTCCAAGTGACTGCTTGACACCTGCCGCCGACGTTCGTCCGGATAAGCCGTCGGCTCGTCCAACCGCGCAGTATTGGCCCTGGTTCGGAATCCCCTATGTCTGTCTATGTCCTGGCATTGCTAATCGGTGTAGTGGCCGGCCTTCGCGCGATGACCGCGCCCGCGGCCGTCAGTTGGGCGGCGCATCTGGGATGGTTGCCGCTGCAGGACACGCCACTGGCATTTCTCGGCGCTACTGTCACGCCGTACCTCTTCACGGTACTGGCGATCGTCGAACTGATTACGGATCAACTGCCGACAACGCCT
This sequence comes from Paraburkholderia solitsugae, assembly GCF_013177695.1. Taxonomy (GTDB): domain Bacteria; phylum Pseudomonadota; class Gammaproteobacteria; order Burkholderiales; family Burkholderiaceae; genus Paraburkholderia; species Paraburkholderia solitsugae. The sequence goes on along the minus strand of NZ_WOEY01000089.1, from coordinate 64,389 downwards.
AGCCGTACCGTGCCGATGCAATTCGGCGCGCGTATCGTCCTGGGTGAATTGAGTGGCGCGGCGGTCGGGGCGGCGCATGGCGGTTTGCTGGGTGGTCTGATTGCCGGAGTGGTGGGCGCGGTGATCGGCACCTTGGGCGGCGCGAAGGTGAGAGGCGCATTGGCGCGTGCGTTCGGCCGGGACTTGCCGGCCGCGCTGATCGAAGATGGGGTGGCGATCGTTGGGGCGGCGTTGATTGTGATGGCGTTGCGTTGAGTCGAGTGAACTGCGCATTTGGCAAACGATGCGCCTTCGCGTGCGATTCGTTTTGCCCAAGGGCCACGATAAATACCTGACTAGCAGCAGACGGTCGGCTATCCGTGGACTTGGGCATTTTCGTTTCTAGGCGCGCGCGATACGCGAGTCGGCGAGCTGCTTTCGCGGCGCGCGTTTTGCCTTTGGGTCCCTGATTCCTGAACCTTTCGCCCTCGAAGAGTCTTCGACGGGTATGACAGCCCTCCGTCATGGCGTAAAATTTCCGCTTCGATATGAAGCAATGCTTACCCATGCCAACGCCTGCGGACAAATCAAACTCAAAGGAAAGCGAAGGCGTTGCCGTCATCGATCGTGCTTGCGCGATTCTGTTCGCCTTCAGGCCGGACGATGCCGCGCTCACGCTCGCCGAACTGGCTGCGCGCACGGGGCTCTACAAAAGCACATTGTTGCGGCTCGCGGGCTCGCTGATCCAGCACCGCCTGCTGCTGCGTCTGGACGACGGCCGCTATCAACTCGGCTCCGCGACCTTCATGCTCGGCGCGCTGTACCAGCGCAGCCTGAACCTCGGCGATATTCTGGTGCCGCTGATGCGCGAACTCGCGGAAACGAGTGGCGAAAGCGTGTCCTTCTATGTGCGCGACGAGGCGGTGCGTGTGTGTCTGCATCGCGTGGACTCGACGCATGCGGTGCGTTTTCACGTGCGCGAAGGCGACGTGCTGCCGTTGGAAAGCGGCTCGGGCGGCCATGCGTTGCTGGCGTTCGGCGATATGCCGGGCGCGCCGTACGAGAAGATTCGCGAGGACTTCTACTGTGTGTCGATCGGCGAGCGCGATCGGGAGACGGCCGGGATCTCAATGCCGGTATTCGGTGTGCGCCAGAGTCTGCGTGGCGTGCTGACGCTCGCGGGCCCAAGCTCGCGTATCGATCAGGCGTTCCTCGAACGCAATCTCGGTGCACTGTTCGATTGCGCCGCACGTGCTACGGATGCGCTAGGCGGCGACTCGCGCGCGATGCGCAACGCGCAGCGGCGCGCGGCCGAACTTCAAGGAAAGTGACGCTCGGGCTTGCCCGTGTAGGTGTAACTCATCTGCCGCGGCATCGGGCCTTTGTTGCGCTCGTTGCGCCCGCGTTGCTCCCATGCATGCGACAGAATCCCGACCGCGCGTGACAGGCAGAACACCCCGCGTGCCAACTCCGGCGCAAAGCCGAGCTCCGCGTAGATCACGGCGGTTGCACCATCGATATTCATCGGCACGGGTTTGTTCTTGCGCTGCTTGAGCAAGGCTTCAATACCGCGCGCGATGGCGGCGTATCGGCCGTCGATACTTTTCTGTTCGACGCTCTCGTCCACGAGCGAAAGAAGCCGGATTGCCCGCGGATCGACCGGATGAAAGCGGTGCCCAAAGCCGGGCAAATACTTGCCATGTTCGGCGGTAAAAGCATCGACACCTTGCTCGACGGCTTCTTCCAAAGCAGCGCCTTTTGCCATGCGTTCGGCGATCGAATCGTACAGTTCGACCGCCTGTTGACCGGCGCCGCCATGCACGTCATCCAACGCGTTGATTGCTGAAGCCATCGCGCCGTTCAACGGCAAACCGCAACTGGTCGCCATCCGCGAGATCGCAATCGACGGCGCATGCGGACCATGATCCACCGATGCCACCAGCGCGGCCTCGAACAGACGCGCTTGGGCGGCGTCAGGCAGTTCGCCGCGCAGCATCAGCCAGATCATCTGCGGGAAACTAACGTTGCCGATCAACTCCTGAATCGGGAACCCGCGCACCTTGATCGAGCCGGGATGAATATCGATGATCGAGGTGCTCCAGTACTCGGCGGCGAGCTTGGCGGCGTCGAATGCTTGCGTCATGTTCAGATGACTCCTTCGGAGCGTAGATGGTTGATTTGCGCGTCGTCGTAACCGAGCGAGGCGAGATGCTCGCGCGTGTGAGCCGATAGAACCGGTGCGGGTGTGGTCGGCGCCGTATCCGCATCGGACAGACGAAACCCCGCACGGGTGACGCGTTGCCGCTCAGCGGTGCCGTCGGCGGCAAACTCGCGGATGAACTCGCGCGATTCCAGATGCGGATGCGCGAGGATCTCCGGCACCGACATCACGCGCCCGGCCGGCACGCCCGCTTCGAAGAATTTCGCTTCCCAGTTCGTCGCGCTGTCGCTTGCCAGTGCCGCTTCGATTTCGGCCTTCAATGCGGCGCGATTTACTTTGCGTGCGTTTCGCTCGGAGAAACGCACGTCGTCGAGCAGATCGACGCGTCCGATCAGATGACACAGGCTCGCGAACTGCTTGTTCTCGTTTGCGGCGATATTGAGCGGCCCGTCGCCCGTTTTGAAGGTACCCGAAGGCGCGGCGGTGAAGTTTTCGTTGCCCATTGGCTCGGGCGTGACACCGGCGTTCAGGTAGTTCGACACGACCCAGCCCATCGTCGCCAGTGTGGCTTCCAGCATCGAGACGTCGAGCATGCGGCCGTGTCCGCTCGCGCGAGCGTCGACCAGCGCAGCGCAGATGCCGAACGCCGCGGTGAGACCGCCCACGGTGTCCGACACCGGATAGCCGACGCGCAACGGTGCGCTGTCGGCATCGCCGGTCACGCTCATCACGCCCGAGATACCCTGAATGATCTGATCGTAGGCGGGGCGTTTCGAAAACTCGCCGTCCATGCCGAAGCCGGAGATCGCGCAATACACGAGCTTCGGATTGACCTCGCGCAGCGCGTCGAAATCGAGGCCGAGCCGCGTCATCACACCGGGCCGGAAATTTTCGACTAGCACGTCCGCGGTTTTGACGAGCTCGCGCAAAATAGCCTTGCCGCGCGAGTCTTTCAGATTGAGCGTGATGGACTGCTTGCCCGCGTTCACCGCGACGAACGAGGCCCCCATGTTGCGCATCGACGCCTCCTTGTCGGCGCCCAACCGCCGCGCAAGATCGCCGCCCTCGGGGTGCTCGACCTTGATCACGTCGGCGCCGAGCAGCGCGAGTTGATACGCGCAAAACGGCCCCGCCAATACGTTCGATAAATCCAGTACCCGCACTCCAGCCAACGGCAGCGTCATCTTTGAAGCCTCTTGTTCAATGCGAAATTTCGTCGAGATTGCGGTTGTTGGTGCGTGGCCCGAAGATGCCGATCGCGCCCATCACCATCACCATCGAGACAGTAATCAACGCGAACACGCCCGGCACCTGGAAGTGGCGCAGCGCGAAGGCAATCATGAAGCCGGAAAACATCGCGGATAGACGCGACATCGAGTAGACGAAACCGACGGCGCGCGCCCGCAAACGCGTCGGGAAAAGTTCGGTCTGGTACGCGTGATAGCCAACCGACAGCAGCGTGCCGGATAGCGTGATCAGCACGCCGAGCGTCATCAGCATCGCGGGCGAGGTTTGCGTCGCGAACAGGCTGCCGAACACAGCGATACCGAGCGCCGACAACACGATCAACGTCTTACGTTCGATGCGGTCCGCGATCGCCATGCCGATCAGCGGCCCGAACGGATTCGAGACTGCAATGACGAACGAGTACAGCAGGCTGTGCGTGATCGTCACGCCTTTGGAGATCAACAGCGTCGGCACCCATGACGCGAAACCGTAGAAGCCGATCGCCTGGAAGAAGTTGAACACGAGCATCGTGATCGCGCGTTTGCGATACGGCGGCTGCCAGATTTCGCGGAAGGCCGCTTTGGTGGTGGCCGGTTCGACGGCCGGGACAGGTGCGGGCAATGGCTTGCCGTATTGCCTGGCGACTTTCGCTTCGATCGCCTGCAGGACCTTTTCCGCTTCGGCGGCGCGGCCTTGCTGCGCGAGCCACCGCGGGCTTTCCGGCACGCGCCGGCGAATGGCCCACACCACGACCGCGCCAAGCGCGCCAATGATCACGACCCAGCGCCAGCCGTCGATGCCAAACGGTGTTTGCGGCACGAGCCACCACGCGAGCAAGGCGACCGACGGCACGGCGGTGTACTGCACCAGATGAACGAAAGCGAAGGCGCGGCCGCGTAGATGTTTCGGCACGAGTTCGCTGACGTAGGTGTCGATCGTCACCAGTTCGACGCCTACGCCAATGCCCGCGATCAAACGCCACAAGTTGATGGCCGGCGCGCTGGTTTGCAGCGCCATGATCAGCGTAGCGGCGGAGTACCAGAGTAGCGAGACGGTAAAAACGGTTTTGCGGCCATAGCGATCCGCCATGCCCGCGAAAAAGAACGTGCCGATGAAGAGTCCGGCGAACGATGCCGCCACGAAGGCGCCCAGCCCGGACACGCCGAAGAACGACGCGGTCGTTGTCGCATAGAGCCCGCTTTTGACGAGACCGGGGCCGACATAGGCCGTAAAAAACAGATCGTAGAACTCGAACCAGCCACCGATCGACAGCAGGAACACCAGCATCCATACCGTGCGCGTCGCGGGCAGACGGTCGATGCGCGCATTGACGCCGGGCGTGAGCCCCTGCGCACCGGCGCTTGAATCGGGCGACGCGCCGGGCGTGTCGATCGGCAGGCTTGCCATGGAATTCTCCTTGGAGTGTCTCTTGCTTAGGTCGTTCTGTCTAATAGAACAACGTTCTATTTAATAGATCCGGCGAGAGTAGCCCGTGTGGCGTCTGTCAGGAATTCGGGGTTTTACCTAGCCGTCAAACCGCCATTCGCTCCAGCATCTTGAGCAGGGTGTCGAATGAAAGCGGCTTGCGCACGTATTCGATAGTGGGATTCGGCTGCACGGGGATATCCGCGGCCGCGCTGCACAGGATGATCGGAATGGCGCGCAGATTGGGGTCGTCATACAGTGCGGCGCACAGTTGCAGCCCCGACATGACGGGCATCATGCAGTCCGACACGGTGATGTCGGGCCGGGTCTTGCGGATCTGTTCAAGTGCAGCCACCCCGTTGGACGCCGTCAGCACGGTATAGCCGTGCCGCTCCAGCAACAGTCGCCAGACCGTGAGGATGTCGAACTCGTCGTCCACGACCAGGATGGTTTTCATGGGCGGTTACGTACTTCGTCGCGGCGTCAATGTGACCGGCAAGTCTTGCGCTAAATACACGCCGGCTGGGCTGACAGGGCTTTCGATCTCGTCGGGACCGGAAACACCTGCTTCCACGCTGGGCAGGGAGGACGTCTGAGATTCGCGGATAGTCATTGTCGAAATGTCGTTCAAAGTACGGAAGAGCGACAGTTTGCAAATGGAATCAAGTGGACCGTGTATCGCTCAATGTAACTGTATGAGCAATTCGCGTTCCCGCTCGTGGGCGGCGTTACGCGTGTCGGCATTCGATGCAAGGGAATTTACCTGGACCCGTCCCGCTTGGCGCACAGCACGGGAGAGGGCGCCGCGTAGCGTGCGGGAAGGGCACGGGAGGTGTGGCTTACAGGTAGATATCGACAGCGTGCGGGAGCGCTTTTTTCAAACCGAAAAAAAGAAGGCTGCAGTGCGAGAGACGGGACGGACATTTCCCTCGCGCGTGTGGCGTACGGATCATGCGGTGTCTCCTAGAACGAATGACGAATGCCGACCATCACGCCGGTCTGGCCGGTGCCTGCCGTGGGTGTCGTGCCGCCGCCACCGGCGCTGACCGAGTAGCGCGCCTTTGCGCTGTTGGCGAGATACGAGCCCTGCGCATAGACGGCGGTGCGCTTCGACAGCAGATAGGTGGTGCGCAGCGTACCCATCGTGGCGCGCGTGTCGTGGTCGCTATTGGTGATGTGATAGACCTCGCCGTCGACGATGAATGCAGGCGTCACGAAGTACGAGGCGCCGACGAAGAACAGATTCGAGCGCACGTCTGCAATCGTGACGGCCGATGGCTCGACACGGCGATTGAGCCAGCCCGCGCCGATCTTTGCCTTGCCGATATTCGTATAGGCGCTGACTTGGGTGCGGATGTCTTTGTCGGCGGCATTGGTGAGTGGAATGGGCGCAACGCCGTCGAAGAAGTTCGCGGCCGCGGTACTGCCGCCACGCTGCTCTTCATACGACGCCGCCACGCCGAACAGCGGTGCGTCGTACTTCAGCATCACGGACCACTCGCGGCATTCCGTTGCATGCCCGGCTACCGAGCCGGTGCAGGTGCCTTGGCCCGGCGAGTTGCCGGTGCCGGCCGCGTCGCGGCCGAACGAATAGTTCGCGCCGAATGTCACGCCCGCATACGTGCCGAGGTAGGTCACCGAGTTATCGGCGCGGGCGTTCGGTACATAGGCGTCGAGCGAGCCCAGGCCATAGATGTCCGGGCCGATCAGGTCCGCGCCCATCAGCGCGAAGTACGTCATGGTGTACTGTCGTCCGAACGACACCGTCCCGTACGGGCTCTTGATGCCCACAAACGCCTGACGTCCGAATAGCCGCCCGCCCTGGCCGAGATCGCCGCCGCGCACGTTGAAACCGCTTTCCAGCGTGAATACCGCGCTATAGCCGCCGCCCAGGTCTTCATTGCCGCGCACGCCCCAACGCGAAGGCAGTTCGCCTGTGACGGACGGCATGCGAAAAACGCTGTTGCCCGCGGCGTTCGCGTGCGACACGTATTCGATGCCGGTGTCGGTGATGCCGTAGAGCGTCACGCTCGATTGGGCTGCTGCGGTGCCGCTGGCGGCGCACAATGCGCCGCAAAGAAGAAGGCGTGTGGATGCTTGCATGCAGGGTGTCTCCGAACCTTTGATTGAATGTGTTTGTTGTTGGGTTTTCTTGGTGTTGCCAGGTTTTGCTTGTGCGACTGGTCAGTCGTCGGCGCGCGGGCGGCGTAGCAACAGCAACGCGGCTGCGGCGGCGATCAGCGTGACGGGAATGCTCGCGCCGATGACGGTCGACGAACTGCGGCCCATCGCCAGCAATTGACCTGCTGCCAGCGGTCCGACCACCGAGCCGATACGGCCCACCGCCACAGCTGCGCCGACGCCGGTGCCGCGCATGGCAGTCGGATAAAACGCCGCCGAGAGTGCGTACAGCACCGATTGCCCGCCGATCACGAACATCCCCGCGAAGAAAGCTGAGCTAGCGAGCGCGCCGAAGCCGGGCGCCATCGAAAGCGCCGCGAGCGACGCGATGATCCCGACGTACATGCCCGCCACCACGACGCCGGAGCGCATCCGGTCCATCAACATGCCGATGCACAACGCGCCGATGCCGCCGCCGATGTTGAAGAAAATCTGCACGTAACCCACTTGCGCACGCGACAGGCCGCTTGCCGCCATCAGCGAAGGCAGCCAGTTGAGCAGGAAGTAGAGGACAATCAGCGTGCAGAAATAGCTGACCCAGATCTGCACGGTCGAGAGGCCGCGTGTGCCACCGAACAGGACCTCGCCGACCGGCGCGGGCTTCGCATGACCGTCTCGCGAGGCCTTGGTGAATGCCTTCGAATCCGCGAGAAACACGAGCAACAGCGGCACCAGCACCAATGGCCCTGCGCCGCCGACGTAGAAGATGTGCCGCCACTCGGCGTCGCCCGCACTTAGCACGCCGATCACCGAAGCGATCACGCCGCCGAACGGAATGCCGCAATACATCACGCTCACCGCTGTGCTGCGCGAGCGCGGATCGACCGCTTCCGACGACAACGCGATCAGATTCGGCAGGGCGCCGCCTAGGCCGATGCCCGTCAGCACTCGCACGATCACCAGCGTGTGAAAGTCGCTCACCACCGCGGTCGCAATCGACAACAAGCCGAACAGGCATGCGGAAATCACCAGCACGCGTTTGCGGCCGATCCGGTCGGCAAGCCGTCCGCCGAACATCGCGCCCGGCAGCAAGCCGAAGGTCCCGGCGCTGAACGCGAGCCCCATTTGCCCGACCGACAGACCGAACTCGCGTGCCATCCTGGGCGCGGCGACGCCGACCGACTGCAGATCGAGTCCCTCGAGCAACGCGACGGCAAAACACAATCCGAGTGTGGCAACGGCGCCTGTCCGGCTGGACGTCGCCGATCCGGCAAGGCTTTCTGTCGAGGGTAGTATTCCGGCTCTTTTCACGTTAGTGATCCTTATTAAAATGCGTGCTTTTCCGGTGTCGATGAAGAGCGGCAGGTGCAGAGTCGCCGCCTGGTGTGCCGGCTTGGCGCAGAAACGGTTGCGTTTGCTCAGCGCGATGCAACGCGTCTCCCCGCGCTGCATCGTGGATGGGATTTAATATCAGGTAGACTGATAATACAAGTACAAATGCTTCGGTGAAAACACCTAGCGATTTGCTGAGACGGGGAAGTTAGCCGCGCAGGTTGCGCACGAAAGTTTCGAGGTGGGTTTGTACCGCGCCGGCCGCTTCGAGTTCGATGCCATCCATCATCTGCTTCTCGATCGCCTTGACGGCCTGCTCGCATTCGCGCAGCACGGCCCGCCCTTCATCGGTCAGTTGCAGAAGAACGATGCGACCGTGCGTCGGATCCGGCTCGCGGCTAACCCAGTTCCGGCTCGCCATTGCGTTCATCACTTCATTGGCCGATTGCGGCGTGATGAAGGAGCGCTCGGCCACTTGCGCATTGGACGCCTGCCCCTTTGCATCGAGCACCGAAAGCGCGGTGAATTGCGAGAGCGTCAGGCCGAGTGGTGCGAGTGCTTCGGTCATGCGGCGCCGCAGGATGCGGTCGAGACTCCCGATCACATAGGCCAACCGCAGGTGGGGGCGACGGGTACGCGTGGCGGTGGGTTCGGCGGGCGAATCTGGATTTTTGCTCATGGTGGGCTGGAGGTCCGGTCTAGCCTGCATCTTAGCGCGCCTCACCGTTTATTCGACCGATAGGGGTTTGCACCGAGTCAGCGAAATTACGCTTTACATATCAGGTAGACTGATATCAAATGCAGTCATCAGGCCGCCGCCGCGGTCAACATTCACGGAGAAAACAGATGAATTACGAAGGTCGTTGGAAAACCGTCAAGGTCGATGTGGCAGAGGGCATCGCATGGGTCACGTTCAATCGTCCCGAGAAGCGCAACGCGATGAGCCCGACGCTGAACAAGGAAATGATCGAGGTGCTCGAGGCAGTCGAGCTGGATGCCGAAGCACAGGTTCTCGTGCTGACGGGCGAGGGCGACGCGTGGACCGCCGGCATGGACCTGAAGGAGTATTTCCGTGAAGTCGACGCCGGCCCGGAAATCCTGCAGGAAAAGATTCGCCGCGATGCATGCCGCTGGCAATGGCAGTTGCTGCGCATGTACGCGAAGCCGACTATCGCGATGGTCAACGGCTGGTGTTTTGGTGGCGGCTTCTCACCGCTGGTGGCGTGCGATCTCGCGATCGCCGCGGACGAAGCCGTGTTCGGCCTCTCCGAAATCAACTGGGGCATTCCGCCGGGCAACCTGGTGAGTAAGGCGATGGCCGATACCGTGGGGCATCGTCAGGCGCTTTACTACATCATGACCGGAGAGACGTTCACGGGTCAGGAAGCCGCGCAGATGGGCCTCGTCAACAAGAGCGTGCCACGTACCGAACTGCACGAAGCCACGCGTGTTCTCGCAGGCAAGCTGTTGCAGAAGAATCCGGTGGTGCTGCGCGCGGCCAAGCACGGCTTCAAGCGCTGCCGCGAGTTGACGTGGGATCAGAACGAAGATTACCTGTACGCCAAGCTGGATCAGGCGCAACTGCGCGATCCCGAAGGCGGCCGCGAGCAGGGGCTGAAGCAGTTCCTCGACGAGAAGGCGATCAAGCCGGGTCTGCAAACCTACAAACGCTGAGCTGTCGCACGCGCAGACGTAGATTCAGGCCGATTCACGCGCCTGAGGGTGGTGGACGGCGAGCGCGAGAAGATCGGCAAGACGAGCGACACAGCGAGGAGACAACAGACATGCACGAAGTAACATTGTTGATCGGCGGCGAGAGCCGCGGCGCATCGGACGGGAGAACCTTCGAGCGGATCAATCCCGCGAGCGGCGTGGCGGCCTCGCGTGCGGCCGCCGCCACGTTGGCCGATGCGGACGCGGCGGTCGTCGCCGCGGCGCGCGCGTTCCCGGCATGGTCCGCATTGGCGCCGACAGAACGTCGCAAACGTCTATTGGCCGCAGCCGATCTCATGGATGCCCGCACCGCGCAGTTCATCGAAACCGGCGTCGCCGAAACGGGCGCCATGCCGAACTGGTACGGCTTCAATGTGATGCTGGCCGCCAACATGTTGCGCGAAGCCGCTGCGATGACCACGCAGATCGACGGCGACGTGATTCCGTCGGACGTGCCGGGCAGTCTCGCGATGGCCGTGCGCCAGCCGTGCGGTGTGGTGCTCGGCATGGCGCCGTGGAATGCACCGGTGATTCTCGGCACACGGGCAATCGCTATGCCGCTCGCTTGCGGCAACACGGTCGTGCTCAAGGCATCGGAAGGCTGTCCGGGGGTGCACCGGCTGATCGGCAGCGTGTTGCAGGAAGCCGGCCTCGGCGACGGCGTGGTGAACGTCATCACGCATTCGGCCGACGATGCGCCAGACATTGTCGAGCGCCTGATCGCTCATCCGGCGGTGCGGCGGGTCAATTTCACCGGCTCGACGCGGGTTGGACGCATCGTCGCGCAACATGCCGCGCAGCATCTGAAACCGGCCTTGCTCGAACTCGGCGGCAAGGCGCCCGTGGTGGTGCTCGACGACGCCGACCTGGATGCGGCGGTGGACGGCATCGCGTTCGGCGCATTCTTCAACCAGGGGCAGATTTGCATGTCGACGGAGCGGCTGATCGTCGACCGCAAGATCGCCGATGCGCTGGTGGAGAAGCTCGCGGCCAAAGCGCGAACCCTGAAGGCGGGCGATCCCGCTGCGGCCGATTCAGTGCTCGGCGTGCTCGAAAGCGTGGCGGCCGCACGGCGCATCAAAGCGCTTGTTGAAGACGCGCATGAGAAGGGCGCGAAGCTGCCGGTCGGCTGCTCGGTTGAAGGCGCCGTGATGCAACCGGTGATTGTCGACGGCGTGACGCGCGACATGTTGCTCTATGCCGAGGAATCCTTCGGCCCGGTGGTGACGGTGCAGCGTGTGGACAGTGACGAGGAAGCGATTCAGGTTGCCAACGATAGCGAATACGGTCTCTCCGCGGCGGTGTTCAGCCGCGATATATCGCGCGCGTTGCATGTGGCGAAACGGATCGAATCGGGTATCTGCCATATCAACGGGCCGACCGTGCACGACGAAGCACAGATGCCGTTCGGCGGCGTGAAGAAGAGCGGCTATGGGCGCTTTGGCAGCAAGGCGTCGATCGCCGAGTTCACGGACCTGCGCTGGATCACGATTCAAACCGGCCCGCGTCACTATCCGATTTGATTGTCCGCGGTCGATGAGCCGCGTCGAAGCATCGAAAGAAGGTCGCTCCGCCGCAGAGGGCGGAGCGGACTTTCCAGGGAGACAGGCGTTGCATTCCGAGCCGAGACAACCGAACACCCCCGTCGCGCACGACAACGCGCCGACGCATTACCGCGCGACGACGATCGGCGCGTCATCGTTGCACGCGCAACGACACGGCGACACGTGGTATTTGCGCGCTGCCGAGCCGCTCGGCGAACACCCGCAACGTTTGACAGACCGGCTCGGGAGCGGCGCGCGCGAACATCCGGAGCGCTGGCTGGCGGCGCGACGCGGCAGCGACGGTCAATGGATCGGCCTGAGCTACGCGAAAGCGCTGCAAAGTGCTCGCGCGATTGGGCAAGCGCTGCTGGCGCGCGATCTTTCCGTTGAGCGTCCGGTCGTGATTCTTTCGGGCAACGATCTCGAGCATCTGCAACTGGCACTCGGCGCGATGTGGGCCGGCATTCCGTATGCGGCGATTTCCCCGGCGTATGCGCTCGCTTCCGGCGACTTCGGCAAGCTGCGCCACACGATCGATCTGTTGACGCCGGGCCTGGTCTTCGCAAGCGGCTACGACACCTTTGCCAGGGCGATCGATGCAGTGGTGCCGATCGACGTCGAAGTCGTCGCTGCAACTGGGCCCAAAGAGCCGCAGGCGGCGCGCAGCGTGACTTTGTTCAGCGACCTGCTGAATACAATGCCCGGCACGGTTGATTCCGTTCAGGCGGCGGTGAGCCCGGACGCCATCGCCAAGTTTCTGTTCACGTCAGGCTCGACCAAACTGCCCAAGGCCGTGCCGACCACGCACCGCATGCTGTGCAGCAACCAGCAGATGCTGCTTGAAACGTTTCCTGAGTTCGCGAGCGTGCCGCCGGTGCTGGTCGACTGGTTGCCGTGGAATCACACCTTCGGCGGCAGCCATAACGCGGGCATCGCGCTCTACAACGGCGGCACGCTTTATATCGACGACGGCAAACCGGTCAACGGAAAGTTCGAGGAAACGCTGCGCAATCTGCGTGAAATCGCGCCGACGATCTACTTTAACGTGCCGAAGGGCTGGGAAGAACTGGCCATCGCGCTGGAGCAGGACGCGCAATTGCGCGAGACGTTTTTCTCGCGCGTGAAGGTGTATTTCTTCGCGGGGGCGGGGCTCTCGCAAGCGGCGTGGGACCGGCTCGAACGCGTCACCGAGCAATATTGCGGCGAGCGCATTCGCATCATGGCCGGACTCGGCATGACCGAGACCTCGCCGTCCTGCCTGTTCACCACGGGTTCGATCATGCGCGCTGGCTATGTCGGCTCGCCGGCGCCTGGCTGCGAGGTCAAACTTGCACCGGTCGGCGACAAACTCGAAGCGCGCTATCGCGGACCGCATGTGATGGCCGGTTATTGGCGCGCGAATTCCGCGGAGCTGAACGGTGTCTTCGACGAAGAAGGTTACTTTTGCAGCGGCGACGCGTTGCGCTTTGTCGATGTCGAACGGCCGGAGCTCGGACTGCTGTTCGACGGGCGCATCGCCGAGGACTTCAAGCTGAGTTCGGGCACCTTCGTCAGCGTCGGCCCGATGCGGGCTCGCGTGATTTCCGAAGGCGCGCCGTATGTGCAGGACGTGGTCGTTACCGGGATGAATTGCGACGACGTGGGTTTGCTGGTGTTTCCGCGGCTCGACGATTGCCGGCGACTGGCTGGTTTGCCTTTGTCGGCAAGCGCGCGTGAGGTCGTCGAAGCAGCCGTCGTGCGGGCGCATTTTGCGGCTTTTTTGGCGACGCTCAATCGCAGCGCGACCGGCGGCGCGACCACGATCGCACGTATCCGGCTGATGGACGCTGCCCCTTCGCTCGATCTCGGCGAGATCACCGACAAAGGATCGATCAATCAGCGCGCGGTATTGACGCATCGGGCGGCGCTCGTCGAAGCGATGTACGACGCGGCGCGGCGCGACCCCGCCGTGATTTACGCGGCCGCTGATGGCGCGACGTAAGGCACGCATCGCTCGCTGGCTCCGGGTCCCTCGTCGCACGGCAAAGGCGCTTCGCCGTATACAATTCGGCAGCGCCTGAATTTTGCCCAATACTGACCTGATCCTATCCATGCCGAATCCGACCCGGGCCTTTCTTCTCGGCCCGCTCCTGAAAGGCGTTTCACGCTCCTTCTATCTCACCCTGCGCGTGCTGCCCGTCGGGATGCGCGATCCGATCGGACTCGCGTACCTGCTCGCGCGCGCGGCCGATACGATTGCGGACACCTCCCTGATCTCGCCCGAGCAACGCCTCGCCATGCTGCTGTCGCTGCGCGGCCAGGTCAACGGCGCCCCGGACGACGGCGCGCTGTTCCAGCGCATGGCTGCCGAAGTGGCGGGCCAACAGGTCCAGTCCGATGAAAAAGTCCTGCTGGAATCGCTCGGCCCCGCGCTCGAGGTGCTGTCACAACTCAGCGAGTCCGACCGCAAAGCCGTACGCGAGATCGTGTCGACGCTGACCGAGGGCATGGAGTTCGACCTTCGCACGTTCCCCGACGAACGTTCCGGCGAGATTGCCGCGCTGCGCGAGTACGAGGAACTCGATCGCTATACCTACCTGGTGGCGGGCTGCGTCGGCGATTTCTGGACCACCATGACTTATGCGCACATGCCTGGCACGCTGAAAGAGCGGCCCGAGATCATGGCGCGCCGGGGCGTGCGTTTCGGCAAAGCGCTGCAGATGACCAACGTGCTGCGCGATTGCGGCAAGGATTTGCGCATCGGCCGGTGTTACCTTCCGCAGACGATGCTCGATCAACATGCGCTGAGCGCGCAAGATCTCTTGCAGCCGGCGAATTCTGTTCGCGCCCGGCCGCTGATGATCGAACTCGTGCGCAAGACGCTGGATCACTTCCGGGAGGCCTTGGACTACACGCTGGCGATTCCCGCGCTGTCGGTGCGCTTGCGTCTCGCCTGTTTGTGGCCAATCCTGATCGGCCTCGATACGCTGCTGTTGCTGGTGGATAGCGATGCCTGGCTCGACCCGGCCAAGGTCTCCAAGGTCCGGCGCAATCAGGTGTATCAGATCATCGCGTCATCCTTGCTGCTGGTGCCTTCGAATGGCCTGGTGCGCAAGTCGGTTGAAACGCGGATCAAGCAGATTGAAGCTCGGTTCTGAGCGTCCGTTCCGCTGTATGGATAGTTGGTTATCCGATGTAATGGAAAGGACGAATGGGCCGAAGGCGCGCAACGTATGCTGAAGACCGTGCGGATGCGGTGCGCGTGCAGTGTGGGCAAGCGAACTGAATAAAAACGCCGTGAGCCGTAGTTTGGCGGACAAACCTTTATGTCCGATTCCAGACGCCCATGGCACCCACCGGCAAACAGCATTGCGACACGTTAGACCTGATTCGCGCGCTGGCGGCAGGCGCGGTGTGCATCAGTCATTTGCGCAATCTGATGTTCGTCGACTACGGCTCGAGTACGGGTATCGGACTCGCGGGCAAGGCGTTCTATTTCATCAGTAACTACGGCCATACCGCGGTGATCGTTTTCTTCCTGCTGAGCGGCTATTTTGTCGGCGGCTCGGTGCTGCGGCAGGTCGAGGCGGGAACATGGAGTTGGCAGCGCTATCTGACCGAGCGCATGTCGCGGCTATGGATCGTGCTGATTCCTGCCTTGCTGCTGACGCTGTTCTGGGACCGCATGGGGATCGCGCTGGCAGGCGGGCCTTTTTATCTTGGGACCGAGGGCACGTTCGATCAGCAGATCAATGTCGCCTCACACCTCGGCCAGGCAACGCTGCTGTGCAATCTCGCGTTCCTGCAGACGCTCGCATGCGGCACATATGGGTCCAACGGACCCTTGTGGAGCCTCGCTAACGAGTTCTGGTACTACATGTGGTTTCCCGCCTGTTATGGTTTGCTGCGCCGGCGTCGCGGATTCAGCACAATTGCCGCGGCGGGGCTCGCGCTGGGCACGATGGTCGCGTTTCCTTCGCTCCTGAGCGGGTTCGGATTGTGGATGCTTGGCGTCACACTCGTGTTGCTTGAAAAGCGCTTCCCGGCGCGCAACACGCGAACAGGTTTGCCGTGGTTCACGCTCGCAAGCGGGACAGTTTTCATTGCGGCGCTGGTGTTGTCGCGCATATTCCTATTGAGTAACGACTGGATCGTCGGCGTGCCGTGTTTCGTGTTCCTGCGTTGCATACTGTGGGAAAACGTTCGCCTGCGTCCTGCGCCCCTGTCGCGTATCGCGGTTCTCTTTTCCGGATTCTCGTATTCGCTGTATCTGACGCACTTCTCATTCATTCTGTTTGTCGCGGCGGTCGTGGTCGGGCAGCGCATCCAGTTCGATGGCCGGGGCGCGCTGGTGTTCGTGACCATGCTGGTTGTTTGCTATGTGTACGCGTTCGCGGTGTACCTGCTGTTCGAGCAGAATACAAAACGCGTGCAACGTGGTATCCGGCAGTTCCGCTTTCTGCGGGCCAAGCCTGATCCAGCCACGCCGCATAGCTGATTTACGTGGCAGTATCCCTTAACTTAATCTGCATCATTGATTAGCCACCAATCGGGAAACCCCTAGCATCCTGCATCGATGGTTCACGTTAGTCTCTTCAAAAGAGGAGACGATCCATGAGACAAGCGTTCAATATTGCTGTGGTGTTGTTGCTTGGCTATTTGATGGCGGATAGGGCGCTGATGCGTGCGCAAGCCGGAGAAATGGGAACAATTACGTGCCACCAAGGCGCGGAGATGGTCAAGTCGGACGCGTTGAAAAAGGGTTTCGGTGACGCCGGGGCCAGCAGCCAGGGTGAAAATTTCCTGTCGAGCTGTCTTGTCATGGGGCGTGGCCAGGTGGGCGATCTGATCGCCCGTGAGTGACGCAAGCAGCTTGTCGCCGCTGAGGCGCGAAGAGGCGTAGCGACACATCAAGAAAAAGCGCCCAGACCGTGAAGGTCCGGGCGAAGTCATCGGGAGCCCGATGACGGAGGTATCGAATACAGAACTGGCCCGCGATCGGGGATGCTCGGTCGCGGGCCAGTTCGTTTGAATCAGGGCGCGCGGTTGTGTTGCGCGCTTAGCGGTCGATCAGGGCAAACGGCGTGGCCTCTGCGGTTGGTTCCGCTGGGCAGCTGGGTTGCCAGCCTGGTTACCCGCTTGGTTGCCGAAGCTTAGTTGCCGAAGTAAACCGACTTCGGACCGTTCGCCGGAACCGGGTGGCCCGACTGCGACGAACCACTCACCACACCGCCGTAACCGCTTTCTGCCGCTTGTGCGGCGCCGTTTTGCGCGGTGACACGGGCTTGCGCAGCCTGAATGTCAGCCGGGTAGTACGGGTCGGCACGGCCCGGATGGTAGCCGGCTTTTTCGAGTTGGATCAGTTCTGCGCGCACCTGGGCGCGGGTCACGGGCTGGTTGGACTGCGCAAACGCGGCAACGGGAGCGGCCAGCGCAGCGGCGATAACAACGGCTTGAATGAGCGATTTCATGATGAACTACCTCCAGTTCGGTCTTTATCGTGCTACGAGCGGTGTTGTTCGTAGCCAGTGATTGCATTGTAGTTTTGCGATCTGCCTGGAGTAATCGTCGATTCAGGTAAGGTTTGTTGCAAGATTTGCAATAAAAGAACAGATTCGGTTGATGGACTCTCGTGCGCGCGCCTTGCTAGGACCGCGATACCGTGACTGGGGCGCTGTCTTGCGGAGTCTTCGCAGGGGCCCTCGTGGACTGTGTGAGCCGTGTGAACGCCTGGCCGGTGCGCGCTTCACGATCATCTCGGGCTTGATAGAAGTCTTTGCTGAGCCACTGCCCAAAACGCATCATCGCGGAGCCGAGCGCGCTCTTTAGCCGAACCCACCCCGTTTCGGTAAGCGTGAGATGTGAAGCCGACTCCACCAGGTCCGCGGCCAATTTGTCCAATTCTGCGTGCAAAAAGTCCGCGAAATGATGGAGTCCGTGCTGATTGCCGTTCGTCGACTTCCTTTCCAGATCCACGTGCTCCGCAATCAGCGATTGATTAGTCACGCGGATAAAAGGTGGCGTATTGGTCCGGGCAATTCCCGTGGAACGGATCGCCAGTCCAACGCTTGCCGCGGCCTGTGTACGATTGCCGAGCGGCGCAAGCTCCCATTTGTCACAGAGGTATTTCAGCAGGCTGCAATGATCGAATTGCCTATTGCACACGCCTGCGTTGCACCATGGGGAGACGAGAATGGCGGGAACTCGTACACCGAGTTGGGTGAAGTCGAAGCTGTCCGTGTGTTCGTCGGGCGCCACTGCGTTCGACGGCGGAGGCACATGGTCGAAAAAACCGCCATGCTCATCGTACAGGATGACTAACAGTGTGCGTTCCCACAATGCCTGATTGGAACGCAGCGCATTGTAGGTGTCGGCGATCAGCTTCTCCGCCTTCATGATGTTGTGCGGTGGATGGTCGTCGTTCTGTGCTTCGCCGAAGTATTTCGGCTCGATGAGAACGAACTCGGGAAACTTGTTCGCGGGACCGACTGCGTCGTCGAAGAACGTATCGAACCGCCGGTAATTTGCGAGGTTTTTCGCTTGACGCTGGTTTTTCAAAAGCAGGGACGCGGGAAAATCGTAGAAGTAGACCTTCCACGTTTTCCCTTTGTCATTGAGGCGGTCGAAAATCGTGTCCTGGTTTTGCTCGGTGTACCACCTCGGATTCAGGGCGTCGAGTCCCACGGGCATCCCTACCTCGCCCTTCGACGTACCCGTCAGCGCAAAATAACGGTTCGGCCAGGTTGGGCCGGGTAACGATGAAAACCACTTGTCGCACACGGTGAATTGCTCGCCCAACGTGTGTAGCGCCGGCAGAAAGCCGCGCGGGTAAAAGCCCATGATGTCCTGCCGCGCGGCGAGGGTGCTCTTCGGGTAGTCCTTCGCGAACGACCGAACGAAGCCGCCGTTGTCTCCCGCGATCTGGGCCAGCACGGCCTCGTATCCGTGGTCCGGATCATGCCGCATCTGCCGCTCTTGGGTCGCCTGCGGGAAAAAGGTATGGCCTTCGCCGTCGTCGTTGGACTTCGACGCGGCGTTGCGTATTCCATCCAGGCCGGTGTGCACTTCGTCCAGACAGCCGAGCATCTGATCGAAGGAATGATTTTCCATCAACAGCAGAACGACATGTTCGATCCGATCCTTCGGCACGTTCGCTGCGTTCGACGTGTTTGCCTCGCTTGCTGCTTTGCCGTCGTGGACGTCACTCATACTCATCGCTCCAGCAGGGGATTGGATGGATTTTTGTGCGTACTACCGTGTCAGCTTGCTCAGGTGATGCCAGCGTTGCAAACGTAGCGCAAAACGCGCCGTTGCGAAAGCGCTGAGCTTCTCTGTTATGCTGAATGAGTGCAAGTCGGAACAAACAAATAAAGCGGAACGAAAAAAAGGGCGCCGACGGCGCCCTTTGTCCTTATACAACCTGATGGTCAACTCAAACCGCCGCAGGCCGCCACTTCAACAGTCGCTGTTCGACCGTCGTCAACAGATAGTCCGCAGCCAGCGCGACCACGGCCAACACGATCATTGCCGCAAACACACCGCTTGCATTGAACGCACCTTGCGCAGTGGAGATCAGCAGACCGATACCTTGCTTCGAGCCGAGGAACTCGCCGACCACCGCACCGACCAGCGCAAAGCCGAAGCTCACGTGCAAGCTGGCAAGAATCCAGCTCAACGCCGACGGAATCACCACCGAAGTCGTCACCTGACGGCGCGAGGCACCGAGAATCTGCGCATTCGCGATCATGTAGCGGTCCGCTTCACGCACGCCCTGGAACGCATTGGCGAACACGACGAAGAACACCATCACCACCGCCAGCGCCACCTTCGAAGCCATCCCAAGACCGAGCGAAATCACGAAGATCGAGCCGAGCACCACGCGCGGAATCGAATTGGCGATCTTGATGTAGAGGCT
This sequence comes from Paraburkholderia solitsugae, assembly GCF_013177695.1. Taxonomy (GTDB): domain Bacteria; phylum Pseudomonadota; class Gammaproteobacteria; order Burkholderiales; family Burkholderiaceae; genus Paraburkholderia; species Paraburkholderia solitsugae. The sequence goes on along the minus strand of NZ_WOEY01000089.1, from coordinate 44,993 downwards.
GAACACATCGGAGAGCAACTTGTTGCGGCCGAGCACGATGCCGCAGAACACGCCCGCCACTGAACCGATGATGAAGCCAAGACCGGTTTCTTCCAGCGTGACCCAAACCTGCGTAAGCAACGGACCTTGCGATGTGCCGTTCACGAACCAGTCGATGATCTGATTGAAAATCGCGGTCGGCATCGAGAAGAAGAACGGATCGATCCACTTCAGGCGCGCGGACAATTCCCACCCGCCGAGTACAACCACCAGCACGACAATGCGCAGCGTGATCACCAGCGCATGGCGTTGCCGGATGCGTTTTTGCGCGACGCGCTCGACCTGGGCGAGCGTCGCGGGATCGATGCCCGAAGGCATCGTCTGTTGAGGGGTAGTAGACATGTTTGCCGTTCCTTGATTAACCGATCTGCACTTCTTCGCGCAGGTCGTGCCAGATGTCGCGCGAGATTTCGATGAAACGCGGGTCGTAGCGAACCTCCGACGTGACGCGCGGGCGCGGCAGGTCGATTTCGTACACTTTCTTCAGCGTCGCCGGGCGGGCCGTCAGCACGAACACGCGATCAGCAAGCGCAATCGCTTCTTCCAGATCGTGCGTGACGAACACCACCGAACCGGCACCGCCCCACAGCTGCAGCAATTCGTCCTGCATCAGCGTGCGCGTCTGCATGTCGAGCGCCGAGAAGGGCTCGTCCATCAACAGGATTTCCGGCTTGTTGATGAAGGTTTGCGCAAGCGCCACGCGCTTTCTCATGCCGCCGGACAGTTGATGCGGATAGTGCTTGCCGAATTTGTCGAGGCCCACGCGGCGCAGCCATTCGTTGGCCTCGTCGTATGCGGCGGATTTCGAGCGGCCGCGATACAGCGGGCCGGCCGCCACGTTGTCGAGCACCGAGCGCCACGGAAACACGGCGTCCGCCTGGAAAACGAAGCCGATACGCGGATCGATGCCGTCTACCGGCGCGCCCATCACGCGCACTTCGCCGGTGGTCGGCTTCAGCAAGCCGGTGATCATGCTGAGCGTGGTCGACTTGCCGCAACCCGTCGGGCCGACAACCGCGACGAATTCGCCGCGCGCCACCGACATGCTGAAGTCGCGCAACGCGATGGTCGCCTTGCCGTCCGGAGAAATGAAACGGCACGATACGTTGCGCATCTCAATGGCGGGCGTATCGCGTGACATAGGTTGATTCATCGGCTGGTGCCTCGAAGTTCTCTTGATGTTGAAGGGGCGTGACGTCGGGGGCGTTGCTTCTAGAGCGTTATTTCGCCGCGGTCTTGACCGGTGCCGACACGTAGTCGTTGGTGTAGGTCTTGGCGAGGTCGATATGCTTGCCCTTTACCGAAGGATTGAATGCCGACAGTACCTTCAGGACCGTGTCCGGGCCGTCGGCGGGCATCTTGCCGTCCTTCGTGAACATCGGCAGCGACGCCTTCAGCGCGCCGACGTACAGGTCCTTGTTGTTGCCGTAGTAGTCCTTCGGCATCTTCGCGGCGATCTCTTCCGCGCTATGCGTGGCAATGAAGTTCAGCGTCTTCGCGAACGCGTGCGCGAGTTTCGCGGCGTCGTCCTTGTGCGATTCGGCCCATGCGCGCTGCACGTAGAAGCTCGAAGCCGGATACGTGCCGCCGAGCGCGGCGCGCGTGCCTTCCAGCGTGCGCATATCCACCAGCACCTTGGCGTCACCGGTCTTCAGCAACTGCGAGACGGTCGGCTCCGTGGTCATGCCCGCGTCGATACGGTTCTGCTTGATCGCGGCGATAAAGCTGTTGTCCGCGCCGACCGGCAGCAGCGTGTATTGCGTGGACGGCACGCCCGCGCGTTGCGCGAGGTATTGCGTGAGGAAGCTGGTCGACGAGCCGAGGCCGGTCACGCCCAGCGTTTTGCCCTTCACGTCCGCCATGCTCTTGAGCGTTTCGGACACCTTGGTGGAGACCATTTCCACTTCACCCGGCACCTGGCCGAAAATCACCAGCGCCTGGACTTCCTTGCCCTTGCTCTGCAAGTCGATGGTGTGATCGTAGAAGCCCACCACGCCTTGCACCGCGCCTGCGAGCAGTTCGTTTTCCGCGTCCACGCCGGCCGGTTGCGAGAGGATTTCGACGTCGAGGCCTTCGTCCTTGAAGTAGCCGAGCTGCTCCGTGAGTTTGGCCGGCAGATAGATGATCTTGGTGGCGCCGCCGACCATGATTGTCAGCTTCTCGGCTTGAGCCGAGGCGGAAGCGGCGGCAAGGGTGAACGCAACACCTGACACAGCGGCAATCTGGCGCAAGGTACGCATGAAGCAGTCTCCTGAGGTTTGGTCGCCGCTATGTGCGGATGCGGCGCTTTCTGGATGAATGACGGTGATTATAGAAATCGGAAACCTTCTGGCAGCTTTCGGGGCTGGGGGCAAATTATGGGTGTTAACCCGAGAATTCGCCGCAACTGTAGCGCTGCCCCCAGGCAAACCCCCTAACGTGGGCCACGAAACACGCAAGTCGCGCGCAAAGCCCTTGTTTTACGGCACAATCGGCGTCCTGACTTTTGCCGCGCATTGAGTGACCCAATTCGCCGTTCCCGCCATGAAGCTGCTGCTGATCGAAGACAACCCCACGCTGGCGCACTGGCTCGCGAAGATGCTGGAGCAGGAGGCGTTCGCGCTCGACGCCGTGCAGGACGGCGACGCCGCCGACCACTTGCTGCGCACCAATCACTACGACGTGATCCTGCTCGATCTGAATCTGCCGAAGCTGTCGGGCAAGAACGTGCTGCGCCGCCTGCGCCAGCGCGGTGACGCCACGCCGGTGCTGATCCTGACCGCGAGCGGTTCGATCGACGAAAAAGTGGAACTGCTCGGCGCCGGGGCGGACGACTACCTGGTCAAGCCTTTCGAAGTGCGCGAGCTGATCGCGCGGATCAAGGTGGCGATCCGCCGCCAGTCGCCCTCGAAGGCAAGCGAAGTGGTGTGCGGCGATCTTGCGTTCGACATCGACACGCGCCAGTTCACGCTGAAGGGCGCGCCGCTGAACGTCACGCCGCGCGAGCGCTCGGTGCTCGAAACGCTGATCCTGCGGTTGGGCAAGACGGTAACCAAGCCCGCCCTGGTCGACGCGATCTTCACGCTCGCGGACGAGCCGAGCGAGGACGCGGTCGAAATCTACATTTCGCGGCTGCGCAAGAAGCTCGACGGCAGTTCGGCGGCGATCGTCACGTTGCGCGGGCTGGGCTATCTGCTGCGCAAGAAAGAAGATGACCAATAGCCTGCGCATGCGCCTGCTGTGGTGGCTGCTGGTGCCGCTCGCGTTGTACGTGTTCGTCACCGGCAAGGCGGAGTACGACAACGCGCGGCGCACGGCTGACCTGGTGCAGGACAACCAACTTATCTCATCGGCGCGGATGATCGCCGGTGAGGTGGAGTGGGTGGACGGTTTTCTGCGTGTGGACGTGCCGCCCGCCGCGCTTGAAGTGTTCGTGTCGCCCTATCGCGATCAGGTGTTCTACAGCGTGCGGGTCGACGATGGCCGCCTGCTGGCGGGCACGCCGGATTTTCCGCAGCGCGCGGCGCGCTCGCCCGACACGGCCGATCACTACGACACTGAACTCCATGGCCAGCCCGTTCGCGCGGTCGGCCTCGTGCGCCTGATGTACGACAATGGCGCGACGCGCCGCGTGCGGGTGACGGTGGGCAAGACGGTGCGCTCGCGCGACGCGATGGCGCAGCAGTTGTGGCAACCGCAACTCGTGCGGCAGATCGAGATGATCGTGCTGGCGGTCGCGCTGGCCTGCATCGGCCTCACCTTCGAATTGCGGCCGCTGATGAAAGTGAAGGAAGAGGTCGCCGACCGCGACCCCATGCAACTCGAGCCGATTCGTGTCGAGCGCCTGCATACCGAGTTGCGGCCCATCGTCGAAGCGATCAACCAATGTATCGCGCGGCTCGGCGTACAGGTGGCCGCACAACGGCGTTTTATCGCCGACGCCGCGCACCAGTTGCGCACGCCGCTCACGCTGCTCGGCACGCAGTTGCAGTTCGCGCGCCAGCAGGACGGCCTGAATCCCGCGCTCGACGAAGCGCTCGCCGCGATGCACCGCAGCAACCGTTCGATGGTCGGGCTCACCAACAAGCTGCTGCTGCTCGCGCAGGCCGAGGCCGCGGATAACAAGCAGTTGGCGGTGGAAACGGTGGATCTGGTGCCGTTGGCCATGGAAGTGGTGGAAGATCTGGCGCTGCTCGCGCAGGCCCGGGACATCGATCTGGGCGCAGAGCTGAGCGGCGCCGCGCCGGTGGCGGGGCATCGTGGCCTGCTTCAGGCGTTGATCGCCAACCTCGTGGAGAACGCGATCCGCTATACCGGCAGTGGCGGCCACGTCACAGTGGCGGTCAGCGCCCACGCCGATGCGGTTGCCGTGTCGGTGCTGGACGACGGCCCCGGCATTCCGGCCGAGTCGCGTAGCCGTGTGTTCGAACCGTTCTTCCGGGCGTCGGCGGATACGGAGGGAACGGGGCTGGGCCTCGCCATCGTGCGCGAAATCGCGGACGCGCATCACGGAGAGATTGTGCTCAAGCCGGGCGAGGGCGGCAAAGGCGTGCACGTGACCGTCTCGTTTCCGCGCGCGCCGATGGAAGGACCTCAGGCTGGTTAAATCGGTCGCTTCAAATCGGCGGCCTCAAAAGTAGTCGGGACAAACCCGCAATCGGCACAGGAAACGCGTGTTCGAAAGCTTAGAGAAGGTTTTGTACCCGTAGAATTTCGGGCAGGCGATTCATCAAACGCCCACCGCGCACGTGGGATATAGCGGAGACATCCAGCAGAGAGGAACGACGAATCGTGTTTTCAGGCAGTTTGCGCGGACGCTTGCTGTGGTGGCTCTTGCTGCCACTGGCGGCGTTCGTTTCCATTTCCGGAATGATTTCGTATCGCAACGCGCAGACGACGGCCGACCTGGTTCAGGATAACGCGTTGCTATCGTCGATACGCATCATTGGCGAGGACATCGACTGGGATAACGGCAACGTGTCGGTCCAGATTCCGCCGGCCGCGCTCGAGCTGTTCGAGTCGCCGGAACAGGACAGTGTGTTCTATCGCGTCGAAGCGAGCGGCCACCGCCTGCTGGCCGGCAGTCCCGAGTTACCGGTGCCGCGCGGCGTGAGCGACGTCCCCGTGCTCTATTCCACTCATCTCGACGACGGCCGGGCCGTGCGCGCGGCGACTTACGTGCGGCAGCTATACGACTCGGGCCGCACCGAAGAAGTCGTCGTAGCGGTCGCGAAAACGGAAGGTTCGCGCGACGCCATGGTGTGGCGCCTGTTGCGGCCGCAACTGTTCGGCGAGGTGCTCACGCTGGTGCTCGCCATGGTGTTCGTCTATCTCGGGCTGACCTTCGAATTGCGGCCGTTGATGAAGGTGAAAGACGACGTTGCCGATCGCAACGCGTCGCAACTGGAGCCGATACGCGTGGCGCGCTTGCATGTCGAATTGCGGCCCATCGTCGAAGCGATCAACCAGTGCATCGCGCGCATGGGCCAGCAGGCTGCGACCCAGCGGCAATTCATCTCCGACGCCGCGCATCAGTTGCGCACGCCGCTCGCGTTGCTGCTGGCGCAGATCCAGTTCGCGCGGCAACGTGAGAATCGCGACGTGCCGCTCGCCGAAGCGCTGGCCGGCATGCATAAAAGCAGCCGCAAGCTGACCACCCTGACGAACAAACTGTTGCTGCTCGCCCAGGCCGAGTCCACGACGCTGTCCGATACGCGCGAGCGGGTCGATCTGAGCGCGTTAATCGCGGGGGTGCTGGAGGAGTTGATTGCATTCGCACAGTCGCGTGAAATCGATCTGGGCGCTGACCTGGAAGACGGCTTATACGTGACCGGCGACGAGGCGTTGACCGCGGCGCTCGTCACCAATCTCGTCGACAACGCGCTGCGTTATACGCAACCCGGAGGGTGCGTCACCGTGCACACCCAGCGCAGCCATGACCGGGCGATCGTACGCGTGATCGACAATGGGCCCGGTATCAAAGCCGAAGCGAGGGTGCGTGTGTTCGAACGGTTCTATCGCGCGTCGGGTCATGCCGACGGAACCGGCCTCGGTTTGCCGATCGTGCGCGAGATCGCCCACAGGCAAGGCGGCACGGTGACGCTCGAACCGGGAGCCGGCGGTGTCGGCCTGGTCGCTACCGTCGAGATGCGACTATGGTCGGCGGCGGTTTGATACGCCGCCACATTAGGGGAGACTTATGAAACTGCTGCTCGTTGAAGACGACGCTGACCTCGCGCGTTGGGTGATGAACCTCATGCAGGTCGAGAACTTCGCGATTGACTGGGCGCAGGACGGCGAGCGGGCGGAGACACTGCTCGGCCTGCAGTGCTACGACGCGGTGCTGCTCGATCTGCGGCTGCCGGGTATGGGCGGCAAGGACGTGCTGGCGCGCCTGCGCCGCAAACGCGACAACGTGCCGGTGCTGATGCTCACCGCCAACGGCTCAACGGATGACAAAGTAGCCTGCTTCTCGGCCGGTGCGGACGACTATGTCGTCAAACCCTTCGATGCACGCGAACTGGTGGCGCGCATCAAGGCGCTGATCCGCCGCCAGGCGTCTGGTGACAAGGGCCAGTCGATCGACTGCGGCGATCTGCGCTATCTGTTCGATTCCCGCGAATTCGTACTGCAAAGCGAACCCTTGCCGTTGCGGCGGCGCGAACATGCCATCCTCGAAACGCTGATACTGAAGCAGGGCAAGACGGTCTCGAAGGCCACATTGATGGACAAGGTTTTCACGTTCGACGACGAACCCAGCGCCGATGCCATCGACATCTACATTCACCGCTTGCGCAAGCATCTTGCCAGTTCAAGCGCGAAAATCATGACTTTGCGCGGGCTCGGCTACATCCTGCGTGAAGAAGTGCCGTGCGAAGCGTTCGCCGAGGCGCTTTAGCGCGTCAGCGCAATCCTTAAGGATTTCTGAGGGCTCGCTCGAGACGCTTCTTGACCACGCATTTCGCTGCCGCGATTCGGCTGTTTCATCGGCACCTTCCATAAGGTTTTCATAAGGTTCCCCATTGCACTATTCGCCGCATCGAGCGAGCGCAAGCGCGCCTGCTCGCAACGTCGAATTAAATGCTTATTGATGGGAGAACCCGCTTGCTAGAGACCTCGACTTATCGTGTTGCCGAGATGCGCAACAAAGTGCCCGAGGCAACACTTGTCTTCTGGGCGATCAAGATCATGGCGACCACGGTCGGTGAAACCGGCGCGGACTATCTGGCCGTGCACGTGGGGCTCGGCACCGCGCTCACCGGCGGGATGATGCTCACGCTGCTGATTTCAGCATTGGCCGTGCAGCTTCGCATGCGCAAGTACGCCCCGTGGATTTACTGGCTGACCGTGGTTCTGGTCAGCGTGGTCGGCACGCAGATTACCGATGCATTGACCGACAAGCTCGGCGTCAGTCTTTATGTCAGCACGATCGTGTTTGCCCTCGCGCTGGCTGTGGTGTTCGCGCTCTGGTATCGCAGCGAGCGGACCCTGTCGATTCACACCATCTACACGACGCGGCGGGAGCTCTTTTACTGGGCTGCTGTGTTGTTCACCTTCGCGCTGGGCACTGCAGCCGGCGATCTCGCGACAGAAGCGTTGGGGCTCGGCTTCATGATCGGTGTCGTGGCATTCAGCGCGCTAATCGCTTTGGTGGGCGTCATCTATTACATAGGCGGAAATCCGGTGCTGACTTTCTGGCTTGCCTACATTCTGACGCGGCCGTTGGGCGCTTCGTTCGGCGATCTGCTTTCGCAATCGCGCGCATACGGCGGTATCGGCCTCGGCACGATCAACACGAGCTTGCTCTTTCTGAGCGCAATTGTCGTGCTGGTCATCGTCGCGAGTGCAGTCGAACAACGGTCTATGCGCGCTATCGCAACACGTGAGCCTTGAGTGGGCTCCGCTCCGGAAGTCGTGGATGCAACCCTGTTTCAATCGTATATCGGATCAAACGGAAGAGAACAATCATGAATCAACGCACGCTCAGCAAAGCCGTCATCGCTTCTTTCCTCGCCATCTCCGCGCTCAGCTTCGGATATCGCGAGGCAGGCAGAATCGGCTTTCCGTCGGCCGAGGCGGCAGAACCTGTCAAGGCGTCGAAGCTTGGCGACCTGTCTCAGTTTCGCAAGATCGCCGCCGACACCGCGGCACTGGTCGACAAAGGCAATCTCGCGGGCGGCAAATCGCGCATTAAAGACCTGGAACTCGCATGGGATGACGCCGAGCCTTCGCTGAAGCCTCGCGCCGCAGCGGACTGGCACACCGTCGACAAAGCAATCGACCGCGCGCTGAGCGCGTTGCGGGCCAGCACGCCAAACGCAGTGGCATGCAAGCAGTCGCTCGCCGATCTACTGGTGGTGATGGATCGGATGAACGGCAAGGCGTGACGGGCCATCAGGCGCAAGCGAGCAGTGGCCATCCGCGAAACAGCAGTTCGCATTTGAATCGATATGGCATGCGAAGTAATGCTTGTGCTGGGTTCAGCAGGTCGAAAGCTCTTGGTCGCACAGTGGCAGACGCTCATTCACCTGATCTAGAACGCCCGTTTTTTTCCAGGTCATATACCGAAGATAACAAGTCTGTTGCGGCGGAAAAGTCGCCGGCAGCCTGTGCCATTTTTCTTTTGTTTGCTGCACCCAGAGTATCGCGTTGAGGATCTCGCGATCGCTGCGGCGGGGGCGCCCGCGACCTGACGAAACCACCGGAAAAAGATTCTGGACGCGCGCCCAATCGGCGTCGGTAAGAGGAATCTGAAGCATCTGCCGCCTTGAATGACTGTGTGAGGAATGCGCAGTCGATGCATGCTGCGTTGATGCCGATACTAGTAAATATTTTTTACTCGGTCAATCGTTCTTGTTGCAGTGCGGTAGCTTATTTCATCGCTTGTTGTATTACGAATCGTATTCGCGATGCATGACACAGTGGCTCAGTGAATGAAGGGGCAGACTTATGGAAATCACCGCGTTCAACTCACTACTGTGCGAGGCACCGTAACGTCGATGCGAAACGCTACGTAACGTTCGCGTTCAAAATACGTGTTTGGCGACGAAAGTGACGCTTCGAAATATTTAACTGTCTCGCCCAAAACCTTTGCCCAGAAGGGTTTGTCAGCTATCTTGGTTGTTTGGTTGTGCAGCGGACGCGTTACTTGGCACGGCATGTGCATACGTTAGCGGGGTTAAAAAAACACGCTTATGCCATGCTAACGCTCGACTATGAAAAGCCTGTATCGCTCGCAACTACGTTCGGCACGCGTACCGCATGCGTTGAGCAGACCGATTGGGACGACTCGCGCGACGATGCCATGGCGCTGAGCGAACTCGAACGCCGAGTCCGAGAAGGTTTGCTCGCGGGTGAATTTCATCTCGTGTTTCAAGGCGCCTATCGCGCGGCAAGCGGAGCGCTGACGCGCCTCGAAGCACAGGTCCGATGGACGCATCCCGACTATGGGCTGCTGCTTCCTGGCATTTTCATGATGCCGCTCGAGCACCCGCAGGTCGCGCTGGAGATGGCCTTGTTCGTCATCGACGGGGTGTGCCGCGAACTGCGCGACTGCCTCTCCTCGAAGATAGCGCTGCTGCCGGTCGCGATCACGGTGCCCGAGCAAGTGGCTATGCTCGAATCGTTTGCCGGCGACCTCGCGCGCATCGCACGCTCGTATGGCGTGCCGGCTAACCTGCTTGAGATCGAAGTGCCCGATAGCGCTGACGCGGCACGTCTCCTGTCTTTGCGGACTCTGACTGCCGGCCTTCGGTCGGCGGGTGCCGGCATCTCGCTGGGTAAGTGGGGCAACGGCACGTCTTCGCTCGCACTACTCGGCGCACTCGATGTGGACACCGTTACGATTGCGCCTGAACTGATGGCCACGGTGCCGCGCGATCCTCGTGCCTGCGTGGTGATGTCGGCGTTACTGGATCTGCTTCATGCGCTTGACGTCCAGGTCGTGGCGAACGGCGTCGAGACCAAAGCACAGCTGCAATGGTTGAGCGCATGGCCGGAAGCGTTAGCGCAGGGCTTCCTGTTCTCCCGCCCGAAGGCTGGGCTAGCCAATGTGCTGGCGTTAAGTCGCGAATCGTGAGCACGGCCCCGGACGTTACGTAACGTCCTGGGTGCAATGTCGTTGATACAAGCACCCGTTGCTCGCTGAGCATTGCGCCTGGTCGTGCCTTTCACTCAACGAGCGCTCTCATCTGCTTTCACCGGCCCCGGAAATTACCGGTGGTAAAAAATACCTATCACGGTTCTCACGCCGTTGATGAATGGTGCGCTGCAATAAAATGCGCTCTACCGCGTTCGTAGCATAAACACCTCATTGAAACGCGCGTGCGATTCTGGCGAATAATCCGTTCCTCGCGATCCATTCAGCGTAAGCCCGATAGTCAGGATCGTTCATCAGATGCCGTTCCTCGGTTTTAGCGCGCATGAAATACAGCAGATTCACGGCTGCCAGCGCGAAGCAGTGCGTGAGCGCGCGTTGCCAGCCCAACGGTTCGATGAACGGGACCGAGACCATCCAGAACGAAAGATTCTTCGTGATGTAGGCGGGATGCTTCGTGAAGCGATAAGGGCCCGAGGTGATGATGCCGCGATTGGTCAAGTTCGAAAACCGCAATCCGAACGCGATGGTGGAAAGCGCGTAGCAGAAGACCAGGGCGATAATCACGGCACCCCAGATGATTCGGACAATGGGTACGGATATTAGCCAGTTGTCCCAGAAGAACGAGCCCTCGTAGTGGATGTACTGGCTCGAGATCAGCGACCAGAATGGCTGGTAACAGACCAGCGCAACCAGCCAGCCGAGCGTGGTCGGCTCCGCGCTGCGCACGTGGGTATCGAGAATGCGCAGTGTGCACAGATAACCTACCGTGCCGAACATCAGGTCCATCGTGAAGGACAGGTCGTACATGAACCTGAACGTCGCAAGCGAGAACGGCGCGTTCATGGCGTTCACGAGCGATGCGCCGATATGGTCCGCATCGGTGGAAAGATAGGTGATCATCAGCGGCAGGAAGAACGCTTTCACCATCCATCCGGCCAGCATTTCACGCACGGGCTTCCAGTTGGCTGGGCGCTGCCCGCGAAACACCAGGCGGCCCCACGCCATATAGGCATCGTCGGTTTCACGCTGACGCCGGTCCATCCACGCAAAGTAAAATGGCGCGGCCACGATCAGATACGGTGCGAGCGTACCGATCAGCGACCAGAACGGCTTATAGAACGTGCCGTGATACTCGGGCAGCAGCCAGTAGAGCAGGCCGATGCCCGTATACACGGAAGCCAGAGCGGCAAGGCGAAAACCCACGCGCGCAACACTGAGCGGCCGAACCGCCTGGCCGGTCAGTCCGGCGCTTGGGCGTAGATACACGCGCGCGACAAACAGCTCGTAGACGGCGATCGTCGCGATGATCGCGAGACATGCGGCGGTGCTGCGGCCCGCGCCGTCCAGCGCGGTACTGTCGCGTAGCAGCCAGAGCGTCAGAAGGCCGACGACGATGCCAAGCAAGCCCACGGAAAACGGCGTCGCCGAACGCGGCCGCTGTTCTTCTACGTGCGCTACGTTATCGAAAGTGGAGTTCATGTCATCCTCGTATTCATGACATAGATAGCGGCCGGGCTTTTGATTTTTTAAGTCCCGGCCGCTTTGCCGAGTTGCCGCTTATTTACCGGCGACGCCGCCCAGTAATCCGGTGACAAGGTTCGTCACCGGCGCGAGCGGATTCGTGCTGGTCGACCCGCTACCCGCACTGCCGCTCAAGCCCGTCACGAGGCCGGTGACCGGCGCGAGCGGTGAGGTCTTGCCAGCCGCGCCGCTGGCGGTCGAGGTCAACGTGGTGACGAGGCCTGTGACGGGTGCGAGCGGTGAGCTTTGGCCCGCGGCGCCGCTCAGCGTCGAGGTCAGCGTCGTGACGAGACCGGTGACCGGTGCGAGCGGACCGCCGGCGCTGGAAGTGCCGCCAAGCGAACCCAAGCTGCCGAGAAATCCGGTGACCGGTGCGAGCGGACTGCCGGCGCTGGAAGTGCCGCCAAGCGAACCCAAGCCACCGAGAAGTCCGGTGACCGGTGCGAGCGGACCGCCGGCGCTGGAAGTGCCGCCGAGCGAACTCAAGCCACCGAGGAGTCCGGTGATCGGCGCGAGCGGGCTGCCGGTGCTACCGGTTCCACCGAGCGAACCGAGGTTGCCGATCAGGCCGGTCAGCGGCGGGATGCCGATGCCGCCGCCGGTTCCGCCCAGACCGCCAAGCGGGCCCAGCAGGCCGGCGATCGGCGCCAACGGATTGGTCGTCGCGCCCGTCAGCAGTCCGCCGGTGCTCGTGACCGTCTTGCCCAACTGGCTCACGATGCCGCCGACATCTTTACCCACCTGATCACCGGTTGCGCCCGACACTTTCTGACCGGCCGAATCGAGTCCGTTGCCGACGGTGCTCAGCAAGCCGTTGAGCGGCGCTCCGAGGCCCGTGGTGTTGCCGATGGTCTGCGTCGTATTCGAGACCATGAGCGTGATCGGGTTGATGACGGTGCTCAGTTGCGTCTCGACCTGTTGAACCGGCGCGCTGGTCAGCGCCGAGTTCAATCCCGAGCCAAGCTTGACGACGCCGTCGCCCACACCGGCGACAACCGTACCCAAGGTCGATGTGACGGGGGCGAGCGGCGCGAGAGGTCTGGTTCCGAGACTCGTCACCACGCCGCCGACGGCAGTAACGGCCGCCCCTGCGTTGGTCACGAGACCCGAAGTGGAGGTCAGGGTCGGGCCAAGCGGATTGGTCGAACTGCCCAGCGTGCCCAGACCTGCGGCGGTGCCATTGCCGAGCACATTGACGCCGTTGCCGAGATCGGTGATTGCAGCGCCGAGATTCGCAGTCGTTGCCCCGTTGACGCCGGGGATCGAGGTGCCGGTGATCTTGGAGCCCGTATCAGCGACGGTCGTGCCCACGGCCGTGAGGAGGTTGCCGCCTTGGGTGACGACGTTGCCGAGCGGCGTGGAAGAGGCGCCGGAGGTGCCCGAGCTGCTGGAGCTGGAGGTGCCTGAGCTGCTGGAGCTGGAGGTGCCCGAGCTGCTGGAGCTGGAGGTGCCCGAGCTGCTGGAGCTGGAGGTGCCCGAGCTGCTGGAGCTGGAGGTGCCTGAGCTGCTGGAGCTGGAGGTGCCTGAGCTGCTGGAGCTGGAGGTGCCTGAGCTGCTGGAGCTGGAGGTGCCCGAGCTGCTGGAGCTGGAGGTGCCCGAACTGCTCGTACCTGAGCTACCCGAAGTGCCGGAGCTACCCGAAGTGCCGGAGCTACCCGAAGTGCCGGAGCTACCCGAAGTGCCCGAACTACCCGAAGTGCCCCCGCCACTAGATGTGCCGGAACCCGAAATCCCGCCGAGTCCGCCTCCACCAAGCCCGCTGCCGGGCTGAGTGATAGTGGATCCGCAACCGTAGAGCGCGAGTAAAACTGACGTCGCAACAGCGATGGCTGTGCGACCGGCGAATGTGTGCATGATGTCCCCGTTGAACGACTATTGGCGGGGGCTCACGCTGCAAGTTATACGCCAGGTGCTAGTTGTAGCTCAATTTTAAATATTCATAGAATATATAGTTAAGATAATTATTATGCGAGGAATTTGTCGCGTCAAAAACACGATTCTGTCTAAGGTGGCCAAGCTATGTTCCACATGCGTGCTACGTAACGCGTCCAGTGAGCGTAACGGCGCGGGGCGGCCGCCAAACACCGCAGCGACTCTCGCGCCCCCGCTTACGTCCCGCGCCGATTAAAACGCAGCGGTATAGATCGCCAACGCATCGGCCTCAGTAACAGGCCGAGGGTTATTCACCAGAAGACGCGTCTGCAACATCGCGTCCCTCGCCATCCGCTCGAGCCCGCTACGTTCGATGCCGACATCGCGCAACCGGGCTGGAATCGCGGTCGCGGCAATCATCTGTTCGAGCCGTTCGATCAACGCCAGCGTCCTGCTTTCGGCACTGCCCGTCATGCCGGGCACGACCACGTCCGCGAGTTCCGCATACAGATGCGCCGCTGCCTCAGCGTTGAACCGCAACACGTGCGGCAGCACGAGCGCATTCGAAAGACCGTGCGGGACGTGATAAATGCCACCGATCGGATACGCGAGCGCATGGACCGCGGCCACCGGCGAATTGGCGAACGCCTGACCGGCGAACGCCGCGCCGAGCAGCATCGCTTCACGCGCCTCGCGGTTCTGGCCGTTCTCGCACGCGGGCAACAGATTGCGCGACAGGAGCTCGAGCGCCTTCACCGCCAGCATGTCGGACACCGGGTTCTTCAGATGCGCGGAGGTGTACGCCTCGATCGCGTGGACCATCGCGTCGACGCCGGTGGCCGCGGTCGCGGCAGTCGGCAGCCCGAGCGTGAGTTCCGCGTCGAGAATCGCCAGGTCAGCGACCAGTTGCGGCGCGACCACCCCCATCTTCTTTGCCTCGCCCACCGTCACGATCGACACGGCCGTGACTTCGGAGCCCGTGCCCGCGGTGGTCGGCATCTGCACGAGCGGCAAGCGTGACACCGTGACCTTGTTGACACCGTACATCTCGCTGAGCGCTTGCTGATCTTGCGGAGCCAGCACGGCGATCAGCTTCGCAACGTCCATCGACGAACCGCCGCCGAGTCCCAGCACGATTTCCGCGCCGGCTTGACGTGCGCGCAACGTGGCTTCGAGGACGATGTGTTCGGGCGGATCGGCAATCACGTCGTCGATCACGGTGGCATTCCAGCCATGCGCCGCGAGACCGTCGAGCGCGGGATTCAGCAGCCCACTCTTGTGAAGAAAGCCATCCGTCACCACGCACAGGCGTGTGAGCGACGGAAATTGCGCGCGCAACAAAGCGCCGAGGCGGCGCGCCGCGCCGAACTCGACGACCATTGTCGGCACGGTTTGAAACCGGAACGCGTTCATCATGCTGCGTCCCCGGGCACCATGTGGCTCGTGACTTCGCGCCGGTCGAGCAGCGGAATGATGGTGCCGAAGCCGAGGCGTTGGAAGTGCGGCGTATCGCGATGCACCGCAAGGCCATCGGCGTCGCTGTACTGTTCGAGAATCACAAAGTGGTCGGGATCGACCGGCGAACGGAAGAATTCGTAGTAGAGATTTTTGGGTTCCGCGCGGGTCGCCGCCGCGAGTTCCGTGAGCGGCTTCACAATCGCGTCGCCGGTGCCGGGTTTGGCGAAATAATGCGCGATCACCTGCAGGTAAGCACTAGCCATCGATGACTCCAACAAGATGGGACCTTCAACGTTCAGGATCCAGATTCCACAATTCGCTGTCGCTGGTGGATACCGCGACGGCGCCGTTCTTCAGCGCATCGAACACGTCGCCCTTGTTGCAGACGAAGCCCGAGGCGACGATCGGCGGCAAAGCCTTGCGGTCTTGCGCGGACAGATGCGAGAGCATCGGCGCAAACATCAGTTGTACCAGATTCGGATCGCTTTGCTCCAGTGCCTTCACGCTGCGCGTTGGGACGAAGAGAATCGAGCGGGAAAGATTGAGCGGGACAGATTGAAGTTGGGCAGGGATTTCCACTACGGCACGTCTACAACGCGCTCGAGCAATTGCCGCCGCGCAGCCGCGCGGCGTTCGAGATGGTGCGCTTGCGCGAGGAAACGCTGCAAAGCACGGCACGCGCACTCGACGTTTCGCAAACGCTAGTGCATTGCATGGTGCGCGACGCCGAGAAGCATTGCGCCGAATGCGTCGACGCCGGCAATCGCGGCGCGACCGATCCCGCGTTCTGCAGCGGCCGCGCCCGCCGGCGATAAAAAGCGCCTGTGCCGCTCAAGCTTTGCTAGCCCCGCCTGCGGGAACTTCTGCCTCAAGCGTCTCTACCATCTCCCGCGCTGCGCTCTGCAGCTCGGGCACATAGCGCCGTTTCGCGTCCGCGAGCGTCACGGCCCGTGAAAGAAACACCACATTCAGGCTTGCCAGCACACGCTCTTGCGACACGATCGCGACGGCGACCGCGCCGATCTTGCTTTGCGCGGCCCAGTCGCCGTGATTGGAGCCGAAGCCGTCCGCACGTACCCGCCGCACCAGGTTTTTGATCAATGCGTCGCTGGAGGCAATCGCCTTCTGCTCGTCTCCGCCCGCGCCGGAACGCAACAAGTCAAGGATGTCCTCGCGCTCGCCTTCTGGGCACATCGCGAAGTACGCGCGGCCGGCCGCCGTCAGCAGAATCGGCAAGCGCCGGCCGACCATCGAGCGGTGAAACGAAAGCGGACTGAAACGGTGCGTCGTCTCGCGGATGATCATCGCGTCGCCGTCCGGCGTGGTGAGATCCGAGGGCCATGCAACGCGCTGCAATAGCCGTCCCATGATCGGCGGCGCGATCGTCGCGATTCGTTCGTCGTCCGTAAAACCTTCGCTCAGTGCGCGCACTTGAAGCGTTAGACGAAAGCTGTCGTCCGACACGCTGCGCCGCACGAAACCTTCCTCCATCAGCGTTTCCAGCAGCCGCCGCACGGTGGTGCGATGCAAGCCCGTCATGTCGCTGATCTGCTGGCTGGTGGCGCGGCCGCTGTCCATTGCATTGAGCGCCTGAAGCACCTGCAGGCCGCGCGATAGGCCGCGTACGCTTGTGTATTTAGTCACGAAAAAACCTTTTAAATCAGTCATGTGCATTGTATGCACAATTTTCACAAAATGTTGAGAGAGCGAGGTGGCGAGTCCTAGACTGCGGTCAGATCAAACGATTCAGCAAGAAAGGAGACAGCATGCCCCCCACTCTTGACCCTGTACCGACTGAGGCGCGTCGCGAGACCGTGTCCGCCGACGTGGTGATTATCGGCGCCGGTCCTGTTGGCTTAATGATCGCCAACTATCTGGGCTTGCAGGGCGTGCGCGTCGTGCTGGTGGAAAAGCTCGAACAGATCATCGATTATCCGCGCGCCATCGGTCTCGATGACGAAGCGCTGCGTGTGTTCCAGTCGGTCGGCCTGGTCGACGCCTTGTTGCCCCACACCACGCCTGACCACTGGATGCGTTTCGTCACGCACACGGGCCATTGTTTTGCGTCGATCGAACCGCGTACCGACGAGTTCGGCTGGTCGCGCCGCAATGCGTTCATTCAGCCGCTGGCCGATCGCGTGCTGTATGAAGGCCTGAGCCGTTTCCCGCATGTCGAGGTGTTGTTCGGGCACAGCCTGAGCGCCTTCACCCAGGACACCACGGGCGTCACGATCGAAGCCGAAGACATACGAGACGGACGCCGCACGATTCGCGCGTCATACATGGTCGGCGCGGATGGCGGCAACAGTTTCGTGCGCCGTATGCTCAACGTGCCGTTCGAGGGCCGCACGAAGCCGAATCAATGGATCGTGGTCGATGTGCGTAATGACCCGATCGGCTCGCCGCATGTCTATATGCATTGCGACCCGAAGCGGCCTTATGTGTCGGCGGCTCTGCCGCACGGTATTCGCCGCTTCGAATTCATGGTGATGCCGGGCGAGACTGAAGAAGCGTTGTCGAAGCCGGAAAACATGGCTGCGTTGATTCGCAAGGTGGTGGCCGATCCGGAACAGGTCGACTACATCCGCAAGCGCGTCTACACCCACAACGCGCGGCTCGCCGATACGTTTCGTATGAACCGCGTACTGCTGGCTGGGGACGCCGCGCACATCATGCCGGTCTGGCAAGGGCAGGGTTACAACAGCGGCATTCGCGACGCCAGCAACCTCGGCTGGAAGCTGGCGATGGTGGTCAAGGGGCTTGCCGGCGACGCGTTGCTCGACACCTATACAGCGGAGCGCCGCGCGCATGCCCGCTCGATGATTCATCTATCGGAGGTGGCCGGCGACATTTTCGCGCCGACGAGCCGCCTGGGCATCAAGTTCCGCGACGCTTTCGTGCGCACCTTCAATCTGTTTCCGGCGGTGAAACGCTACTTCGTCGAAATGCGTTTCAAGCCGATGCCGCGTTACGAAGCAGGCGTGGTGCTGCTGGCCGAGCGTCCCCGCAAGCATGGTTTTCTCGCGCGCGTGCTGGAACGTTCGGGTCATTCCGCACCGGGACGATTGCTCGGACTGATGAGTCAGAAGCGTGAGTCGCTGCTGGGCCGCCTCGTTTACGGCCGCGATCCGCTGTGTCATTCGCCGGTGGGCCGCATGTTCATCCAGCCGCGCGTGCGGACGGTGGACGGCAATGTGGTGCGTCTCGACGATGTGTTGGGAAATCGCTTCGCCGTCATCGGCTGGGGTTCCGATCCGACCTTCGGCCTGACGCCCGCAGCGCGTGAAATCTGGCAGCGGCTGGGTGGCTGTTTCGTGCTCGCCAAACCCGACACGCAACTCGGTTTTCACGATGACGTGCCCGACGGCGTGATCGCTATCGGCGACGTGAACGGCCGCATGAAAGAGTGGTTTGCGCGCGTGCCCGAATCTGTCGTACTGTTGCGCCCGGATCGGTTTGTTGCGGGCATGTGCACGCCGCAGGAGGTCTCGGCGCGCATCGGCGATCTAGCCTGCAAGCTGGCGTTAGAGCCTGCCGGCCGGCAAACGGAGACGCCCGCGGCACGAAGCTCAGCGCGTGGCACGACCGTTATGCAAGAAAGCGGTGTCGCGCTCGCCACGGGAGCCTGACATGCCGATGCTCCTCGAATGCCTCTCACACACGCCGCTCACCGGCTATTACGACCCCGCGCCGGAAATCGTTGCTGAAGTGGCGCATGTCCATGCGGCGGCGCGAGCACGCGTGGCCGGCTTCGATCCCGAACTGGTCGTGGTGTTCGCGCCGGATCACTACAACGGTTTCTTCTATGACGTGATGCCACCGTTTTGCATCGGCGCGTCGGCGAGTGCGATCGGCGACTTCAAGAGCCTCGCCGGGCCGCTCGCGGTGCCGGCCGACACAGCGCTCGAACTCACCGAAGCCGTGCTGGCCAGCGATGTCGACGTGGCAGTCTCGTACCGCATGCAGGTCGATCACGGCTGCGCACAAGCGCTGGACCTGCTCACAGGCGGGCTCGATCGCTATCCGGTGGTCCCCGTTTTCATCAATTCGGTTGCGGCGCCGATGGCGTCATGCCGTCGCGCGCGTCTGCTCGGCGATGCACTCGGCCGTGCGCTTGCACGTTCGAACAAGCGTGTCCTGGTGATCGGTTCAGGCGGCATTTCGCATGAGCCGCCGGTGCCGGAGCTGGCCGGCGCCAACGATGAAGTCGCGGAGCGGCTCATCGCCGGACGCAATCCTTCGGCGGAATCGCGGGCCGCGCGCGAGGCGCGCACGGTGGCCGCGGCACGTGCATTCGCCTCGGGCGACAGCCGTTTGCATCCGCTCAATCCCGAGTGGGACCGCGCATTCCTGAAGCTGCTCGAAGAGGGTGAACTGACCGCGCTCGATGGCCTCACCGACAACGCGATCACGCGCGACGCCGGCAAGTCGGCTCACGAGATTCGCACATGGGTCGCGGCATTCGGCGCACTGAGTGCGTACGGCCCGTATCGCGCGACGCTCGACTATTACCGGCCGATCCCCGAGTGGATCGCAGGTTTCGGCGCGATGCACGCGCGGCCTGTTGCCGAAACCGTCTAACAGAATCCAGGAACACGCCATGATCAAGCAAAGCAATGTTGAAGCGATGGCCCTGCGGCTGCGCGATGCCGAATGCACGCGTCAGACCGTTGCGCCTTTGCGCGACGACCGGCAATTCGCACAAGCCGCCAATGCTGTTGAGGCCGCCAATCTCGCCTACGCCGTGCAGCAGTTCAATGTTCAGGCGCGCGAGGCGGCCGGCGAGCGCATCGTCGGCCGCAAGATCGGGCTGACTTCGCCAGCGGTGCAGCGCCAGCTTGGTGTCGATCAGCCGGACTTCGGCGCGCTATTCGCCTCGATGGCTTTCGGCGACAACCAGCCGATTCCGCTCGGCGAACTGATCCAGCCGAAGGTCGAAGCAGAAATCGCTCTGGTGCTCGAGCACGACCTGACGCACGACAAACACACCTACGCCGATCTGATTCGTGCGACGGCCTATGCGGTAGCGGCGATCGAAGTCGTGGACAGCCGCATCGAAGGCTGGAATATCCGCTTCGTCGATACGGTCGCGGATAACGCGTCGAGCGCGTGCTTTGTGCTCGGCAGCCGTCCGGTGCTGCTGCGCGACATCGATCTGGCCGCCTGCGCGATGACGCTATCGAACGAAGCCGAGGTGCTGTCGCGCGGCAACGGCTTCGCGTGTCTGGGCAATCCGCTCAACGCCGCGGCGTGGCTCGCGGACCGGATGGTCCGGCTCGGCACGCCGCTACGGGCCGGCGACGTTCTGATGACAGGCGCCCTCGGTCCGATGGTTGCGGTGACGCAACCCGGCACCTTCAGCGCGCAGATCGACGGTCTTGGCAGCGTCCGCGCGACTTTCTCCGCATAAGCAAGCACTCGATTGAGGACTGACATGGCAAGCGAAAAACACAAGGCCGCGATCATCGGCTCGGGCAACATCGGCACCGATCTGATGATCAAGATCATGCGCAACAGCAAGCATCTGGAAATGGCGGCGATGGTTGGCATCGACGCAGCCTCCGATGGACTCGCGCGCGCCGCGCGCCTTGGCGTGGCGACCACTCACGAGGGCGTCGAAGGACTGACACGCCTGCCGGTGTTCGACAAAATCGACTTCGTATTCGACGCGACCTCGGCGGGCGCGCACGTGAAGAACGACGCGTTCCTGCGTGCGCTGAAGCCCGGCATCCGTTTGATCGACCTGACGCCGGCGGCAATCGGTCCGTACTGTGTGCCGGTCGTGAACCTTGACGCGCATATCGACGCCCGCAACGTCAACATGGTGACCTGCGGTGGGCAGGCGACGATTCCGATGGTCGCCGCGGTGTCGCGTGTGGCGAAGGTGCACTACGCGGAAATCGTCGCGTCGATCAGCAGCAAATCGGCGGGTCCCGGCACGCGCGCGAATATCGATGAGTTTACCGAAACCACCTCGAAGGCCATTGAAGCCGTCGGCGGTGCGGCGAAGGGCAAGGCCATCATCGTGCTCAATCCGGCCGAGCCGCCGGTGATGATGCGCGACACCGTCTACGTGCTCTCCGAACTCGCCGATCAGGCGCATGTAGAAGCCTCGATTGAAGCGATGGCCGCGGCGGTGCACGCGTATGTGCCGGGCTATCGTCTGAAGCAGAAGGTGCAGTTCGACGTGATCCCCGCCGATGCACCGCTGACTATTCCGGGCCTTGGCCGCTTCAGCGGTTTGAAAACCTCGGTGTTCATCGAGGTGGAAGGCGCCGCACACTACTTGCCCGCCTATGCCGGCAATCTGGACATCATGACCTCGGCCGCGCTCGCGACCGCTGAGCGCATGGCGCAATCGCTCGTGCAGGCTTAAGGAGACTTTTCGCATGGACAAGAAACTGGTTATCTCTGACGTGACGCTGCGCGACGGCAGCCACGCGATCCGCCATCAGTATTCGATCGACAACGTGCAGCGGATCGCGCGTGCGCTCGACAAGGCCAAGGTGGACAGCATCGAAGTCGCGCATGGCGACGGCTTGCAAGGGTCGAGCTTCAATTATGGCTTCGGCGCACATAGCGATCTCGAATGGATCGAGGCGGTCGCCGACGTGGTGAAACATGCGCAGATCGCGACGCTGCTGCTGCCGGGTATCGGCACGATCCACGATCTGAAGGCCGCGTACCAGGCGGGCGCGCGCATCGTGCGCGTGGCGACCCATTGCACCGAGGCGGACATTTCGAAGCAGCACATCGAATACGCCCGCGAACTCGGCATGGACACGGTCGGTTTTCTGATGATGAGCCACATGACCACGCCTGAGAACCTGGCGGTCGAAGCGAAGAAGATGGAGAGCTACGGCGCGACGTGTATCTACGTGGTCGACTCGGGCGGCGCGATGAACATGAACGACGTACGCGCGCGATTCCGTGCCTTGAAGGCCGTATTGAAGCCGGAGACGACGACCGGCATGCATGCGCATCACAACCTGAGTCTGGGCGTGGCTAACTCGCTGGTCGCGGTGGAAGAAGGATGCGAGCGCATCGATGCGAGTCTCGCCGGGATGGGCGCGGGCGCCGGTAATGCGCCGCTCGAGGTGTTCATCGCTGCGGCGGAGCGTGCCGGCTGGAATCACGGCACCGATCTTTACAC
This sequence comes from Paraburkholderia solitsugae, assembly GCF_013177695.1. GTDB lineage: Bacteria > Pseudomonadota > Gammaproteobacteria > Burkholderiales > Burkholderiaceae > Paraburkholderia > Paraburkholderia solitsugae. The sequence goes on along the minus strand of NZ_WOEY01000089.1, from coordinate 22,872 downwards.
GTTGATGGATGCCGCCGACGACATCGTGCGGCCCTTGCAGGACCGCCCGGTTCGCGTGGACCGCGAGACGCTCGCGCTGGGTTATGCGGGTGTGTATTCGAGCTTCTTGCGTCATTCCGAAGTCGCCGCGAAGAAGTATGGACTGAAGGCCGTCGATATCCTGGTTGAGTTGGGCCGCCGGCGCATGGTCGGTGGTCAGGAGGACATGATCGTCGACGTCGCTTTGGATCTGAAGCGGGCGGCGGGCCAATAGCGCTTTCCTGCCAGGACCTGACGTCGCCCGGTTGCGCTGGGCAATCCGGGCGACGTCCACACCACCACAGCATGATCGCCATCAAGAGCGATGCGGAGTACACATTGGAGACTTTTATGCAGCGATCAACGAACACTCGGACCCACGGTGCCGTCACCGTCGGGCTATGCCTCATCGTCGCTCTGCTGGAGGGGCTGGATCTGCAATCCACCGGCGTTGCCGCGCCGCGCATGGCGCGCGAGTTTCATCTGGCCGTCGCGCAGATGGGCTGGGCGTTTAGCATCGGCGCGCTCGGACTGCTGCCCGGCGCGGCGATCGGCGGACGTCTCGCCGACAAGCTGGGCCGCAAGAGCGTACTGATGCTTTCGGTGGCGCTGTTCGGCATTTTCTCGATTGCGACCACGCAGGTGTGGGATCTCCACAGCCTGCTGGCGGCGCGCTTTCTGACGGGGTTAGGCCTCGGCGCTGCGATGCCGAATCTGATCGCGCTGTGCGCGGAAGCGGCGCCGCTGGATCAGCGCAACACCGCGGTCGGCGCGATGTATTGCGGCATGCCGTTCGGCGCGGCGCTGGCAGCGGTGATCGGCATTGTCAGTCCCGGCGATGCAGGCTGGCGGCATATCTTTTATGTCGGTGGCGTCGGGCCGCTTCTGGTGCTGCCGTTGCTTGCGATGTTCATGCGGGAGTCGGCGCATTTCGTGAAGGCGCGCTCGAATCCCGGCCGATTGCGCGAGGCGTCGCCTGGCGTTGCTCAGGCGCTGTGGAAAGAAGGGCGCGCCGGGACGACCGTCGCGTTGTGGATCAGCTATCTGGGTACGCTCATCGTGCTGTATTTCCTGATCAACTGGCTGCCGTCGCTGGTGTTGAGTCGCGGCCTCACGCGAGTGCAGTCGGGTGTCGTGCAGATGATGTTCAACATCGGCGGCGGGATCGGCGCGATTGTGATCGCCAGCATGATGGACCGGATTGGCCGCCGCCGGACAGTGGCCGGCATGTATCTGGGCATTGCGGTGGCGCTGGCCGCGCTCGTGGGTGCGAGCGGCGGCACATCGATGGCGTGGGGCGGATTGCTGGCGGGTCTGTTTCTTGTCGGTGGACAGTCGGTGCTGTATGCGCTTGCGAGCAGCATCTATCCGACCGAAGTGCGCGGTACGGGTGTGGGCGCGGCAGTCGCGGTGGGGCGCATGGGTTCGATTCTCGGACCGCTGATCGCCGGCCAGCTGCTCGCAATTGGGCAAAGCGCCACCGTGTTGTTGAGCGCGAGCATTCCGCTGATCGCGATTGCGGCGGTCGCGGCATGGCTGGTGGTCGGCAAGTCTGCGTCTATCTATGCGCCGGCGACCGCGCAGTAGATTTGCGGATTGCATGCGCAGGCTTGTTGTCGATCACGGCCTGCGGCCAACTCATTCTATTTTCGGAAAAAGGAATTCAACGTGGACTCAAATGTACCGGCATTCACCGAAGCGTCGACCAGCAAGTTCGTGCGTATCAAGGAAGGCGAGCGCGATGTGCAATTGCATTACAACGACGTGGGGCAGGGCGCGGAGACGGTTGTGATGCTGCATGGCTCGGGACCGGGCGCGAGCGGCTGGGCGAATTTTAATCGCAATGTCGAACCGCTGGTCGCCGCGGGGTATCGGGTCATTTTGATGGATTGTTTGGGGTGGGGGAAGAGTGATCCGATTGTGTGCGAGGGTTCGCGCTCGGAACTCAATGCGCGCTCGTTGCTGGGGTTGCTCGATGCACTCGCTATTGAGCGTGTACATATCATCGGGAACTCGATGGGGGGGCATAGCGCGGTGGCGTTTGCGCTGGCTCATCCGCAGCGGGTTGGTAAGCTGGTATTGATGGGAGGTGGGACCGGTGGCCCCAGCCAGTTCGTTCCCATGCCGACTGAAGGGATCAAACTGCTGCAAGGCTTGTATCGCGAGCCGACGATCGAGAATCTCAAGCGCATGATGAATGTGTTCGTGTTCGATACGAAGGCGCTGACCGACGATCTCATGCAGGTTCGGCTAGAGAATATGCTCGCGCGGCGTGATCATCTGGAAAACTTTGTTAAGAGCCTGGCGGCTAATCCGAAGCAGTTTAATGATTTTGGTCATCGGCTTGGTGAGATTGCGGCGCCGACGCTTGTTATCTGGGGGCGAGATGATCGGTTTGTGCCCATGGATGTGGGGTTGCGGTTAGTCGCGGGGATGCAGAATGCCGATCTGCATGTGTTTGGACGCTGCGGGCACTGGGCGCAGTGGGAACATGCTGAGAGGTTTAACCGGATGGTTGCGGAGTTTTTGAGAGGGTGAAGGTGGGGGCCTCGCGGGGGCGGGTTTTTTTGTTCGCCTATGGCGTTGGCCTTTCCTTGATTTGATATTGGACTATTAGCGTCGCCCCTGTGCGGGGCGGTTTCAAAATACAAGTGCAACAGCTTCAGTTAGGATGCGTTGCATGGGAAAAATATACGAACATCTGAGCGCCGAAGAGCGCGGCGTGATCTTTGCGATGAAGATGGAGAACCGCAAATCAAGCGAGATTGCGCTCGCTTTGCAGCGCTCGCGCAGCACGATCAGTCGGGAGTTGAGGCGCAATAACTGGAAGCCCAAGCACGAGCGCAGCGCGCTGGGCAGGCCCCCGGTTGCGGGTGGATACAATGCAACATCCGCCGGACGCAGGGCAGCGCAGCTTCGCCACAAGCCGCGCCGCGAGCGCAAGCTCCAGCCTGAAGGCGCCCTGTGGGCTGAAGTGCGTCAGCATCTGGACGAGTGCCACTCTCCCGAACAGATTTCTGCCGAGCTCAAACGTACCCATCCAGACGAAGCTGCCTTGAACGCCTCACATGAAACCATCTACAACGCCATCTACGCCATGCCACGCGGCGAGCTCAAGCGCGAACTGGTGGGCCTGTTAAGACAGGGGCGTAGCACGCGCAAGCCGCGCACGCGAGGCGAGGACCGGCGCGGCAAGCTGGTCGATATGGCTAGTATCCATATCCGGCCTCCGGAGGCCAATGAGCGGCTGATTGCGGGGCATTGGGAAGGCGATCTGATCAAGGGTGCGGGCAACCGTTCAGCCGTGGGCACGCTGATCGATCGCAGCACGCTGTTCGTGATGCTGGTGAAGATGGAAGACAGCACCGCTGAGGCCGCGCTGAAGGCGTACAGCGCGGCATTTGCGCCGCTTGATGCGGAACTGCTCAAGACCCTGACTTACGATCAGGGTAAGGAAATGGCGCTACATAAGAAGCTGGCAGAGGCCACAGGTATCAAGGTCTACTTCTGTGATCCGCATAGCCCCTGGCAACGCGGAATCTGCGAGAACACCAATGGGTTGCTGCGCCAGTTTCTGCCCAAAGGAGCAGACCTGTCGAAGTTCTCGCAGCGCGAGCTTGATGCGATCGCGCTGAATCTGAATCGGCGACCTCGAAAAACGCTCGGCTGGCGCAGGCCTGGAGAAGCCTTCATTGAAAACTGCGCAAGGCAAGGAATTGTTATCGACCCGGCTGTTGCACTTGGTATTTGAAACCGCCAGGCAAAAGAAAGCGGCTCAAACCGCTAATTCTTAAGCGGGTCTCCTGGCTTGGAGGGGGCAGTGGTGCATCTGGAATCTGTGTTCTCGCACATTCAGCCCTGGTGACAAGGGCGTCATACTTCCGGCGACGCTACGCGCGCCGAAGCGCACCTCTCAACACCGATCGGGATGGATGCGAAGAGCGTCTACTGCACGCACGCAGGCCGCTTGGCGGCAGCCTGCCGGCCGTTGGCGTTCAGCAGGAGTCGCATCGAACGGCCTGCTGCGTGGGGATCGTTTCTATTTTTCTCAGCCTTCTCGACGCGTTTCCCGAAATCACAAAACTCAGCGCGGCGAGTACCCAAACGCCGGCGCCGCCATAGAGCATTACCCAGCCGAAGCCTTCTATTAGCGCGGTGTGAACGGCGGTTCCGGACGGGTCGAGTGTGGCGAGTGCGGGGATGCCCCGTCTGACCGCTTCGACATCTCCCGCTGCAATCTTCTCCGCCAACCAACCGAGTGACCTGGTGTCGAGCGTCGCCGGAAGTCTCGCCTTCAGATTGAACAGGATGCCGCCGACCAGGATCGCCCCCATCAACGCGATGTTGATCGCAAGCGTAATCATCCGCGCACTCATATCGATCCCGGATGCCATGCCCGCTCGCTCCGCGGGAACCGCACCGGTTGTCGTGTTGGTGACAGGCGTATTGGTGAGGCCGAGGCCGGCGCCGGCAAGCAGGCAACCGGGCAGCATGGTCAGCGCGTCCGGATGCGCGACGCTGCTGCCATATCTCATCAACATGAAGCCGAGGCCAATCGTAAACAGGCCGGCAGGTATCGCGATTCCCGAGCCGTAACGCAACGCAAGCCGTTCGCCGAGCGGGGGAAAGAGGAGCGTCGGCAGCGTATAGGCGAGTAGCGCCAATCCCGCGTTCACGCTGTCATAGCCGAGGCCGATCTGGAAATAGATCGGCAAATAAATCATGAATGGCCAGAAGCTGAAGTTCATCCCCGCCGAGCCCATCAGCGCACCCGAAAATTTCCGGATCCTGAATACGGAGAAGTCGGACATCGGACGAGCACTGAGTCGCTCAGCACACAGAAAGGCCACGAAGGCGACGGCCGTTGCCACGAGAACCAGGATCGCGCGAAGACTCGTGAAGCCAAGGTCCGAGCCCTGTGTGATGTAGTACGTAAGTCCGAACACCGCCAGCGAAAGCGTGACGATGCCGGCAACATCGAGCGTATGCGCGTGCGGATCGCGTGACTCCTGGACACCGCCGAAAACGAGCGCCAACGTCACGGCTGCAAGCAGTGCGTGGATCCAGAAGACCCATTGCCATCCCGATACGGCAACGATCATCCCGCCGATGATCGGTCCAAAGCCAAGCCCAATGCCGAGAATAATGCCCCACGCACTGAAGGCCCGGACGCGCTCAGGTCCCTCGCTGAATTGGTGTGAGAGCACGGCGACCTGGCATATCAGCATCGCGCCGCCACTTGCGCCTTGCAGCAAGCGCGCGACGATCAGCGTCGGCACGCTCTGCGCGAAACCGCAGATCAACGAGGTGATGCCGAACAGCGCGATCCCGATGACGAAAATACGTCTGCGGCCGAACCGGTCCGCAAGCGCGCCGGTCGCCATCAGCACCGTCGTCACCCCGAGCGTGTACGCATTCATGATCCACTGCATGCCCTTGAAGTCGCCGTGAAGCAGCCTCTCGAACGTAGGCAGGATAACCGGCACGCTTGAAATCTCGAGGCCGAACATCAGCGAAGCGAGGCACACCGCGCCTAACGCCAAGGTGTTCCTGCGAATGGAGAAGCGAGTCGTCGATTGCGCAGCGGCGCTCGGCTTGGCATGCACCGCCCGCATGTCCTGCATGGTCGATGGATGTTCTGTCGCGGCAACCGCCTCGGGCCGTTCGTCGTGCCGCAGCTGTGCGCTTCTATACCTGGACATAGGAATTCACCTCAATAGTCGATGGGCTTGGCCGCCATGAACTGTGTACTATAGAGGGAATTAAAGTCCCCATTGACGCTAGTAAATCCAGAAAATGCGTCTCATGAGGAACCAATAGGGTAAAAATATGAGCGACATTCTCGACGGCGTGACGACGTTTGTGCGCGTGGTTGAAACCGGCAGTTTCGCGTTGGCTGCCGAACGCATGAACCTGACGCGCTCGGCCGTCGGCAAGGTGATCGTGCGGCTCGAAAAGCGCCTCGGCGTGCGCCTGCTCAATCGCACCACGCGCAGTCAAAGTCTCACCGAGGACGGGCAAGCGTATTACGACCGTTGCGTGCGTGCGCTCGCTGAACTCGAGGCCGCTGAGGCCGATCTGGACTCAGGGCGGCGTGAACCTAAAGGACGTCTGCGGGTGAGCGTGCCGCAGGCCTTCGGCCATCATTGCGTGGCGCCGGTCCTGCTTGGGCTTGCGCGCAGGCATCCGCAACTGAAGGTCGATATTTCGATCAGCGATCGCTTCGTGGACGTGGTGGAGGAGGGCTTCGATCTGGTCGTGCGGATCGGTCCGCTGCCTGACAGCGCGAGTCTCGCGGCGCGCCGGCTGGGGGTGCAATACGCGAGCATCGGCGCGGCGCCGTCCTATCTCGCGCAACGCGGCAAGCCTCGTAACGTCAATGAATTGCGTGGACACACGATCATCGCCTACATGCGGGCGGGCGCGGCACAGCCGTGGGATGTAGTCGATGTCGACGGGCAAATCCGCCGTGCGCAGGTCGAGCCGCAGCTCGGCTTTGACGACATGCAGGGAATCGTGGATGCCGCGATTGCAGGCTTCGGGCTGGCGTGGCTGCCGAGTTGGTTGCTGGCGCGTTATGCGGCAACAGGTCAGTTGGTGAGCGTGATGGAGAATTGCTTTCGCCCGTCTCAGGAGATCCACGTTGTGTGGCCGAAGAGCCGGTATCTCGCGTTGAAGACGCGCTGCGCGATCGACGCGCTGGTCGCGGAGATTCCCACTATGGTCGGGATGCAGCCGGCGAACTGATTGGGAGGAGAAGCGCCCGCTGTTGCCGCGGGCGCTTCTTCCTTCAAACGGATTGTTTAGAATTGCAAAGTAACGCTAGCTACGGCCGTGCGTGTCGGCGAAGGTGCTACATAGTAGCCCCATGCAGTCGTCCAGTAACGGCGGTTGAAGAGATTATTGACGCCTGCCCGGAACGTCACGTCCTTACCGGCAATTTTCGTCTCATACCTGCCGCTCAGATCGTAGGTGACATAAGCCGGCACGAACTGCGAATTAGCCGCATCGACCGCCTGGTTGCCCACATATTTGCCACCGAACGCCAGCGTCAGCGGACGCAGGTAAGACGGGTTGTATTCGACACGGCCGGTGACGGTGAACCGCGGCGCCCCATACACGCGCTTGCCCTCGACGGTTGGATCGTCCACATCGACCGCCTTCGTATCGAGCCACATCACGCCGCCCATCACGCGCCATTCGCTCGTCAGCGCAAGCCAGCCGCTTGCGTCGACGCCGGTGTAGCGCTTGGTGCCGTCCTGCACGAAGATGTTGGCGGAGTTCGTATAGTTGTAGCCCTGATCGACGCGGAACAGCGCAAGATTGGCGCCCCACTTGCTGTGGTCCGTCTTGAAGCCGATTTCGTACTGCTTGCTCTTCAGCGGGCCGAACGTGTCCGGGTAGTTGAGGTTGGTGTTCGATGCCGCGCCACCCTGTTCCAATGATTCGACATAGCTGCCATACACCGTCGAGTAAGGATCGGTCTTGAACATCAGCGCAAAGGTCGGCGTGACCGGATCCGCGCTGTATTGCGACGTCACGGCACTCGACGGGGCGTACACGTGCTGTTGGTATTGCGTGTAACGCACGCCGACCAACGCGGACAGGCGCGACGTGAACTGCACCGTATCGCTCGCGTACACCGCTGCCTGCGTGGTGCGCTGCTGACGATACAGCTGCGAGCCGATGCTGACTTCATCGTTGGTCAACAGTGTGCTGTTGTACAGATTGCCGTTGCCGAGGAAGTAGCCGTTATTCCAGCCGTAGCTATTGCTGTACTCGCTGGTTTGCGTCTCGAAACCCGCGCCGATTACAACGTCATGCTTGATGCTGCCGGTGTTGAATTTGCCCTGCACCATTGCGTCGACGTTCTGGTAGAAGTACCGCGTCGTCGCCGCATAGAGCGTGTTCGAGTAGTTGCCGGCGTTGTCGGTGACAAACAGGAAGCTGTCCGAATTGGTGCGATTCTCCTTCGCAAAGCGGTATTTCACGCTCGCATGCCAGTTCTCAGAGAGGCGGTAATCGAGACCCGTACCGAACGAGGCCATTTCGGTCTGGTAGTAATTTTGCGGTTGCGTCAACGCATGGGTGACGGTGCTTGCGTCGGGAATGCCGAGGCCGCTGCCGAACATCAGGCCGAATAGCGTGCCGTTGGTTTTGCGCTTCTGATAGAACGCGTCGGCGCTAAAGGTCAGGTCCGGCGTAATGCGGAAGTCGAACGCAAGCGAGGCCACCTGGCGGCGTACATGACCGTGGTCTTCAGCGGTGTTCCCGTCTTCGTTGACGAGGTTCAGGCGGTAGCCGAAGCGGTTGTCGTTGCCGAAGCGGCCACCCAGATCGACCGCCTCGCTGAACACACCGGCCGACTTGTAGCCGACCGACATGCTGCGGTACGGGTCGTCGGTCGGACGCTTCAGCACGTAGTTGACGATACCGCCCGGCGAACCGAAGCCATACATGAAGCCGGACAGGCCCTTGAGCAATTCGACCTGCTCGAAGGGTTCGAGCGAGAGATCGGTGTCCCACGACGGGGAGGTCTGGCCATCCACCTTGATGCTGTTCAGCGTGTCGATCGGCATGCCGCGCACCGTGAACATCGAGTTTTCGCTAATCCCGTTTTCGCTGATGGTCGATACCGCCGGATCGTACTTGAACAGATCGTTGGCGGTTGCCGCCATCAAGTCCTGCGCCTCGTCGCTCGTCACCACGTGCGTCGAAAACGGCGTGTCCACAGCCTTGCGCGAACCCAACGCACCGGCGCTGACGGTATCGGCCTGCGCCACGGCGGTGTCTTTCGTCGCCGACACGCTCACGGCGGGCAGGGTGGCGGTGGTGTCGCTTGCCGCGACCTGCGCCCATCCCGAGGATGACAGCGTGGACAACGATAACCCGACGCTGACGAAGAGCCCCGCACTGAGTAACGACGAAGTACGGCGTTGGCCGCGCATCAACGCTGGGCGCGCCGGGCGTCCCGCGACAAATGAATTCTGCATGTTGTTTGAATTAGGCAGCGCGACGCCACGGCACCAAAAATGTGCGGCATGGCATCGTTCGAGCGTGGTTGTTAAACGGGTAGTGCAAACTTGCATTGCGCACGAATAGTAATGCATCTGATTCGCATTCACTATCTATTTCACGTCGCCAGTCCTCTATAAGACATCTGTCTTAAGGCATAGGCCATTTGGCTCTAAGCCTTATCTGGCGGGGCTTGACCCTGTTCGGGACGCGGCGGGGATATGTTTGTTTCGCAGCGAGTAGAGGAAAACACGCATATACTCACGTCCGGGCCGTAAAAAGTAGTGCCGTGGGTCGCGCTGCGTTTTTGCTGCTTCGTCGCACCCGCGGGCTCAGCGCCACGAACGCTCTGTCTACCACTTCACTTAGCAAAGCATCAAACATGTCCACATCGCCTAAGATCATCTACACCCTGACCGACGAAGCGCCTGCTCTGGCGACTTATTCGCTGCTGCCGATCGTCAAGGCGTTCACGCGCTCGTCCGACGTGATCGTTGAAACGCGCGATATCTCGCTTGCTGGCCGGATCATTGCTGCCTTTCCGGATTACCTGACCGCGGAACAGAAGGGTTCCGATGATCTGGCGGAACTGGGTGGGCTGACCACGCGTCCGGAAGCGAACATCGTCAAGTTGCCGAACATCAGCGCTTCGGTGCCGCAACTGAAAGCCGCGATTGCCGAACTGCGCGATCAGGGCTTCAAGCTGCCGTCTTATCCGGACGAAGCGAAGACCGACGAACAGAAAGACGTCAAGGCACGCTACGACAAGATCAAGGGCAGCGCGGTGAACCCGGTGCTGCGCGAAGGCAATTCGGATCGCCGCGCGCCGTTGTCGGTCAAGAACTACGCACGCAAGCATCCGCACAAGATGGGCGCGTGGAGCGCGGACTCGAAGTCGCACGTGGCGCATATGAGCGGCGGCGATTTCTACGGCAGCGAAAAATCTGCGCTGATCGCAGCGGCCGGTGCCGTGAAGATTGAACTGATCGCCGCCGACGGCTCGACGAAGGTCCTGAAAGAAAAGACGGCCGTGCAAACGGGCGAGATCATCGACGCTTCGGTGCTCTCCAAGAACGCGCTGCGCAGCTTCATCGAAGCAGAAATCGCGGATGCGAAGAGCAAGGGCGTGCTGTTCTCGGTGCACCTGAAAGCGACCATGATGAAGGTGTCGGATCCGATCATCTTCGGTCACGTGGTCTCGGTGTTCTACCAAGACGTGCTGACCAAGCACGCTGACGTGTTGGCGCAAGCCGGTTTCAACCCGAACAACGGTATTGGCGATCTGTATGCGCGCCTGAAGGACCTGCCGGCCGAAACGCGTGAAGCGATCGAAGCCGACATCAAGGCTCAATACGCACAACGCCCGCAACTGGCCATGGTCAACTCGGACAAGGGCATCACCAGCCTGCACGTGCCGAGCGACGTGATCGTCGACGCCTCCATGCCGGCCATGATTCGCGAGTCGGGCAAGATGTGGGGCGCGGACGGCGCACTGCACGACGCCAAGGCCGTGATTCCGGACCGTTGCTACGCCGATGTCTACCAGGCTGTGATCGAAGATTGCAAGAAGAACGGCGCATTCGACCCGGTCACGATGGGCACCGTGCCCAACGTCGGCCTGATGGCACAAGCTGCTGAAGAATACGGTTCACACGACAAGACGTTCCAGATCCCGGCAAACGGCGCAGTTCGCGTGACCGACGCAGCCGGTACGGTGCTGATCGAGCAGGCGGTTGAAGCCGGCGACATCTGGCGCATGTGCCAGACCAAGGACGCACCGGTTCAGGATTGGGTCAAGCTCGCGGTCAACCGTGCACGCGCCACCAACACGCCGGCTATTTTCTGGCTGGACGCGGCACGCGCGCATGACGCGCAGATTATCAGGAAGGTCGAGCAATACCTGAAGGACCACGACACCAGCGGTCTGGATATCCGCGTCATGACGCCGGTCGAAGCAACGAAGTTCTCGATCGAGCGCATCCGCGCCGGCAAGGACACGATCTCGGTCACCGGCAACGTGCTGCGCGACTACCTGACCGACCTGTTCCCGATCATGGAACTGGGCACCAGCGCGAAGATGCTGTCGATCGTCCCGCTGATGGCAGGTGGCGGCATGTTCGAAACCGGCGCCGGCGGTTCGGCACCGAAGCACGTTCAGCAACTGGTTGAAGAAGGCTTCCTGCGTTGGGATTCGCTCGGCGAATTCCTGGCGTTGGCGGCTTCGCTCGAACATCTGAGCGGCGCGTATCACAACCCGAAGGCGCAGGTTCTGGCCAAGACGCTGGACCAGGCAACGGGCAAGTTCCTCGACAACGACAAGTCGCCGGCGCGCAAGGTTGGCGGTATCGACAACCGCGGCAGCCACTTCTACCTGGCTGTGTACTGGGCTGAGGCACTGGCTGCGCAAACTGAAGACGCTGCATTGCAGGCGCAGTTCGCCGGTGTGGCGAAAACGATGGCCGACAACGAAGCGAAGATCATCGACGAGTTGGCTGCAGCGCAAGGCAAGCCAGTGGATATCGGCGGTTACTACCGTCCGAATGTCGAACTGACGAGCAAGGCCATGCGCCCGAGCGCCACGCTGAACAAGATCGTGGACGCAATCGCTTAATGGTCTGAATGAGGTGCTGAATGAAGTACTGAGGCTGTTGCTCAAGGTACCGAAGCAGGCATTGAAGTAAGCAGTAAGCAAGACAATGGCGCTCTTCAGGAGCGCCATTGTCGTTTTTACGCGTACGTGAGCGGCCATGCTGACCCTCACACGTAAACGATTTCCCAATCGCTGAGTTTTTCTGGAATTTCGAGCATCGACGTGTCGATTTCGGACAGCTGCGGGCAGGTCAAGCCGCGCGCGAGGTCGTCAGCTGCCTGTTGCGGGCTGGAAAACGCGCCGAGCGTTTCGTTGCCGTAGGTTGCTTCCCAACCATCCTGACCCGGCATGATGTAGAACGCTCCTTGCGTTGAGCCAAAGCGAAAGCCTTCCATTTTTAGTCTCCCAGTTGCCAATTAAAAACTGCGATGCCGTGGCGGCTTCAGGTAGGGGCGGGGGACTCACTGCGACTGCGTTTTCGTCCCGTCTTTCCCTGCACCCTTTTCGCTGCGTCCTATGAACCGTCGGCTCTTGTAAAAGAGTCTACGTCAGCGAGTCCTGGCGCAAGGGGTTGTTAGACGGTTCGTTCGATCAAAAATTGTCGTTTAAAAATAAAGGTTTATAACCTTCATTTTACGATGTGCAACGTGGGGCGGCATTGCGAAATGCGGAATTTGTGCCACGCAACACGATTTTTTACGAAGCAAGGGCTCGTTCCACATCGTGAAATTTTGGCGTTCTGGCCAGATAGTAAGGCGTCATGGCTTCGTGGTGCAGCGCAAACGTCGCGCGAGATCGCTTCGTTCAGGGAAGAACCCGCTTCAGAAAATCGAGCAGCACGCGGTTGAACTCCTTCGGCCGTTGCAGCGGGGCGAAGTGGCTCACGCCAGAGAGAAGAATCAGCGCCGCGCCGGGAATACTGCGGGCGAGATAGTCGGCGTGTTCCGCCTTGATGAATTCGTCGTGCTCGCTTTGGACGATTGCAACCGGCACACGGATCCCGGCCAGATCGTGCGCGGAATAGTTGGGCTGGGTCCTCATCATTTCGCTGACCGCGCCGACAAACGCGTCGAAGTCGTCGGGCGTCGCCGACAGTTGCGCATAGTCTTTGGCATGCCTCGCGAAGCAGCGGTCGATCACCGGCGTCGGCACGAAGGCCTTGGTACCGCTCGGGTCCATATTGCAGCCGAAGAAAAACACACCCGCCACGCGCTCCGGGAACTGGCGGCCCAGCACCAGGGCGACGCAGGCGCCGTCGCTCCATCCGACCATCGCGGCCTGGTCGAGTTGCAGCGTGTCCATCACGGCCAGAACGTCGGAGGCCATCAACTCGTACATATAGGGGCGCGCATCGCGGGTGCTGCGGCCATGGCCGCGGCTGTCGATCACCACCACGCGATGCCCCGAGCCGACCAGCGCCGGGACCTGAAAGCCCCAATTGCCGCTGTGCCCCAGACCGCCATGCAGCAGAATCACCGGCGCGCCGGTCCCATATGACGCGTACCAGATTCGCGCCCCTTCGTGCTCGACGTAGCCCTGGTCGTTCGAGACCGGCAGCGCGGCCGCGCCATGGGCTTCGAAGTGAGTGAGGTCGTCGTCGTGGAATTCCATGAGCGGTTCCTTCCTGGTGAACTCAACAGCGCAAGGATCCGTTAAGTTGCCTGCAGCGCCACCAGAAAATCAACAAAGCTACGAATTTTCGCCCTCGGACGGCGGTTGGGCAGCGTCAACGCATGTAAAGACGGGCAAGCGGCGTCTCGTCCGGCAGCACGCGAACGAGCGTGCTCGCGGCGAGATCCGCACGCGCCAGAATCTCAGCCGGTAAGGCGATACCGAGGCGGGAAGCGCGTGTCGGCGCCGGTCCCTCCTCTCAATGATTCGTCTGGCCCAGGCCATGCTGCGCCGGCACATTCGCATTGCCACTGGCCGCAGCGTTCGACACGCTTTTCCCCTGCGCCGGAAACACCACCAGCATCAACACGACGCCGGCCAGCAACACCACCGCCAATCCAATCAGCCCATATTGCGCGCTGCCGGTCTGCGTCTTGACCCAGCCGACGAACGCCGGACTCACGAAGCCGCCCGTGCCGCCGAGACTCGTGATCATCGCGATGCCGCCCGCTGCAGACGAGCGCGGCAGGAAGGTCTGCGGAATCGTCCAGAACACGACAAACGAGCCATACGACGCAGCCGCCGCTAGCGCCAGCAACCCAACGCCGAGTGCGACGTTATGGCCGGCGGCCGACAGCAGCGCGAACGCCAGCGCGGTCACGCAAGCGCTCGCCGCGACGTGCCAGCGCCGCTCCATGGTCCGGTCGGAACTGGCGCCCACCACATAGGTGCCGAGCGCAGCCGCCATGAAGACGAGCGCGGACAACAAGCCCACGTCCAGCACGCTGGCGACGCCCAGGTCGCGGATGATGGTCGGCGCCCAGAAGCCGATCGCGTTGAACGGCATCATCACCGCGAAATAGACGAGCGCCGCGAAGTACACGCGTGGATTCGCAAGCGCGCCGCGCAGTCCGTCGAGATGACCGGTTTGCTTGGTCTTCTCATCGGCGGCGAGTTCACGCGACACCAGCGCTTTCTCGCGCTCGTCGAGCCAGTTCACGTCTTCCGGCTTGTCGCCGAGCGTCAGGAACGCGATGATCCCGAGCGTCACAGCGGGCACGCCTTCCAGAAGGAACAGCCATTGCCAGCCCGGCATGCCGCCGACGCCCGCGAGCCGCGTCATGATGAACCCGGACAGCGGCCCGCCGATGATCCCCGCCACCGCGGTCGCCATCATCAGAAATGCGGTCACGCGTGCGCGCCGCGCGCCGGGAAACCAGCAGCTCAGATAGTAGATGATGCCGGGGAAGAAGCCCGCTTCGGCCACGCCGAGCAAGAAGCGCATCGCGTAGAACTGTGTCGGCGTGCGCACGAACATCATCAGACTCGACACCAGCCCCCACGCGAACATGATGCGCAACAGCGTGCGGCGTGCGCCGACGCGCTGCATCCACAGATTGCTCGGGACTTCGAACAGCACGTAGCCGATGAAGAAAAGCCCTGCGCCCAAACCATAAGTCGACTCCGAGAAGCCGAGGTCGTGCATGAACTGAAGCTTGGCGAAGGCGATGTTGACGCGGTCGATATAGCTGATCACGTAGCAGAGAAACAGCAACGGAATCAGCCGGAAGAATATCTTGCGGTAAGTGCGTTCGACTTCGGTGGGCGTGAGGTCGTCCGTAGTCGAGGTGCCTGAATGCGAATAGCCGTGCATGATGGTCTCGCGAAGAATGCCAACTGCGGTGGGTGTCGCTGCGCATGTTGCGATGCATATTGCCGCGCGTGGTGCGGTTTTAGTGCGATGTTTAGCACTGAATGTAGCGCGGCAAATCAGCGACATCCGGTCTCAAAGCGGCCTGGCACCGCGTCACTATCCGTCCACGACGGCTGGCGCGCAATGCTCGCTTTCGTGCACGTCGTCGGCGGGACCGACACCATTGACGGCGTCGGCCGCGTGCGGCATGCAGCGCGCCAACGCGTCGCCGGCCCGCACGCCCTTGCCCGTGGGCAGCACGAAAAGCGGATTGATATCCAGTTCCTTCAGGCTGGCCTGCTGGTCGAGCGCCATCGCGGACAGCGCAACGATCGTTTCGACGAGCGCCTCGATATCGCCACGCGGTTTGCCGCGCGCACCGTCGAGCATCGCGAAGGCGCGCAGTTCGCGGATCATCGCGTGAGCGTCGGCGTGCGAAACCGGCGCGAGTCGGAACGCCACATCCTTCAGCACTTCGGCATAGATCCCCCCGAGACCGCACATCACAGCCGGTCCGAACGACGCATCGTTCTCGATACCGACGATCATCTCGATCGCGTCGCGGATCTCTTCCTGCACCAGCACGCCGTCGATTCGCGCATGGGGGACATGGCGGCGCGCGTTCGCGACGATTTCGTCGAAGGCGCTGGCGAGCGTCGCTTCATCGCGGATGCCGACCCGCACGGCGCCAGCTTCCGTTTTATGCGGAATGTCGGGTGACTGCACCTTGATCACGAGCGGAAAGCCGATCTTTCGCGCGATGGCGCATGCTTCGTCGCGGTTGTGCGCGAGCTCGCTCCTGGGCGTCTCGATGCCGTAATCGCGCAGCAACGCCTGCGAGGCGTGTTCGGTCAGGTCGCCCTGACTGACAGCCAGCAGCGCGCGAGCTTGCTCGACATCATATTGCGCATGTGCAAGCGGTTCGGCACAGCGTGCCGCTGCACGCACCCGCCGCGCCTGCGCATAGTCCGACAACGCCGCGAACGCGCGTCCGCAACGCACAGGCGTCGCATACAGCGGCACGCCATGCGTTTCGATCATCTCGTAGGCGTCGGCGGCCATGTCGCGGCGCGCGTTCCAGGCGAGCATCATCGGCTTGGTCGTGGCGGCGTAGACGCGCACGATCGCCTCGGCCATCGCGCGTGCCACTTCTCCGCTCGCCGCGGCTGCCATGATCGCGATGGCGTCGATGTTCGGATCGTCGGCGATGATCTGCAGTGCGTCGGCAAAAATCTTCGGCTCAGCGAGGATGCCCGCGGTGAGATCGATCGGATTGTTCAACGAGGCGAACGCGGGCACGATCGGTTTGAGCTGCTCGAGCGTCGCCGCCGACAACGCGGGTACCGACATGCCACGTTCAGCACAGGCATCGGTGATCAGAATGCCGGCGCCACCCGAGAGCGTGACGACCGCGATTCGATTGCCGCGCGGCAGGCGTTGGGCTTCGAACGCCTTGGCGTAGTCGCCGAGGTCCGCGACATCGGTGACGTCGATCACGCCGGTCTGGCGGAAAGCTGTGCGATAGAGCGCGGATGCGCCGCCCAGATTCGCCGTGTGCGACGCGGCCGCTTTGGCGCCGTCGGCGGTGTTGCCGACCTTCCACGCGAGCAGCGGTTTGCCGGCGTCGAGCGCACGGTTGGCGACGTCGACGAGACGTCGCGCATCCTTCAAGCCTTCGATATAGGCGGCGATCAGCGACGTTTGCGGGTCCGCGATGCAGGCATCGACCAGATCGAGCAGGCTGATGTCGGCCTCATTGCCGGTGGTGATGAAATGCCGCAAGCCGATGCCAAGTTCGTCGGCCATCAGCAGCAGCGCGCAGCCAAACCCCCCGCTTTGCGAAATCAGCGACAAGCCGCCGCGCCGGTAGTCGACGCCGAACGGCGCGCCGAATCCGGCGTAGACGCTGGCACCTGTGCTGACGAATCCCTGGCAGTTCGGACCGATCACGCGGATGCCGAAAGCTTTCGCGACTTCCGCGCACTCGCGCTGCAACGCGGCGCCGGCTTCGCCCGCTTCAGCGAATCCGGAGCTGTAGACGATCGCGAAGCTGATACCCTTTTCGCCGCATTGGCGCAGCATGTCGGGCACGCGCCGCGCCGCGACGAGGATCAACGCGAGATCGGGCGTAGTGGGCAATGCGGCGATGCTGGCATGGCACGCCACGCCGTCAATCTCCGCGTATTTTGGATTCACCGGATACGGCGCGCCCTGATACCCGTGCTGCATGAGAAAGCGCATGGGCTGGCCGCTGATCGATTTCGGATCGTTTGAAGCGCCGATGATCGCGATCGAGCGCGGGTTGACGAGCCGTTCGATGTCGAGCGTGGTTGCACAGTGCGTGGTGGTGTTCATGACCGTGCTCATGCTGCACACGCAGCGTCGGCTTGTGCGCTGTCCTTCTGTTTCGCCTGATCCCGTTCGGCCGCGCGTCGCAGCGTGATCTTCGCGATGTTCAACTGATGAATCTGCGTGGTGCCTTCGTAAATGCGGAAGGCGCGCACATCGCGGTAGAACCGCTCGACCGCATTGCCCGCGAGATAGCCGCGTCCGCCGAGCATCTGGACCGCACGATCCGCGACACGTCCGCACATTTCAGAGGCGAACATCTTGCACATCGACGCTTCCAGCGCGACGTCCTCACCCGCATCTCGTTTGCGCGCGGTTTCGAGAATCATCGAGCGCGCGGCGAAGATTTCTGTCTGGCATTCGGCGATCAGGGCCTGCACGAGCTGGAACTCGGCCACGGGCTTGCCGAACTGCTCGCGTTTCGAGGTGTACGCAACGGCTTCTTCAAGCATCCGCATGGCAGGGCCGGTGCACAGCGCGGCAAGGTGAATGCGCTGCTTGTTCAATACCTTCATCGCGGTACGGAAGCCTTGACCTTCGACGCCACCGATCAGATTGGCCGCAGGCACGCGGCACGCGTTGAACACGACGTCACCGACCGGCGAACCGGCCTGGCCCATCTTGTCGTAAGGCGCGCTGGTGGAGAGACCTGGCATGCCGCGTTCGACGAGAAATGCGGAAATGCCACCGGCGCCGGGCGTGTCAGCATCGGTGCGGGCCATCACCGTGAACAGGTCCGCGATCGGCGCGTTGGTGATGAAGCACTTGCTGCCGTCGAGGATGTAGTGATCGCCGTCGCGTCGCGCGGTGGTGCGCAATGCGGTGGCGTCCGAGCCGGCGTCCGCTTCGGTTAGCGCGAAAGCGCCGGTCAGCTCGCCCGAGGCGAGGCGCGGCAGATAGCGCTGCTTCTGCGCGTCGGTGCCGTCGGCGACGAGCGCTTCCGAGCCGATGCCGGTATTGGTGCCGACCCGCGCACGGAATGCTACCGACGCTTGCGATAGTTCGAATGCGCCGCGTACGAGTTGCTCCGTCGACAGTCCAGCGCCACCGAAATCGCGCGGAATGCTCCAGCCGAAATAGCCGAGTTCGCGCATGCGTTCGACGAGATCCGCCGGTACGGCATCCGCCTTTTCGATCTCGTTTTCGCGCGGCATCGCTTCTTCGCGAACGAAGCGCGCGACGTCGGCGAGCATCGAATCGAAATGTGAGGGTGTCCTGGTCATGCTTGTCTCCGTCATGTGAGTCGATTTATGACTTCACTATCGAAGATTTACAGGCAGTCGGCGCGATTTGTTCGACTCTGCAGAACAGAGTTTGGATATGCTGAACAGGAGGCGCAAAATTGGCTATCTGAAGGGAGACGATCATGGCAGCCAACAACAAGCGCTCCGAGGCGGCGGCGCTGACAGGCGACTATCTGGATTCGAAGGCGCGCTATGTGCCCGACGAATTCGACGGTGACCGGCAGTTCGCCACCACGTTGGCGCGCGGCCTCGACATCCTGCATTGCTTCACGCCGCGCGAATCGCAACTCGGCAATGCGGAACTGGCTGCGCGCACCGGCATGACCAAGGCCACCATCTCGCGCTTCACCTACACGCTCACGCGCCTCGGCTACTTGCGCGTCAATCGTATGAACAACAAGTTTCAGCTCGGCTCGGCGGTGCTGTCGTTGAGCTATCCATTGCTCGCAAGCTTGAGCGTGCGGCAGATCGCGCGGCCTTCGATGAAGGAGTTGGCGGATCAGATTCGCGGCTCAGTCTCGCTCGGCATGCGGGACCGGCTCAATGTCGTGTACCTGGAAAGCAGCCGCAGCACGACGCCTTTGGGGTTGCCGGCGGATATCGGCCTGAGCTATCCGATCGTGCGAACCGCGATGGGCCGCGCGTTGCTCGCGGCGTTGCCGGCCGAGCGGCGCGAGGCGCTTTGCAATGAGATTGCGGTGAAGGCGCCGAGTGAATGGAATACGTTTGCCGAGCGCGTGATGAACAGCATCGATTACTTCTATGAGCGCGGGTTCTGCGTCTCGTACGGCGACTTGCGGCGCGAAGTACATGCTGTCGCCGTGCCGATGAAACCTTCGGCCGACGGAGAGATTCTGGTGTTCAACTGCGGCGTGCCTTCCTATTTGCTGAAGGAGAATCAGCTGGAAGGGGATATCGGGCCGCGGCTGGTTTCGATGGTGCGCAGTATTGAAGGGGCGATGGGGATTTATTAGGGGAGGGCGCTTCTGCAAAATAGGGGCTCATGGCGTATCAGTCAGCGTATGCGCAACGAGTAGGTACTTAGCCAGGATGGCCAGCATGGTGGCGGCCTCAGCCTTTGACACCGGGGGAAACGGTGAAACGTAAGAGGTACCGTTGCGACGTTCGTGGGCCTTCGTGATGAAGGCAAATTCTTGGGAGTTCACACCCAGCGAGGTGGATACACGCTGGATGGCCAGGTTACGGCCGGCATCTTTGGTGCGGACCTCGTAGAACTCCAGGACGGCCTGGACCACTTGGAAATAGCCTTCGTAGGCCAAGGTAAAGACCTGCAGATGTCGGCTGGGGTCTAGCCCATCGGCGGTGGCCTTATAGTCCGCTGCGTTGCGCAGGAAGCCGGCGATAGCTCCGGGCGTTGGCGCGACCGCCTCAAAGGCTTTCGTCTTGATGAGGTTTTCGTATTCAGATGGGCGCGGCATCACAGTATCTTCAGGGTGGGGCCTTGGGCAATCTGGGCCATAATAGGGTCTGATTTTATCAGGGCAGCCCATTCAGCAGGCTCGTACAGAGAGAAGTTGACGGGGCGCAGCAGACCTTGCTCGGCCATCTGCATGGCCTCAGAGAGCTCTAGGAGAGGGGCACTCCCGACGACAATCAAGTCGATGTCGCTTCGGCCACTGTCCGTGCCCTTGGCCACGGAGCCAAACACGAACGCTGAGGTGATTTGTTCGGCAAAAGGCGCGAGGGCATCTTTCAGCGGCTCCACAACGGCAAATGACTTGCGCGCGATACTAAGCAACTCTGGATAGAGGACGAATTCGGTATTCGCGCGGATGCTCCGTTGCCGGCCTCGTCGGGCGTCTTCCTGAAGTACGCCGACCTCGACCAGTCGGTCCACTTGCTTTTGAGCGCTTCCGCGCCCACTGTCTGCCAGACGCAGCAGTTCCTGTAGCGTAAAACTGCGGTCAGGCTGCAGCAGCGTGGCACCAAGCACGCGTTGCAAGCCCGGTGTGAAGAGGAAGTCGGCAACACTCATCACGAATCCTTGATACAGGGACGATCGTCCTCATTATAGGGATTCTCTGGGAAATCCTCAATAGAGGGATGTTCATCCCTGTTTTAGGGATTATGCAAAGCGGTCACTGGGCATCAATTCCTCTTTCAAAGTGTTTGAAAGTCTTGCTGCCACGCGCGGTTTGCTCGCCCCGCGCAAATGAATATCGACCCCACCGCCGATATTCACCGCGCGAGACGCAACGTCACTTAGCTCGAAACGTACGCGACATACGGTCCGGTGCCGCCACCCGTGGACGCCTTGCCGGAAATGCCGT
Organism: Paraburkholderia solitsugae; assembly: GCF_013177695.1. Taxonomy (GTDB): domain Bacteria; phylum Pseudomonadota; class Gammaproteobacteria; order Burkholderiales; family Burkholderiaceae; genus Paraburkholderia; species Paraburkholderia solitsugae. The sequence goes on along the minus strand of NZ_WOEY01000089.1, from coordinate 2,061 downwards.
AGTACACGTGCCGGCCATAAAAGAACGGCATGCCGAAGTCGAACTGACGGGTCATGTAGATACCGAGGTTATTGAACGCGTTATTCCCCGACGCGTTCAGCGTTGCTCCGTTCGCAATATTAAAACCGAGCGACACACTCGTCGGGATGGCGCCCACCAGCGTCGATGACCGCCCCACCGTCGTCGTCGGTATGTAGTATCCGGACGTGCTGCTCACCGGGATCGACAGGTCCGGGAAGAACATCACCGTCGAGCCGGAATCGAAGAACGTTTTTGTCTGCGTGGTCCCGTTGTAGGTCGAGGTGAAGTCGCCGTTCCCGTTCGTCCGCATCAGCGTAGCGCCCGTGCCGTACAACATATTGTTGGCCTGCGTGTCGATGCCGAAGACCAGCGTACCCTGAGCGGTCGCGCTACCGGTGTCTGACACCTGAGCCATCTCCAGAATCACGCCGTTGCTGTCCTGCCCGAACAGCGAGACGGGGTTGGTGATCTGGCCGTTGAGGGGCACCGCGGTGCCGGTGCCGGCGTTGGTGTAGTAGAACGTCGACACCGCTCCATTCACGCATGCCGTACCGCAGTCGGTCGGGCTCACGCCGATGCCGAGAATACCGTTTGCGCCGAGATCGGTCGTGGTGACCAACTGACGGCCAACCTGGCACTCGGTCGGCGCAGGCGTCGTCAGCGTTGTATCGCCGATCACGTGGATCGGTACGTTCGTGGCCGTCTCACCCGAAATCGCAACGTTCGCGTAATGGACGGTACCCCATGCGTAGCCGCTGCCGAACAACGCGCATTCGGCGAGCGGGAGGCCGCTCGCGGTTTCGGGTGTCAGCGCGCTGAAGGTGGGGGCCGGAATCGCTGAGCTAACCAGACGCAACCCGAACGATTCGGTATCGACAATCACGTTCGGAATAATCGCGCAGTTAGTAGTGGCGCTAGATCCAGGGGGACAAATTGTGACGCTGACCATGGGCTGATTGTGGATGCTCGTTCCGGTCACCGTCACCGCGATCGTATTGCCGGGGCCGACAGGGGTTGGCACCGCCGACGCGTCGGTCGCGAGTACGTTGGGCGCCGAAGTATTGGTTCCGCTCGCGGGTGCGGGCGAACTTGCGCCGACCGGTGCGTTCAGCGTTGTGCTGCTGTTGGTTCCACTCCCGCTACCCCCACCTCCACCGCAGCCAGCCAGACTCAGCCCGAGCGCCGCGGCAATGATCCATGCGATTTTGCGCACTTGGTTTCTCTCGATTAATTTTTAAAGGCTTAATTGATGTCGTCAGCGCTAACGCCTTGCGGCAACGCTTGCGGTAGGTAGGCTCGACCCACAAAGGCGCCCATATGGCCTCCGGTCTCCACGACCAGCGCCGGCTGATGCACGACGGCGGTTCCGTAGCCGCTGCCTTGCGCGGCGTGCGCGTCGGTGAGGCCCTGCACATAAGACGGGAAGTAAGTGGCGAGCAGCGTCTTGAGCGGCGGCATGGTCGGGCCTTCCCAACTCAGCGCGAACACCGTATTGCCCGCCGCGATGTATTCGTTCACCACCGTGCCCGACGGCAGCGTGGTCTGACTCACGGTGTACGCCGGCGCAGCCGCATTGGCGCTTGCCGCGTAGCGCGCCACCGCGGCGGCGCTCTGGCTGGCCGCCCCTGCGCGGGTGCTGCTGGCTGTCACAGGGTAGGTCGGTGCGCCGCCTAATCCTGCGTAAGCCGGAGCGACCGTGGCGACCGTGGCGACCGTGGCCGCGGCCACCACGAGCATTCGAAATTGACTGATTATCATTTTTTGCTTTTCGAAGTTTTTCGGAATATGCGCGCGAACTGTCCTCGCGTCCGCGCGAAGTTAATACTAGCGTGAGTTTGTGCGATTAAACGAGAGGAATAGCGTGGCTATTCGGGTTCTGTTTGAAATTTTAAGGTCATCTGCTGGAAACTAAACCGAACTTTGACCAGGCCGAAACATAAGCTATTGATTTCGCGCTGTTATGCGTGCGAAGGCGGGATGGTTACTGGGTACAGGCGGGGTTAACGTTCAGGAGGCGGAAGGCTTTTTCCTGAATGGGCG